>NZ_AP028142.1:1200000-1813265 GCF_030297675.1 Polynucleobacter sp. HIN11
GGTGGTTTTTGTGCATTGATGGTCTCAATCAACTGCATCCAGTTCCACTTGGATCCATCGCCCTGTGCTCGCTCAAGCAAGATCGATGGATTCGTGAGTTGTAAGTCACGAATCCCCAACTCTCCGGTCATTAATTTGCCCCAGTGCAGACGAATCAGACCAGCATCCAATCCGAATAATTGCTTGCCCTGAATTTGTTGAAGGCGCAGACCCTCTACCTGAGCAGTTAATTGAAATGGTTTGACACTAATGGATTGAATCTGAACCGAATAGCCGAGTTGCTGACTGTATTCCTCGACTTGCTTTTTAATCCATGAGGGCGCCCATGTAACGCCAATGATCCAAAATAAACTGGCCAAAATTGCCAGCACCACGCTGAATGTTAGAGTGATGCGGAGAGGTCGATTATTAGACAATCGCATCGATTAAAAGTTAACCCCAAAAAATCTTTTTCATCTCCGGCGACCCGATAACCGATTGCAAGCTCATAAAGGTGAGATAAGGCAACACAATTAACCAATAGATCAAACTCAGCGCCAGTAGATGAATGAAATCACCATTTCCAAAACTAGCCAACGAACTAATGAAGCCTCGATGATGAATCCAACCCTCTAAAGCGGATTCGAGAGCGCTCAACAAAACAACGACGCCTACGTAGACAATCGAGCGAGGCAGAATCTGCCCAATAAGCGGTTTATCACGCTTACTCTCGATCGGATACAGCATCTGGCCCATGAGCATGAATTTGGCGCACAAGAATGCTTTCACTAAAGCCAAACCAATATGAATATAGGGAAAGCCTTGTAAGCGCTCAACTGAGAAACTTAGAAATGCGAGCGAACAGAACCAGATTGAAAAATAAATGAACAAGATCAGTATTTTTTTGATCTCTTCACCAAGCCGGTTTTTGTTCACATGGGGATGCATACAGATAATTTAACTGAATGGCCTGAAAGCTGAAAGGTGGATCGGGTATAAAAAGCGCGTCATACCACTTGGCGGAGAGGGCGGGATTCGAACCCGCGGTAGGCTATTAACCTACACACGCTTTCCAGGCGTGCGACTTAAACCGCTCATCCACCTCTCCGAAACCGTTCATTATACGGTTCGAAGAGTAGCGGATGATTTCTGTTGCTTTTATGAGCTTACAGTGACTTCTTTAATTGCTCCAAGATCGCTGGATTCTCAAGCGTGGAGGTATCCTGCGTGATGTCCTCACCCTTGGCAATCACGCGTAAGAGTCTGCGCATAATCTTTCCAGAGCGGGTCTTTGGTAGGTTATCGCCAAAGCGCACATCCTTCGGTTTTGCAATCGGGCCAATCTCTTTGCCCACCCAATTGCGTAACTCGGTCGCAATCTTCTTGGCCTCCTCCCCCTCGGGCCTCTTGCCTTTGAGAACCACAAAAGCGCAAATCGCTTCACCGGTCATGTCATCAGGGCGCCCTACAACAGCAGCTTCTGCCACTAAAGGATTGGCAACCAGGGTGGATTCGATTTCCATGGTCCCCATGCGATGGCCTGAAACGTTGAGAACGTCATCGATACGGCCAGTGATGGTGAAGTAGCCCGTATCCTTATTCCGAATCGCGCCATCACCCGCCAAATAAAGTTTGCGCCCAAACTCGTCTGGAAAATACGCTTTGACAAAGCGGTCAGGGTCACCCCAAATCGTACGGATCATCGAGGGCCAAGGACGCTTCACAACCAAAATACCGCCCTGCCCATTTGGCATGTCGTTACCCGTTTCATCCACAATCGCAGCCATAATGCCGGGCAATGGTAAGGTGCAAGAGCCAGGAACCATGGGGGTTGCACCGGGCAGCGGGCTAATCATATGACCACCGGTTTCGGTTTGCCAGAAGGTATCGGCAATCGGACAACGTGAGCCACCAATGTTCTCGTAGTACCACATCCAGGCCTCTGGATTAATCGGCTCACCCACTGATCCCAACAGACGTAATGAGCTGAGATCGTAATTTTTGGGATGCACACCTGGGTCGGTATTGGACGCCTTGATTAAAGAACGAATCGCCGTAGGTGCCGTATAGAAAATCGTCGCTTTATGTTTTTGGATCATCTCCCAAAAACGCCCGGCATTCGGGAATGTAGGCACACCCTCAAACACGATTTGTGTTCCACCAACTGCTAATGGGCCGTAAGCAATGTAGGAGTGCCCAGTGACCCAACCAATATCCGCAGTACACCAAAAGATATCGCTTGGTTTGATGTCAAAGGTCCACTTCATCGTCAGGATGGTCCACAATAGATAACCACCGGTGGAGTGCTGCACACCCTTTGGCTTGCCGGTTGATCCTGAGGTGTACAAAATAAATAAAGGATGCTCAGCGCTCACCCACTCTGGATCACAAGTTTTTGCTTCATTGGCAGTTACTTCATGCATCCACGAATCAAGGCCGGCCTTGAAGGGAATATTGCCGCCCGTACGTTTGTAAATGATGACATTTTTAATGTTCTCGCAACCACCCAGTGATAGCGCTTCATCCACAATCGTTTTTAGAGGCAAGGCCTTACCGCCCCGCATTTGTTCATCGGCAGTAATCACTGCCACCGCTCCTGCATCAATGATGCGCTCTTGCAGGGATTTAGCAGAGAAGCCGCCAAACACAACGGAATGAGTTGCACCAATGCGAGCACAGGCTTGCATTGCGATCACGCCTTCGACTGACATTGGCATATAGATAATGACGCGATCACCCTTTTTAATCCCGCGCTTGCGCAAAGCATTTGCCAACTGACAAACACGATCGTGTAACTCTTGATAGGTAACCTTTGTTACCTTACCGTCATCCGACTCAAAAATGATGGCGGTTTTATTCGCATTGCCATTTTGCAAATTACGATCAAGGCAGTTGTATGAAGCATTGGTAGTACCATCTTCAAACCATTTATAAAAAGGCGCCTTAGACTCATCGAGCACTTTCGTGAACACTTGCTTCCAATAGAGATTTTCTTTAGCCAAGCGCCCCCAAAATCCCTCGTAATCTTTCTCTGCTTCAGCACATAGCTTTTTGTAAGCGTCCATTCCTGAAATGGCGGCGTTTTTTACAAAATCAGCGGGTGGATTAAAAATCCGGTTTTCTTGCATTAATGGTTCCATACGAATAACACCCTCTCTAAAAACTTATAGTGGCAACACAACAAACAATCGGTCTATCGTTTCATATGACGATAAGTGAATTAAGTCCTGATTTGCCCTATGGCAAACCCTTAAAATGCTTATTTCATTCCACTTATTGAAATATTTCTATGCCTACGATACGCCAAGACGACCTGATTCAGAGCATTGCGGACGCTTTCCAGTTTATTTCCTACTACCATCCTCGGGATTTCATCCAAGCCATGGGGCGTGCTTACGAACTTGAACAAGGCCCAGCGGCAAAAGATGCGATTGCCCAAATTTTGACTAATAGCAAAATGTGCGCAGAGGGTAAGCGACCAATTTGTCAGGACACCGGCATTGCGGTGGTCTTTCTAAAGGTAGGCATGAACATCAATTGGAGCGGCGCCACCATGAGTGTTGCTGACATGGTCAATGAGGGTGTGCGGCGTGCTTACATGAATCCCGATAATCCATTGCGTGGCTCGGTTCTCTTAGACCCCGCAGGCAAGCGCAAAAACTCAGGTGATAACACGCCCGCAGTGATCCATTATGAGATCGTGCCAGGCGACGAACTTGAGGTGATCTGCGCAGCCAAAGGTGGCGGCTCTGAGAACAAAGCAAAAATGGTGATGCTCAATCCATCCGATTCAATCGTCGAATGGGTAATGAAGACTGTTCCCACGATGGGAGCTGGATGGTGCCCTCCCGGCATTCTTGGAATCGGAATTGGTGGCACACCTGAGAAAGCGGCTTTACTTGCGAAAGAGTCGTTAATGGCGCCCATTGATATTCAAGAGCTGATTGCGCGCGGACCCAAGAATCGCATTGATGAGTTACGCCTTGAAATCTATGAAAAGGTCAATCAATTAGGGATCGGTGCTCAAGGCCTTGGTGGATTAGCAACCGTTCTCGATGTGAAGATCATGGACTACCCCACGCACGCTGCCTCTTTACCAGTAGCAATGATTCCGAACTGTGCAGCAACACGCCATGTTCATTTTCATCTTGATGGTAACGGTCCAGCTCATTTTGATATCCCATCTCTAAGCGACTGGCCTGCTGTTGCTTGGCAACCTGATACCAAGCAATCCAAACGAATCGATGTCAATGCTTTAACACCCGAGGAAGTGGCCAGCTGGAAACCAGGTCAGACACTATTGCTTAATGGCAAGATTCTCACCGGCCGTGATGCGGCCCACAAACGCATTGCCGACATGTTGGCTAAAGGCGAGTCTTTACCTGTTAGCTTTAAAAATCGGGTGATCTATTACGTCGGTCCTGTTGACCCCGTGCGTGGTGAGGCGGTAGGTCCAGCAGGACCAACAACGGCCACTCGGATGGATAAATTTACCGAGACGATGTTAGGACAAACCGGCTTAATCGCTATGATTGGCAAAGCCGAGCGCGGCCCTGTAGCAATCGAGTCCATTAAGAAGCATCGCTCCGCATATCTGATGGCAGTGGGTGGCGCAGCCTATCTAGTATCCAAAGCAATTGCGCATGCAAAGGTGGTTGCATTCCAAGATTTAGGCATGGAGGCCATTTACGAATTCGATGTAGTCGATATGCCAGTGACTGTGGCAGTTGACTCTCAAGGGATCTCCATGCATGAAACGGGGCCCAGAGAATGGCAAATGAAAATTGGCAAGATTCCAGTGAGCGTCGCTTAATAGACTGACTGGTAAGCAACCTTGGCAACGATCGGTGTATTTGATTCTGGGGTTGGCGGCTTATCCATTTTGGATGAGGCGCTCAAGCAACTACCCCGGCATCATTACATTTACCTAGCCGATTCTGCCAATGCGCCCTATGGAGAAAAATCCGCCTCTTGGATTGCCAAGCGCAGTTTGCAGATGTGTCGCTATTTGGTTGATCAAGGTTGCGATGCCATTGTGGTGGCATGTAATACCGCAACAGCAGAAGCGATTGCTCAAATCCGCTCCGAGCTTCAAATACCCATTATTGGTGTGGAGCCCGGCATCAAACCAGCAGCGATGCAATCCCAAAATGGTGTTGTGGGTGTGCTTGCAACTGAGGCAACCCTCAATAGCGACAAGTTCAATGCGCTCTTAGCTACATTACCAAGTCACTGTCGCTTTATTAAGCAAGCAGGCGCCGGCTTAGTGCCGCTCATTGAGGATGGACAAATTGAATCTCCAGCCATGCATACTCTATTGCAAACACATCTCAAAGGGATCGTGGAGGCACAAGCAGACACCTTGGTTCTGGGTTGTACGCATTACCCTTTTCTGAAAAACCAGATTAGGGAACTCATTGGTGCATCCATGACCATCGTCGACACCAGCGACGCCGTAGTACGTCAGTTGAGTCGACAGCTTCTGCAGCATGGCCTAGCTGAAGAAACAGGGCTTGCCTCATTAAAGTTGCTGAGTACTGCAAATGCGGATACATTAAAGGCCATGGCAGCGCGTTTATTGCAAACTCCTCTGTCACTCCGTAGCGTCGATAAACAATCATTGATGATTTGAGCATGGCCTCAAGTTCCGCACATTGGCACCTCCCCTTCTCACGGGATGAGCGCATCATCATTGCTCTGGTTATTCTGGCGCACTTGTCATTAGTCATTCCCTTTCAATTTGGTTTAAGTCCCAAGCCGCCGGATTATCAAAATGACGAACGGGTCATGGCAAATCTTCTAGCTCCAGAGGCGCCGCAAGCGCCGGCCAAAACTGCCGCACCCCCAGCCCCTAAGGTTCCAGTTGAGGCGCCCAAACCAACTCCCAAGCCGCAACCCAAAAAACTGGAGAAGACCGAGGCACCCGCACCAAGCCCAGCACCCGCACCAAAGGTAGCAGCTGCAGCAGAAACTCCGCCCACCAAGGCTGCCGATAGCTCCCAAACAGCAAATGTTGCACCCCCCACTTCAGGCGGCGGTGTTAGCGGCACCCCCATCCAAACGGATATTGGCAAATTGGTGGTGGTCTATCAACCCGACGCCGATCCCTATTACCCTTCATTCTCAAAGCGAGCGGGCGAGCAAGGCGAAGTGGTGGTTAGGCTCATCATTAGCGAGTCCGGTGAAGTGGAAGAAGCCCGACTACTGCAGTCTAGCTCCTATCCCAGGCTTGATCGAGCCGCAATGGAAATTGGCAAGCGCTATCGTTTTAAACCGTACACCATTAACGGCAGTCCCACTAAAATCTCAACCAATCTATTAATTAAATTCAACCTAAAGAGTCCCTAATATGAACAACGCGTTTGGCCTTCACCATCTCTGGACCCAAGGGGACTTTGTCACTCACTTTGTGGCTCTTTTACTTTTATTTATGTCGATCGTGACCTGGGTCATTTTGATCAGTCGACTATGGGGTTTGCGCAATATCAAACGCCTCAAAGGTGAACTAGATTCCTTTTGGCGAGCTCGCTCCTTTGATGAGGGACTCAATAGCTTGAGTAATCATGCGATCAATCCTTTCTTTATTGTTGCAAAGACTGGTAACGAAGCTTCGGCGCATCATCAGAACCAAAGTGCTAGTCATCGCGAACTCTTCCAGACCCTTAATTACTCCGAGTGGATGGCGCGCAGTTTAAAAAATGGGGTTGATGCCTCAACGGCTCAGTTACAAAAAGGATTAACTTTTTTAGCATCCACCGGTGCAACCGCACCATTTATTGGCTTGTTCGGGACAGTCTGGGGAATCTATCATGCCCTAATCGCCATTAGCAGCTCTGGGAGCGCACAGATCGATCAAGTCGCCGGTCCGATTGGTGAGGCACTCATCATGACCGCTTTTGGTCTTGCCGTTGCGATTCCAGCAGTGCTTGGCTACAACACGATCAATCGGACTAATCGCTTAGTGGTTGCAGATCTCAATCGCTTTGCCAACGATCTTTTAGCCTACTTTGTCACTGGTGCACGCGTTGCCCAGAAAGATTAATCATGTCCTTTAGCAATCCCTCAAATGATCAGCAAGAAGACGGCATGATGGCCGAGATCAATATGACGCCGATGGTGGACGTCATGCTGGTTTTGCTTATCATTTTTATGATCACCCTACCAGTCGTCCAGCAAGCGGTGAAGGTCGAACTTCCCAAGGCCAATAGTGTGCGTAATGAAGTAAAGCCAGAGTCGGTGCAACTAACCATTGATAGCAAAGGTCAAATCTTTTGGAATAGCACACCGATCGACCTGGCAACCTTTACCGCATATGCTGACAAGGCTGCCAAGAAAGATCCCCAACCCGAGATCAACTTACGGGCTGATAAATCCGTACGTTACGATGCGGTGGCTCAAGTACTTGCCGCGTCACGGCGTGCAGGTTTAACAAAATTAGGCTTCGTAACCGAGCCGGATTAATTAGGTTTAGCTGTCTTGCGCTCAGGCGGGGTGGTAATTGGATAACTGCGCTCCCAATGCGAGATAAAGTTTTTGTAATACTGCTGCGCTAAGGGGGTTGAGCGCAAAATGATCATGTTCTCGGCATTGCTTTTCTCGGCACTATTCGTGAAGTTATAACTCCCGGTTACGACAATCTCGCCATCGATAATCATCACCTTATGATGAAAAATACGGTGGGCTTTATTGCCTCGCACTGAGACGCCTCCTTTCAGCAATACCGGGATCACATCAAAGTTATTTGCTGCAGTTGGCCCATCCTGAATCACCTGCACTTCCACACCGCGTTTGGCTGCCCTAGCAAGCGCTTCTGCAATCTCTAGATAAGTAAAGCTATAGGTCATCACCTGAACGCTTTTCTTGGCGCCATCTAAATAACGAATTAATCCACGCGCCGCTCCCGTCGGAGGAGTAAAAAAGACTGCCAATACCTCTGCAGTCATGGGCGCATCCCCCTTTGCTAGCTCTCGAGTATTTTTAGCTGGCTCTGGATTCGCCCAAACCGTTTGGGCTAGGAAAAGCGTACTGAGAAGAAAGAGAATGTATTTTTTCATGAACTTGGCTGCTCAAAAATTCCGTTGTGCAAACGATTTGGAATTCAGCAAAAATGCTTGTTTATGACGATTGCGATTAACAAACTTATATGAATATTCTCACAATTAGAAAAATTTGCATATTTTCATTTCTGACATTGATTTTTCATGCGCACGCTCAGCCTGTGAAATCAACCATCCCGAGTCTTGAGGTCCATGGCATTCTTTGGGATCAGCATGAGATGACGATTGGCGAAGTCAAACGCTATGCCGCTGCAACCGGATTTCAAAGCGCAGCTGAGAAGGCCGGTGGTGGCACTTCATATGAATTGGGCTTTGTGAAAAAACCTGGCTGGACTTGGCGTACGCCTTATGGAGTAGTAGCTGGAGATAATGAACCCGCTGTTCACCTCAACGCCTTTGAGGCCCAAGCGATCTGCGAGTTTTTTGGCAAACGCTTACCCACCGATAGAGAATGGGTTGAGGCTGCCTTCTTAGAGCAACGTAAAGCCCCGCCGGCAGGTTTTCAGCGGGGGCAACGTTACCCCTACCCAAATGGCAGCACCCCGAAGGGCTCCCATTGCTTAAGTTCAGCCTGTGGAAACTATAAAGGCTTGGCCCCGGCAGGAAGTTTGCTCCGTGGCGACGGTCATGTGGCCGCCGGCGCTACCCAAGCAGGCGTCAATGGGCTCTTTGATATGGGTGGCAATGTATGGGAATGGACGTCAACTAAAGTTAACAATGAGCGCATTACCCGCGGGGCATCGTGGTGGTACGGACCAGAACAACAAATGGAGGGGAATGTGGCAACCAAGCCTGAGAACACAGTGGTGGTCTACATTGGATTTCGCTGCGTCCGAAATCCATAATTGGTGCCCGAGGCCGGAATCGAACCGGCACGCCCTTTTTATGAGCGGCAGATTTTAAATCTGCTGTGTCTACCGATTTCACCACTCGGGCAAACGCAATCCAACATTGTAATAAAAACTTTACGCATGGTGATGCGTTGCAACAATGATTGGCATATTGAATCGTATCACGAGCGGGGAACTGGCCCTCACCGCACAGCCTTTAAAAATAACCATGAAGCCATGCAAACAAAGGGTTTACCCCATATATGATTCTTACCAATAATCCTACAATTTCTTTCTGCTTTACATGCAGTATTTAATTGATATTAACCAGGAGATATGAATGTCCGAAACCAAAAAACAAGCACCACGCCGTAAATTTTTAAAAGGTGCAGCAGTCGGTAGTGCTGGAGCAGCAGCCCTTAGCTTCCCAATGATCTCTCAAGGTCAGGGAGCAACCCAAACCTTCCGCTTCCAATCCACTTGGCCTGCGAAAGATATTTTCCACGAGTATGCACTCGACTTCGCTAAGAAAGTAAATGACATGACTGGTGGCGAACTCAAGATTGAGGTTCTGCCTGCTGGTGCTGTTGTTCCTGCATTCGGTCTTCTCGATGCAGTATCAAAGGGTACATTAGATGGTGGTCACGGTGTGGTTGCTTATCACTATGGTAAGAACTCTGCACTAGCCCTATGGGGATCAGGACCCTCCTTTGGTATGGATGCGAACATGCTGCTTGCATGGCACAAATACGGCGGCGGCCAACAGTTCCTCGAGGAGCTCTACAAGACCGTGGGCGCAAACGTCAAGTCCTATGTCTACGGACCAATGCCTTCGCAACCTCTTGGTTGGTTCAAAAAGCCAATCACCAAAGCGGAAGATCTCAAAGGCCTCAAGTACCGTACCGTCGGTATTGCGATTGACATGTTCACCGCGATGGGCGCTTCCGTGAATGCCCTACCCGGTGGCGAAATTATTCCAGCGATGGATCGTGGCCTATTGGATGCTGCTGAGTTCAACAATGCCTCCTCTGACCGTCAATTAGGTTTCCCAGACGTTTCGAAGATCTGCATGTTGCAAAGCTACCATCAGAATGCCGAGCAATTTGAGATTCTCTTTAACGGCACCAAGTACAACGCCCTTCCAGCAAAACTTCGCGCCGTCCTCGACTATGCGGTAGATGCTGCATCTGCAGATATGTCATGGAAGGCTGTGGATCGCTACTCATCCGCTTACGAGGAAATGCAAACCAAGCAAGGTGTTAAGTTCTACAAGACCCCTGACTCGGTATTGCGTACCCAGTTGAAGGTATTTGATGATGTGGTTGCCAAGAAATCCGCTGAGAATCCACTCTTTAAGAAGATTGTCGACTCACAGCGCGCCTTTGCAAAACGCTCCGTTAAGTGGGATCTCGATACCACAACCGGTCGTCGCATGGCGTATGACCACTACTTTGGCCAGCCAGCAGCTCCTGCTAAAAAGGCCTAAGTCAGCATCAACTTAGCCGGTTTTTGTTAGAATACCGGCTTGCTGTAAACCAATGGGATGGTTAGCAAATAACCATCCCATTTCTTATATCTAAACCGTAGGTGTAGCCATGCAAAACCTTTTTTTAACCGTTGACAAAGTCTCAACATTTATTGGTCATTGCTTTTCTTGGCTGGTCGTTAGTTTGACTGCTCTGATTGGCTTTGAGGTATTTTCCCGATATGTACTGAATAGCCCCAATCCTTGGGCATTTGATGCCCAAATCATGATGTACGGCACCATGTTCATGATGGCGGGCGCTTATACCTTGGCAAAAAATGGGCACGTTCGTGGCGACATCTTGTACGGCTTTTTAAAGCCCCGCACTCAAGCGATTTTTGATCTCATTCTGTATATTGTGTTCTTCATTCCAGGCGTGATTGCTCTTGCCTACGCTGGTTATGGTTACGCTGCCGACTCGTGGCGAATTTTGGAACACTCATCTATTACTGCAGATGGCCCTCCCATCTACCCTTTTAAAACAATTATCCCGATCGCCGGTGTAGTACTTCTCATTCAGGGCATTATTGAAATCTTACGCTGTGTGGTTTGCATCAAAGAGGGTGAGTGGCCCTCGCGTGAGCAGGACGTTGAGGAAGTCGACGTTGATGCACTCAAAGCGATGGTTGGCAAGGATAAGGAATAATCATTATGCGTAAAGAACTTCTATTTGGCTTTTCGATCATGGCTTTGGTGGTCTTATTGACCATCGTTTTAATGCCATGGGGCAATATTCAGAGTGGGCATGTTGGCCTACTGATGCTCTCCCTCGTTGTGGTTGCAATCATGCTTGGCTTCCCTACCGCATTTACCTTAATGGGTATGGGCATGATCTTCACGTTTTTTGCTTACAGCTTTCAAAACCCTGATCTCGCTCTACAAAACACCTTATCCCTCATGGTGCAGCGTGCCTACGCGGTCATGACCAATGACGTTTTGATCTCCATCCCGCTCTTTGTGTTTATGGGTTATTTGGTTGAGCGTGCTAACCTCATTGAGAAGCTATTTAGATCACTTCACTTGGCTTTGGTTCGTGTTCCCGGCTCGCTTGCAGTCGCCACGATTTTTACCTGCGCTGTATTTGCAACAGCAACCGGTATTGTAGGTGCGGTGGTGACATTGATGGGTCTTTTAGCATTTCCCGCAATGTTAAAAGCGGGTTATGACACCCGCGTATCTGCTGGCTGTATTACAGCTGGTGGTTGCTTGGGTATTTTGATTCCGCCATCAGTTCTGTTAATTGTCTATGGCGCTACTGCAGGCGTATCGGTTGTACAACTGTATGCGGGCGCATTCTTCCCAGGAATCATGTTGGCCAGCTTATACATTGGTTATGTAATCCTTTTGGCTAAACTCAAACCAAATCTCATGCCGCCATTGGCTGAGTCTGAGCGCAAAGTACCGCTGCCAATGAGCTATACCGAGCTTGGCGAGAAGATTAGTCAAAAAGTGATCCCCGCTCTATTGCTTGGTCTTAAAGGTAAGCGCAATATCAATGTCAGCGGCAAAGAGATGCTGAAATCGCTGTTCATTGCCCTGATCCCACTCATCGTCTTTGTTGCTTTTACCGCTTCCATTTATCAAGTAGCCACTAAGCCCGTTGAAGTCATTAGCATGGATGTCATTCCGATGGGTGAGGCAGGTAGCGGTGGTGACTACTCGAGTGGCCCAAGCTCCACGGGCCTGAATGAACCCCCTGGCGCTGAGAAAGATACGTCCAGTAGCGGCCTATCTTTACCTCCCGGTGCTGAAGATGAAAAACCAGTAGCTCAGAGCTCAGGCCCTGCCGAGCCGGTTGCGGCAGCAGAACCGCCCAAACCCGTTGATGCGCCATTGTGGTTCTGGATCATGACCGGTATTTTGGGGGCTGTTTTGTTGATTTACTACGCCCTGTTGACCTGGGTTCGCCTTGAAATCTTCAAGATGCTCTTGAGCTCTTTCTTCCCACTCGCAGTTTTGATTTTGTTCGTATTGGGCTCCATCGTTTTTGGTCTGGCAACCCCAACCGAAGCAGCAGCAGTCGGCGCCATTGGCGGATTTATATTGGCGGCTGCTTATAAGCAGCTCAATATGACCGTGATTAAAGAGTCGGTCTTCCTAACGGCGAAGACGGGCGCGATGGTCTGTTGGCTCTTTGTGGGTTCCTCCATCTTCTCTGCTGCTTTTGCATTGCTTGGCGGTCAAGACTTAGTTGAAAAATGGGTGCTTTCCTTAGGTCTAAGCCCATTGCAGTTCTTGATTCTGTCGCAAGTCATTATTTTCTTATTAGGCTGGCCTTTGGAATGGACCGAGATCATCGTGATCTTCATGCCAATCTTTGTTCCATTACTTGATGACTTTGGCATTAATCCACTGTTCTTTGGTCTCTTGGTTGCCCTCAACCTACAAACCGCTTTCCTCTCGCCACCCGTTGCGATGTCAGCGTTTTACCTGAAGGGCGTTGCACCTCCCCATGTGACCTTAAATCAGATCTTCCTAGGGATGCTGCCATTTATGGGCATTCAAGTCATCGCACTTATTCTGCTGTATGTATTCCCAGAAATTGGCTTGTGGTTACCGCAGGTCCTTTATAAGTAATGTTCAAACTAATCAACCCCGCTTCGGCGGGGTTTTTTGTGATAGCTCAATGTTGACATGAAATCCTCAAGGCTTAATGCTTCCCTCAAAAAATTGGTACGTTATTTTCTATATGCAATTGGGATTGCCGTATTTTGCCTAATCGTTCTAATGGTGGTTTACTGGATTAGCGCTAAAACTAATTCCTCCGGGACCGTTATTAGTGCTGGCCTAGCTCAGGCGGTAAACATTCAGTTTGATGAGAACGACGTCCCACACATCAAAGCAAAATCGCAACGCGATGCGTATTACGCTCTGGGATTTATTCATGCTACCGAGCGCTCTTGGCAACTTGAGATTAGTCGGCGCTTGGCTTCAGGACGTCTCTCAGAAATTTTGGGTGAGCGCACGGTGTCGCTTGATCGCTTTATCCGCACCTTAGGCATTAAACAGGCAGCTGAAAAACAGTTCGAACGCTACCCTGCTGAATTCAAGCAATTGATTCAGGCTTATGCCGATGGGGTCAACGCTGGCAATCAATCACTGGGCTGGGCTTTGCCAATTGAGTATTTTTTGACCGGATCCAAACCTGGTTATTGGTCTGCTGCGGATAGCGTTGCTTGGTCATTAATGATGGCATTGGATCTGGGCGATAACTGGCAAAAAGAATTATTTCGCTTAGAGCTCTCTCAATATCTCAATACGGCTGATATTTGGCAGGTCATGCCGCCCTACCCGGGAACCAACCCAGTCACCTCCATGGATTTTGCTAAGCTGTATCGCGAGCATCAAGTTTTTAGACCTGCTCAATCCAAAGTTCAAACTTCGCGTGATGGCGAGTCTTACTTGTTAAAGCATGCTGATACTGTAGGGTGGCTAAGCGATCAACGAGAGGGCTTGGGCTCCAACAACTGGGTGCTCACTGGTAAGAAAACGATCTCTAGTAAACCTCTGCTGGCAAACGATCCGCATTTAGGTCTAAGTGCACCATCCACCTGGTACTTTGCACACCTAGAAGCCCCGGGCTTAAATGTAATTGGCGCGACTCTGCCAGGTATCCCAGCCATTGTTTTGGGAAGGACCGACAAAATTGCTTGGGGATTTACGAATACTGGACCCGACGTACAAGATCTTTATCTGGAAAAGATTGATCCTACCAATCCTAATCAATACATTGGCCCCGACGGTCCGATCTCCTTTTTGGCGCGCGAGGAGATTATCCAGATCAAAGATAAACCACCTCTACGATTTGTGGTGAAGCACAGTCGCCATGGCCCCATCATCTCGGATAGTCATGCACGCACTAGAAAAGTAATTGATACCGATCGTTATGCACTGGCCTTACGCTGGACTGCGTTAGATATCGAGAACAAAACTTTGATGGGTGGCATTCTGATGAATCGAGCCGATTCGGTTGACTCATTAAAAGTCGCCTTGCGTTACCACTATGCCCCAATGCAAACCGTAGCGATAGCAGATACTCAAGGTAATATTGCATTGCAAGTTGCTGGGATTGCGCCACGCAGGCAATTGCACCAGGGTCTATATGGAGTTGCACCGGCTCTAGGGTGGGAGCGCCAATATGATTGGGCGGCATATATACCGTTTGAGCAATTGCCCAGTTTTTCGAATCCAGGCTCAGAGTGGCTAGCAAGTGCCAATCAAGAAATTGTTTCTGCAACGAATCCCAACCCACTGACTGGGGACTGGGATCTCCCCTTTCGATACGATCGCATCGCAGCCATGATTGGGGCAAAAGACCAACATGATCGCGCTTCCATGCAAGCGATGCAAGGTGATGTGCTTTCTTTGGGAGCCCAACCTCTCCTACCTTTATTCAAGAATGCGCGTTCAGGTCATACCTTACAGTCAAGCATTCAATCGGCGATCGATGGTTTTAATGGAGGCATGAGTACCGATTCGATAGCCGCTTTGGTCTTCAATGCCTGGGTTGATCAATTGACACGAATCTTATTCTCTCGTTTGGGATATTCGTTTACCGAGGAATATGGTCGTCGCCATTTTCGGGGAGCGGTTATCAATCAAATCAGCAATCCCAATAGTCCGTGGTGCGATGTACACACTACCGCAGAACGAGAAAATTGCCAAGATGCCGCCAATCTTGCCTTGCAGCGCGCTTTAAATGATTTGAGTCAACGTTATGGAAAATCCACCAACGATTGGCGCTGGGGTAAAGCGCATCACGCCGTTTCCGAGCATCGCCCTTTCAAAAATATTCCCTTCTTGTCGGGACTCTTTAATGTCAGCGTCCCGTTTCCAGGAGATGCCTTTACGGTCAACGTTGGGCGCCCTGTGCTCAATAATTCCAAAGCGCCTTTTGCTGCCAATCATGCGCCAAGTCTGCGAGCAATCTATGACCTAAATGATCCAGAGCAATCGGTCTTCATGTTTCCGACGGGTCAGTCCGGCTGGGTTCAAAGTCAACGCTATCGCAATCTCAGCGATGCATGGGCAAATAATCAAGTCATCCCGTTGGCAATGAAGCCAAAACGGGTCCAGCGCGAATTAATCTTAAAGACCAAGTCGTTTTGAGTTGTTGCATTGACCCATTACAATCCTTACTAATTACAGAGGATTATCATGAAAATCATTCTTCAGCTTCTAAGCGTTTCGATCTTTGCTTTTTCTTCCAATTTTGCTTTAGCTGCCTGGGATGAACTGGGCAGCAATGAGTTCATCACGATTTTGATTGATAAATCTAGCATTAAGAAATCTGGGGATAAGGTACAAGTTCTATCAATGCTCGATCTGAAGAAGCCTGGGGTTGAACCTAAAACTAAATTGCCCGTCAACTCCATCATTGGTCTTAATGAATATCACTGCGGGCAAGTTCAATACCGCCCCTTAGAGGTCAAATTTATGTCGGGTAAGCGTGGCGGAGGTAAGGTGGTTGATGAAATCAAGACCCCCGATAGCAGTTTTGAGGCAATCGTAAGTGGTGATTGGCCGGCTGGAGTCTATAACCTTGCGTGTCGCGCAAACTAATCCATTCAAACGATCAATCGGTGACCAAGGGGCGCTCACCCTACTCTGTTTTTTTATTTTCTTAATTAGCCTCACTGGGTTACAAGGTTGTGCGGCTCCTCTCATGGCAGCCGCGAGTAGTGTTGGCACCGCTGCAGGATCTGCGGCTGCGGCAAGCCCCATGACCGCAGTTAGCGTGACCTCAACGGTAACCACAGGACGCTCACCTCTTGAACACGCCACGTCTGCAGCGACCAAAAAGGATTGCAGCTTCTTTAACGTGTTTAGTTCTAAACCAATTTGTGAAGAAATTGTGATCCCAACCGTTCAGGACCGCAGTGAACTGATTATCGGAGAGGCGGATCGCAATAAAGCGATTATTGAAGTCATTGACGTGAGACCGAGTCAGTAGCGAATGGGGTGAACGACGGGATTCGAACCCGCGACAACCAGAATCACAATCTGGGACTCTACCAACTGAGCTACGTCCACCATTGCTACATACCTATTATAACGACTATGCCCCCACGCTGATTGATGGGGGCTCAAATAGCGCCCAATCGCCTAGCTCCATACTGGCTTCCAAAAAGAAGGTTTCGATCGCATCTGGTGTTTTAACCTTTGACAAGGCATGATGATCGGATAAACGTTGACGCCACCGGCGCGACCCTGCGCGCCCGTGTGCTAAGCCCATGATGTGCCGAGTAATTGCTCCTAAGTAAAAGTCTTTACGATGTCCATTGCAATGGGCCAGCCAGGCTTGACTGTATGCAATTAAACCGATTTGAACTCGGTGCCAGTCGGCCTCACTAAACAGATAACCTACCGCATCACCATTGCTTTCGATGAGATCATCCCAGCCCAATAGCATCGCCGGAAAATGATAGGCAGCGCGACCTATCATAAAACCATCAAAATCAGACCAATGCTGCGCGATATCGTGATTGGATTCTAAGCCACCATTGAGTAATACGTTTAGATTTGGATAGTGCTTTTGTGCATCATGACGTATCTGCTTAGCAACCTCATAATGCAATGGGGGCTTACTACGATTTTCTTTAGGCGATAGGCCTTTTAGGATCGCATTGCGGGCATGAATGGTGACCTGTGAAGCGCCCGCAGCGGCCACTCCCAGCACAAAATCCAATACAAATTGGTAGTCACGCGGCGATTGGGCCGCATCCATTTGATCGAGCCCCAAACGATGCTTAACCGAAATCGGTAGATCGCTGGAAGCACGCATCGCACTCACGCACTGGGCTACGAGTTCAGGTTCGGCCATTAGGCATGCCCCAAATGCCCCCTTTTGGACCCGCTCGGAGGGGCAGCCACAATTGAGATCGATTTCATCGTAGCCCCATTGCTGGGCCAGTGCTGCACATTGGGCAAGCTCTGCAGGATCACTGCCGCCGAGTTGTAAAACGACCGGGTGCTCTTCCTGACTGAAATCCAAATGCCGTGCCTGGTCCCCATGCAAGAGCGCCCCCGTGGTCACCATCTCGGTATACAGTACGGCACGCTTGGTCAGCATTCGATGGAATGACCGGCAATGACGATCGGTCCACTCCATCATGGGAGCGATGGCTAAGCGCTTGGTACTCATGCAATTAGTCCCAAGGATTGATTAACTTCAACTTAGCTGGATCAAAATCGCTGGTATTGCGCGTAACCAGTGCCAGGCGATGCTCAATCGCGGTCGCTGCAATCATGGCATCCCGCTCCGAAGATGGATTGGGAACATGGAGATCAGCGCAGCGGAGTGCAATTGGAACATCAATTGGAATAATCCGATCAGCAAATACCGGGAGAATCATTTGCATCAGCCATTTTTTTAATAACTGGCCCTGCTTTTTATCTCGGCGCGCAACCGACAGAATGCCTTGTTCAATTTCTAGAATGCTGATCACCGAGAGAAACATCCGAGATGGGGCAATCGATTGTGCCCAATCATGAACCTGTGGATGAATTTTGGAGGTACCTGCTTTTCTGAGCTCAGAGATGACATTGGTGTCGAGAAGATACATTAGGAAAGATCGCTTGGCTTGGTAAAGCGTTTTATTTTCGCAGGCTCGAACTCGATCTCAGCCAATCCAGGCATACCCACAAGATCAAGGATGGTTTTTTGTTGACCAATCACCCGTTGGTAGTCTTCATAGCGCATCAAAACGTGCGATGGCTTGCCTCGATCCGTAATAAATACCGGGCCCGATTGACAGGCTTTTTTGGCACCGCTGCTGTCTTGATTAAATTCGCGGCTTGATAAGGTCTTGGGCATTTCATTCCCCACAATCCATTAAATGTAGCAATGTTACTACATTTTTCTTAAGGGGGATGAAAGGCTTACACCTCCTCGCGCGAGGCCTTCTTACGCTCATGCTCTTTCAGAAAGCGCTTGCGTAAGCGAATGCTCTTGGGGGTCACCTCCACCAACTCGTCATCGGCAATAAATTCCACCGCGTATTCCAGAGTAAGTTGCACGGGTGGAACGAGGCGTACTGCCTCATCGGTTCCAGAGGCACGCACGTTGGTGAGCTGCTTCCCTTTAATGGGATTGACGACCAAATCATTATCACGACTATGAATGCCAATAATCATGCCCTCATAGAGCGGGTCGCCCGGAGAGACAAACATACGGCCACGGTCTTGCAGCTTCCACAATGCATAGGCAACCGCATCCCCATCGTCTTGGCTAATTAATACACCATTGTGGCGCTCACCCAAAATACCATCTTTGACAGGGCCATACGAGTCAAAGTTATGGCTCATGAGTCCGTTACCACGGGTGAGAGTCATAAACTCCCCCTGAAATCCAATCAAACCTCGCGCTGGAACCCGATACTCAAGACGCGTACGTCCTTTACCATCGCTCACCATATCGAGCAGCTCGGCTTTACGTTTACCCAACTCTTCCATCACCCCACCCTGCGTCGAATCTTCCACATCCACCGTGAGGTTCTCGTAGGGCTCTAACTTCACGCCATTTTCTTCATGAAACACCACACGGGGTCGTGACACAGCTAACTCATAGCCCTCGCGTCGCATGTTCTCAACCAAAATGGTGAGATGGAGCTCGCCCCGACCCGATACTTCAAATACGGTATCGTCATCGGTGTCGCGCACCCGCAAAGCCATATTGGATTTGAGCTCGCGATCCAAGCGCTCCCGAATTTGCCGACTGGTCACAAACTTCCCTTCACGGCCAGCGAGAGGGCTGGTGTTCACCATGAAGTTCATGGTGAGGGTTGGCTCATCGATCTTGAGCATCGGCAAAGCATCGACCTGCTCAGGTGCGCAGATCGTCGTACCAATCGCCAAATCTTCAATACCATTCACCAAAACAATGTCACCCGCAATGGCTTCATCAACCACTTCGCGCTCAAGACCCTTGAACTTCAGCACTTGATTGATGCGACCCTTAAAGGGTGTGCCATCGGGACCATTGATGCAGACCACATCGATACCGGGTTTAATTTTGCCGCGCCGAATCCGACCTACACCAATTTTGCCCACATAGTTGCTGTAATCAATCGATGAAATCTGCAACTGCAATGGGGCATCGATTTCATCATCGCGCACTGGCACATGCGTTAGTACTGCATTAAAGAGTGGGCGCATATCACCAGAGCGTACATTCTCATCGGTGCCGGCATAGCCATTTAAGCCAGAGGCATAAATGACCGGGAAGTCCAACTGCTCTTCGGTTGCTCCTAATTTATCGAAGAGCTCAAAAGTTGCATTAATCACATAATCACAACGAGCTCCAGGGCGATCGACCTTATTGATCACAACGATCGGCTTTAAGCCCAAAGCAAGAGCTTTCTTGGTTACAAAACGGGTTTGGGGCATCGGCCCCTCAACCGCATCGACCAGTAGCAATACGCCGTCTACCATCGAAAGAACGCGCTCTACTTCGCCGCCAAAGTCTGCGTGCCCAGGAGTATCCACAATATTGATGTGCGTGCCCTCATACTCCACAGCGCAGTTTTTAGCCAAGATGGTGATACCACGCTCTTTCTCAAGATCATTAGAATCCATGATTCGTTCGGAGATTTTTTCATTCGAACGAAAGGTTCCAGATTGCCGTAAGAGTTGATCAACCAAAGTGGTTTTACCGTGGTCAACGTGGGCGATGATGGCGATATTACGAAGTGCGCGTTTGGTCATGAGTTGCTTTACAAAAAGATCAATTAGTTTTGGTTCAAAAGTCGTTGAGCGATAAATCGCCTTGGGTGTAACACTCCACTGCGCCAATCCGCTGTTCCAATAAAGTTTTGCGGTAAGGCTTGGCTGCGATAAATCCGGAATAAAGAATTAGCCCACTGACTAGCACGATTGAGTGCGCATGGCACGCGCTGACCCATTTCTAGACGTTTAGCTTGTTGGTCATCTACGGTCAACTCAGGCAGAGTTTGTAGCAAGGCATCCACTGGGAGCAATACCTTAGGGGTGTTTTCAAGGGTCTCCAGGGTGCAACCCTGCTCCAAACTGAGGTGGCCAACCTTGGTGCGTCGCAATGCGCTCAAATGAGCGCCACAGCCCAATGCGTTACCAATGTCTTGAGCCAAGACCCGAATATACGTTCCCTTGCTGCAATGGACTTCAATCTCTACGTGAGGCCAATGAATTGCGACGAGACGAATCGAGTAAATTGTAATTTTTCGGGGCTCACGCTCAATCTCCACGCCCGAACGCGCGTATTCATAAAGGGGCTTGCCATCGCGTTTTAAGGCGGAGTACATCGGTGGAATCTGCTCAATGTCACCCATGAATTTAGGCAAGATTGCCTCCAAGAGTGTTTTGGCCATCAAATCATCCACAACTTCAGCAGTCGATCGCTCTGCCAATATTTGCCCTTCAGCATCACCCGTATCAGTTTCGATGCCAAAGCGCAGGGTTGCGATATAGGTCTTATCAGCGTCCAAAAGATCTTGAGAGTACTTGGTAGCCTCACCCAAACAAATGGGCAATAAACCAGTCGCCATTGGGTCTAAGGTACCGGTATGACCAGCCTTTTCTGCCTGAAAAAAGCGCTTGATCGCAGTGACCGCACCTTGGGAACTCATGCCATTGGGTTTGTCTAGTAAGACCACCCCATCAATTCGTTGCGCCATCGCTATTAATTAGGCTTTGAGCCCAAGGCCTGATCAATTAATCGCGACATCTCTGCGCCTCGCTCTATCGAGGTATCAAACACAAAATGCAAAGTGGGTACGGTATGGGTGTGCATCCGCTTAAAGAGGAGGGAATGCAAATATCCGGCTTTTTCTTGGAGTGATCCCAGCGCATACTGTGAATCGCCACCCAAAACTGTGAAATACACCTTCGCATGCGCAAGATCAGGAGAAAGCTCCACCGCCTGAATAGTAATCAAACCATTCAAGGGATCACGCAATTCCCGGGGAATCAACTCTGCAAGGTCGCGCTGAATTTGATCCGCGAGACGCTGATGACGATGAGGACTGGTTTTGTGCATGATGATTAGAGGGTTCTTGCGACCTCAGTGACTTCAAAGATTTCAAGTTGATCACCCTCTTGGATGTCATTGTTGTTTTTCAAGGAAAGGCCGCACTCAAATCCACCTTTCACTTCTTTCACATCATCTTTGAAGCGCTTTAGGGAGTCGAGTTCACCGGTCCACACGACGACGTTATCGCGTAATAAGCGCACCCGTGAGTTACGACGGACGATTCCATCGAGCACCATACAACCCGCAATGGCACCAACCTTGGACACATGGAAGACCTGACGGATCTCAACTAATCCAGTAATTTCTTCCTTCTTATCTGGTGTCAACATGCCGCTTAAGGCTGCTTTCACTTCATCGACCGCGTCATAAATAATGTTGTGATAGCGAATATCCACGCCATTACTCTCGGCAAGCTTACGCGCTACTGCATCAGCCCTCGAATTAAAGCCAATAATCACGCCTTTTGAAGCAATCGCAAGATTGACATCGGTTTCGGTGATGCCACCAACGGCAGCATGCACGATTTGCACCTTCACCTCATCGGTAGATAGCTTTTGCAGTGACTGTGAGAGCGCCTCTTGGGAACCCTGCACATCGGCTTTAATAATGATCGGCAGAATCTTGGCTTCGACGGCACCCTCGCCCATGGTCTCCATCATGTTCTCTAACTTGACCGCCTGTTGCTTGGCCAACTTGACGTCTCGGAACTTGCCTTGACGGAATAGTGCAATCTCACGGGCCTTACGCTCGTCAGCAACCACCTGGAAAGACTCCCCAGCATCAGGCACTTCCGATAAACCTTGAATCTCAACCGGAATCGATGGCCCTGCTTCATTGGTTGATTTGCCGTTTTCATCCAACATCGCACGAATACGGCCATAGGACTGGCCAGCTAACAACATATCGCCACGCTTTAATGTGCCAGATTGAACCAGCACAGTGGCCACCGGACCACGACCTTTATCCAGGCGCGCTTCAATCACAATCCCCTGGGCAGGTGCTTCTTTAGGAGCCTTAAGCTCCAACACTTCGGCTTGCAACAATACGTTTTCAAGCAAGGTGTCGATACCTTCACCAGTTTTTGCTGACACTCCGATAAATGGTGAGTCACCACCGTACTCTTCAGGCACTACCTCTTCGCTCACCAATTCGGTTTTAACGCGATCGGGGTTGGCTTCGGGTTTATCGATCTTATTGATCGCTACCACTAGGGGCACATTGGCGGCTTTCGCATGATGAATCGCTTCACGCGTTTGCGGCATTACGCCATCATCGGCAGCCACCACTAAGATCACGATATCGGTCGCCTTTGCACCGCGCGCACGCATTGCTGTAAAGGCTTCATGACCTGGGGTATCCAAGAAGGTGATGACACCACGTGGGGTCTCGACGTGATAAGCGCCGATATGCTGTGTAATACCACCCGCTTCGCCTGCTGCCACTTTTGCAACTCGGATCTTATCTAAGAGCGATGTTTTGCCATGATCGACGTGACCCATCACAGTTACAACGGGTGGCCTTGGCATCAATGGGGCATCTTCAGCCGCCGCACCAAGATCAATTTCTGGATCGTCTAATTTAGCAGCATGGGCTTTATGACCCATCTCTTCCACGATGATCATTGCAGTGTCTTGATCCAGCACTTGGTTGATGGTCACCATCTGACCCATACCCATCAGTAATTTGATGACCTCAGCACCCTTGACTGACATTTTGTGGGCTAGATCCGCTACGGTAATGGTCTCAGGAATATGCACATCACGCACAATCGGCTCCGTGGGAACCTGGAAATTACTCGCAGGGTTATCGTCTTGATGCTGCTGTTTCTTACGACCGCCGCCTGTTCGCCAGCCACCGCCTAAGCCACCAGTAAGGTCGCCGCGTGTTTTTAGGCCAACCTTGCGCTTTGCACCCTCTTCTTGCCAGGTGGAGGAAGTCTCAGAAGACTTAATCAGCTTGCCGCCAACCTTAGTGGGCTTTTTCTTATCATCGCCGCCATCTGCTTTAACTGGCTTA
Source organism: Polynucleobacter sp. HIN11 (assembly GCF_030297675.1). Taxonomy (NCBI): domain Bacteria; kingdom Pseudomonadati; phylum Pseudomonadota; class Betaproteobacteria; order Burkholderiales; family Burkholderiaceae; genus Polynucleobacter; species Polynucleobacter sp. HIN11. The sequence continues at coordinate 1,223,416 of NZ_AP028142.1, forward strand.
TGCAAAGTGCCTTTTTTAGCCTCTTCACTGGCGATCTCACTTGGAGCTTTTAGTACGCGCGCCGGGGCACTCATCATGTCCCGAATTGCCGACACCTCAGCCTCTGCCGCCGCGCGGCGTGATTGCAGTTCAGCCAACTCCTTTTTGGCCTGCTCTTTGCTAGCAGCCTCTTGCTCGGCCTCTACCTTGCTTGGCTTTTGCTCAGCTTCTATCTTCTTTTGCTTGGCCTCACTCGCCGCTTTCATTTCGGCTTCTTGTCGCGCCAAGAGTTCCGCTTGACGAGCAGCCTCCGCGGCACGCTTTTCTAACTCCTCATCGGAAAGAATAGGCTTGGTCTCAACTGCTGCAGTTGGCTTTGCCTCAGTCGGCTCATCTGCCTTACCAGCATCATCACGCTTAACTAAAACACGCTTTTTGCGCACCTCAACTTGCACGGTGCGGGTTCGCCCCGCTGAATCTGCTTGACGGATTTCGCTGGTCTCGCGCTTGGTAAGAGTGATCTTTTTACGCACACCAGGCTCAGCACTGCCGTGTGCTTTTTGAAGGTAAGCCAGTAACGCGGTCTTATCTTTATCGGTGATCTTGTCAGCCTCGGATTCCTTATCGATTCCAGCGGCCTTGAGTTGTTCCAATAAATCAGCGGGGCTGCGTTTGAGCTCCTCGGCTAATGCTTTTACAGTTGTTGTCGCCATGCGCTTCCCCTCATGCATTAAACCAATGTTCGCGCGCCTTCATAATGAGCGTTTTGGCTGCTGTTTCATCCATACCCGTCATCTCAACGAGCTCATCTACAGCCAATCCAGCCAGATCATCGCGCGTATGCACTTGGTTCTCGGCTAAGGTTGCAATATATTCGGTGGAGAGACCTTCAAGCGAGCGCAAATCTTGAGAGACCTCTTCAAGACGCTCTTCTTTTGCTAACTCCATGGTCAGCAAGGAATCGCGCGCACGAGTCCGTAACTCATTAACCGTGTCCTCATCAAATGCATCGATCTCAAGCATCTCAGAGAGCGGCACGTAGGCAACTTCCTCAAGAGAATTAAAGCCCTCTTCGATCAAAATATCAGCGACCTCTTGGTCCACATCGAGTTTGTCCATGAAGAGTTGGCGCACCGCCACGGATTCTTTTTCTGACTTCTCGGCAGACTCTTCTGGGGTCATGATGTTAATTTGCCAGCCGGTTAACTCGCTAGCTAAACGTACATTCTGACCACTACGACCAATTGCGATTGCTAAGTTTTCTTCATCAACCACCACATCCATCGCATGACGCTCTTCATCAACCACGATCGATGACACTTGTGCAGGCGCTAATGCACCAATCACAAATTGGGCTGGATCTTCAGACCATAGAACGATATCAACGGCCTCGCCCGCAACTTCATTACGCACTGCGGTTACACGAGTGCCACGCACACCAACGCAGGTTCCAATCGGATCAATGCGCTTATCATGGGTCACTACAGCAATCTTGGCTCGGATGCCAGGATCGCGAGCAGCGCCCTTAATTTCTAGTAAACGCTGCTCAATCTCGGGCACTTCGTTCTCAAACAACTTAATCAAGAAGTCAGGGCATGTTCTCGAGAGCTCAATTTGAGGACCACGTGCCTCACGATCCACTTTCAGGATATAAGCACGCACACGATCGCCAGAGCGTAAATTCTCTTTGGGGATCATTTGATCGCGACGCAGTAATGCCTCGACACGACCCGATTCCACGATCAGGCCATTTTTATCCGCCCGCTTGACGGTGCCGGTCATAATTTTTTCACCGCGCTCCAGATAGTCATTCAAAATCTGCTCACGCTCGGCGTCGCGAATGCGTTGCAAGATCACCTGCTTAGCGGCTTGGGCACCAATCCGGCCAAAGGCTAAGGATTCGATTTGCTCTTCGATGTAATCGCCCGTCTCAATATCGGAGATTTGCTCTTTGGCCTCAAATTGCAAAATTTCTTTATCGGGCTCCTGAAGACCAGCTTCATCAGGAACCACCAACCAGCGGCGGAAGGTCTCATACTCACCGCTGTTGCGATCAATGGAAACTCGAATATCAACATCCTCGGTGTACCGTTTTTTGGTTGCCGAGGCAAGCGCCAACTCAAGAGCTTCAAATACGATCTCACGATCAACATTTTTTTCACGGGCCAGGGCTTCTGCCAACATGAGAACTTCACGACTCATGATTTTCTTCCTTTGAAATCAATAACAGGGACCAAACGAGCTTTTTCTACTTCAGACAAACTAAATTCCAGTTCGGCTGGAGAGCCATCGCTCGCCTCAAATAACAAACTAAACTTTGCATCCGGTGTGTTGACAACCCCAGATATCAGGCCTTGCAACACCCCTTTAAAATTCTTTCGATTACCTACTGCAATTCGTAACTTCAGTTCAATTTCCAAACCTGCGAACCGAACAAAATCATCACCAGACTTAATCGGTCGATCTAAACCAGGTGACGAGACCTCGAGTCGCTCGTACGGCACGTTCTCAACCGCAAAGGTGTAGGTCAACTGATGACTCACTTTCTCGCAATCCTCAACGGTGATCATGCGCTCATAGTCGGGGTTCTCAATCGTGACCCGCAATAAACCACGGCCCTCACGCTCAATATCAACGAGCGAGTAGCCCAAATTACGCACCTCGGCAGAAATAATCTGCTGTTCTTTCACATCTTCCCCACAAATCAACCGCTGTTATAAAACTGCATTTACAACGCATTTGGCAAAAAAAAATGGGCTTACAAGCCCATATTCCTCATTACCAGAACAGGCCAGCCTACGTTGATGTCAACATCAGCCGGTGTATGTATGAATTATACCTGAATCAGAAAAATCACTGAGAAATCAGAAACTTTCACCTGAATTTCGGGGCTTGCGTGGGCCCTTGAACGGCTTACCCTTATTGGGTCGCCGCTGGCCCCCAGTGCTATTGCCCGCTGGGGCACTAAACCCACTGGCGTGATGAACTTTTTGACCCTTCGAGCGGGGTGAGCCCGATTTGCCTCCTCTGGAGTGCGAGGGTTTTTGCCCAAAGCCGCCGCGCCCTCCACCACCATTTGCACCTCGACCTTGACCAGGTAAGTGCGATACCCCATGCCCATGGTGGGTGGCTAGCGTGAGCGCCTCCTTGGATCCCCAATACGATACGGAGGTTTGCATGGGATCAGGCTGAAAATTCGGATCGCTCACTGGGTCCATTCGCGAGGATCGACCCTGAGACTGACCTTTATCTTTTGCCATATTCTGGGGCAGCTTCAGACCAGCCATCCGCATCAGTTGCGCCACGCTCTCCATCGGCACCTCTTCCCACTTCCCGCGACGCAAACGCGGTGGCAACATAAAAATACCGTAACGGGTTCGAATCAGACGTGACACCACATGACCAGTTGCCTCAAACATCCGACGCACTTCACGATTTCGCCCTTCGGTCAATGCAACTGAGTACCAACGATTCGCGCCATCACCACCGCCTTGACTCAAACGCAAGAAACGCGCCTGTCCATCATCAAGCGTGATACCTGTTTTTAATTGTTCGGCAGATTCCGCCGATAGCTCACCCAAAATACGCACCGCGTATTCACGCTCAACTCCATAACGTGGATGCATTAAGCGATTAGCAAGTTCTCCTGAGGTCGTGAAGAGTAACAATCCCTCGGTGTTGAAATCCAAACGGCCTACAGCAATCCAGCGGCCTTGGCGAGGTTTTGGTAAGCGATCAAACACGCTGGGGCGTCCTTCGGGGTCAGCCTGACTCACAATTTCTCCAGCGGGTTTGTGATACAGAATCACACGAGGGGGCTTCGTCGGGATCTTGCGATGCACGACCTTACCATTGATGCGAACAATATCGCTGGGGCCAACACGCTGCCCAATGTGGGCCGGCATGCTGTTCACTGAAACACGACCCTGAATAATCAGATCTTCCATCTCGCGTCGTGATCCCATGCCTGCATCTGCCAAGACTTTGTGAAGCTTAACCGTATCTTCATCATCCGCATCATCATCTAAACCATCGAGATCAGACCAGACCTCATCGCGCAAACTCAGGGGTAACTCATCAACGCTCGCAAATTGCAGACGCTCAAGATCACTTAAAGACTCAGGCTCCTCAGATTCCTCCTCGCCCGCCTTACCGGCACGCCGCTCAACACCAGCCTCATGCGATATCTCTGCAGGATCATCACGAACGGCCTCTACAGGCTCAGGGGCTTCAAGAGCAGCATCAAACTCCCCGGAGACCACAGCTGCAAATAAGGCCTCGGTCTCGGCGATTAACTCAGGAGAGGCTGATGCAGCTGCCTTCGGATTTTCATTTGCGGAACCTCCGGAGTGACGCTTATTTTTGTTGAACTTGCCTGGACGGGATTTGTTATTGAATTTATTAAACCGCCGCGGACCCCGATCTTTGCGTTGCTCACCACCCTCGTCTCGCGAAGTTGGGCCATCGGCTGTATCTGGGATGGCACTTACTTGGGAAGCATCGTTTTCAGGACTTGTCATTCTCAGAACTCTCAGTGGACGACTCAAGCGGAATAACGGTCTCCACCGTGGCATCGGCATCAAACTCAATTACGGCTTGTCCTAATGCTTCTGCGGATATGGAGCCATCCTCGAGCATTGGTAAGCTTTGCAAATCTTTTAGACCCAAATCGTCTAAAAATTGTTTGGTGGTGGCATAAAGGCCTGGTCGACCAATCGTCTCTTTATGACCAACCACTTCCACCCAGCCACGATCTTCCAACTGACGCATCACATTACTACTCACAACCACGCCACGCACTTCCTCAATTTCTCCTCGAGTGACAGGCTGACGATAGGCAATGATCGCTAAGGTCTCAAGCACTGCCCTTGAATACTTTGGTGGCTTTTCTGGGGTGAGACGATCCAAATACTCGCGCATCTGAAGGCGGCTCTGGAAACGCCAGCCCGTTGCAATGCTAACCAGCTCCATCCCCTTGTCTTGCCACTCTTTCTGAATTTCCAACAAAATATTCTGCAGGTCTGCATTAGCCAAAGGCGGATCCACAAAGAGTCGGCTTAGCTCATTCACCGTTAGTGGTTCTTGGGCGCAAATTAAGGCGGTCTCGATGACCCGCTTGTAGTGATCGTTATCCATATGTTGTATCAAACAGCTAGGCTGTTTAGAGGCTTATTCACAATCGTCAAAAAAGGTTGGGGTGTTTATGGACTGCGCCGGCATCACTCACAGCAATTCTTATTATGGGAAAAGGCCAGCGATCCAAGGAGGTCAAGTCGCTTGCGAAGCAATTTACACCTGTCACTCCATTATAGGGTAGGGTCAATACAATAGCCAAATGTCCTTATTTTCTCCAAATCGTCGCTTGTTTTTTCAAGGCTTAGGTCTTGCTGGAATCAGCACCCTCCCCGGGTGCAGCATGTTTCGTGACAGCCCTAAACCCCCAGTCATTGCACTGGTTCTTGGCTCTGGTGCTGCCAGGGGTTTTGCACATATTGGAGTAATTAAGGCCCTCGAGGCTCAAGGAATTCGTCCCAATCTCGTGGTAGGTTCAAGCGCAGGAAGCGTAATTGCCGCTCTATATGCCTCTGGTTATAGCGGACTGGAGCTCAATCGGATTGGGCTCAATTTAGATGAGGCAGCCCTTGCAGACTGGGCCTACCCCTTTGCCGGGCGCTTTGGTGGATTAATCAAAGGCGATGCATTGCAAAGCATGGTCAATCGCGAGGTCCAGAATCGATCCATCGAACAAATGACCCTGCCACTCGGAATTGTTGCCACGGAATTACAAACCGGTAAAGGCGTTCTCTTTCGTCGAGGCGATACCGGTCTAGCGGTGCGGGCATCCTGCGCTGTGCCCGGGGTCTTTCAGCCCGCACTGATTCAAGGACGTGAATATGTCGACGGCGGATTAGTCGCTCCCGTGCCCGTCCGTTATGCGCATGAGATGGGTGCCACTTTTGTGATTGCCGTCAATATTTCTTCCGATGCGAGCGCATTTAATGCCACGGGCACGCTTGGTTTATTGCAACAGACCATCAGCATCATGCAGCAGAGCATCAATCAATACGAGTTAGCAAAGGCAGATATTGTGATTACGCCTCAACTTAAGCAGATGGGAAGTGCTGACTTTAGAGCGCGTAACGCCGCTATCCTCGCTGGCGAGCTCGCCGCCCAAGAAAAAGTGGGTGAGATTAAAGAAAAGCTACGAGGATTGAAATAGGATTAAAGCTTACGTGGCTGAGCGCGTAACTTTTTTGCTTCCTGAATGAGGGCATTACGCTCAGCATTGCTTAACTCATCAGTTCCATCTAAGCGTCTCGCGCCATCAAAGCGCTTATCCCAATAGGCACTTGCTAAGTCATCAACTCGGACTGCTGAACCCTTTGATGGGGAGTGAATGAATTTGTTATCGCCCACATAAATACCAACGTGTGAAAAGGTGAGGCGCATCGTATTGAAGAACACCAAATCACCGGGCTCTAACTCCTCCCGAGAAATAGGCTTACCCACTTTACTCATTTGCGAGGACTTAGGTGGGAGCAAAAAACCCAATTTATCTTTAAACACAAATCGCACAAAGCCACTCGCGTCCAAACCGGATTGTGGCAAATCACCATTCCAGCGATATCGCACCCCAATTAATTGCATCGCCTCATTAATCAGGGCTTCGGTTTTGGTGGATACCGAATCCACCACCTGATGGGTAAAGCGTGCAAAGTAGGAAGAATTGCCCTCAATCCGAACTTCTGGTTTTGGGGCCTCTTTAGCTACTGTATCTGTAGCAGTGTTAGCACTGGCAATCGATACCAATCCACCCAAAACCATGGCGGTTAGGAATTGAAAAGGTAAACGGATCATGTGCTTACGAATAGGCATGAATGGATTCTAGCAAAACCGAACCAAAAGGGAAAGCAAGTTCATCCCGAATATTGATTCTTAAGTAATTGTTTTATATCGATTTTTATTTCTAGGTCAGCTCCGCCGCCTTAAATAATGCTTTGGTATAGGGCTCTTTGGGATCACGAACCATCGCCTCAGTCTCGCCATACTCCACCACTTCTCCAGAGCGCAACACCATGAGTTCATGTGACATTGCCCGGATCACCGCGAGATCATGACTAATGATGAGATAGGCAAGGTTGTACTTCTTTTGAAGTTCACTAAGCAACTTTAAGACCTGTTTTTGGATTGAAACATCCAAGGCCGAAGTGGGTTCGTCGAGTACCAGTATTTGTGGCTTCAGAATCAGTGCGCGCGCAATCGCAATTCGTTGGCGCTGCCCACCAGAAAACTCATGGGGATAGCGCTGGAGAGCGGAACGATCCAAACCAACTTCACGCAAGATCTCAACCACCCTGGTCTCCCGTTCGCCATAAGACAAATGCGGTTGATGAACACTCAAACCCTCGGACACAATCTCAAAAATAGTCATGCGTGGTGATAATGAACCAAAGGGGTCCTGAAAAATCACCTGCAAATGGGCGCGCATTGCACGACGCTCAATTGGAGTTAGCGTTGACCACGATTGATCCAAGACCGAGACATCACCCTCCACCTTGGCCCTTGTCTCTCCAAGCAATCCCAGAATGGCCATGGCCAAGGTTGTTTTCCCAGAACCAGATTCACCAATCACACCAATCGTTTGCCCTTGTTTGAGTTCAAGACTTAAGGGCTTGAGGACTTGATGGCGCTTCGCTTTACTAAACCAATCCCGCCAGCGCAAGCCACCACTAGCAAAATTGGATTGCGGGTAAGAGACACTTAATTGATGAGCGGTTAATAAAACGGGGGCCAATGGCACTACCGGTAGCAGTTCACGCTCAGGCTGACTGTTAACCAATTGCTCCGTGTAAGGATTCGTGGGGTGCGAGAAAACTTCATGCGTTGATCCAGCCTCCACCAGACACCCCTGATTTAAGACCCCTACCCGGTTTGCAAAATGCTTCACTAAATTGAGGTCATGCGTGATTAATAGAATCGCCATGCCACCCCGCTCTTTGGCCTCTTCTTGCAGATCGCGCAGTAAATCCAAAATCTGGAGACGCAAACTCACATCCAAAGCAGTGGTTGGCTCATCGGCAATCAACAAACGTGGTTTGCATGCCAACGCCATCGCAATCATGGCGCGTTGACGCTGACCGCCCGATAACTGATGGGGATAGGCATAAAAACGCTCTTCTGCTTGCGGGATCCCGGTTTTCTTCAGAAGCGTAATGGCAGTCTGGCGGCATTCCTCCAAAGGCATTAAGGGCTCATGCACCTGAACTGCTTCAACAATTTGATTGCCAATGGTAAACAAGGGATTGAGCGCGGTCATTGGCTCCTGAAAGATCATCGCAATCTCCCGCCCCCGAACCTCCCGAATACGCTCAATCGATAAATCTAATAGATTTTCTTCTGTGCCATCCTCGCGTTGCCAGAGAATCCGGCCCTGCAGACGAGCACCTTCTGGGGTGAGGCGCAGCGGCGCCAGTGCGGAGAGTGTTTTTCCGGAACCGGATTCACCAACCAAGGCAATGCGCTCACCTGGCGCAATGCTCAGATCGAGTTCACGAACTGCATACTTCTCTCGTCGCCCAGTACCAAATGAGATTGAGAGTTGCTCATAGCGCAATAAGCTCATACGCGCGCCCCTGTTAACGGGTTGCTCTTGCGAGAATCAAAGGCATCTCGCAATGCCTCGCCCATAAATGTTAATAAGAGCAAGGTGCCCCCGAGCACTACGAAGGTCGACACCGAAATCCACCAGGCATCAAGGTTTGCCTTACCCTGCGATAGCAACTCCCCCAAGCTAGGAGTTCCAGGAGGCACTCCCAATCCCAAGAAATCCAAACTCGTGAGTGACAGAATCGCCGCACTCATCCGGAACGGTAAAAAAGTAATGACAGGGGTTAAGCTATTTGGCAAGATATGCCGCCGCATAATCTGGGCATTTGTCAGTCCCAAGGCTTTGGCCGCACGCACATACTCAAGAGCGCGATTACGAAAGAACTCGGCACGCACGTAGTCGGATAAACCCATCCATCCAAATGCCGCTAACAAAATAATCAGTAAGAGCACGCTAGGGTTAAAGATCGAAGCAAAAATAATCAGCAGATATAACTCGGGCATCGCTGACCAAATCTCAATGATGCGTTGGGTAATGAGATCAAAGCGTCCCCCAAAAAATCCCATCAATGCGCCGGTGAGTACTCCAACCGCTACACCCACTGCAGTCAACGCGATGCCAAACAGAATGGATAAACGAAATCCATAGATGAGGCGTGCCAATACATCACGCCCCCGATCATCGGTACCTAACCAGTTCTCCGCCGAGGGTGCTGCTGGATTAGGCTCTTTGGCAAAGTAATTGAGGGTCTCAAAACTATAGGGGATGAGGGGGTAAATGGCCCAGTTCGATCCATCGGTAATATTCTTTTTAATATCCGGATCGAGATAATCGGTGCGCGTAGCAAAGTCGCCCCCAAAGACGGTCTCTGGATAATTTTTGACTAAGGGGAAATAGAACTTACCCTCGTAGCGCACCACTAAAGGTTTGTCATTCGCGATCAACTCTGCGCATAAACTCAAACCAAACAGGATCGAGAATATCCATAAGCTGACATAGCCCAAGCGATTCGCTTTAAAGCGCAGCCATTTACTCACGATCCACCCCCAGAGCCAAATTGGATACGGGGATCTACCAGCACATAGCAAAGATCAGAAATTAACTTTGTAATTAGGCCTATTAAGGTAAACAGATAGAGCGTGCCAAACACTACAGGGTAGTCTCTGCGCATCACTGCTTCATAGGAAAGTAAACCTAAGCCATCGAGAGAGAACAGGGTTTCAATTAAGAGTGAGCCAGCAAAGAAGGCGCCAATAAATGCGGCAGGAAATCCAGTGATCAGCGGAATTAAGGCATTCCGAAAGACATGCTTCCACAGCACCTTGTTCTCACTCACCCCTTTTGCTCGGGCGGTTAAGACATATTGCTTACGAATCTCTTCTAAAAAAGAATTTTTCGTAAGCATCGTAATCACTGCAAAGCTACCTAGCACGGACGCGGTGATGGGCAAGACCAAATGCCATAGATAATCCAACACTTTGCCAATCAAACTAAGCTCACTCCAGTTATCGGAGGTCAGGCCGCGCAGAGGAAAGATTTGCAGAAAACTTCCTCCGCCAAAGAGTACCAATAGCAATACCCCCAGGACAAATCCCGGGATCGCATAGCCCACCAAAATCATCGTGCTGGTGACGCGATCAAAACGCGTGCCATCGCGGACCGCTTTAGCAATCCCCAGGGGAATCGACACTAAATAACTGATAAAGAAAGTCCAAAGACCAATGCTGATCGAGACAGGTAGCTTTGAGATCACCAAATCCCAAACGCTTTTGTGTTGGTAGTAGCTTTGTCCCAAATCAAATTGCGCAAAGCGTTTGAGCATCATGAAGTAGCGCTCAAGCGGAGGTTTATCAAACCCATATAAGGCTTTGACTTGCTCAAGCCGTTCGGCATCCACCCCTTGACGTCCACGATAGGTCACGCCACCTCCCGAGGACTCACCACCGACCGCTGCATCGCCCTTACCCTTAAGTTCGAGCATCAGCTGCTCGACAGGCCCACCAGGAACAAATTGCACCACTGCAAAAGTCAGAGTTAAAACCCCAAGCAAGGTGGGGATCATGAGCAAAACCCGCTTAATGATGTAGATCAGAATCTCGGAGCTCATTTGCGCGCCTCCTGTAACCACCAGGTTGACAAAATCCATGATTCGGCTGAGTAATACAAGGGCGGATTGGGGTAGCCCATTTCTTTACGGTATGCAATGCGATGGGTTGGACTGTACCAATGCGGCACTACATAGTAGCTGTTCCACAGCACGCGGTCGAGTGAACGGGTTGCGGCTTGCAACTGCTCCCTCGTTTCAGCCCGCACAATCGCATCAATCAATGCATCCACGACCGGTGATTGCACGCCAATGACATTGTCTGAACCTCTCTCCTTGGCTGCCGCACTTCCATAGCGATCGTAGAGCTCGTTCCCTGGGCTCTGAGTGTCGGGAAAGCGAATGGTGGTCATATCAAAATCATAGTCATCCATCCGTTTTTGATGAAGTGCAAAGTCGCTAGTGCGAATATCTACCTTAATCCCTAACTTCTCCAGATTACGTACATACGCGGTCAGAATCCGCAGAAAGAACGGGCCATCTTCGACGATTTCAAATCGGAATACCTCCCCTTTTGCGTTACGAAGTGCGCCATCGCGATAGGTCCACCCAGCCTCTGCCAATAGCTCTTTCGCCTTGCGAAGATTGCTACGCAAACTACTGGGCGGTGTGGTACTCGGTGCTGGCGGCATTGCCCCAAACACCGCCTCGGGTACAAATTGAGGGTACTTCGCCTGTAAGGGTTTTAGGAGTTTGAGTTCAGCGGCGGTGGGCACGGTCTCACCCTCGTAGTTAGCACTCAAATCACTGTTCTGAAAATAACTTTCAATCCGACTGTATTGATCGTAGAAGAGTTGGCGATTGAGCCATTCGAAATCCAATGCATATCCAAGAGCTTTGCGAACTCGTACATCCTGAAAAATAGGACGACGCAAGTTCATCGCAAAACCCTGCATTCCAGCACCGTTGTGATTTGGAAATGCTTTTTTAATTAGGGTGCCATTATTAAATTTAGGGCCCACATAACTCTTCGCCCAATTTTTAGCGCGGTACTCCACAAGCGCATCAAACTCACCTGCTTTAAATGCCTCTAAGCGCACTGCATCATCGCTATACAGTTTGTAAACAATCCGATCAAAATTAAAGAATCCCACCCGCACATTCACCTTATTGCCCCAGTAGTTCGGGTTACGCTTGTAGATCATCGACTTACCTGCGCGATAGGACTCAATTAAGTAAGGGCCGCTACCAATTGGATGTTCAAAGGTAATCTTGTCAAAGGGAGTATGACTGCCGTCGGCTTTCTTGCCCCAGTTCTTAGAAAAAACAGGTATACCGCCGACCATCAAAGGTAACTCGCTATTGCGGGTCTTAAAGTCAAACCGAATCACGCGCTCCGATACCACCACCGCCTGTTTGACATCGGCGTAAATGGTGCGGTACTGCGGATTGGCAAGTTTACTCATGAGCGTATCAAAACTGTGTTTGACATCGTCAGCCAAAATCGGACTGCCATCGGAGAACTGCGCCTCGGGTCTTAAACGAAAGGTCACCGACATCTGATCTGGTGCTACTTTTATATCTTCGGCGATTAAGCCATAGACACTCGAGACCTCATCTGCACTGCTCACCGCCAATGACTCAAACATCAAAGCACCGATGCCAGGGGCAGTCACACCCCGCAAGGTGAAGGGGTTGAACTTATCAAAACTGGTGCGGCGGTCTGGATTGGGTAGCGTGAGTGTTCCACCGCGTGGCGCATTCGGATTGACATAGTCAAAATGGGCAAAACCATCGGCATATTTGGGTTTGCCATATTGCGCGATGCCCTGAGCGGCCTCAACTCCCAGAGGGAAAATGAGCATTGAGCACAGTAGCGTGATCAAAAGAGACCGCCAATGCGCCCCAAATTGGCTTGGTAATGATCGCAGGGGTAATTGGCTTAGCATATGCAACAATTGTAGATAGCAAATCAATTTTGAAGTAAAGGACTCATCATGGCTTATTTAAGCGGTAAACGCATCCTCATTACCGGACTCCTCTCCAACCGCTCAATCGCCTATGGCATTGCTAAGGCCTGCCACCGCGAGGGTGCAGAACTGGCATTTACATATGTGGGCGAACGCTTTAAGGACCGCATCACAGAATTTGCTAAAGAATTCAATAGCTCACTCATTTTTGACTGCGATGTGGGTAGCGACGAACAGATCCATGCTCTGTTTGAAGATCTTGGAAAATCCTGGCCCCAATTTGACGGCTTTGTGCACTCAATTGGATTTGCCCCCCGTGAGGCAATTGCTGGCGATTTTCTGGAGGGTTTGAGTCGGGAAGCATTCAAGATTGCACACGATATCTCAGCGTATAGCTTTCCAGCAATGGCAAAAGAAGCGCTCCCCATGTTAAGCCCGAATGCCGCCCTTCTTACCCTAACTTATTTAGGTTCAATGCGTAACGTTCCCAACTACAACACCATGGGGCTAGCCAAAGCATCCCTCGAGGCATCGGTTCGTTATTTAGCAGGCTCACTGGGACCCAAAGGTATTCGGGTCAATGGTATTTCAGCTGGTCCGATTAAAACTCTGGCCGCCTCGGGCATTAAAGGGTTTGGAAAAATTCTAGATGCCGTTGAAAAAACGGCTCCTCTGCGACGCAATGTGACAGTGGATGATGTTGGTAATGCAGCCTCATTCTTGCTATCTGATTTAGCCAGCGGTATTACCGCTGAGATTATTTATGTCGACAACGGCTTTAGCCAAGTGGTTGGTGGCATGGATGAGGTTTAGAAATCACTTCCTCAGATCAATCTCTGCCACAAATACCGCTAAGAGAGGCATTAGCGTACTGGCTCAAGCTCGGGTTTATTAGTTTTGGCGGGCCGACCGCTCAGATTGCCATGATGCATGATGAGCTTGTCGAGAAAAAACGTTGGATCTCCGAGCGTCGTTTTTTGCATGCCCTTAATTACTGCATGCTGCTACCTGGCCCAGAGGCTCAGCAATTAGCTACTTATTTAGGTTGGCTGATGCATCGAACCTGGGGTGGCATTCTGGCGGGCACCTTATTTATTCTGCCCTCGCTCTTGATTCTGATTGCGCTCTCATGGATTTATCTGGAGTTTGGTCAAACCCCTTTGATTGCTGCGCTGTTTGAGGGAATCAAACCGGCGGTGACCGCGATTGTGATCGTGGCGGTCATCCGCATTGCAAAACGCAGCATTCGTCACGCCATACTGGCCTGGCTTGCCTTCCTATCCTTTATCGCCATCTTTGTTTTTAATGTTCCATTCCCACTCATTATTGTGAGCGCAGGACTCTTTGGATTTTGGTTAGGTCAACGCCACCCATCCCTGTTTGCGCATCAGGCCCACACACCATCCCATTGCAGCGACTCTGGTATTCAAGCTCTCATTGGTGATCACACCCCTACTCCAGAGCATGCTCGCCATAATGCAAGTCGTCTTTATCGACATTTAAGCATTGGGGTTTTATTGTGGCTCATCCCACTAGTCGTTTTGATTCTGATTGAGGGTTGGAGATCGCTCTATCCACAATTGGCTTGGTTTTTTACCAAAGCAGCATTCCTAACCTTTGGGGGCGCGTATGCAGTCCTGCCTTACGTCTTTCAAGGTGCTGTAGAACATTACCAATGGTTAACAGCCCCACAAATGATGGATGGCTTGGCCTTGGGTGAGACCAAACCAGGGCCGCTCATCATGGTGGTTGCTTTTGTGGGCTTTCTGGCAGGGTTTGCTAATGACACGGTCTTGGGTGGCCTCGGTTTTTGGGGAGGAGTACTGGGGGCTTGCGTGGCGACCTGGTTTACTTTTTTGCCATCGTTCTTATTTATTTTTTTAGGTGCCCCTTTGATTGAATCAACCCACGGTAATTTACGCTTTACCGCACCACTGACCGCGATCAGCGCAGCGGTGGTTGGTGTGATTGCCAACCTTGGGGTGTTCTTTGCCTATCAGGTATTTTTTCCGAAGGGCTTCTCGGGTGGTTTATCGGTATTTGCACTTCTCATTTGTTTGGCGTCTTTAGTTCTGATGCTACGACTCCAATGGGGTGTCATTCGTACCTTAGGTCTAGCGGGACTTTTGGGTATTCTGTTTGCTGCCAATGGTGGGCTGTTTTCCTAGATATTGATCGATAAGCCTGATGCCAAACTTGGCATAATGGTGTCATGAGAATCGACGAAGCCACACTATCCCATCTCCAAGAGTGGATTGGTAAATCCGAGCGTTATCCAGATCAAGTGACCGCCGCACCTTACCGCGCTCTTTCTGCAACCCTCGACCGCAATGATCCCGAGCCAAAACCGGGTATCTTTTTGCCAGAGCTATGGCACTGGTTGTATTTTTTGCCACATCCTCAACAGTCCGAAATTGGTCCGGATGGTCATGCCAAGCGCGGAGGCTTCTTGCCACCCGTGCCACTGCCACGTCGCATGTGGGCCGGTGGTCGACTGCGTTGGGTGGGTGAACTGCAAATTGGTGATGCGATCGAGCGCGTATCCACGATTAAGTCGGTCACTCACAAATCAGGACGAACTGGTGATTTGCTGTTTGTCCTGGTTGAACATCAAATCTCCAATCAAAAAGGGCTTGCTTTAACTGAAGAGCATGACATTGTGTACCGAGCAGCCCCAAGTCCTGATGAGAAACCACCAGCTCCAACACCCGCCCCTCGCGATGCGCAGTGGACCAAGGTGATTAATCCCGATCCAGTTCTTTTGTTTCGTTACTCCGCACTCACCTTTAATGGACACCGTATTCATTACGACCGCAGTTATGTCACCCAAGAGGAAGGTTACCCAGGTTTGATCGTGCACGGCCCTTTGATCGCCACGCTCTTAGTGGATCTAGTTAGAGAGCATCACCCCAGCAGAAAGCTGCAATCCTTCGAGTTCAGAGCAATTCGTCCAACTTTTGACATCCATCGCATGAAAGTGAATGCCGCGTTAGATGGTGATGATCCGAGCGGTCAAACCTTGCGGGTCTGGGCAGAAGATCATGAGGGTTGGCTAACGATGCAAGCCAAAGCAGTATTGAGCAAATAGCGATGACAACTCATTACTCTGCTGAACTTGCGTGCTTTGCAAGCCAATTGCAATTTGAAGACATTCCCGAAGATGTCATTGCACGAGCGGAAGATTTATTAGTCGATTGGTTTGCTTCTGCGATTGGCGGCAAAGGTGCAAAACCAGTTGAGATCATTACGCAATTTGCCCAATCGATGGGACCAGTGTCACAACCTGCGGTTGCCGGATCTGCAGAAATCATTGTGTCGCGCTCGATGTCGAGTCCATTTCTGGCGTGCTTAGCCAATGCCGCAGCATCGCATGTCGTTGAACAAGACGATGTTCATAACGGCTCGGTCTTTCATCCAGGAACCATCGTATTTCCAGCGGCATTAGCGCTTGCGCAGGCCAAACAACTGAGTGGCCGTGAGTTCTTAACCGCTGCTGTGGTTGGCTACGAGGTCGGCATTAGAGTCGGTGAGTTCTTGGGCCGCTCCCACTACAAAATTTTTCATACTACGGGTACCGCTGGTACCTTAGCGGCTGCCGCAACTGTCGGTCGTTTGCTCAAATTGAGTCCGGAGCAAATGCTGCATGCCTTTGGTTCGGCTGGTACGCAATCGGCTGGCCTTTGGGAGTTCTTGCGTGATGCTGCGGATTCCAAGCAGCTGCATACTGCGCATGCCAGCGCCACTGGCCTGATGTCCGCCTACTTGGCACAAGCTGGATTTACTGGTGCCCAGAAAATACTCGAGGGCGTTCAAGGTCTTGCAGCAGGCACATCAACCGATGCCAATCCTGAAAAATTAATTGATCGACTAGGCTCGCGTTGGTGTTTGGCGGAGACCTCGTTCAAATATCATGCCTCGTGTCGTCATACTCATCCCGCAGCAGATGCTTTATTGCAAGTGATTCAGAAACACGCTGTGCAGATGAATGAGATTGACCGCATCGAGACCTTGGTCCATCAGGGCGCGATCGATGTTCTTGGACCCGCTAGTGAGGCAACTACCTTACATCAGTCCAAATTTTCAATGGGCACGGTTCTAGCGCTAATTTGTAAATATCAATTTGCCGGTCTCGATGAGTTCGCTAAACACTTTCATGATCCCGAGATTCGTGCCCTACGTAATCGGGTGAGTATGGTTTTAGATCCCGAGGTTGATCAAGCTTATCCGCAGCGCTGGATTGGTAAGGTCAAGGTCTATCTTAAAAATGGTCGTATTTATGAGGGTCGCGTCGATGAGCCTAAAGGTGATCCAGGCAATACGCTTTCGCGAGCGGAAATCCAAGAAAAAGCTCTACGTTTAGCTGCGTTTAGTGGTGGTGCTACCGAACCTGAAATGCGCAAAGCCATTGCATTGTTATTCGATATTCGTCGGGCAAGTGCTGTCCCGTTTATTTTTTCTAAATAAGGATTGCTGCCATGAACCTCCCCCACTTACCGCTAAGTGATGCATGTTGCTTCTTGTTTGTTCCAGCTAATCAACCGGAGCGCTACAGCAAAGCATTTGCCAGTGGAGCGCAAGGCGTCATCATTGATTTAGAAGATGCGGTTGGTCTAGACGACAAGCCCAAAGCGCGCGAACTACTCAAACAACATTGGTCATCGATTCCAGACTCTGATAAAGAGCGGCTGGTGGTCCGTTGTAATGCACCAGGTTCACCGTTTTATGCAGCGGATTTGGTATTACTCAAAGAGTTGCAAGCACCATGCCTGATGATCCCCAAAACGGAGACGCGCGATCATATCAATGGCGCTGCCGAAGAGCTCCCCAACACCGCATTCATTCCCATGATCGAGACCCCGCTGGGCCTACATCATTTGAATGACATCGCAAGTTCGCAGCAGGTATTACGGCTTGCGCTCGGCAACTTTGATATGCAAGTTGAGCTTGGCATCAGCTGCGATGAGAATGAAACGGAACTAGATACCGCCAGATTTATGATGACTTTGGCCTCTAAATTAGCGCAGATAGCCCCACCAATCGATGGGGTTACTCAATCGACGACCGATACAGCTCTTATTTTTGCACATGCACAAAAAGCTAGACGCTTTGGCTTTGGCGCCAAGTTATGCATTCATCCGAAGCAAATACCTGTTGTGAAACAAGCATTTACTCCCAATCCCCAAGAGATCGACTGGGCCCAACGGGTGATTGCAGCAGATCAAGCCTCTGGGGGGCAAGCCGCCAAGGTGGATGGCAAGATGATTGATCGGCCAGTTGTCATGTTAGCGCGCCGCATCCTAAGTTTGGCTGGTAATCCCTAGGTTTGCCGCCACAAAACCATGGCAAAATGGCGTTTGCTTTATCCCTAACGGAGACTTTTGAATGAACTTGAAAAAACCTTTGAATGCATTACTTGCTGCGGTGATGGGTGCTGGTGTGTTGTTAAGCGGCACTGCAAACGCACAAAAATACCCTGATAAACCAATTAGCCTCGTGGTCCCATTTGCTGCTGGTGGCCCAACCGACACCATTGCTCGTCTATTGGCAACCCAAATGAGTAAATCCTTGGGTCAATCGGTTGTTGTTGAAAACGTTCCTGGTGCAGGTGGTACTGTTGCTTCTGCAAAAGTTGCCAAATCCAAACCCGATGGTTACACCATTTATATCCATCACATGGGTATGGCTACTGCTCAAGCTCTATATGACAAGCTTCCCTATGACCCCCTCAAAGACTTTGAGTACATCGGTCAAGTTGCTGACGTACCAATGGTGCTCTTAGGTAGCAAAAACTTCCCACCTAACAACTTCAAAGAGCTTGAGGCCTACATTCGCGCTAATAAAGACAAGGTGACCATGGCTAATGCAGGTCCTGGCGCCGTATCTCAATTGTGCGGATTGATTTTTCAGAGCCGTTTGGGTGTGCGCGTGACAACCGTTCCTTACAAAGGTACAGGCCCAGCCTTGACTGACTTAGTTGGTGGTCAAGTTAACATTTTGTGCGACCAAACCACCCAAACCATTCCGTTCATTAAAGACGGCAAGGTGAAGGTCTATGGCGTAACCACTCCTAAGCGTCTTTCCGCCCTCCCCAATGTTCCAACCTTGGATGAACAAGGCATGAAAGGCTTTGATGTGAAGGTATGGCATGGTATTTATGCTCCCCTTGGCACACCAAAACCAGTTCTAGAGAAACTTAATGCTGCTCTCAAGAAGGCGTTGACCGATCCTGATCTGAAGGCTCGCTTGGATTCCTCGAACATTGATATCGTTCCCGTTGCGAAGCAAAACGGTGAGTCGCTGAAAGCTCACTTGGATGCCGAGATCAACCGTTGGGGTCCGATCATTCGTAAAGCCAACATTCCTGATTAATTTGTTGGACTTTCAATGATTCCAAGGCCGGTGCAAACCGGCCTTTTTATTTGGGCATTAGCCAAACATCCGACCGCGTTTGCGACGCGCCATCAGACTTGCATCGATGCCCCATCCATCCAGATCATTTTGTTTGGGTCTGCCCCAAATCACCCATCGAATACTTAATCCAATTGCCCAGGCAGCGAGAAACGGATCTAAGAGGTAATCCCATAAATTATTCGACTCATGCCAGTGAATGGACCAAGCAATCACGGCAATCGATAACATCAGAGCTTCCCAGGAGTGCTTGGCAAAGAAATAAATTGCGGCGATCAACAAAACAGTTCCTGCAAAAACGCTAGAGTGGTAACCCCAAGCGTAGGGGTCAAAAAAGGTAAGTCCCAAAGCAAATGGATAAAACAGGATAGCTATCACTGCAATCAGTATTGGGGTCACGCTTGCGATTCGAAATGCACTCCATCCACTCCATGTAAATAAGATTAGCAACAGACTCAAAATACTCAAATCGCCAGTCACGCCACGAATGTAAGCCGCAAACGGTAAGTTCCAAGGTGCACCAATTGCAGCGAATGGGGCCAATAAAACGAGTGATGCAATGGTGACAAAGAACAAGCCCGCAATCAAGCCATGAGCCTTATTGAGTATGGAGCGAACTAGATGTAAGCCAATAATGCTCGTCACAAGACTGATCTCGATGAGCGGCAGCTGATGAATGAGGGTAGCCAAGGTCATGGGGTTTGATCCGTTTCTGCTTTTACATGCTGGAGATACAACTGTAAGTTACCAGCATCCCAAAGAATCGACTTAATTCGCTTGCGATTCCAGGTATAGACCAGCAAGACTTGGCCTTGTTGATTCAGACTCATATAGGGATAGGAAAACTCTTCCTTGGGGTTGGTCATTGAGGCCGTCTCATCCTCAAGCACGGCAATCGTCTTCCATGGAGAGTAGTTGCTCTTAGCTGGCTGGCTGCTATCTGCTTGTGTCTGGCCGGACCATGACGCGGCGAGGACCAAGCGATGACGTCCGTGTTCTAAATCATTAAAGACTATCAAACGAGTTCGATCCGATAGCTCCACTCCAGTGATGGCTGCATTCGGATTGGGTAGACCCAAGTCAGGCGCTAACTCCCAACGCTCACCAGCGCTTGCGGTATAGCTCACCGGAATTTGCTTGGCGCCCGTTCGACGAGCTTGACGAAAATAAGCGCTCGCATGCTTGGCATCATCAATAAAGACAATGGGTTGCAAAGTGCCACGGCCCGAGGTCATGCGTCGTTTATCAAGCATTTGACCACTCGGATCAAGCCGCAATAACTCTCCGTATTTACCAATCCACTCGTGATAGACCGGCATTCCCATGGTGCCGTCGGCAAACAAAAATCCAGAACCCTTCACTAGGGTACTGAGGTTAATTAAGGGTGTAGTGATGAGACGTTTTGGGCCAGTCCAAGTCAATCCATCATCATCCGAATGCATCACACTGATGGAGCTACCAGCCCAACCGCCGATCGATACCGCTACCACATAAAGTTGTAATTGCCCATTGATATTGCGCATGGGCACAGGATTACCAAGCTTGGCAATGTATCGTCCGAGACTTGCTTGCGCGCCCTCTCGATCGAGGACCACGCTCGCTGGACCCCATTGCTTGTTTGTTGAATCCCACACCGCACTCTGAATCACCACATCGGCCGCGCCCTCTCGCGAACCAGCAAACCAAAACGCACGCCAGTTTCCGTCTTTTAATGGAATGACACTTGCCGCATGCACCGAGGGTCTTGTGGTATCAGGTAACCACTCCGCTAAGCCCTGCAATGTGGGTGCATTAACGATGGTCTTCGTTTTCGATGGGCTTGGAATGGACGATAGGATTGGATCGGTATTGGTTGACTCGCTAGGAACTTGAAAATCAGCCCAAGCCGGATGATCGTCCAACTGAAAATACGCCATTGCGATCGCAACCACTAAGAATACAAATGCCAACACCCGCATCATCGACATGCATCTTTCTCGGTGGAGGTATCTTTACCGATATTGAATGGGGCAAAAACGATGTACTCTTTCACAAAGAGATTGTCGCTCACTTGGCCCAACAGCATCGCCTTAATCTCATCAGACGAGTGTCGGGCACGCATCTCAAGGCGCTCACCAATCACCTCACAATCGGGGCATGGGGCAAACTTGTTATTCACCGGAGCCTGAACTGCAAAATAGGCATAGCGATTAGCCAACTGGGTAAGATTTTTAGCCTCGCTCGCGGGATAGCCCTTGATTTCAGCGCCTGGAATCAAAAAGCGATACTCCTCATCCTTAGCCCGAAAGTCGCAAGGGAACCACACCGTTTTACCCTGGAGTGCAGCAATGGTTTTGGCATCAAACCGCCCTGCCACGCCATCGAGCGGCATGATGCTGCTACTTAAACTCAGCATGGTCATAAAACAAGCCAGTAATGTTGCTGTCTTGGTAAACCGAGCCTGAACTAGCCCAGCTAGAACGATGCCGATTGCACCAAGTATTAAGAACCAATGCCATACGGGATAGGACCAAAGATGGATGTTCCAAGAGAGCCATGCTAAAGCCACCAAGACAATGCCCTGCAATACCAAGCCGATCCATAAGGTCCAGCGATTGAGTTGCTGCCAATGAATAGCCAGTAAGATCGCAATCGCTGGCATGATCGGTAGCAGATATCGGCCTGAGCGCTGACTTGGAAGAGAAAAGATAATGAAGAACACTGCAATCCAAATCCATAGTAACTTCTCTTCGGTGCTCATTGGCTTGCGATCACGGATTGCCAGATAAAAGAGGTTGAATACCGCGAATGTTAAAAATCCGGCATTAGCTACTCCCGTCACTAAGAGCATGCCTACACTATCACCACTCCAGACGAAGTCTTTTAAATAACTCGTATTTCTGGCTGCGAACTTACCTGCATTTTCACCAATGACGAACTCATTCCAGATCGCCAGCGGGTCCGGATCCAACACAAACCACAGTGCAAATAAGCCTAATGCAATCAGGCCAATCGAGATCACTTTAAGGAGGTCACGCTGAATGCATTCCATCACCCGACGATCGCGCCATTGCCAGTACCACAGGGATAATACGAGGCAGGCAGGAACAATGTAGGCCACCGATTTATAAAGCAATGCGCAACCAAAGGCAAAGCCTGTGATTAATGGGAATAAGAATCTAGAGTCAGCCAGTCTTTTGCCAACGATGAGTAACAGAAAAAATGGAAGGGAGAGCCAAAAGATCTCTGGGGGCTCGGCCAGGTAGGGGCGCCCATAGCGATAGGTATTAAAAAAGGCAAGCCAAATGATGCTGGCCAACACTCCAACCGAGCGATTTCTACTAATCGCTATTGCACTCAACCCAATTAGGAGGGCTGTGAGTGCGGTGTACACCAAACTGGGCCAGCGCAAATTAAATAGCGACCATGCATTGCCATGCTCGCTTGAGAGCATGCCCTGCCAGAACAACAATGGCGGCTTGGTATTTTTAATACCGATCATTTCTGATTGCAGCGGCAACCATGCATCGGATGCATTGGTCATGCGGACAATATGGGTATAAGGGTATTCATCGCCATTCTTGGGAGCAAAGCGACTATCAACCCCATACAGATAAGTAATGCATGCTAGAACGAGCCCAAACAGAATCGACGGAATAGAAATGGGCGTTTGCATAGTCGCTAGTTTATTAGTCTGGCGTATAGGCCTCTTCATTTCCCAATTAGATTTGCACAAAACCTAGGGAAAACCTTAATCCCAGGGGATTCCTTGGGTTATATCATTATGACTAATAAGTATTGAATTCGTGAGACATTCTTTTAAATATTGCCCATCAATCATTTAATATCACTAAAGCTTTTTGTTGTTCGCATTAAAACCAATGGAGATTATTAAAATGCACTTTCCATCTGCACGTCAGCTGAAGCTCATAGGGCTTAGCATTGGCACCACAGGTTTGCTGACCTTTAGCGGTATTGCCGCGAGTCAGACCAGTCCAGCTAATATCAATCAACTTTCCTTGGCAGCTACTTGTGCTAATTGCCACGGCACCAATGGCGTTGGCGTACCCAATGCAGGGATGCCACAAATTAATCATTTAACGCCCGATGCGATGTTCACCCAACTCAAGGCCTTCAAGAGCGGCGCCAGAACTGGCACCATCATGCATCAGTTGGCCAAAGGCTATACCGATGAGCAACTTCAAACCATTTCCAATGTACTTGGCAAAAAATAATTGAGGATAAAAAAATGGATCGTCGTCACTTTCTAGGTGTTAGTTCAGCTGCTTCTCTCGGCGTATTAGCCGGTTGCGCAAGCAGTCCTCCTGTCAATATCAGTAAAGCCAATGTGGTCGTGGTTGGGGGTGGCTATGGTGGAGCAACCGCTGCCAAGTATGTGCGGATGTTCTCAAACAATACCGCCCAAGTTACCTTAATTGAACCCAATCCTGAGTTCATTTCTTGCCCACTCTCCAATCTCGTGATTGGAGGCCATACCACCATCTCGAATATCTCAACCCCCTATGACAACTTGACGAAGCGTCACGGCATTAAGGTTGTGAAGGATATGGTGGCCGCCATTGATCCAAAGCAAAAGACTATTCGTCTTGCCTCCGGCGGCTCAATGAAGTATGACAAGCTAATCCTGTCACCTGGCATTGGTCTCATGATGGATACCATCAAAGGCTTAGATAAGGCCAACCAAGAAGGGGTTACGGTTCAGGCATGGAAAGCTGGTGCTGAAACCGTCCTGCTTCGCAAACAACTGGAGTCTATGAAAGATGGTGGCGTCTACGCAATCTCCATCCCAATGGCACCCTATCGCTGCCCTCCTGGGCCTTATGAGCGGGCCTGCCAAGTGGCCAGTTACTTTAAGCAATTTAAGCCCAAGTCCAAGGTATTGATCTTGGATGCGAATGATGATGTGACCTCCAAGGGCGGTCTATTTAAGAAAGCTTGGGCATCGATGTATCCCGGCATGATTGAATACCGCCCCAAGCACAACGTGGTTGAGGTTGATAGCAAAACAAGGACTCTCAAATTTGATGTACAAAACGATGTTAAGGCTGATGTATTGAATGTTCTACCCCTCATGCGTGCAGGTGATATTGCGGTGAAGACCGGCATTGCCAACTCGAATGCCCGTTGGGTCAATGTGAACTACATCAACTTTGAATCCACTGCCGCCAAAGATATTCATGTTCTTGGTGATTCGATTCAGATTGCGCCAGCAATGCCTAAATCAGGCCACATGGCGAACTCGCATGCGAAGGTTGCAGCAGCAGCTGTGGTTGCTGAGCTCGGCGGCTTTGAGATTAATCAAGCCCCTGTGCTCACCAACACCTGTTATAGCTTCGTCAATGCAGACGAGGTGGTCCACGTTGCTAGCGTCCACCAGTACGATGCTAAAGATAAGACCTTCAAGACTGTTCCTGGTTCTGGTGGCTTATCGTCCGAACCCACCAAACTTGAGGGTGTTTATGCCTGGGGTTGGGCTCGTAATATTTGGGCGGATAGCTTGGGTTAATAAGTACCCTGCCCCGAGAAAAGCCAAGCGCAATGCTTGGCTTTTTTATTAACCCCGACCAAATGGGCCGTTTAATTGAATCGTGGTCCAGTTCAAAAGCATGGCCACCGAGACCCAAGCCAAGTATGGCAATACTAAGAGGCTAGAGATCGGCGAATACGAACGGGTGGCCAGCACAATCGCTAATACAGAAAGCCATAAGCCAACCGCCTCAATCAGAGCCCAGTCGGGTCGTTCCATCCGAAAATACAACACGCTCCAGATGAAATTAAATAAGCCATTCACAATAAAGAGAATGACCAACATGCGAATGGTCTCTTGATTAGGAGCTCGGTGATAGGCCATCACAAAAGCGATGCCCGCAAGAATAAAGATGGTGGACCACATGGGACCAAATACCCAATCGGGCGGTTTCCAGGCGGGCTGCTGCAAACTTTTATACCACTCACCGATATCGGTAGCCCATGCTCCAGCCAATGCGAGCACTAAACCCCAAACAACAGCAAAAATGATCGGCTTATAGTGTGCAAACCACTCCGCACTCATACCTTAGCCATACCCAAAAGGTGGGCCATGTCTTTAAAGAAGATTTTGATGTGGGCCATGGGGTCTTTGCGGACTAATTTCTTATGCATGTACGACTCAAAAGTTAGACGTTGAACGTCTTTATCTTCGCACATTTTTACAAAACGCTCACGCCGCTTATCGTTGCCGTACCAAAAACGTTGCATGATCCCAAGTACCAAAAAGACGGTACCGTGCTCTTTCATGAAACGCTTACGTGCTTGGGCTAGTGCTTTGACATTTCCTGTCACCAATAACTCATGCACTGATTCTGCGGCTAGGCGGCCACCCACCATGGCGTAATAGATCCCCTCTCCGGAGGCGGGAGCAACGACTCCAGCGGCATCGCCAGCTAAAATCACATCCCGATTGTTATCCCATTTTTTAAGTGGCTTCATCGGTAACGGTGCACCTTCATGACGAAGAAGCTCAGTGTTCTCTAAATTGGTCAATTTCTTTAATTGGCCAACGGCACCCCGCAATGAAAACCCTTTGTCCGCACTGCCGGTGCCAATGCTCATGGTATTGCCATGAGGAAAGATCCAACCATAGAAGTCAGGAGATAGTGTCCCTTGATAAAACACATCGCAACGCGATCCGTCATAACCTTGAGGAGGTGCCTCAGGTACCCGAACAATCTCATGGTAGGCAAACACATAGTCCACATCTTTGGCCCCAGGGATAGCTTGACGCCCTACTCCTGATTTCGCACCATCGGCACCAATAATCGCCTTCGCTCGGACTGCGCCAGTCTTCTCTGGCTCAGACCGATTCGTTGAGTGAATCCGATAGTGAACAATTGCAGTGCCATCGGTATCGCGTGTGATCTTCTCAAAAATACCAGTGCGACGCGTAGCGCCATCATTGGCTGCTCGGACTCGAAGCCATTCATCGAATTGATCGCGATCGACCATTCCCACAAAGCCACCCTCAATCGGAATATCCACTTGATTATTTTTGGGCGAGATCATGCGGGCCGAGCGGGCTTTAGCCACCAATAACTCATCGGGAATCTCAAAGTCTTTAATCAGACGGGGTGGGATTGCACCACCACAGGGTTTGATACGCCCTGCACGATCAAGTAGTAAGACCGTATGCCCCATTTTGGCAAGATCGCCCGCAGCAGTCGCCCCCGCGGGCCCGCCACCAACGACCACTGCATCAAAGGTTTCTAGGGTACTCATGATGATCCTCCATGGGAAATAAGCTGACGAGGGATTGATGATTCAATCGACTGGGACTTGGTAATTCGTTCAATGGGTCGGATATAAAAGGACAAGATGGCAGCAGCCATAAATAAAATGGCTTCAATGAAAAACACACTCGCGTAGGCGGTCACTGGGTCGCCTAATAAATAACGCGCAAGATCACTCGCTCCAGTTCCTAAAATGCCACCCAGACCAAAGGCAATCGCTTGCGCTGCGCCCCAAACTCCCATTCGCACACCTTCGCGACGCTCCTTGCCCATGCCAGCAAATTGCATCATGGAGCCAATCGCAGCGATTGAAAACGCACCGTTGGATACGCCCAATATAAATACCGTGCTAAAGAATGGCCAACCTGGACCCACTAATCCAGACATCACCAAACTCAACATGGCGAGTGACGAGGCGATACAACCGCCTACCGTCCACATCCGCAAGGACGATAAGTTGGGATTCTTACTTCTACTCGTAACAAATCCACACAAAAGCATCCCGCAAAGCACGCCTGCATGCTGAAGGCCTGATAGGCTTGTCGTTTCTCCAGGCGTTAAACCAAACGCAGTACCTGCAAATGGCTCTAAGATCAAATCTTGCGAGCTATATGCCAACATCGAAATGAAGACGAATACGGTAAAGCGGCGCACTCGGGACTCTTGCCATACTTCGGCTAAGGCCTCTTTAAAGCGCAGCTTGGGTTCATTAGCGTTTTGTGCCGCTTGCGCCAATGATTTAGGCTCAAGCCCATGCAGCGCAATGAAGCTGATGACTAAGGCTAAACACGACACCCCAAGCGACACCATGATGAGGCGTTCAAAGGAAAATGGGTCGAGCAGTTTTCCGCTAATTCCAGCGGTCATGGCAAAGCCAAAGATCATCATCAGCCAAACACAACTTGCGGCCGCAGCTTTGCGTTTCTCATCCACGCGTTTTGCCAGGAGTACCAGTAAGGCAGTACCGCTTGCACTCACTCCCAAGCCAATCATCATGAAAGCAATAAAAGCAAGACCAATACCCCAACTGACATCACGACTCATGAGAGCGACAGCACTTGCTGCTAACACACCCCCACTCGCCAGAACCAACATCCCACCCTGAATCCAGGGCGTTGAACGACCGCTGCGATCCGACCCAAAACCCATACGGGGTCGGATAAATTGCACCAGATAGTGCATCGCGACTAGCAATCCAGGTAATAAAGCAGGAAGCGCGAGTTCAATGACCATCACTCGGTTCAAAACCGATGTGGTTAATACCACCACCGCACCCAAGGAGGCTTGCACCAGACCTAAGCGAGCGATTCCAAACCAATTGAGGGTGGTCGTATGTGACGTCATCTTATCGACCTACTGCAAAGGCACTGACCATCATGCCGCTCACAAATAATGGGACACCAAAACCGCTTAGGAATAAAGCGCGCTTTACGGGGTCCCCCAAGAAATACTTCATCATGAGCAATTGCGCAATGATTAAGACCAGGATCGCCAATGCATGAAATGAACTGCCATGCCAATACAAGAATCCAACCACTAGATATTGCGGGATGATCATCATCAAGCAGGCATTCCAAGCCGCTCCGTTGATACCCAATTGCACTGGTAATGAACGCACACCCATTTGGCGATCACCCTCAATCGACTTAAAGTCATTTAAGGTCATGATGCCGTGTGCGCCAATGCTATAAAGCAAGGCTAAGATGATCGATGCGGTTGAGGGAAACACGTCCCCCAACATCACCGCGGAACCGGTGAACCATGCAAGACCTTCATACGATAAGCCGCAAGCTGCATTGCCCCACCAACCATTTTGTTTGAGGCGTAACGGTGGCGCACTATAAGCCCAAGCTAAGAATAGGCCAATTAAGGTAGCAACAAATGCCCAAGGACTTATCCACCAACCCACTAGAAGCGATAATCCAGTCCAAAGAATGGCAATGTACAGACCCCAACGTCCAGGCATACGGCCCGATGGAATCGGACGATTGGGCTCATTAATCGCATCCACATGTCGATCAAACCAGTCATTGATCGCCTGACTAGTGGCACACACCATCGGACCAGCTAGCAATACACCAGCGAGTAATATCTGCCAACGCTCGGTGATGGCGACACCAGTTGCAATCACTCCGCAGGCAAATGCCCACATGGGTGGAAACCATGTAATGGGCTTGAGCAACTCAAGAATTGCAAATGGAGTTGGCCAAGACCGTTGCGAAGTTTGGTTTAAGACCGAAGTCCCCATTTCCATAATCCGTCAGTTGAAAATGGTAGGACCATCATGATGTGCTCCAAGATGGCAAGCGATAGTAAGGTCGCCAAAATGGTCGAGGACGCAATTTGATACGGGTTGGCATTGATGGCAAACGCATGCTGCCAAAGTGGTAAGGCCACTAAACCTGCCAAGAGGATCGAAATCGGTAATAAGGGGTTCATAGACCGCTTGGTAAAGTAGCTATGCATGTATTGCAAATGCACGGGCAAGAACTTCTCATTTAGATTCAACACACCTAAAAACACATTGAGCTTGGCGCTTTGCCGCATCGCCCAGAGGATGAGAAAGGTCCATAAACCGACTAAATTACTGCCACCCCATGTAGCGACCGCAACAGCAATTCCGAGAATGATGAGAGCCAACTCATGATGTGAGATGGTCTGAAACGCATAAATCGCTTTACGTACACCCCTGCAATCGGGCGGGCATGGGATGCGCCTGGAGCCGGTGACATACCCTAATAAGAATCCAATCTCTTGCCAAGCCCAAACCAATAAAGCGCATGTAAATCCGCAATATGCTCCAGCCACTGTATTGAGATTAGCACTAGTCTTTAGGCCTACTAAAGCAAACAGCAAAACCATACCGCTCATCCAAAAGGTCGCCTGATGGGTCGAACGCGGACGTTGATTGAGTAACAAAATGATTCCGGTGCCAAACCACCATAAGAAGATGGTGTAGAGCATCGGAAAGAGAAAGCTACTCACGCTCATCGATTATTACCAGCTGGGGACCAAGCGGACATTACGGGGTAACTCGTGGTTGTGCACGGGTAAGAAATATGCACGGGCAAAGACTAGGCCAGCACGCACCCCTAAGAGCGGCACCATCACTTTTGCTATGAAACCTCCGCGGGCTTTATAGACATCCATTTTTTGGAATAAGGCCAGCATGCGGTTCATGCACTCATAAAAACGGGGGTCATCTAAGTTCAGAGAGATGGGGAATACCTGCTTAGTAATTTCATTGGTAATCCGCAAGACCTTTTTGTCATAGTCAGTGGGTGAGATTTGCATTGCTTTGTACAACTGTGGTCGTGAATGATCACGGACATACATCGTGCTGTAGACCGCTAAGCAGAAGAACCGAATCCAATACTTATTGAGCCCCGTTAATAAATGGGGGTTGGCGCGCATAATTAATGCAAACGCTTCGCCATGGCGAAACTCGTCGTTACACCATCTCTCAAACCACAAGAAGATCGGATGAAAACGGAGTTCTGGTTTTTTCTCAAGCTCTCGAAAGATCGTAATGTACCTGGCATACCCAATCTTCTCCGAAAGGTAGGTCGCATAGTAAATAAATTTGGGCTTGAAATACGTGTATTTTTTAGCCTTCGCTAAGAAACCAAGATCAATTCCGATATCAAAATCTTTTAACCACTGATTAATAAAGCCTGCATGGCGCGACTCATCACGAGCCATATAACCGTAGAGTAACTTCATATCCTCGTTCTTGACCTTACGCTTGATCTCGGCATACAAAATGCATCCTGAGAACTCCGAGGTAATGGAGCTAATTAAGAAATCAACAAACTCGTCATAGAGCTCCGGATCCACATTGGAATAGTTCTTGCTCATATCAGCAGGCCGCTGAAAGTGATCAGAATTAATATCGGCTGCAAACTCAGCCATTAGAACATTCCACTCCGAGCGCAATGCATCAATATTAGTCCGATCCACTTCGGCAAAGTCAGTAGTGTAAAAACGCGGACTCAACATGGCATCTTGCAATGCCTTCTTCGTTGAATCATTAATTTGCGGGGTCGCCGGAATCTGGTCTCGTAATAGGCTTTCTGCGGATTCCATCTAGTTCTCCAATATCAACGTTGTTGGGTTTGATTTGCATCCGTCCGAAGAAGGCGTGCAAAATGCTGTGAATTAATAACCCCAAAAGATTCCAAATCAATCATGCGTCCGGTGCTGGGGTCGGCAAGGGTTAAGCGCCCATCTTGACGGGCAATTAACTCAAAAGGTGGCTCGCTACCGATCTCGCGACGCTTGCGCTCTTGCGCCAAGGTCCGTAATGCTCCGCGCACAAAGCCAGCCTCCCCAATAATCACATCAACTTGCTGCTTCGATTGATAGTCGACTACCGCAATTGAGCCATCGGGACGATCTTCAAATCGGAGTTGCTTAATCATTTTTGCTGGCGCATCGGGATAGCGCGCGATCTGTTGAGACTGCGTAATCACCCAAGCAATGAACACAGCAAATACTCCAAGTGCGAGCACCAGAACCGTTGTTTTACTGAGAGGGGGTGACGATGAGCGGCTCATGTGCGCGATTGAGATACCTTTGCGATTGCCATGCCCTGTCCATAAGAACTTGCGGACGACTCGGGCTGAATGATGGGTTGGGGACGTAACTCAACTTGATTCATGGTTGCCCAGGTATCTGCAAATAACTTAGCTACCTTGGCACCGTCCGGTACGCATCGCATCATGGGCTCGGGATGCGCAAACTTCCAAGCGCGGGCATGGGGCCATAAATGCAAGAATGGGATTTTGTCATCCGCATTGAGTTTGATGGGAATATCCGCACTACCATCTGGATAAATGTGGACACCTGCTTGAGCCAAACGCTTGAGGGGTAAGTTAAATGTAATCGTCAGCACAATTCCAATGCGCATCACTAGACGTCGATTGGTTAAGGTGTACATCGTTGCATTCACCGACCAATAGGTGAGCAAGGCCAACAAGGTCAATGCGCACAGAGACAGTCCCAGAGCCCAGGCAAAGCCAGGCCATTCCTCAGCCCATCCGCCCGTAGAGCGACTAATCGCAATAATCTTGAGAACCACCATGGCAGAAAAGTAAAGTGCAAACCATTGCAAATGAGCCGCATGAAGTGCAAATGATTTGAGGTCTGGCTTTCCTTGCCAAAGAATGCGTTCGTCCTGAGGCAGAGGCTCGGGCAATCCGGGCTGCGCCTCGAACTCATGCTCTGGGGATTGGTAGATGGTGCTCATTCCAATTACACCAGTGGCTCACTGCGCTCAGGAGTAGCGTACAAGGTACCTGCCCCAAAGTACGCCATAATTTTTTCCTCTTCGAGCAAGGTGATTTGCTCCATGCTCTTGGTCGCGGGTACTTTGGCAAAGTGCTTACCTAGGACTGCTTTCACAGATACCTGATTGCGACCAACCCGAGCAAAGTTCATGGGCAATAGCACACGACGTGCACCTGCTTCAGGGGTGGTCTCAAGCTCCAGATACCGAATCATCATCTCGAGGCGATCAACCCAAATCTCTTTAATGGTGCCGCCACGTACGCCATCGGCACCCACTACATTGAGACCACGCGGATCAATGTCTTGTCTGGCTACACTGAAGTCACCCAATAAGCGCATTGGGACAATGCGCGGGCCGCCTTCTGGCATGTGATCGGGCACATCAGCGCGATTGGCATATGCGCCTGGGCCAATACCATCGAGCATTGGGTTGCCGGTTGGCTCAATCGGTGCGCCATTCATCCCGTTTGCTGGTCTAGCAGCCAAACGTTCTAAGGGCTCATCTCGTGGCACCGTGACATCGCCACCAAATTGGGTCTTAAAGGTTTTTGGCTTAGGCATCGCTGCAATGCCTTCGGCACGACGCACCTTGCCGGCTTGATCGTACTCAAGCGGAAATCCCTCACGCTTACTCTCAATGGTGAGGTAATAAATGAGGATGGCGAAGAAAACCCAAAATGCATACAGGGCTAATTGCGCGACATCCACGTATTGTGTAATTGCTCCAGTTCCCATAACGTACTCCCCTCTTTAACAATGAATTAGCTTGGAAACTCTGCTAATCCAAACTTCGAATCTGACAGCGATGGCTTTGGACGTTTCAATACAACCAAAGGCCCAATCGCAACTAAGGTTGCAAACAACAAAAACAGTTCAATGTGATAGACAAAGCTGTACCCTGTTCCCGGTGAGACCAAAACGGATCCGAGTGACCCAGATGCTGCTAAGGTCGAGACCACATCCCGAATCACCCCGCCGAGTCCAATTGCTAGACCAGCTGCAGTAGCGCTCACCGCACCCCACGCACCAATGACCAAACCATTCATACCCAAGGAATCAAAACTCATGGCGGTTGCGAGAGTGCTAACTGCAAACAATCCCCCACCAAAACCAATCAAGAATGCGCCGACTCGAAATAAATTAGGCGCCAGTAATGGCTCAGAGAAGATGACGCAAGTAAAGGCAAAGATCCCGCAGAGCGCCCCAATCGCAGCTAAGCGATGCGAATCAATCCGACGATTTAAGACCTTGGCTGCCAACATAAATGCCAATAAGGCTCCAATCGAGGTCAAGCCGGTTAACAAGGTGGTAGCGCTCACTGATAAGTGAAGTACTTCCGCTCCATAAGGCTCCAAAATGATGTCTTGCATGCTAAAGGCTGCAGTTCCCATCCCTAGCGCAACCAGGAATCGAATCACCTTGTCTTGCTTGGCAAATCGGCTCCAAGACTCTTTAAAGCGAGTGATTGGCTCTTGATTGAGCTGCTCCTTAGTCTTTGGTTGGCGTGCCTCTTGTTTCCACAGCGCCATCAGATTCAGTACCATCGTTAGGGCTGCGGCGCCCTGCACCACTTGAATCAAACGCAGTGGTGAGAAGTTCGTTAGCAATAGTCCAAATATCACACTACTAAAGACCATACCGATTAGAAACATCACATACATAAGGGCTACCACCCGTGGACGGGATTCTGTCGTTGCTAAATCGGAGGCGAGCGCTAAGCCGGCGGTTTGGGTAATTTGCATCCCAGCGCCCACTAATAAAAATGCCAGCGCTGCGGCAATGTAACTAAACCAATGAGGCCAATTGGAATCCCCTGACAATAGAATCAGAGAGAATGGCATGATGGCGAGACCGCCAAACTGCAACCAACTACCCAACCAAATGTAAGGAACGCGCTTCCAGCCCAAAAAGGAGCGGTGGTGATCACTCTTAAATCCCACTAAAGCACGAAACGGGGAAAACAATAAAGGTAGCGCCACCATCAGCGCAACCAGGCTCGCGGGTACACCCATTTCAACAATCATCACGCGATTGAGGGTACCAATCAGCATCACAGTCGCCATCCCCACCGATACTTGAAACAATGCCAACCGTAGCCATTTACTTAAAGGCAAATCCTTGGTTGCCACATCAGAAAATGGCATAAACCGTGGCGAGATTCGTCGCCAGGCCGAGAATAGATTAAGGTTCATCACTCGCATCATCGACTTAGCACCATCGCCTGCGAAATATAAAACCCGCGTGCAATCTTTTGGGTCGCATCAATCTTCCAGGTACTCAGATCAGGCTCGCGTGTAATTAACTTCGCCAGCGTTTGCTCAGCAACTGGCTCAATAAAAGGTGCACGATCACCGCGTGGAAATAAACGTCCAACGGCAATCATGGTGGATAAAAATGGGTTCTTAGGCGCAAAAGTAAATGCAATCCGTTGCCGCGTCCGTTGCGCAAGCCCCGCTAGTGCCTTCGTAATATCGCGGCGATGGTAATGAATCATGGAGTCCATACAAACCACGTGATCAAAATCTCCCAAGGCCGGATCTAACATATCGCCTGCAAAGAACTCGATTGACCCCCGACCCAAATCGGTCGGTAAGCGCTCGCGTGCTAGATCAATCAAGGTTGGTGAGATATCGGTAGCCATCACTTGCGCGCCACGCTTGGCTAACTCGACCGCGAGTGCACCAGTCCCGCAACCCGCATCCAGAACCCGCTGTCCATGGAGATCATTAGGCAGGTAGCCTAAAAGGACATTACGCATCTCATCGCGCCCTGCCCGTACCGTTTTACGAATACCACTTACCGGTGCAGTGGACGTTAA
Source organism: Polynucleobacter sp. HIN11 (assembly GCF_030297675.1). Taxonomy (NCBI): domain Bacteria; kingdom Pseudomonadati; phylum Pseudomonadota; class Betaproteobacteria; order Burkholderiales; family Burkholderiaceae; genus Polynucleobacter; species Polynucleobacter sp. HIN11. The sequence continues at coordinate 1,257,797 of NZ_AP028142.1, forward strand.
TTTTGCCCAAGCGTCAAAGGCAGTTCGATCAAAGTACTGCTGCAACTGACTGCGTTTTTCGAGATACGAATGCTCTTGCATGCTGATGCCTTAATTAATCAAATCCCAAGAGATCAAAAATGTCACGATCCTTCATGGGTACTGCTGGCAGGGGATCTGCGCCCGCCCAGAGGGCTGCCGCTAAACGGAGATACTCTTGCTGTACTTTGTCGAGCTCTGGCGATTGCTCCATCTCAAAGAGCGTTGATTTCTTTAAGCGACTGCGACGGATCACGTCAAGATCTGGAAAATGCGCCATCGTTTTGAGGCCCACTTTTTCATTGAACTTATCAATCTGATCGGTACCAGCGCTGCGATTAGCAATCACGCCGCCTAAACGCACGTTATAGTTTTTGGCCTTAGCTCCAATCGCTTGCACAATGCGATTCATCGCAAAGATCGAATCAAAATCATTAGCGGTCACAATCAGTGCACGATCCGCATGTTGCAAGGGTGCTGCAAAGCCACCACACACCACATCACCCAAGACATCAAAAATCACCACATCGGTGTCATCGAGTAAATGATGTTCTTTCAGTAACTTCACGGTCTGGCCTACCACATAGCCACCGCAGCCCGTACCTGCCGGAGGGCCACCGGCTTCCACACACATGACACCGTTGTAGCCTTCGTAGACAAAATCCTCGACGCGCAATTCTTCTGAATGAAAATCAACCTTCTCTAAGACATCAATCACAGTCGGCATCAATTTTTTAGTAAGCGTGAAGGTGGAGTCATGCTTTGGATCACAACCAATCTGAATCACACGCTTACCTAATTTGGAAAAAGCCACGGAGAGATTGGAGGAGGTCGTGCTCTTACCAATTCCACCCTTGCCATAAACCGCAAAGACTTTTGCCTTCCCAATCTTTAAATTGGGATCAAGTTGTACCTGAACACTGCCCTCTCCGTCAGCTCGTCGTGACTTCATCTCACTTACGGGAATATTGACTACGTTCATAACATGGCTCCAGTGCGCTTAGCGTCCAAAATGGGCTTTTGCGTCATACAAAGTTTCTAAAGAAATCGTTGGTAAACCGCGCTCAATCGCAAAGCGCTCGGTATTGCGCTTGGCTTTACCGCGCACAAAGAATGGGATCTTATTGAGCTCTTTCTGTGCTTCTGGCTCCCACACACTCTCAGTAACAGGGGCGCCATTAGCTACTGCTACCTCAGGAACCGGTGCAGGCTCAGATGCAACGCTCGCTTCGTTCGCGGGGGTGCGCTGATGTCCATGGCCCAAATGGGATGGAGCTGCGCCATCATGAAACTCAAAGTCTTCGCGGAACATACCAATCAAGTGCTCTTCTAATCCCATCATCAATGGATGGACCCAGGTATCAAAGAGAACATTGGCTCCCTCAAATCCCATTTGTGGCGAGTAGCGTGCTGGGAAATCTTGCACATGAATTGGTGCTGAGATAACAGCACATGGAATCTTCAGACGTTTAGCGATATGGCGCTCCATCTGGCTACCCAGAATCAACTCAGGCTGTAGTTCGGTAATGCGTTGCTCGACCTCTAGGTAATCATCCGTAATTAAGGCTTCAATGCCATACTGACTTGCGGCCTCTCGCACTTCCCTGGCCAATTCTCGGCTGTAGGTACCAAGACCAACGACCTGGAAGCCCATTTCTTGGGATGCAACTTTTGCAGCCGCAATTGCATGAGTTGCGTCACCAAAGATGAAGACACGTTTATTCGTTAAATAGGTTGAATCCACCGATAAGGCATACCAGCGTGCGCGTGAGCGTTTTGTCAACTCATCGATATCGCAATGGATTTGCGCTAGGGTGCATACCTCCTCGATAAAGGCACGTGTTGCATTAAATCCGATTGGGATGGTTTTAGTACTGGGCTGCCCAAAGTTTTTACTTAACCACTGGGCTGCACTATTAGCCACCTCGGGATAGAGCACCACGTTAAAGTCTGCCTCATGCAGGCGTGAAATGTCTTCAGGTTTAGCACCCAAGGGTGCGACAACATTGACTCTCACACCAATCTGTCGTAGTAGCTTCCGAATTTCCACCAAATCATCGCGATGCCGAAATCCTAAAGCGGTTGGTCCCAAAATATTGCAACTTGGTGGCAATCCAGCAGGCCGTGGTTTACGTTTCTCTCCAGGAGATAAAACGTAGTCTTTACCTAGCAAACGTACCATTTGATAAAAAGTTTCTGCGGCGCCCCAGTTTTCTTTCTTCTGATAGGCGGGCAATTCCAATGGCAATACAGGAACTGATAATTGCAGTGCAGCTGCTAATCCACCTGGATCATCCTGAATCAATTCAGCGGTACATGACGCACCCACCATGAGTAAGTCGGGCTTAAAACGTGCGTAAGCAGAACGCGCTGCATCTTTGAACAACTCAGCGGTATCACCACCAAGATCACGTGCCTGAAAGGTGGTGTAGGTCACTGGTGGGCGCTTGTTCATGCGCTCGATCATGGTGAAGAGCAGATCTGCATAGGTATCGCCCTGTGGTGCATGCAGGACGTAATGCACGCCCTCCATTGCCGTTGCGATACGCATCGCACCAATATGAGGCGGTCCTTCGTAGGTCCAGAGCGTTAATTTCATGAGCTCTCCTAAGCCGCCAATTTAGTTCTGCGCACCAATGGCCGCGCAAAGAGTTCAGCGAGATCAGCCGCTTGATCAAACCCTTGAATCGGTGTGAACACCAATTCAATTGACCACTTCGTAGTCAACCCCTCAGCCTCGAGTGGATTTGCCAAACCCAAGCCGCAAACCACCATATCGGGACGATAATTACGACAGCGATCAAGTTGCTTCTCCACATCCTGCCCTTCTGATAGGCTCACTTCAGCTGGCAGTAAAGCGAGCTCCTCGGCCAGATGTTGGCGATGGATATAAGGCATCCCGATTTCAGTAAGCTGCATGCCCAGTTCGCGGTGCAAAAATCTCGCCAGAGGGATTTCCAATTGCGAATCTGGAAAGAAAAAGATTGAGCGGCCGCTGAGTACTTGTCGTTGGCGCTCCAGCGCCAAGTTTGCGCGTTGACGTTTAGGTGCAATCACCTTCTCAACATGATTTGGATCAATTCCAAATGCCTTCGCTGCGGCAACAAACCACGCCTCTGTCCCCTCCACACCAAGTGGGAATGGGGCTGGAATTCGCTTTGCGCCCATATCATCGAGGACTCGAGCAGTTTCGGTTAAGAATGGTTGTACAAGCAAGTACCGAGTATTTGGTCCTAGGCAGGGAATATCACCAGACCGTCTGGGCGGAAAGAATGCATATGACTCAATGCCCAGCTCATTAAAGATTCGGGAAAACTGATCTTCCACAACATCGGCTAAGCAACCAACAATCAATAGATCCACTTCCCTCTGTGCCGGATGATCTTGTGCATGCCGCGGAATTTCTTTGGCAAGTGCAGCCAGGCAAGCATCCTCACCCTGTGTGAAGGTGGTTTCAATGCCACTACCAGAGTAGTTGAGAATACGCACGCGCGGTGTGTACGTTTTACTTAAACGCTCGGCGGCGCGGGATAGATCGAGTTTGATGACTTCCGATGGGCATGAGCCGACCAGGAAGAGCATTTTGATATCGGGTCTGCGAGTGAGGAGCTGATCAACCACGCGATCGAGTTCCTCGTTGGCATCAGCCAATCCTGCCAAGTCATGATCATCGATGATCGCCGTAGCAAAACGGGGTTCCGCAAAAATCATCACGCCCGCAGCCGATTGCACCAAGTGTGCGCAAGTTCGAGAGCCAACCACTAAGAAAAATGCGTCCTGGATTTTGCGGTGCAGCCAAATAATGCCGGTTAGACCACAAAATACTTCGCGTTGACCACGTTCTTTGAGGATTGCGCGATCTTGCGAATCGCACGCAGCGGCACCGGACTGTAAAGGGATGACACGGTTCATGCCATCACCCGCTCTGTTCCTTGACTTGACTCTTGCAAACGAGCCTGGCGCAGTTTCCATAAAAACTGAGCGGCATTGATCACATACGCCAAATAAGCCGATAAGGCCAACACCATCAGTGCGCGGGGCTCTAAAAACCCAAACGTTAATGCGATTAGGTAGGCGGTGTGCAATGCCAAAACCAGCATGCTAAACACATCTTCCCAATAAAAAGCGTGGGCAAAAAGATACTTACCGAATACCTCTTTCTCCCAAATGCTGCCGGTGATCATGATCGTGTAGAGAATCAAGGTTTTAATCACGATCGAGACATTGGCGGCAAACTCGCCCTGCCCCGTGATTAAAAATCGAATCACGAAATACAAACTCACCAAAAAAATGACAAATTGCACAGGCGCCAAGATCCCCTGAACCAAGGTCCACTTCGAACGATCTCGTCGAATTCGCTCTTCGGGTGTATAAAGGGGGTGAATTTGACTTGCCATGTGCTTTTTTCCTTACGCAGCCTGGCTCCTATGTAAATATGTAAACCTAAGTTTACGCTTTTTTATGTAGACAAATCTAGGAATAAACCCTTATATATGTCAAATTATTTTGACAGTTTAGACTCCTAGTGGTAAACCTTAGGGAAATTGGTCAAAAAAGGAAGGTTTTTGGCCTGGATTAGCCTATTTTTAGTTGGATTTCTGAAAGGAGTCATCTAAAAAAAGGTGCTTGGAATGCGATAAATATTGCATCGCAACATATGTAAATGGCTTAGGGGTTAAGAGTGGATCAATTTAATCTACCGAGAAACAATAATCAGGCATCAGAAGGCAAGGAAGGCCAACCATGGCACGAAAAACCGCGCTTCAATACCCAGATTTCCCAAAAGGTGGATTCGTCCACCTCCCATGAGCTCACCAATCTACTTAATAAAACCATCGAGGCACAAATTATTCCCCGCCTCCTAATGCAGCATGGCCACAGCCACCCGGATGTTGCTTCCAGAATAACTGGGGTGCCGATATCCAGTGATGAGGTCAAACACTTTGCTGAATTGCTCATTCATAGCTCGAACGATATTTGCCTAGGCTACATTCAAGCCATGCGCCTTGAAGGTCGGGGATTAAATGAGATCTATCTCGACTTAATTGCACCGGCAGCAAGGCGCTTAGGCTGCTATTGGGAACTCGATGAGCAAAGTTTTACAACCGTGACCCTTGCCCTCGGTCGAGTTCAGCGCATCATGCAAGAACTTAGCCCGGACTTTCGGAATAATGAAAGTGAACACAAAACCCTCTCAGGGAGAGCCTTGTTATTTGCAATGCCCCACTCCCAACACACCATGGGGGTGTTGATGTTGAGCGAATTCTTTATCCAGGCAGGCTGGGATGTCGCGACAGTAGCCAACCCCTCCAAAGAGGAAATCCTTACGCTTTGCCGTAAGCAAGCATTTGATATTGTTGGAATCTCAATTTCGTATGAGCTGCAATGGGACGCTATGCAGGAATTGGTCCAAGCGATTCGGAAATGTTCAGCTAACTCCCAAATTGGGATTATGGCTGGGGGCGCACTCTTTAATGCTAAGCCAGAATTAATGGATCAATGCGCTGCAGACATTTGCACTTTGAGCGCCCCAGATGCGGTAATTGCCGCTGAGAATATCTTAAAATCGCGAGTTTAAGAAAAACGAATAAAAGACTGAGATCGTGACCAATATTGCCAGCACCGTCCACACCTTTGGGCAGCTCAACCCGGAAGAGATTGCTAATCTCGTCGAGGCTTCGGCAGATATCTCGCTCACCCTGAATTCAGAGGGTGTGATTCAAAGTATTGCGTTTGGTAACCCAGATTTACGAAGCCCCAACTTAGAAAACTGGGTTGGTAAATCTTGGATCGATGTGGTCACTGTAGAAAGCCGTCCGAAGATTCAGGCGCTCTTAACGGATGCCAATGAATCCTCCCTCTCGCGCTTTCGGCAAATTAATGTTGCGATGCCGGGCGCCAGTGATTTGCCCCTCCTTTGCGCAACACTGAAAATTGGGAGCACAGGACAGATTATTGCGCTCGCTCGTGATTTACGCGAGATCTCCCTCCTACAACAACGCTTAGTCGACGCACAGCAAGCGATTGAGCGTGATTACACTCGCCTGCGCCAACTTGAAACGCGGTATCGTGTTTTATTTGAAATGGCCTCCGAGGCCGTATTAGTGCTTGACGCAAATACGTTCAAGATTGTTGAGGCCAACCCTCGTGCTGCTGATTTGCTAAATGAATCCATTAAAAAACTCAACGGTCGCTCTTTAATTGACTATTTAGCCAAGGGCGATCGCATTCAAGCGCAGTCATTACTCAGTAAGGTTGCATATACAAGCACTGCGGCTGACCTCAGCACTCAGCTTTTAAATGGCCAAGAGGCATTTTTATCAGCCGCACCGTTTCGCAATGAAAATCAATCCCTGCTATTAATCACGATTAAGCGCTCGGGTGAATTTGTTGACCGTCAAGATGCAGGCGCACAATCATTAGTGATTCAAGCGCTCGAAAATGCGCCCGATGGCTTTATTGTGACCAACTCAGCCGGGAAAATATTAACAGCGAATCAAGCATTCTTGCGCCTAATCATGGCTGATAAGCTTGATCAAATCTTAAATGAGCCTCTGGAGCGCTGGCTTGAGCGTTCGAGTGTCGATTTACGAGTCATGCTCTCCAATCTTCAAGAAAAAGGATCCATTAAGTTATTTGCAACCTCGATTCGAGACTCGTTTGGTACTTTGCATCCGGTTGAGATCTCTGCTGTATCGGTTGCCTACCCACATGCATGCTTAGGATTTACGATTCGTGAGGTTGGCTCACGCATTCGCTCAAAGATCCAACCCGAAGAGTCAATTACACGCTCGAGTGAAGAACTCACACAACTGGTTGGCCGCTTACCTTTAAAAGAAATTATTAACGAGACGACTGATTTGATTGAGCAGCTTTGCATTAAAGCCGCACTCGAGCTCACGCGTGGCAATCGGGTCTCTGCTTCTGAGATGCTTGGTCTCTCTCGGCAAAGTCTCTACATTAAATTACGTAAATATAATCTGAGCGATCAAAGCAAAGATAGCGACATCGAGGAATAAGATGTCTTCACAGGTAGCAGTCATGAGCTTGGTCAGCATCCAACCGCAAGCCAAACTCGCCGGCATTGCGCGTCTGATGTTCAACCGATTTAGCACCTATCGACCAAACGGCTTATTACTCCAAAAACACATGGGGTCTGGGAAGAATGCCGGGTTCTCGGTGAGCCCCAGTGGAACCCATCAAGGTTTATTTAGTCTCTTTGATTCTTTGGAGCATGCAAATGCATTTGTTCGCGAATCCCCCTTGCTAAAGTGGTATCAAGAACATGCCCATGAACTATTTACCGTCAAATTGCGTGCTTATTCAGTTAAAGGCCAATGGTCTGGCCATCAATTGAGTGAGTCGATTGCTCCACCAAGCTCAGGGCCAATCGCCTCACTTACGCGGGCATCAATTAAGCCCTCAAAAGCAATATCGTTTTGGACCAAGGCACCACCTGCAGAAGTTGATTTATTGCATACCGAGGGCTGCCTAATCTCTGCAGGTGTTGGTGAGGCGCCGATCTTACGGCAAGCAACCTTTACCATCTGGGAATCTCAGGCAGCGATGGATACTTACGCGCGCTCGGGCGCACACTTGGCAGCCATCAAATCCGCCATGCAAGGTCAATATTTTTCGGAATCCATGTTTGTGCGCTTTCAACCATTTGACGCAACCGGTTCATGGAAAGGAAGAACGCTTGCCTAAATCCCTTGGTAATCAACCCATTGTGGTGATCGGTGGCGGCATCGGTGGCTTAGTGAGCGCTCTTGAACTTGCTAGCGCCGGTCTAGAGGTCATCGTGGTTGAGAAAGAGCAAAGCCTTGGGGGCAAGATCCGACAGATTGATTGTGCCGGTCATGGAGTGGATTCTGGGCCAACCGTATTTACCATGCGCTGGGTCTTTGACGGCATCTTTGCCAATGCAGGCACACGACTAGAGGATGTGCTGCGAATAGAACCTCTCAAAATTTTAGCCCGCCATGCATGGAGCAAATCCGAGCGTTTAGATCTTTTTGCCAATCGTGATGAATCGGCTAAAGCAATTGAAGATTTTGCCGGTGCTGCAGAGGCAAGGCGCTTCATTGATTTTTGCGAACAAACCCGCAAACTCTATCGCGCCTTAGAAAAACCCTATATGTTGTCGCAACGGCCCTCGATGATGGGCATGATGAGTGATTTAGGACCAACTGGCTCAAAAGCACTGTATGAAATTGGTCTATTTAATGATCTTTGGAAAAGTCTAGGTCGCTACTTTAAAGACCCACGCTTGCATCAACTCTTTGGGCGCTACGCCACCTATTGCGGTTCCTCACCGTTTCAGGCGCCTGCGACCCTGATGCTCATCGCAGATGTGGAAATGCAAGGGGTCTGGGCGGTGCAAGGCGGCATGATCGCCATTACTCAAGCACTTTCGGATCTGGCGCGCTCCAAAGGGGTACGCTTGATCTGCGGCGTGAACTGCGAAGAGATTATGCAAGGTAACCGTAAGGTCTCAGGGGTGCGTTTAAGTAATGGCGAGACGATTCAGACGCAAGCCGTTATCTTTAATGGCGATGCCATGGCCCTACAAACTGGCTTATTGGGTGAAGCCAATCGTCAAGCCTCTCCAATTACCCAAACCACCCGCTCGCTATCCGCAATTACCTGGTCGATGTTTGCGAAGCCTCAGGGTTTCCCACTGATTCGGCACAATGTATTTTTTGACTCAGACTACGATAGCGAGTTCACGGATATCTTCTATCGCAAGCGTTTGCCACAAAAGCCAACGGTTTACATTTGCGCCCAAGATCAAACCGACCATCATCTTTCGCACCCCGAAGGAGAGCGACTCCTATGTTTAGTCAATGCGCCAGCCACTGGTGATCACCAACAACCTACTCAAGCCGAGATTGAATCATGTCAAGAAAAATCCCTTTCCCTACTCGAACACTGTGGCCTCAATCTCTCATTAGCGGATGCAACGGTAACGCGCACTACGCCACAGGACTTTCATCGCCTCTTTCCAGCAACCGGTGGGGCTCTGTATGGCCAAGCGAACCATGGTTGGATGGATACCTTTCGACGGCCAGCAGCCCAAACAGCGATTTCGGGTCTTTATCTAGCGGGGGGCAGCGCGCATCCGGGAGCGGGAGTGCCCATGGCGGCCCTCTCGGGTCGTATGGCGGCCGCAACCCTGATGGGTCACCTCGGTTTGACCAAGCGGTCGGGTCGGGTGCTTATCTCTGGTGGTACGTCGATGCCTTAAGTGATGATGGCAAGCATGGTCTGGTCATGATTGCATTTGTGGGGAGCGTGTTCTCCCCATACTATGCCTTAGCACGCCGTCGCCATGCCCATGTTGATCCAGAAAACCATTGTGCGATTAATTTGGCGATCTATAGTCCGGGTAATAAGCGCTGGACCATGACCGAGCGTAGCGCAGCGAGTATTTCTCGGAATCAAACTGAGTTTGTGATTGGACCTAGCAGCCTCCATTGGAATGGTGACCATTTGCGGGTTGATTTTGTGGAACGCGCTATTCCCTTTGGTCAACGCGTCGTTGGGCACTTCAAACTATACCCAAAACAATTATTTAATTTCTCAACCCATCTAGATGATCAGCATAAGCATCGCTGGGGGCCATTGGCACCTAGCGCGCGTATCGAGGTTGAACTAGAGTCACCTAACATCAAGTGGCAAGGCAATGCCTATTTTGATTCTAATGAGGGGGATGAACCGATTGCAATTCCGTTTAAAGATTGGGATTGGTCACGTGCACAATTAAGTGGTGAGCGTACTGCAGTCATCTATGATGTGCGCCAGCGTAATGGGATAGAACGAGTCTTGGGGCTCATTTTTACTCCGGATGGTCGCATTGAGCACTTTGAACCCCCTCCTCGTCAAGCTCTTCCCAAAACAGGTTGGCGGATTCAGAGGCAAATGCGTAACCCGAAGGATGCCCAACTCAAGATCTTGGAAACACTGGAAGATACGCCTTTTTATGCACGCTCGGTTCTCAGCAGCGAGCTACTCGGTGAGCGTGTGACTTCATTTCATGAGACGCTCGATGTTCCAAGACTCTCATCTTGGGCCGTGCAGTTTATGTTGCCGTGGCGGATGCCGAGGGTGAAATAATTGATTCGCGGTTAACGCAGTGGTTGAATAAAACGGTCGGCCACGGTCATTTCTGCCTCCCGCTTTCGCTCTTCCACCCGCTCGAGTAGATCAACGACCCAAGTCAGTCTTTCGTGAATAGTTCCACCGTAATGACGGATGTGCGGTGTTTTATTCACCGCCTCAATCAGGAACTGAATCGAGGGATGTGCTTCTGGGTTAAAACGTCGGATCGAGAACTTCGCAATGATGGCTGAAGTAGCATGGGTTAGCAAAATGAGTTTACGTTGCTTTGAGACCACTGCGCGGACCGATACGGAATCCAGGTTCAAGCGCTCGACTTCACGACCAATCTCCGCATAAATCAGACGTGCTGCAGCAATCGCTGGGCGACAGTCCCACGGCAAGTCACCAATTCCAATCTCGGCTTGCGTGTAGAGTTTGTCGGCCTCTTTGAGAAGTCGCGCCACTACGCGTGAGATTGCTTCATTAAATTGTGGGTTTGCTAACCACTCCTTGGGTTCAAGCCCCTCCTCCCTCATCCACTCGATGGGCAGGTAGATCCTGCCGTTCATCGCATCTTCACCCACATCACGCGCAATATTGGTTAATTGCATCGCAAGGCCAAGTTCACAAGCACGCGCCACGGTCTCGGACTCACGCTTTCCCATGATCAAACACATCATGGCGCCAACCGTACCAGCGACGCGCGCACAGTAATCTAGCAACTCATCAAAGGTCTCGTAGGTGCGGTATTGCGTATCCCATGTATACCCCTCAATCAATGCGAGTGGTAACTCTTTAGGGATATCAAAGGCACGCACCACCTCTGCTAGCGCCCGATCAGCCGCCTCATCAATCGGTTGACCAAAATAGATGGCATCTAATCGCTTTTGTAGAGTGATAATCGATTGCTCAGTAGCGTCTGCTGCATCGGCAATATCATCGGTGATCCGACAAAATGCATACAGAGCCGTAGCAGGATCCCGTACGCGACTGGGCAATACACGCGAGGCAGCAAAGAAGGATTTGGAGCCATCACGCATGGTTTCTACGCACTCACTGAGGTCCTGATCAAAGCGCTTCGAGCTGCGATTCATTGCGCATACCCCTTCGCCACATTAATGGGATGGGGAACCACTGACATTAAAGCCTTCGCAGATGACAAAACACCCGGAATTCCGGCGCCAGGATGGGTGCCGGCACCCACCATATACAGTCCTTTTACATCTTCGCTACGGTTATGCGGTCTAAACCACGCACTTTGCAATAAGAGCGGCTCAAATCCAAAGGCAGCACCTTTGACTGACAACAACCGATCCTGAAAATCCTGCGGTGTGGTGCAAAACGAGGTGGTGACATGTTTTTGAAAACCAGGCAGTACTGATTGATCTAGATACTCTGCAATCGCCTGGCGATAAGACTCTGCAGTCTCTTGCCAGTTTGTGCCACTGTCTAAGTTTGGCACGGGTGACAAGACATAAAAGGTGTCATGACCAGCAGGTGCAAGACTCGGATCGGTCGCGGTTGGACGATGTAAATAGAGACTGAAATCTTTCGCCAGCACTTTACGTTTGAAGATATCTTCCAGCAACTCGCGGTAACGCTTGCCCAGCAAAATCATATGGTGGGGGACGTCAGGATATTGCTGATTGGTTCCAAAATACCAAACAAACAAACTCATTGAATATTTGCTACGAGCTACTTTCTTATCGGTCCAAACCTTGCGATGCTGCGGTTCAATCAGCTTCTGGTAGGTCCAAGCGGCATCAGCATTCGAGACCACGATATCGGCTGGCACAAAATTACCATCTGCTAGCGTAATACCAACGGCTTTGCCATCACGCACCTCAATGCGCTTTACCTCCTGGTTGCATTGCACATCCACCCCTAAATCGGCCAATAAACGAACTAAGCCCTTAATCAGGGAGCCGGTACCGCCCATGGCTGAGAACACGCCGTGCTTGCGCTCCAAAGAATTAATGAGCGAGTACACCGCCGTTACCGAGAAAGGATTGCCGCCGATGAGAAGCGGATGAAAACTCATCACTTGGCGTAACTTGTCGTTCTTCAAATGTCTTGCAACCAGTGTATAGATGCTCTCCCAGGCCTTCATCTTCACCATCGATGGGAATGCCTCAAATAAATCACTTAGGGAGTCAAAGGCGACATTACTGAGTTCTTCAAAGCCCAGTTGATAGCATTTCTCGGCCTCAGCTAGAAAACGATCATAGCCCGGCAAGTCTGCTGGACTAAACTTAGCAACCTCATCACGCATGCGCGCCAGATCGCCTGTGTAATCAAAATGGCTGCCGTCATCAAACCGAATTCGATAAAACGGATCCATCAGCCGCAGATCAACATCATTCTCAAGTTTTTCACCACATAGCTCCCATAACTCTTCAAGTAAAAAGGGAGCCGTAATAATGGTGGGCCCGGCATCAAAGGTATAACCGTCGCGTTGATGTACATAGGCGCGCCCACCGGGCTTATCGAGCTTCTCAAATACCTTCACGCGGTAGCCCTTATGCGAAAGCCGAATCGCTGCAGCTAAACCACCAAAACCACTCCCAATCACCGCCGCAATCGGGCGGTCATCACTGGGTAGATAGGTTCGTTTGAGCATGGCTTCCTAATTTAGAAAAAAATGGCGCCACGAAGGACGCCATAAGTACCGGTTACATCATTCCTTACTTCATCGCTACAGTATTGCTCTTCTCAGCAGGCTTTGGTGCAACGCGCGGTGCAGGCGTGCCTGTTAAGAATGGGTAATCTTTGAGCATCGAAACTCCGTAGAGAGGCTTATAGGCTCCCTGATGACAGGTTGCGCAATTCGCTTTTGCCACATCCCCTTCGGGTCCCAATCGATGGGCCGGGAATACATTGGTAATCGGCACCATATAGTTGTTATTAATGTCACGTGCCATCCGAATGCCATACCATGCGGTCATCCGCTGCGGTGGACTTTGCGACCACTCAGGCATGGCACGGGTATTGTGGCAATACGCACAATTCACACCCAATGAGTTCGACATATGCACCATCAAGCCAAATACTTTTTCAGTATCCTGGATGCTGTTCTTATTGCCAGTGGGTAAAGCCGTTGGTCCATTCATGCGAATGTTTTCAGCTTTTAATAAGTAAGGGGTGAATGGGTCATAGGGCAAATCACTCCCACCCACTGATTGTGAGGGGGTATTTTGGCCATTCTTGCCCGTTAAGAACCCACTGCCCTGAGGCTTAGCAGGATCGGTAAACCAAACGTTTTGTGGAATGTTGTTTCCACGGTGGCAGGTATAGCAGGTCACCCCGGTATCTGCCACATGGGATTTCCATTCCACGTTAATTCGTTGGGTCATCTGAATCATCTTGCGCGAGACAATTTTTGTGTAATTCGAGTCTTCAGCAAAATTTGCGACGTTATGGCAGTAGGCACAACCTTGCTCAGGGGCAACCCAGCTGGTCATTGCCACCATAAAGTTTGTGAACTGGGCAACGCTCAGATTTCCTAAGACCTTGACGTTTTTGTAGACAGCGCCAGCTTTTGGACCATCCGCATCAGCAGGAATCGATACCGGTACCTGATTCTTTTCTGCCTGCGCCTCTAACGTACGTGGGTTGTACACCATTGCCATACCGGTGCCACGGAAGCCACTCTGCACTGAGTCCACTGGCGGGCGTTCACATGCCGTCAGAAATAATGTGGCTCCGGCCAGAGCAGCAATGCCCAATATGCGTTGAATTGAGTTCATGATTGCTCCTTATTTCGCAACAGGTGGAGGTGGCACAAATGTTGCTGCTGGATCAACCGTGGGGATACTATAGACATCAGGGTATGCAGGTGCAACCCCATGTTTCACAGCCCACAAGTACCAGTTATCAACCACAGTACCGGTTAATAAAATGCCGATGCCGCCAGTGAGTGGCACTAGCACGGCAAACCACCAGGCCCAACGGTGAATCGACTCCATCGTGGCGTTAAAGCCCATGGTCCATCTCCAGAATAATCCGGCACGCTCCGATGCAGTACCGCGATCCACAATTTGCTCAATCTCGCGCTCACCACCATAGCGACCAACCGCTAAGATGGTTGCGCCATGCATGGCAAATAACAGTGCTGATCCATACAGGAAGGCAATGGAGAGCATATGAAATGGGTTGTAAAACAAATTACCGTAACGCAAAGAGAATGCAGCGGTCCAATCTAAGTGCGAGAAAATACCAAAGGGCACGCCTTCACTCCAGCTGCCAACTAATAGCGGTCTAAAGAAGCCTAAGACGAGGAACAACCAAATTGCTGACAAGAAAGCCCAAGCAATATGGGTACCCATACCAAGTGCAACCGCACGTCGGTAGGTTCGCCACCACCATAACAGTACCGATGCAGTTAAGAATGCACCGGCCATCATCCACCAACCGCCTTCAGAGAGCGGCATGATGAAGTTCAGGCCATGCTTCGGCAAGGGCGGATCAAGCGATAACCAAAAGAGTTGGCGCACAAACTGGATAGGATCCCAGTTCACCGAGGCCAACATATTCCAGCCAATGATCTGAAAACCGATCATGCCAAAGAATAAAGAGGCGATGCCAATGGTTCCCAAATAAATGGGGCCAATCTGCGCATTGCCTAGACGCCCAAATAAATGGACTAAAAAGGGTTTGCCAATCCGCTCGCGCTCATCCTTTCTGGGATTAAGTGGTGAGCCATGATGCGGTTCAGCAACCACCTGAACCTGGGTAAATAAATTTTGATAGTCCATATTCTTATCCCTCGATTCTTTTTATGACCAAATGGGGAGGTTTAACCACCAACCCCACCACTCTGGCCAACCACGAGTCCAAAATGGCCCACTAATAACAATGCAAACGGCACTCCAAAAGACCGCCGCCAATGCCAAGAACAAACCAAGTCGGTGGATTCCTAAGGTACCAACGGAGTAGCCAATCAAATCTCGAAAGAAGGTATCTTCGTGCTCGGGGGTTTTAACAAACTCGCCTTTTTGCGGATTCGTTGACGACAGCACTAATGCACCGTGCATGGCAAGTGCAAGGGTCGTCGTAAAGAATAAGGTGATCGCAATCATGTGCGCGGGGTTGTAATGAAAGTGCAAGTATTGATAGCCGACGTTTGAGACCCAATCGAGGTGACTCAAGATACCGTAGGGGAATCCATGCCCCCAAGCGCCCATCAATACGGGACGAATCACAACCAGCGTGAAATACCCAAAGACCGCGACTGAGAAGGCGAATGGCACATGAAAGCCCATACCTAATTTGCGACAGATCTCGACTTCACGAAGTGCCCATGATCCAAATGCGCCTAGCGCACAAATCGTAATTAACTGCCACAGTCCTCCCTCCATCAGTGGAGCGGGTGCTAGGCCGTATTTCAAATCGGGCGGGGCGATATTAATCTGCCACAAGTTCCAAGTTGGTCCTTGCGATGCGCCCCACAAAATGAGTGCAGTGCCTAAAAAGGTAAAGAAGATCGTGGTGATACCAAAAAATCCGACATAAAAAGGGCCCACCCAAAAGTCGAATAAATCTCCGCCAACCAGGGTTCCCCCTCGTACTCGGTACTTTCGTTCAAAGCTGAGCATGGCCATTTTTTAGTCCTTCCTTTAATTGGTAGATAAGACTCGATATGTAGTCAAGTCCTATCCACCACGGTTTTCATGATGCTTACTACTTTGCTGCTGGTACTGCTGGTGGTTTAGCTGCTCCACTGTTACCAGTTTGTTTTACATACTCAGCCTGACTTAAACCATCAAGCCAATTAAAACGAACTGTGCTTAGCAGAATCAAATGAATCATTGCTGCCAAACCGAACAGGAAGATTCCTTGAATAGCCATAGCCCGTAATGGGTCATATAGTTTCCAAATTCTCCACATGGTATTTCTCCTAAGTTAAATACGACATAAAGCTATAAACCGCAGACCTTACGCCGTCGATCATTGACTTCTCTTCCGATCCTGGTAACCAGGATCTCCACTGACCCGGTAAGAACACAGTAAAGAGCGCGAGTACAAAACACACCACAAAACACAAGACAAAAATCGTCTTGAACGTGATTGAATCGTTCTTAGCGATCTCCTGTACCGAGTGGTTTAAATGGATATCTTTCATATCGTTACCTTTACGTTGTTACTTCCGATTTCAGTAGAACCAAGGACGCCAAGCCCACACCAAAATGTGAGCAATGACCGCTATTGCAGTAAACCCGACCAAACCTTGGACATAAAACTGGTGAAATTCTTTCGCCTCGTCGTCGGTAAGACCAGAAATAGAGCCTCTGTGATCACTCATTCGAGATCCCTCCTTCAAAATTAGCCTTTCGGCTAGCACCGCGCAAAGCCCGCGCGACAAGGGCATATGGCATGGAACTGCCACATTGGGGATGGAGCAAAGTAGTCAGATTCATACTTTCTCCGATATGGGGTTGGGTGTTTTCTCTTGCACAATCTCAGGACAAGACAGGCGCACGCGCTCTGCAGTGACTCGCGCTTCACCTGAGGATTCGGTATCGCGCTCGACGCGATCACGTAATTGCTTGGCTGCCGAGATTTGCACTAAGACCGGTTGTTTCTGAACATAATTAGCAACCATGGTTTGTGCGTCGCTATCCCACAAGAAGGCATTCGCTGCTTGACCACGTGCCAAGGTGGAGTCGACCTTATCCATTTCAGTACCTAAGGGCAAGATATGGAACAGTGCATCAAAGAGCCCATTGCAAAACTCTTGGATTAAATAGGTTGCGCCGGCGTATCCCATGAATGGCGTGCCAGTATGGCGCCGAATAATTGCGCCAGGAAATGATGCAGGAATATACATACTCTTACCACCCGCTTCGGCTAGATACATTCGTTCGTTGTAACTACCAAATAGTACGAGAGGTGCTTTTTCTTTTACCAATTTACGAATTTCTTCGCTATCGGTTTTCTGACCAGGCTTACGTGAAATGGCAAAGCTGCATGGCAGCCCCATCTCCTCGCTCAAGAAATGAGAGATCCCGCGCGTGTAGGTCTCGTTTGCAACAATCGCAAAATTTGCGGTCCCAAAAAAGTCCTGCGTCACCGAGCGCCACAGATCCCAAATTGGCTTAATCGTGGTGTGCTTCTCACGCTCAATAAATGGCTCGGGATCAAGATCAAGCAACTCACCTAGTTTGCGCAAGAACTTGGTCGTACTATGAAGACCAATCGGTGCCTGTAAATAAGGGCGATCAAGGGCTTCGCAGAGCATGCGCCCAAACTCGCGGTACATGCAAATATTGACATCGGCTTCGACTAAACGCGACACATCGGCTAAGTGACTACCGAGTGGAAACACCATATTGATCTCGGCGCCAATTCCTTGGACTAAGCGACGGATCTCAGCCAAGTCGCTCGGCATATTAAACGTGCCATAAGCGGGACCAATAATATTGACGCGTGGCTTCTCCCCTTCTTTGCGGGGTTTGCGTGCCGGCACATTCTTAATGCCATACTCTGACCATAACCAATACATTGCGCGATTAGCGCACTGCCACTGGTCTTCATCAATCGTACGCGGTAAGAAGCGGGCAATGGCTGTACCTTCAGGTGTAACACCACCACCAATCATCTCGGCAATTGATCCGGTTACAACCACGGCAGGTAAATCAGGATCTAAGGTAGCATGAGCGCGCTTCATCGAACCTTCGGTTCCCTCGCGCCCCAATTGCTCTTCTGCTAATCCGGTGACTACGATGGGCAACTCATGCGGCGGTAAGGCATCGGTGTAATGCAAGACCGAGGTAACGGGTAAGTTCTCACATCCTACTGGCCCATCAATAACCACCTGCAATCCCTTGATGGCCGTGAATACATATACGGCCCCCCAGTAGCCGCCAGCACGATCGTGATCAATGACGTACATCAGATCATCTCCTCGGCTTTGCGCTTCTTGATCGCTTTTTCTAACTTGCGACGGGTCTCGGCTTTGAACTCAGGACGATCTTTGGGAACGCTTTCCCAAACACCGGCATTATGACTCGCACCCACTTCACCAAAGAAGGCTTTCATCTCATCAAAGCGTGCTTGATTTCCAATCGCGGCATTAATTACTTGCGCTAGCGATCCAGCGCCTGCAGGCCCCATTAAAGGACGTGCTGAAATGAGGTTCGTGAAATACAGACTAGGGATCGATGCTTGCTTGGCTGCTTGTACTACCGGCGTGGTACCAATGGCTAAATCGGGTTGATACTCGGCCATCGCTGCTAAATCCTGCTCAAGTGAGGCGCGGAACTGCACTTGCACACCTTTTGCTTCTAACCATTCCCGATCCGCATCACTCCAGACTGTGCGGGGACAGGCAGATCCAACATACCGAACATCTGCACCACTCTCAATGAGTAAGCGTGCGACTAGAAGTTCAGAGCCTTCGTAACCACTTAAGGTAATACGACCTTTAATCGGGGTTGCGCCAAGCACTGCTTTAATCGCTGGCAAGATTTTGTGTTTAGCGGCATTAATTCGGTCTTGCGGTGTATTGGTTACTTTGCCAATCGCTTCTAACCATGCAGCAGTTCCCTCGTAACCAACCGGCGCAGATCCAACGATGGGTCGACCTGCGGCTTCAAACTCCCGAATACTGGCTGTATAAAACGGATGAATCGCTGCGACTGCTTTGCAATCGAGCGCTTGATACAACTCACGCCATTCACGCGTTGGTACTGTAGCGCCTACCGCAAGATCCATCGGCTCCAACATGGCGCCAATCACTGCGGGATCGGCTGGGAACATCTCTCCTAAAAGCGTGATGGTCGGTTTGGTTTGCACGCCAGTACGCGGCGCTTGCACGGGACCAGCCATGATTTCATGGCGGGCGTATTGCAACATGGCACCGGCTAGTACATCTTTTGCCTCAGCATGGGTTGGCACACCAAAGCCTGGCACATCAATACCAATAATACGTACCCCATTAATTTCTTTAGGCAGCAACTGCAGCGGTACGCCACTTGCAGTGGGGACACATAAATTAATAATGACAATCGCATCGTACTTGCTGGGGTCGGCCTGTTCGTGCACCGAGTCCCGAATATCTTCAAAGAGTTTTCCAGTGACCAGGGTCTCGGAATTAAATGGCACATAACCCACGCTACGACGCGCACCATAGAAATGCGAGGTAAACGTTAAGCCATACACACAGCAGGCAGAGCCCGACAAAATGGTAGCGGTGCGACGCATGCGCAATCCAACCCGCAATGATCCAAAGGCTGGGCACATACTTTGTGGTTGATCGTGCGGCCCTTTGGGATAGTCCTGTGCATAGCGTTGCAATACCTCCGCTTTGCCTGCAGACTTTGCTGCATCCATCATTTGCTTTTCACCCGCATGGCATCCCACGCCATCCCCTTGGGATGGATCGTTGACCAACTGCTCGGGCACGATGGGAATGATGGGCTTTGTCATGGATTTAAACTTTGTCGTACACCACTTCAAGGGTTTTCTTGACGACCGCGTCTTTGCCCATCATGTCGACTTCGGTAGCGGGCTCAAGTACGTAGTCACGGCCAGTAATGTCTGATGAGAAGAGTCCTAAGAGATCGTCTTGGCTGAGCGGCTTGGGTCGTACCGGCGGTGCATCGGCAACATTGGTCGCCAACTCTTCAAACAGCGGTCCCCACTGCGTACCAGGACGGCCGATGATTTCATAGCTAGCACTCTTACGCCGAATATCCTCATGCGCAGGAATCGCTGCCAAGACCGGAATGCCTACTTTTTCTGCGAAGGCTTGGGCTTCACCGGTGTTGTCATCCTTATTGATCACCATGCCTGCGACACCGACATTACCGCCCAGCTTACGGAAATACTCTACGGCGGAGCAGACATTGTTGGCAACGTAGAGGGATTGCAAATCATTGCTACCCACCACGATCACTTTTTGACACATATCGCGTGCAATCGGCAATCCAAAACCACCGCACACCACATCGCCTAAGAAATCTAAGAGAACGTAATCAAATCCCCAATCATGAAAACCCAACTTCTCCAAGGTTTCAAAACCGTGAATGATGCCGCGACCACCGCAACCGCGCCCTACTTCAGGGCCACCGAGTTCCATCGCAAATACGCCATCGCGTTTAAAGCACACATCGCCAATCGATACAGAATCACCCGATAACTTTTTCTTCGAGGAGGTTTCAATGATCGTTGGGCAGGCTTTGCCTCCAAACAATAAGGAGGTCGTATCACTCTTCGGATCGCAACCAATTAGCAGTACTTTCTTACCTTGCTGCGCCATCATGTAAGAAAGATTGGCGAGGGTAAAACTTTTACCAATTCCGCCCTTGCCGTAAATGGCGATGATTTGGGTTTCTTTGGTCACCGGTCCTTTGTGGACTGGGTCTGGTTCCATGTCAGCCTCTTTTTTGAGATTGACAAATTGCACCGTTGCTTCGGCTGGCACACCTTCTAATTTTGCGGTTGCTGGACTCATTGCAAGGTTCTCCAATCAAGGACCATCTTTAAACAATCTTTATCGCTAAACGCTTGGCGATAGGCTTTATCCGCATGCGCAGGTGATGCATGATGCGTAATTAATCCATCTAGTGAGAGTCGACCCGACTCGGCTAAATGTTTCACGGCTAATAAATCCTTAGGCTGCCATTGCGCTGCTACTCGAATGCGGGCTTCGCGCATAAATGCTTGTGGGAATGAGAAGGTCATGGGTGCGTCATAAAAGCCAGCCAGGACAATTTCACCGCCGGGTGCCAGACACAAAATCAAGGTATCCAGTAATGAAGCGTCGCCACTCACATCCACAATCGTTTTGTAATACCGTTTTTGGTCTGCCTTTGGATCAATCACTTCATAACCAATTGCTCCTGTGCGACGATCAGCATCGGTTTCCCAAACCACTGGGCTTTTTCCAGCAAGTACGGCAATGCGTGCAATCAGGCGGCCCAAAACACCATGGCCAATAATCAGATCAGGCTGTTGACTGCCTTCTGCCGATGTGACGTGATGCGCAGTTGCTGCCAATGCAAACAAAACGGCTTCTGCGCCTAATTTGTTGTCCACGCCAATCACCCGACTGGCCGGCACCACTACGCGTGATGCTGCGCCACCGAAGAGACCTTTCACATCACCGAAGCAACGCGCCCCAGGTACGAATACACGCTGACCGGGCTGATACCCTGACCGAATCCCTGCTTGATAAATTTTGCCGACGGACTCATAACCCGGAACGAGTGGATAACCCATACCCGGGAAGTGGGGCATGCGCCCACTCCATAGAAGTTTTTCAGTGCCTGTACTAATACCGCTCCATTCAATATCAACCACAACATCCGTCTCGGTGACGGGTGATAACTTCAGCTCACTCAAGACAACGCTCTCGGGCTTCTCGAGCACGATGGCCTTTGCTTGATAGATTGTGTTCATAGTGTCATTTCTTATTTACATATTTTATGTGTAAATATTTATTTACATGACTCATTCTTCACCACTTTAGGGATAATTCATCTAGGGGTTTCTACTAATGACCCCTAGTATTTACAAGGCTTTTTGGGCAAAAATTGGCTTTTAAACTCTAACCCACTGAAATCATTGGCTTTTTACAACGCAAGATCTGTGCATTCAAGGGGATAGCGGATGGCAATAGGCGAACAGCCTCAAAGCCGGCCTCGATCAGCATTTGGGTAATTTCCGCTTGGGAACGCGGTCTACCCCGACCCATTGCGAGCAAATAGAAGCCAAAGTAGGCATCCCCCATTGCTTCTTGCCCCGGGGTATTAGCCATTGGTTCTGCCAAAATCAAGCTTGCCCCTGGCTCTAAGGCATTGAAAACATTACGTAATAAGATTTTGACCCGGGAGTCATCGTGATCAAAAATGACTCGAATGAGGGTGGCCACATCCGCGCCCTTGGGCAATTCACCATCAAAGAAATTCCCCCCAATCGCTCCGATGCGCTTCGATAAATCCGTCTTAGCAATCTGAGTGTTTGCTAACTCAGCCACACCAGGAAGATCAAAAATCGTGCACTGCAACTGCGGATAAAGTTTTGCAAGTTGAGTCGCAAACGCGCCCTGCCCACCACCAATGTCGAGTAATTGGCGGTGCTTAGCAAACGAGTAGGCATCGATTACCTCGGCGGTAACTAAAGGTTGAGTGTGCGCCATGAGCTTTGAATAGTTCGCAACGCGCTCGGCCGATAGCGATTCTGGTTTGGGATCGTGGGCGTGATCGATATAGGGCCAATACTCGGCCATCGCCGCTTTCCCAGAAATATCACCGCGCAAGAGTGCCAACGGATCTTGCAGATCACGATAGAAATCGCCGTGATGAATAATCATATCGACGAGTGCACGATTACCAACTAAAGGCGCCCCCAGCATGCCAAGTGCATAGTGCTCGTTATCTCGTTTTGTTAAAAGACGAATGGCAACTGCTGCGTCGAGTAAACGATTGAGGCCTGCGGGCGGTAACGCAATGCGCTCTTGCAATTGTGCTTTAGACAAAGAGCCGTTTGCGAGCAACTCAAACAAATTGACTTTGACACAAGCCAATAAGATTTGGGAGTACACAAAGCCCGCCATCACATCAAAGAGTGCGGAGGCCTGACGCCGCACGACCCAGCGTGTCAATGGAAAGCGCGCAGCCCAGCGCTGAAATCGGGGTGAGGCAATGACACTATTACGCCAATCGGCGAAGGTGTCTTTCAATGAGCGGTGATGGGTTTGCGTGTCTTCGGACACACGCTCAGACAGTGGCATGGTGATGCAGCGGTCGACTCGTATTGATAAACCATGCTTCCGGAATCAAGCGTTCTGCCTCTTTTGCGACCAGAGTGCGTAGCATCTTCTCGCCTTTACACGACGGTATCGAATGAATTGCTTTGTAGACCAACTCATCAAAATGCTGAACCGCGCCCACCAATCCAAGATCTCGCGCAGAGCTTGGTCGATCATGAGCTAAATCTTGACCTTGTGGTTTACCCATCGTCGCTTGATCAGCCAATACATCGCGAATGTCATCGGCTACTTGATAGGCCTCACCCAACCACTCACCGAGTGGTTTCCAAGTATCGGCATCCGCTCCTGCGGCTTGTGCGCCCGCTGCGGTTGCCGCCTCAAAGAGTGAACCGGTTTTTTCTTTTTGGTATTGCGATAGTTGGACTTTGGATTCGCACTCCCACGCTTGACCCGACACAATGCCGTGCGGCGCACCGACGGATGCGGCAATCGTTTTTAGAAGTGGTGCTAAGCGCAGTGGTGAGCGCATGCTGCACGAAGCCATGTATTGAAATGCCAACACAATCAGTGCATCACCCGCAAGCACGGCAATGCGCTCACCAAATGCGGCATGTACTGAGGGTTGGCCACGGCGCACCATGGCATTATCAAAACAGGGCAAATCATCGTGCACCAGGGATGCACAATGCAATAGCTCAATCGCGCCCGCAGCGGCAATCGATAAATCCGGATCGTCATCGCCGCAGGCGGCAGCGACCGCTAAACACAGTTGCGGCCGAATGCGCGCACCTCCTGGGAACACGGCATGATGCAATGCCCTTTGTAAATTTTGTGGGGCTGTCTTAGACTCTGCGATGGCAAGCGCTTGATGCAAGCCCTTTTCAATGCGTTCTTGCATCGCTTGACTGGGGCTGATTTTTGAGCTCATGGCCGGCTTTCAGAGTTAATCGGGTCGCAATACGGGTAAAAAAGTGTAAATATTTTTTTACACTTATCATGATGATGAATATAGTCAGCTAATGCAAGAGGGTCAATCAATCATATCTAGGGAAAACCCTAATGAGTACCATTAATCGCATTCCCTACGACTGGCCAAACCGCCAAATTAGCCGCTTCGTCACCGTGGGCGATCTCACTTGGCATGTGCAAATCTCGGGCAAGGGGCCGATGATTTTGTTACTGCATGGCACCGGTTCCTCCACACACTCCTGGGGCGAACTCACGCCTTTACTCAATCAAGAGGCGCAAGTTCTTAGCGTCGATCTACCAGGGCACGCCTTTACTCTGGGAGCTTCAGTGGACTCCTTACGACTCGAGCAGATCGCGAGTAATTTGATTGCATTGATTGGTGAACTCAAAGTGCCGTGGCCGACCATTGTCGTTGGTCATTCTGCTGGCGCTCCCTTGGCACTCGCCTTTGCTAATCTGGCACCCACCAAACCACAAGTGATTATTGGTCTAAATCCCTCACTAATTCCGCCGCCGCCGAGCTACACCCAATTTTTTGGACCCATGTTGGGGCCAGTCACTAAATCAGCAACGCTGGCATCGATTCTGGCAAAGCTTGCACCACTCTCAGGTATGACCGATCGATTACTAGATTCCACCAATACCAATTTGCCAGAAACAAATCGCAATTACTATCGGCGCCTCTTTCAATCACCTGAGCATGTGCGCGGTGCCATGAACTTTATGGCCTCGGCCAACATTGATCAAGTACTTAAAGCCGGCTCAAACCTTTCAAGCAAGTTAATTTGGGTGATTGGCGAGAGTGATCAATGGGTCCCAGAAATGGGCTTGAAGAAAATCATCAGCCAGTACTTTCCTAAATCCACCGTGATCTATTGGCCAGGTGGTCACATCATGCACGAAGTGGAAACTGCCAAGACCGCTGATCTAATCTTGAGTGAGCTGCGCGCCCTTAAGAAGTAATTGGCTCTAGGTATGCAAAACACCTAAGACTGCTTGCGAGAGTTCGTGCGCGCGCGCATGCGGTAAGGGCAAATAGTACGAACCAATCAGTCGGGCAATATGCCCCCCCTCCTCGCGCGCTTGCGGCGAGGTATCGATCCATAAACTGCGTACCTTGATCTGCGATGCTAGCTTTGCGGATTGCTCAGCATCAACTTGCGCTTGGGTGCGACCTGGTGTGCCGTCGCGTGCAATATTGGCGCGACCATCGGTTAAGAACACCAAGGTGGGGGTCATGCCTTTTTTAAGTGACCCCTTCGCCAGTGCAAAAGCTGTATCAATCGCAAGGGCTAGCGGTGTGCCGCCCCCACCAGGCAGTGACGCTAATGAGCGCTTCGCTCTAACCAGGGAACGAGTTGGACTTAACAACAGTTCTGCTTCGCTTCCCCGAAAACTAATGAGTGCTACCTGATCACGTCGCACATAGCACTCTGCAAGCAGTAACTCCACTGCACCTTTTGCTTCAGCTAAACGATTGATCGCCGCAGAGCCCGAGGCATCGACCACAAACGTGGTGAGTGTTTGATTACGCTGTCGATAGCGTTTTACGCGCAGATCATCCTTACGAATGAGGATTTTTGGCTGAGACGGATTCTGACTACTCTTAAGTTGGGCCTGACGAATCCGCTGCCAGGGTACTGCAGCGCGCAGAGTATCCATCAAACTCAATCGTTGATTACCAGAGGGCATACCGGGCTTTGAGCCCATTGGTCGACCACGCAGATGACTCAATTGACTCGCGCCTGCCTTACCAGCTGAGTGATTTTTTTGGCGTACCAGCGCGAGTTGAGTGAGTCGATCAAGCAGCTCGCGAGGGATCGCTGCCTGTGCGGCTTCTAATACTTGATCTTCAAGAACTTCTGTCTCTTGATTCTGAGATGAAGTCTCCTCTGAATTAGCTTCCTCGTTTTCTTCGGGGTCTGGTTCAGGATTGGACTCATCCTCAGCCTGAGTCTCGTCGGCCATATTAGGTATTTGGGTTGCTTTCGGTAGCAGTACCAGGGTCACCGCGCGCTCAAGATGTTCTTTGCTTAGCTCACTCTCATGCCATTCGAGATCCATCGCGGCCAAGTACCTCGCAGCTCTTGCTGCAAATTGCACCGCGCGCAAGGAAACAATGCCTAACTGCGCCGCAATTCCGACGAGCGCGGCGTATTGTTCATCACTGAGGGTGATTTGCTCTACCCGCCCTTGAATCGATATGCGATCGAGATCAATGAACTCTGCATCGAGTTTGGCATCTGGTAAGTCATGCCATGCGATCGAGTCCAAATCAATATAAAACGCGCAGCGCTCGATCAATTTTGGATTCACACTCTCGTCTTCTTCAATACTTTCATCAAGAGCGATCACTCCCATCGCGCAGGCAATGCGTTCTCCATGACCATCACGCTCAACCTGAATGGCGCCATGATCGAGGGCGGCTGCAATACGGGCCACTGTGCCTGCTTCCACTCGCTCAGCCATTGGCAAAATCACGAGGCTTTGATCACAATGACTTAAGAGCCCCGGTCGAAAGATTGGCTTCCCCGAGATGATGGTGGCTTCAATATCCAAACCACCTAGTAAGTTCTCATCTGAGATACCGCTGGGGATCTTCCGTAATGGTGTTGCTAAACCATGATGGCGTGCAAGCTGTTCAAGGGTTTGTAACCAGCGCTCGCGCACAGGTCCGGAGCGCGCATGCACAATCACCCCACCAAATTCATGGGGTGCGAGAGTCATTAACTGCGCAACGTGCAGGCAAGTTAACCAGTAAGGGTTCATGCCTTAAGCAAATAACTCATCAAGTGCCCGTTGCACACGCGTTGCCGAACTGGATTCGTCGAGAGGGTTGCGACGCAAGCGATGTTGTAGGGCAGGCACTGCAATGCGCTTAAGATGATCGCGCGTGACTTTATTTTTCCCATCGAGGGCAGCGACTGCGCGTGAAGCGCGCAACAGCGTGAGTTCGCCGCGCAGGCCATCGGTACCAAGATGCGCGCACAGCGTACTAGCATCGTGTAGCAATTTGTCATCAACCTTAACGCTGGCTAGTTTCTTGCGCGCATTGGCCATCATCTCCCGAATCTTCGCGTCTTCTTTATCCCAGATTTTCATGAAGGCCTCGGGGTTACGCTCAAAGGCATCACGTCGTTTAATGATCTCGACACGGCTGGGCATATCGCTTGGGGTTTTCACCTCCACGGCTAGGCCAAAACGATCTAAGAGTTGGGGGCGCAACTCGCCCTCCTCGGGGTTGCCACTGCCCACCAATACAAAGCGAGCAGGATGGCGCACACTCAAGCCTTCGCGCTCCACCACATTTTGTCCCGAAGCAGCGACATCAATGAGTAGATCAACTAAGTGATCATCCAACAAATTAACCTCATCAATGTATAAGAATCCGCGATTAGCTTTCGCTAACAAGCCGGGCTCAAAGGCTTTCTCACCAAGTGTTAAAGCTTTCTCGATATCCAACGCACCCAGTACACGATCCTCAGTCGCGCCCAAGGGAAGATCAACCACTGGAACGGGGCGCAGCTCCGTTTTGGGTTTGGTTTTTGCTCCCGAACTGCAAATAGCACATAGGCCTGCCATCGCTTTGGGATCGCATCCATACGCGCAGTCTTTCACAACGGTCATGGTGGGTAAGAGTGATGCGAGACCTCGAACCGCAGTTGACTTCCCGGTGCCGCGATCTCCCATCACCAGTACACCGCCAATACTAGGCTCTAATGCAGCTACCAAAATAGCAAGCTTCATATCCTCTTGGCCCACAATGGCTGAGAAGGGGTAGTTACGGGTCATGCAAGCGCTCCTTGAATAAACTTTATTGGTTTGTTGCCAAATTAAGGTTAAATATAAGGCATCTAACGGGCAATGAGCCCATTTAAGGAAAAACGATGAGCGATAAGACCCCAAAGAGCATTAAAAGCGTTGAAGAGCGCATCGAGTCTTGGTTTATTCCAACGGGCAATCTTTTTGTTTCCTTATTTCATCGAATTGCCCTCTTTGCAATTGGCGCGGCCACCGTATGGGCCGCTGGGATGAGCTTTCTGGAAATGATGCATAAGCCCTATGCCTCAGTTCAAGATTTACTCCTTCTATTTATTTACCTAGAAATTGGTGCAATGGTGGGCATTTACTTTAAGACCAATCACATGCCCGTGCGCTTCTTGATTTACATTGCCATTACTGCCGTCACGCGGCTGATCATCGATCTGGTTGGCACCAAGCATGAGGCGGACATGGGCATCTTGCTAATGGGCCTTACCATTTTCGTCTTAGCACTCGCCAATGCATTAGTGCGTTATGCCTCCAATAAATTTCCCAGTAAAACTGATCATCCGGGTGGTGATTAAACGTGAGTCCTGCAGAACAACAAACCCGGATTGATTTAGCAGCCTGTTACCGTTTGTGTGCATTTGAGGGCTGGGATGATTTGATCTATACCCACATCTCAGCAACGGTTCCCAATGAACCTAATCACTATCTCATCAATCCGTTTGGCTATCAGTTTGATGAAATCACCGCATCGAATTTGGTAAAGGTCAATACCCAAGGTGAGATTGTGGATCCCAACTCACCCTACCGCGTTAATCCCACCGGCTTTGCGATTCATGGGGCAGTGCATCGCGCCCGCCCCGATGCGAACTGCGTGATGCATTTACATAACACCGCTGGGATTGCGGTATCCGCTCAGGAGAACGGTTTATTACCACTCTCGCAGCATGCCATGCGCTTTATGGGACATCTGGGATACCACGATTACGAAGGTGTTGCTCTCACCGAATCCGAAGGAAAGCGCCTTACTGAATCCCTTGGTAAACACCCTGCCATGCTATTGCGTAACCACGGCACACTCACCGTAGGTCGCACGATCGGCGAAGCCTATGTGGTGATGGCCACTCTGATTAAAGCGTGTGAGATTCAGATTGCTGCACTCTCGAGTCCACAATTGCATCTGCCCAAGCAAAGTGTGATCCAGAAAGCCGCCGATGAGTTACATGATGGCGGCGCCGAAGAAGGAATACTAGAGTGGCCCGCCCTACTACGAATGCTCGATCGCTTTGATGAGAGCTATAAAGATTAATTAACTAAATCACGAACAAGGAGTTGATATGCCCACATTCAATGTGCAAATGTTTGAAGGAAGAACAGTCGAGCAAAAACGCAAATTTGTTGCTGAGGTAACTCGTGTCACCTGCGAAACCTTAGGATGCAGCCCTGGATCGGTTGACATCATCATCACCGATGTGAAGAAAGAAGACTGGGCTACCGGTGGGAAGCTGTGGTGTGATGCGGATTAGGCATGAATCGCAATACGCAAGCCAAGCGCTTGCACCACTCGATATACCGTATCGAATCGAGGCTTCGAGCGAGGGCGCAGAGCCTTATAGAGTGCCTCACGTGTTAGGCCGCTAGACTCTGAAATAGCTGTCATCCCCTTTGCGCGAGCAATATGTCCAAGGGCAGCCGCCAATTCTGCATCATCACCCTCAGCTATTACTTGGTTTAAATACTCCGTAATTGCCCGTTTATTTTTTAGCAATCGAACAATATCAAACTCACGAATTTCTTGCTGTTTATTTTTATGAATCTTTTTCATCATTCATTAATTCCTTAATCATCTGCTTTGACTTCTTGATATCAGCCTTTTGACTATCTTTTGTACCACCATAAAGCATCAAAATGCTTGGCTCGATATCTTGATAAAAATACATTCTCCAGCCGTTACCAAAAAATTCTCTCATTTCAAATAAGTATTGAGCTAATTTTTTAATATCACCCAAGTTCCCACGTCGAACTCTTTCTAGCCTTCTTGCAAGGCGAATTTGTACTGAAAAGTCCTTGATGCCAGAAAACCATTTGCGGAAAGTCATTGTTTCATACACTTTTATCATGCATGAATTTTATAAGACATATTGTAATCGAACGGATACAGTATAGCAACTACCTTACGGTACTCAGGGAATTACTTTTAGAACTTTTTACCTAATGGTGTTGATTTTTCTCTAAGAAAAACTCTGCCTGCGCCAGAGCTTCTTCCGCATCAAGTCCTACGATATCGGCTGCAATACCTTGTCTTAATTCGGGCCGGGCAATGAAAATTGGACCGCCGACCATCACTCCAATTTTTGGATTTAGAGATTCTTCTTTTAGCAGTTGAATGAATCGTTTGAGGGCAGGTATTTGGTCTTCGGTACTTACTGATAAGCCGACCAAGTCGAAGAATTGGGTTTTAATCGCCACAATAATTTCACCTTCACTCGCGGCTAATTCGCCCCACACCTTCCAGCCGCCGCGTCTAAAGAACTCTGACACTATGAATAAACCCAAGGTATGCTGCGATCCAGGTAAGGGCACTAGCATTGCATGCGGCGCTTTTTCATCCGTCCTGGCAAATTCCTGAAACAGTGGGCTGAAGTCATAAATCAATTGCTTAATGCGCCACATCGCAGTAGTGACCTGTGTAAACGTGGCGCGATCCTCTTCCCACATCACACCCAATCGTCTTGCAACAGGTGCTAGTAAGCGAAGATAGATTTCATCGAGCGGTACACCCTGCTCATAGAGTTCTTGTACAAAATCTGCCGCTTTAGTTGCGTCATCTCGCAATACCAACTCCGTTAGCTCATGAACACGGCTCTCATCATTGAGCCGAATACTCATTACGGGAGAGCGATTAGCTTCTGGCGAGCTTGAGTGACTTACAAGTAATCGCGGGATGACATTGGTTTCAATGGTTTGCATGAGCCAATCCAAGTGCTCATCGGGTCTAGCATTTAACCGTAGCGGTCGACTCCCCAAACTAGTCGATAACTGACTAATACGGTGGCTGTGCTGATCGTTAGCTGACTCTTGGGCACACTCTTCCCATTCGTCCTGACTTGGGTTGATGTTCTGGTGCTCCTCAGGCTTTGAAAGTAATTTTGCCCTGAGGAGACTTGCGTAACGCCATAAAGCCATTCACACTCCAATTTTCTTCTGTGGCGCTTTAGGCTAGCCCTGCTGTAATGAAAATTAGGCCTATTTTTGCGTCGATTTGTCTTGTGTCATTTATAGATCGTTCAGAAATTTATCTCCATGAATGTTTACTTTTAAGGGTTAACCCTAGTTTTAGGTGCTAATACAGTTATAAGTGTCAATATAAGTTGACACATTTAGCACAATTCAATATAAAAAGAGGAGTCCCACCCGAGTTAGGCAGCCATGGCCGTTCAATCCAAGTCCAAGAAGGAAGCCGTACCCATTCGTTTGGTATTGGTGACCATGGACACGCACTTAAATAGTGCGGCACGACGCGCCCAATTTCAGCTCCAACGCGCCATTCCAGGCCTGTCCTTGCAGATCCATGCCGCAAGTGAATTTACCGGCAATCCTGAGTTGATTGATAAAGCGGTGCATGACATCGCCCATGGCGATATTGTGCTCGCCACCATGTTATTCATGGAAGATCACTACCTTCCAGTGTTTGAAGCTTTAAAAGCGAAGCGCGATGATTGCGATGCGATGGTCTGCGCCATGTCAGCTGGGGATGTGGTGAAGCTCACCAAGATTGGTAAACTTGATATGAGTAAGCCCGCCAGTGGGCCGATGGCAATCCTCAAGAAACTGCGCCCCAAACCCAAGACCGAGGGCGAGAAGCAAACTAGTTCGGGCGCCAAGCAAATGAAAGTGCTGCGCCTCATTCCGCAAATCCTCAAATGGATTCCGGGGACGGCACAAGACGTGCGGGTGTATTTCTTAACACTGCAGTATTGGTTGGGTGGTTCCGAAGAAAACTTATTCAATCTCTTTAGTTACCTCATCAACCGTTACGCCTCTGGTCCGCGGGAGGTCCTGCGTGGTTTAGCAAAGCCCACCGATCCGGTGGAGTATCCCGATTTGGGTGTTTATCACCCGCGCATGAAAAATCGTCTGAGTGAAAAACTCTCTGACCTTCCTAAAGTAATCTCCGATAACAAACGTCGTGGTCGGGTTGGTCTTTTATTACTGCGCTCCTATTTAGTTTCTGGCAACAGTGGTCACTACGATCCCGTGATTGCTGCATTAGAAGCCCATGGCTTGCAAGTGGTGCCTGCTTTTGCTGCGGGTCTTGATGCGCGCCCTGCCATTGATACCTATTTCATGAAAAACAATCAGGTGACGGTCGATGCGGTGATCTCACTGACCGGCTTCTCCTTAGTTGGTGGCCCAGCGTACAACGATGCCAAGTCGGCTGAAGAGGTACTTGCGAAGCTTGATGTGCCTTACATCGCTGCCCACCCCGTAGAGTTTCAGACGCTCACGCAATGGGGTGGTTCCGATCGTGGTTTGATGCCAGTCGAGAGCACCATCATGGTCGCAATTCCGGAATTGGATGGCGCCACCCAACCCATGGTCTATGGCGGTCGGCCCGGTGCGGCAGGTACGACCTGCACCGGTTGCCATCAACGCTGCACTTTTACCGAAGACCATAATCCACAAGATATGTTCACCTGTGTTGAGCGCACTGCGATGTTAGCTGCACGCACTGCCAAGTTGGTGGATCTGCGCAACTCCGATAAAGCCAATCGCAAACTGGGTCTGGTGATTTTTAACTTTCCGCCTAATGCAGGGCATACGGGCACTGCCGCTTATCTCAACGTTTTTGAGTCTTTGCACCAAACCATGTTGGGACTCAAAGCCGACGGTTATACCCTCACCGTGCCAGAAACCCCTGAAGCCTTACGCAAAGAAATCATTGAAGGCAACGCTCAGCAATATGGCGCAGAAGCCAATGTGCACACCATCATTAGTGCAGATGATCATGTCAAGCGTGAGCGTTGGCTTGGCGAGATTGAAGCGCAATGGGGACCAGCTCCGGGTAAGCAATGGAGTAATGGCTCGGGTATTTTTATTTTGGGTGAGCAATACGGCAACGTCTTAGTGACCGTGCAACCCGGATTCGGATTTGAGGGCGATCCGATGCGCCTACTCTTTGAAAAAGGCTTTGCGCCAACGCATGCGTTCTCTGCGTTTTATCGCTACTTGCGGGAAGACTTTGCTGCCAATGCTGTTCTGCACTTCGGCACCCACGGCGCCCTTGAATTTATGCCGGGTAAGCAAGCAGGCATGAGTGGTTCGTGCTGGCCCGATCGCTTAATTAACGATCTACCCAACTTTTATCTCTATGCATCCAATAATCCTTCGGAAGGTGCTCTTGCCAAACGGCGTGCAGGTGCCACACTCATTAGCTATCTCACACCACCTGTGACCCAGGCGGGGATTTATGCGGGACTTGCCGATCTCAAAACCTCGATTGAGCGCTGGCGTGGTCTCTCGCCCGAGCAGCGTGGCGAGGAAGAGGATCATGATTTGGCCGCTCTCATTCAGGCGCAGGCAGCGCAGATGGATTTGTGTAAAGCGGAACCGCTGTGGGATGTGCGCGATGCGAACTTTATCCAACAGCAAATCACCAAACTCTATGAGCAGATTTTGGAGTTGGAGTACACCTTAATTCCGCATGGCATGCATGTGGTCGGCTCCACCCCCAGTGAATCCGAGCGTGTCGATTTACTAAGCGCCATGGCGATTGGTTCTTTCAGTCAGGCCTTACCAAATTCAGCGATTACGCAATTGGTGCAAGGTAAACCCATTCAAACCATCGTGAATAAGAATAAAGACCTTCAAGAGCTCGCTCGAGAGGAAGCGATTGCGATTTTGGAGAAGCTCCAACACTGGGATCAGCAGATCCAAGAAGAGACCGAGATCCCCAGTATTCTGAAGGCGCTTGATGGTCGCTTTATTCGTCCTGCGCCGGGTGGCGATGTGATGCGTAACCCCGAGGTCCTACCATCGGGGCGCAATTTACACGGCTTTGATCCTTTCCGCATTCCAAGTGCTTTTGCGGTCAAAGATGGCGCCAAGCAAGCCCAGAAGATTTTGCAACGGCATATCGATGATGCAAAAGCCCTCCCTGAATCGATTGCTCTTGTGCTGTGGGGCAGTGACAACCTCAAATCCGAAGGTGGGCAAATTGGTCAGGCCTTAGCACTCTTAGGAGCACTCCCCCGCTTTGATGGCTATGGTCGTTTAGCAGGAGCCACACTCATTCCACTGGCAGAACTCGGACGCCCCCGCATTGATGTCGTGATTACTCTCTCGGGGATCTTTCGTGATCTGATGCCCTTGCAAATTAAGCTCTTAGCTGAAGCAGCCTATCTGGCTGCTGCGGCGGATGAGCCAATCGAGCAAAACTTTGTTCGCAAACACGCGCTCGCTTATATGGCAGAGCACGGCTGTGATTTGGAGACCGCAGCACTGCGAGTCTATGGCAATGCCGATGGTACGTATGGAGCGAATGTGAACCACTTGGTCGAGCACAGTGTGTGGGATGAGGACGATGAACTCGCCGAGACCTATATGCGTCGCAAGGGTTTTGCCTACGGTAAATCCGGTAAACCTGTATGTAATAACGCTCTTCTGAAAAGCGTCTTAGCCGATGTCAGCATGAGTTATCAGAACTTGGAGTCGATGGAACTCGGGGTGACTACCATCGATAACTACTTTGATACCTTAGGTGGTATTACCAAGGCTGTGAAACGCGCCAAGGGGGGTGAAGAGATCCCGGTGTACATCGGTGATCAAACCCAAGGTGAAGGGGTGGTGCGCACGCTCTCCGAACAAGTATCGCTCGAGACCCGTACGCGTATGCTTAATCCCAAATGGTTTGAGGGGATGTTGAAGCACGGTTACGAAGGTGTGCGTCAGATTGAGGTTCACATCACCAATACCATGGGTTGGTCAGCGACTACGGGGCAAGTGCAACCCTGGGTTTATAAGCAACTCACGCAAACCTTTATTTTGGATCCGAAGATGCGGGAGCGCTTAGCGCAATTGAATCCCACCGCGTCCGCACGCATGGCAAACCGTCTCATGGAAGCCTCGAATCGCAACTACTGGCAACCCGATGATGAGATGCGTGCGGCCATGAAGCAAGCGAGTGAAGAACTTGAAGATCGTCTTGAGGGGGTATTTGAGAACCCCACGATGCAACGCGCTGGTTAAGCAAACCCTAAAAATATTGCCAGCGCACGATTAATCGCTAGCATTTCTTCATCCGAAGCACGCCCAATTTCTCCGCCAATCTTGTCTACTGGTATGGTCTGAATTTTGTCCACCATCACCTCTGAACGTTTCTCTAAACCATTCATTGAGGAGGGTTCAATTGGTACCCTA
Source organism: Polynucleobacter sp. HIN11 (assembly GCF_030297675.1). NCBI lineage: Bacteria > Pseudomonadati > Pseudomonadota > Betaproteobacteria > Burkholderiales > Burkholderiaceae > Polynucleobacter > Polynucleobacter sp. HIN11. Next base: position 1,292,784 of record NZ_AP028142.1, read on the forward strand.
AACAAAGGAGCGTTTCGTAGTTCACTTGATAAAGGCAGCACAGATACCGATGGATGCTGATTAAATAAATCCGATTGAACGATTAATGCGGGTCTTGGTTTGCCATAGGAGCCCGGTGTGACAACCTTTACAAAATCACCTCGCCTCACTTCCAATCCTTGGTATCACGAACCTCATCAAGCCACTCATTGATTTCAGATTCGAGTGGATCATTTTTTAACATTTGCGACTGACGGCGACACTCCTCTGCAAAAGAGGATTGGCGTGTATCTGGAACCCAGATTTGGATAGGACGAAGCCCTGCCGCACGTAATTGCGCCCGGTGTTTTTGGACTCTTAAGTTAGTGGCAACTGGCATTGATTACCTTTTAAATATTAGATTTTCTGTTACATGTAACATTATACTCCAAATATCGTTACATGTAACACAACCATATCCTTATTAAAGGATATGTAGTGGGGTCTTTTTATGAGGAGGATGGAAAAGCTGATCAAGCGCTTGTAGTAAAACGGCCTCGAGTACCAAGTTCGCAGCCGCTAAATTTTCCTTAAGTCGCTCTAGATGCACCGTTTTTGGAATCGCTACCGCATTGGGTTGGCGCAAGACCCAAGCGAGCGCGACTTGTGCTGGAGTCAAGCCAGCCTCTTTAGCAATTGCAATGAGCTTGGGATCATGTATTAACTCTCCGGCTCCCAATGGCGAGTAAGCCATCAATGCCATGCCCCTTTCTTGCATGAGCGGGATCAAATCGTATTCAATGCCACGGCCATTGAGAGCGTAATAGACCTGATTGCATACCGTTTGATAGGGACTGCCGACATTGCGCTCCGCTGCGAGCCAATCATTCACATCTGGCGCATCAAAATTACTGATGCCATAACTACGAATTAGTCCTCGTTCCTGGAGTTTGATCAATCCCTCAAGCGTCGCTTCATAAGAATAAGAGCCTTGCCAATGCAAGAGATAGCAATCCAGATAGTCACACCCCATCCGCCTAATTGAGCGCTCACAAGCCGTGATGGTTCCTTTGGTGCTCGCGTTACTGGGTAATACTTTACTGACAATTTGGAGATGGACACGCGTACTTTTACCAACGCGTTGCAATGCTTTACCAATTAAGGTTTCAGCTTGACCAGAGCCATACATCTCGGCAGTATCAATGAGTTGATAGCCCATCTCAATGGCGGACGCAATCGCATTGATTTCTTGGGCTTCAGAGCGGGCGCTCTCACCCATTTGCCAGGTACCAAGTCCAAGGCGAGTCTGAAACTGAAAACTCATACCACCCTTACATCACAATCTTGGCGTTTTGACGCAGGCGTCGCACGGTCTCAGTGAGGTACTGCTGCACAATCGCTTGACGCAATTGCGGTTTCGACTCTTCAAGGGTCGGGATCTTCATGGCACGCTTATCATCCAAGCGCACAATCACCCAGGCGCTCCCAATCTGAATGGGCTTTTTAGCAAACTCGTTTTTATTGAGAAGGCGCAAGGTTTGCAAGACATTTGCATTCATTTGCGAAGCATTAACCCACCCCACACTACCCCCCTCTTTTTTTGTGGCTGCATCGGCTGAGAACTCACGTGCCAACTGGGCAAACGAATCGCCCTTTTGTAAGCGACTCATGAGAATCATGGCTTCACTCTCTTTAGCGGTCACAATTTGGCTAAAGCGGTACTGCACTTCGCCCCCTGTATCCACAATTAATTTCTTTTGACGCTCGTACTCAGCCTTGAGTTGCTCGTCCGTGATGGGGTTCTTTTGAAAGTGTTGATCAATATAGAGTTGCAATAAGAGAGTTTGCTCAAACTGATCGACCTGTGAAATGAATTCAGGGGATTTCTCAAGACCCTCTTTCTTGGCTTCTTGGACTAGGAGCTCGCGATTAATGAGCTCCTCCTTAATAGCTTGCCGCAGTTCGGGCGAATCTTTTGCTCCCCGTTCGATGGCATTTTTAAGAGCCACATCAAAAATTTGCTGAGTGATTGGAGCGTTGTTGACCGAGGCAACAAAGGCTAATTCTTTTTTTTCAGGATTAGCTAATCCGAAAATTGGATACAGTAACGCTAAAAGAAGAGTGAGACGAATCAGTTTCATCAACCAATTGTACGAAAAAATGCTTTTATGTTGAATGGGTCAGCTTAACGACAGGCTACAGCTAGCGGCTCTTGTGCACAAAGTTCGTCATCAACTGGCGGTCTTGTGGTTGGCTGTTCACTTCCCGCAAGGGAGCTTCCAGCCGATCCAGTACCTTGACTTGACTTCACAGACTCGTCCATTACCACGGTCACTCCACTGCGAGTAGTGGTTACTTCATTCAAACTCAGCATATTGCTAAATTTGAGCGTTGTTTGCAAGTTTCCACCGCTTGCTGCCGCAGCGCGTTGGGCTGCAAGTTGGGCATCGCGACGCTCAATCCAAGGACGACTTACTCCACCGAGTCGAACCCCGGTTCCGGTGAAATTAGTATTACCATCGATCACCATGCGGGTTGATCCATCACCCACCACATTAAATTGTCCATTGAGTTGAGAAACATCGTAATTAATTGACCCACTACGCGTTGAGGTGAAGGTCATCGTAGAGCCTGATGCGCTTCCCGAAACACGCATTTCGGCAGTACTGTAATTTTGCTCAGCTGCTGTTTGCACAGCTTCTTTAACGGTGATGATTCCAGCAACGGACTTCGTGCCACCCGTGATATCACTCAATTGCAGGGTTTGGAAATTAGTCGAGAAGAAGGGTCGAATATTTCCTACAGGGCCATTGAATGTGACGAGTGGCACGGTATCGGGGATATTGGCATCTACGATACCCAACCATACTGCTGCGACTAATAAGGTATATGTATCGGTGGTATCTGGATTAACAGGTCCATTGAATTCAACCTTTGGATCCATTGATAAGAAGGTTCTGGTTTTTGCGCGCGATGATGTAGTGAAACCTTCAACTGGTCTAGTCGATTGCACAAACCGATCGAATAAGAATCCGGGGCGACCGTTATCACTAATGAGAACGTTACCAGTGTAATACTGCTCACGATGGGTCAGCACATCACCCTTAATCACAATATCCCGACCCGTTACTCTTAAGACATCAATTGGAGAGGCGGAGCCGATGCTATCACCGATCGTTACGGTTCCGCTTGGGGCGCTTACTGTTAATGATGTGACTTTTGATACCCCATCAATTAAGCCATTAAAGCTAATGTCGGATCCTGTACTTGAGATCGATACTGAAGAACCACTCGCTGGAGCAATGACAACATCACCGCCATAGGATTGTGAACCCGTTGACCGAATATCCGTCTGAATCACCACCCGTCCAATAACACGTAATGTCGATAAGGTGACACCGCTATCTAACGCTAAGTTACCCAAACTAACAACCAAGGTACTGTTTGCCAACGCATTAGGATTAGCAAGAGTCAATTGGGAGTTATTCATCACCAGATTACCGGTAAAGGAGTTATCCCCTGAGAGAACCAGCGCTCCTGATCCAGTCTTAATTAAGGAACCATTACCCCCAATCGAACCCGTGATGTTGGCACTTGGGTTGCTACCATTAATAGTCAAATTCGCATTTAATAGGATGGTTCCTGAGCCATTGATTACGCTGGCAATCTCATCCGCATCAATACTGTAGGTGGCTCCGGCCGTAACAGTTACAACCGTACTATCCGATAAGCTACCGGTCACACCTAAGGTACCGGCACTGATGGTGGTGATACCAGTGTAGGTGTTGTTACCGGAGAGGATTAAGGTACCAGCACCGGCTTTCGTAAAGGCTCCACTACCAGCCATGATGCCGCCATAGGTTAAGGTGGTTGCCCCATTGACATTGATGGTGCCGCCAGAGCTACCTAAGGTAATACCGCGATTGGCGCTTAAGGTAAAGGTAGCGGTGCTGTTTAAGGTACCGCCATTGAGAACCAGATGTCCAGGTGTGGCACTCGCTGGTGCGGTACCTAAGTTGGTATCCGTACTAATCGCCAAGGTACCCGCATTAATGGTGGTGGTGCCGGTGTAATCGTTATTGCCTGCTAGGGTGAACGTGCCGCTACCCACCTTCACGAGGTTACCCGTACCACTCATCACACCGCTTAAGGTGGTGTTGTTGCTATCACCGGTGGTGAGTGTGAAGTTATTGAGGTTGACATTACCAGCGCCTTGTACCGAGGCGATGGTGTCGTTGGCAGCAACGTTATAGGTAGCGCCACTGGCTACGGTTACGGCGGTGCTATCCGATAAGGCGCCGGTCACACTTAAGGTACCCGCATTAATGGTGGTGGTGCCGGTGTAATCGTTATTGCCTGCTAGGGTGAACGTGCCGCTACCCACCTTCACGAGGTTACCCGTACCACTCATCACACCGCTTAAGGTGGTGTTGTTGCTATCACCGGTGGTGAGTGTGAAGTTATTGAGGTTGACATTACCAGCGCCTTGTACCGAGGCGATGGTGTCGTTGGCAGCAACGTTATAGGTAGCGCCACTGGCTACGGTTACGGCGGTGCTATCCGATAAGGCGCCGGTCACACTTAAGGTACCCGCATTAATGGTGGTGGTGCCGGTGTAGGCGTTGGTATTACCTAGAGCTAAGGTGCTGCTACCTGCTTTCTCTAGAGAGCCAGCACCACTGATTCCACCACTGTAGGTTTGATTGGTATTGCTGTTGACCAGCAAGATGCCATTATTAGCAATCGCACCAGCGTAGCTACCATTACCTAAAGTACCGGTCACTGTAAACGTACCGCCGGTAATCGTAGTGTTACCGGTGTAGGTGTTATTACCCGCGAGGATTAAGACACCATCTAAGCCAACGTTCGCGGAGAGTGTGAGTGCGCCAGAGCCGGTAATAACTCCAGACACAGTAATTGTGGTGCCGTTATTGACCTGGATGGTGTTGCTACCGATTAAGGTAATGCCACGGTTGGCAGCAAAGGTGATATTCGCACCGTTGTAATTAAAGAGTGCACCGCCATTGAGGGTTAATTGATCGGCAACCGCACTGCCTGGTGCAGTACCTAAGTTCGCGTCTGAGCCAATATTGAGCTGACCGCCAGCAATGGTGGTCTTACCGGTATAGGTGTTATTACCCGAGAGGATTAAGGTGCCAGCACCCTCTTTGAGTACCGAGCCTGAGCCACTGATCACGCCACCGAGCTCTTGGTTAGCACTGCTATTGATGTGCAAGATACCGTTGTTGACGAGATCAGCAATATAAGTACCACTACCTAAGGTACCGGTCACACCTAAGGTACCGGCACTGATGGTGGTGATACCAGTGTAGGTGTTGTTACCGGAGAGGATTAAGGTACCAGCACCGGCTTTCGTAAAGGCTCCACTACCAGCCATGATGCCGCCATAGGTTAAGGTGGTTGCCCCATTGACATTGATGGTGCCGCCAGAGCTACCTAAGGTAATACCGCGATTGGCGCTTAAGGTAAAGGTAGCGGTGCTGTTTAAGGTACCGCCATTGAGAACCAGATGTCCAGGTGTGGCACTCGCTGGTGCGGTACCTAAGTTGGTATCCGTACTAATCGCCAAGGTACCCGCATTAATGGTGGTGGTGCCGGTGTAATCGTTATTGCCTGCTAGGGTGAACGTGCCGCTACCCACCTTCACGAGGTTACCCGTACCACTCATCACACCGCTTAAGGTGGTGTTGTTGCTATCACCGGTGGTGAGTGTGAAGTTATTGAGGTTGACATTACCAGCGCCTTGTACCGAGGCGATGGTGTCGTTGGCAGCAACGTTATAGGTAGCGCCACTGGCTACGGTTACGGCGGTGCTATCCGATAAGGCGCCGGTCACACTTAAGGTACCCGCATTAATGGTGGTGGTGCCGGTGTAATCGTTATTGCCACTGAAGATCACCGTACCTAAACCACCCTTAGTGATGCTGTAGGGGCCGGAGATCACACCACTCAAGGTGAACTGATCGCCTACGTTGGTGGCGCTAATGGTACTGTCAGCCGTTAAGGTGATATTACCCGCCAAGGAACTAGTAACATCCTTGAGAGTGCCGCCACTTAGGGTAATAGCCTCAGCGCCAACAGTCACGTTATAGAGATCTAAGGTGGCGCCACTAGCAATTGTGGTGCCACCAGCGGTAGTACCCAAACCATTGTTATGGGTGACAACAACAGTACCCGCATTAATGGTGGTGGTGCCGGTGTAATCGTTATTGCCTGCTAGGGTGAACGTGCCGCTACCCACCTTCACGAGGTTACCCGTACCACTCATCACACCGCTTAAGGTGGTGTTGTTGCTATCACCGGTGGTGAGTGTGAAGTTATTGAGGTTGACATTACCAGCGCCTTGTACCGAGGCGATGGTGTCGTTGGCAGCAACGTTATAGGTAGCGCCACTGGCTACGGTTACGGCGGTGCTATCCGATAAGGCGCCGGTCACACTTAAGGTACCCGCATTAATGGTGGTGGTGCCGGTGTAGGCGTTGGTATTACCTAGAGCTAAGGTGCTGCTACCTGCTTTCTCTAGAGAGCCAGCACCACTGATTCCACCACTGTAGGTTTGATTGGTATTGCTGTTGACCAGCAAGATGCCATTATTAGCAATCGCACCAGCGTAGCTACCATTACCTAAAGTACCGGTCACTGTAAACGTACCGCCGGTAATCGTAGTGTTACCGGTGTAGGTGTTATTACCCGCGAGGATTAAGACACCATCTAAGCCAACGTTCGCGGAGAGTGTGAGTGCGCCAGAGCCGGTAATAACTCCAGACACAGTAATTGTGGTGCCGTTATTGACCTGGATGGTGTTGCTACCGATTAAGGTAATGCCACGGTTGGCAGCAAAGGTGATATTCGCACCGTTGTAATTAAAGAGTGCACCGCCATTGAGGGTTAATTGATCGGCAACCGCACTGCCTGGTGCAGTACCTAAGTTCGCGTCTGAGCCAATATTGAGCTGACCGCCAGCAATGGTGGTCTTACCGGTATAGGTGTTATTACCCGAGAGGATTAAGGTGCCAGCACCCTCTTTGAGTACCGAGCCTGAGCCACTGATCACGCCACCGAGCTCTTGGTTAGCACTGCTATTGATGTGCAAGATACCGTTGTTGACGAGATCAGCAATATAAGTACCACTACCTAAGGTACCGGTCACACCTAAGGTACCGGCACTGATGGTGGTGATACCAGTGTAGGTGTTGTTACCGGAGAGGATTAAGGTACCAGCACCGGCTTTCGTAAAGGCTCCACTACCAGCCATGATGCCGCCATAGGTTAAGGTGGTTGCCCCATTGACATTGATGGTGCCGCCAGAGCTACCTAAGGTAATACCGCGATTGGCGCTTAAGGTAAAGGTAGCGGTGCTGTTTAAGGTACCGCCATTGAGAACCAGATGTCCAGGTGTGGCACTCGCTGGTGCGGTACCTAAGTTGGTATCCGTACTAATCGCCAAGGTACCCGCATTAATGGTGGTGGTGCCGGTGTAATCGTTATTGCCTGCTAGGGTGAACGTGCCGCTACCCACCTTCACGAGGTTACCCGTACCACTCATCACACCGCTTAAGGTGGTGTTGTTGCTATCACCGGTGGTGAGTGTGAAGTTATTGAGGTTGACATTACCAGCGCCTTGTACCGAGGCGATGGTGTCGTTGGCAGCAACGTTATAGGTAGCGCCACTGGCTACGGTTACGGCGGTGCTATCCGATAAGGCGCCGGTCACACTTAAGGTACCCGCATTAATGGTGGTGGTGCCGGTGTAATCGTTATTGCCTGCTAGGGTGAACGTGCCGCTACCCACCTTCACGAGGTTACCCGTACCACTCATCACACCGCTTAAGGTGGTGTTGTTGCTATCACCGGTGGTGAGTGTGAAGTTATTGAGGTTGACATTACCAGCGCCTTGTACCGAGGCGATGGTGTCGTTGGCAGCAACGTTATAGGTAGCGCCACTGGCTACGGTTACGGCGGTGCTATCCGATAAGGCGCCGGTCACACTTAAGGTACCCGCATTAATGGTGGTGGTGCCGGTGTAATCGTTATTGCCTGCTAGGGTGAACGTGCCGCTACCCACCTTCACGAGGTTACCCGTACCACTCATCACACCGCTTAAGGTGGTGTTGTTGCTATCACCGGTGGTGAGTGTGAAGTTATTGAGGTTGACATTACCAGCGCCTTGTACCGAGGCGATGGTGTCGTTGGCAGCAACGTTATAGGTAGCGCCACTGGCTACGGTTACGGCGGTGCTATCCGATAAGGCGCCGGTCACACTTAAGGTACCCGCATTAATGGTGGTGGTGCCGGTGTAGGCGTTGGTATTACCTAGAGCTAAGGTGCTGCTACCTGCTTTCTCTAGAGAGCCAGCACCACTGATTCCACCACTGTAGGTTTGATTGGTATTGCTGTTGACCAGCAAGATGCCATTATTAGCAATCGCACCAGCGTAGCTACCATTACCTAAAGTACCGGTCACTGTAAACGTACCGCCGGTAATCGTAGTGTTACCGGTGTAGGTGTTATTACCCGCGAGGATTAAGACACCATCTAAGCCAACGTTCGCGGAGAGTGTGAGTGCGCCAGAGCCGGTAATAACTCCAGACACAGTAATTGTGGTGCCGTTATTGACCTGGATGGTGTTGCTACCGATTAAGGTAATGCCACGGTTGGCAGCAAAGGTGATATTCGCACCGTTGTAATTAAAGAGTGCACCGCCATTGAGGGTTAATTGATCGGCAACCGCACTGCCTGGTGCAGTACCTAAGTTCGCGTCTGAGCCAATATTGAGCTGACCGCCAGCAATGGTGGTCTTACCGGTATAGGTGTTATTACCCGAGAGGATTAAGGTGCCAGCACCCTCTTTGAGTACCGAGCCTGAGCCACTGATCACGCCACCGAGCTCTTGGTTAGCACTGCTATTGATGTGCAAGATACCGTTGTTGACGAGATCAGCAATATAAGTACCACTACCTAAGGTACCGGTCACACCTAAGGTACCGGCACTGATGGTGGTGATACCAGTGTAGGTGTTGTTACCGGAGAGGATTAAGGTACCAGCACCGGCTTTCGTAAAGGCTCCACTACCAGCCATGATGCCGCCATAGGTTAAGGTGGTTGCCCCATTGACATTGATGGTGCCGCCAGAGCTACCTAAGGTAATACCGCGATTGGCGCTTAAGGTAAAGGTAGCGGTGCTGTTTAAGGTACCGCCATTGAGAACCAGATGTCCAGGTGTGGCACTCGCTGGTGCGGTACCTAAGTTGGTATCCGTACTAATCGCCAAGGTACCCGCATTAATGGTGGTGGTGCCGGTGTAATCGTTATTGCCTGCTAGGGTGAACGTGCCGCTACCCACCTTCACGAGGTTACCCGTACCACTCATCACACCGCTTAAGGTGGTGTTGTTGCTATCACCGGTGGTGAGTGTGAAGTTATTGAGGTTGACATTACCAGCGCCTTGTACCGAGGCGATGGTGTCGTTGGCAGCAACGTTATAGGTAGCGCCACTGGCTACGGTTACGGCGGTGCTATCCGATAAGGCGCCGGTCACACTTAAGGTACCCGCATTAATGGTGGTGGTGCCGGTGTAATCGTTATTGCCTGCTAGGGTGAACGTGCCGCTACCCACCTTCACGAGGTTACCCGTACCACTCATCACACCGCTTAAGGTGGTGTTGTTGCTATCACCGGTGGTGAGTGTGAAGTTATTGAGGTTGACATTACCAGCGCCTTGTACCGAGGCGATGGTGTCGTTGGCAGCAACGTTATAGGTAGCGCCACTGGCTACGGTTACGGCGGTGCTATCCGATAAGGCGCCGGTCACACTTAAGGTACCCGCATTAATGGTGGTGGTGCCGGTGTAGGCGTTGGTATTACCTAGAGCTAAGGTGCTGCTACCTGCTTTCTCTAGAGAGCCAGCACCACTGATTCCACCACTGTAGGTTTGATTGGTATTGCTGTTGACCAGCAAGATGCCATTATTAGCAATCGCACCAGCGTAGCTACCATTACCTAAAGTACCGGTCACTGTAAACGTACCGCCGGTAATCGTAGTGTTACCGGTGTAGGTGTTATTACCCGCGAGGATTAAGACACCATCTAAGCCAACGTTCGCGGAGAGTGTGAGTGCGCCAGAGCCGGTAATAACTCCAGACACAGTAATTGTGGTGCCGTTATTGACCTGGATGGTGTTGCTACCGATTAAGGTAATGCCACGGTTGGCAGCAAAGGTGATATTCGCACCGTTGTAATTAAAGAGTGCACCGCCATTGAGGGTTAATTGATCGGCAACCGCACTGCCTGGTGCAGTACCTAAGTTCGCGTCTGAGCCAATATTGAGCTGACCGCCAGCAATGGTGGTCTTACCGGTATAGGTGTTATTACCCGAGAGGATTAAGGTGCCAGCACCCTCTTTGAGTACCGAGCCTGAGCCACTGATCACGCCACCGAGCTCTTGGTTAGCACTGCTATTGATGTGCAAGATACCGTTGTTGACGAGATCAGCAATATAAGTACCACTACCTAAGGTACCGGTCACACCTAAGGTACCGGCACTGATGGTGGTGATACCAGTGTAGGTGTTGTTACCGGAGAGGATTAAGGTACCAGCACCGGCTTTCGTAAAGGCTCCACTACCAGCCATGATGCCGCCATAGGTTAAGGTGGTTGCCCCATTGACATTGATGGTGCCGCCAGAGCTACCTAAGGTAATACCGCGATTGGCGCTTAAGGTAAAGGTAGCGGTGCTGTTTAAGGTACCGCCATTGAGAACCAGATGTCCAGGTGTGGCACTCGCTGGTGCGGTACCTAAGTTGGTATCCGTACTAATCGCCAAGGTACCCGCATTAATGGTGGTGGTGCCGGTGTAATCGTTATTGCCTGCTAGGGTGAACGTGCCGCTACCCACCTTCACGAGGTTACCCGTACCACTCATCACACCGCTTAAGGTGGTGTTGTTGCTATCACCGGTGGTGAGTGTGAAGTTATTGAGGTTGACATTACCAGCGCCTTGTACCGAGGCGATGGTGTCGTTGGCAGCAACGTTATAGGTAGCGCCACTGGCTACGGTTACGGCGGTGCTATCCGATAAGGCGCCGGTCACACTTAAGGTACCCGCATTAATGGTGGTGGTGCCGGTGTAATCGTTATTGCCTGCTAGGGTGAACGTGCCGCTACCCACCTTCACGAGGTTACCCGTACCACTCATCACACCGCTTAAGGTGGTGTTGTTGCTATCACCGGTGGTGAGTGTGAAGTTATTGAGGTTGACATTACCAGCGCCTTGTACCGAGGCGATGGTGTCGTTGGCAGCAACGTTATAGGTAGCGCCACTGGCTACGGTTACGGCGGTGCTATCCGATAAGGCGCCGGTCACACTTAAGGTACCCGCATTAATGGTGGTGGTGCCGGTGTAATCGTTATTGCCACTGAAGATCACCGTACCTAAACCACCCTTAGTGATGCTGTAGGGGCCGGAGATCACACCACTCAAGGTGAACTGATCGCCTACGTTGGTGGCGCTAATGGTACTGTCAGCCGTTAAGGTGATATTACCCGCCAAGGAACTAGTAACATCCTTGAGAGTGCCGCCACTTAGGGTAATAGCCTCAGCGCCAACAGTCACGTTATAGAGATCTAAGGTGGCGCCACTAGCAATTGTGGTGCCACCAGCGGTAGTACCCAAACCATTGTTATGGGTGACAACAACAGTACCCGCATTAATGGTGGTGGTGCCGGTGTAATCGTTATTGCCTGCTAGGGTGAACGTGCCGCTACCCACCTTCACGAGGTTACCCGTACCACTCATCACACCGCTTAAGGTGGTGTTGTTGCTATCACCGGTGGTGAGTGTGAAGTTATTGAGGTTGACATTACCAGCGCCTTGTACCGAGGCGATGGTGTCGTTGGCAGCAACGTTATAGGTAGCGCCACTGGCTACGGTTACGGCGGTGCTATCCGATAAGGCGCCGGTCACACTTAAGGTACCCGCATTAATGGTGGTGGTGCCGGTGTAGGTGTTGGAGTTGCTTAAGGTTACGGTATTCGTACCGACTTTATTTAAATTGTATGCATTACCACCGTCGCCAATCACACCGCTAATCGTTAGATTCTGAGTGCCGCCTATGGATGTATGGCCCATGAACGTGAGGCTACCGCTTGCTAAACCAGTTGTGCCACTCGTACTAGTCAGCGCCCCGACCGTAGCGCCTGTACCAGCACCAATTAAATTGAGATTGTTCGCAACGGTATAACCTGCTAAATCAAGTGTTGCACCACTAACAACAGTAATTGCACCTGTACCAAAAGCACCAGTGCTGATTGAGCCACCACTCATCACAGTACTAATTCCAGCCTTTAAGGTTCCACTGTTGACATTAGTGCCGCCCGAGTAGGTGTTGGCGTTCGTCATCAATAAAGTGCCATCACCTGTTTTGATAATGGAACGACTGCCGCCCGTCTCAGAAATTAATCCTGAGACTGTTAATGTACCGCTCGTAACATCAAAGGTGGTGTCGCTCGAGAGCACTAAAGCGCCGGAGAACGCGCCAGAGCCAGAGGAAGTTGCGATCGATCCACCATTAAGAATGACTGGCTCTACGCCAATATCCGCTTGAAGATCTAGAACACCCCCATTAAGAGTAATACCTTGATCGGTTGATCCCAGCCCAGCTGAATTCGTGACTACCAGTGTGCCGGACCTAAGAGTTGTTAAACCTTGATAAGTATTCGTGCCAGACAACGTATAGGTGGCTGAACCCATAAATTCTAGGGTGCCCGTTCCGGATATCGCACGTCCGACTGTTTGCGCTCCCGCTAAATTAAAGATGAGATTGCCATTGTTCGTAATGGCATCAGTACCGATGGAGTTGGTGCTGCCACCAACACCAACTTGTAGCGTACCAGCGCTAATCGTGATGGTGCTTGCATTATTTGTACCAGCAAGTATTACGCTGCCCATTTGGCCATCGCCATTAATCATGAGTGGATGATTGCCAGTGATTACTCCACCGAAAGTCAACGTCTTTCCGCTGTTTGCAGCCAGTCCGCCGCCAGAGCTTCCCACGGTAATGCCGCGATTACTATCTAGGCTAAAGGTTTCGCTAGCTTGTAAGACCCCATTATTGAGGGTGATTGCTGAAGAATTGAGGGAGCTAATTACACCCAAGGCGGCATCGTCATGAATCACCACAATACCGCCATTAATGGTGGTTGTTCCCGTAAAGGTGTTGTTCGCACTCAAGGTTAAGATACCGGCACCCGACTTAGTTAAGGCACCACTTCCAGTAGCAATGCTAGAGCTGACCACAGTATTACCAGCCCCACCAATTGTTAAATTAGTATTCGAACCACTAACTGCGCTCCCGATACTAAGGGTGCCGGAGGCATTCACACTGAAGGTCATAGAACTGCCAAACGTGATCGTGGAATCACTATCACCCAAAGTGCTCGTTCCGCCAACAGTGAAGCCGCCATTCATCGTGATTGTTGATGGGCTCAGTGCTGTTAAGCCATTACTATAAGTTTGCGTTCCTCCGCTCGCTCCAAGCGTTAAGGTACCGGTGTTACTGAAGGTCACCGCATTGGTGATCGTGCCGGTGGTAGCGTTGAGCGCCAGGTTGTACCCTGCACTATTGGTGTTCAGAGTGGTGGCGGTGAGTGCGCCATTGAAGGTGATGGTACCGGCGGTATCGGTCAGGGTTACGGTAGTAGCGCCAACAGTACTACTGAAGGTGGTGCCACCTGAGTTGGTAATGGTAAGTGTGCCGATATTGGTACCAATCGCACCACTGACGGTCACTGCACCAGTGGTGTTAATAGTGAGGTTTGCGCTACCACTGGATGGTCCCGTTACGGTGGTGAGGCTAATCGGGGTGGCTACACCAGTGCCAATGGTGAGGTTGTTATTAAGATTAATTGCACCGGTGGTAATTTGACCGGTAGAAGTACCACCAATCGTGGAGGTACCACCGATGGTCAGTGCGGTATTGCTATCACCCAAGGTAATCACGCCAGTACCGGCTGCACTCACCGTACCGTTAACAGTGATGGCACTCGGAGCCGTGGCAGTAACACCACCAGTAAACGCAGTGGTATCACCACCATTACCTAAGGTCACCGTACCAGTATTGGCAAAGGTGGTTGCACCGGCGATGCTATTCGTAGAACCATTAAGTACGACGTTATAGGCAGCCGAGCCAGCACCGACGGTCATACCGGTGGACAGGGTGAGGTTGTCACTGAAGGTGATGGTGTTATTCGCGGTAGTGCTAGTGATTGCAAGCGATGCTGCACTCACGGTGCCACCGAAGGTGGTGCCACCTGAGTTAGTGATGGTGATCGTGCCGATGTCGGTACCGATGGTGCTGGAGATGGTGACGGCACCGGTGGTGTTGATCACAATGTTTGAGCTAGCTCCACCTACAGTTCCCGTGATAGAGGCTACCGTAATCGCACCAGAGTTACCACTTCCCAAATAAAGCGTAACCCCATTACCTAAAATCACATTGTTTAAGGTAATCGCAGATGTTCCAAAATCAAAGGTGCTCGTTTGATTGAGGAAGCTTGTGGTGCCACCCAAATTAAAGGAGCAATTCACTGCACCAGTACATTGAGTAGGATCGCCTGCCGTAAATGTTCCAGCGAGAATATTATTTCCAGTGGTATGCGTGATGCCGCGTGAGAATGTGAGGGTATCGCCCGTCGCATCTCCGTAGTAAACGTCTCCAGTTGTATTGAGTGTGACCGCATTAGTCACATCAGTAGTTGTACCGAAGAACTTAATATCAGCAGTACCGCCAGCATTGGTTAATGTTCCCGCATAGAGATTATTGCTAAATTCAATAGTGCCGGAACTGGTTGTCAATGCAAGCGTTGAGATGCGATCACCAGTGCCACCGACCGAGCCGCCAAAAGTAATGCCGCCGGAGTTGGTGATGGTCAAGGTACCAATATCCGTACCAATGCTGCCACTTAAAGTAACCACATCGCTGGTATTGATCGTAATGTGCGATTTAGCACCAGCGGCAGTTCCCGAAATCGAACTTAAGGTCATGGGTGTGGCCGCGCCAGCGCCAAGCGTCAAGGTGGCGCCATCATCTAAAGTCACCGCCCCTAACGTAATTCGGCCCGTAGTGGGGCTTAAGGTAGTGCTGACCTCAAAGCGGACTGGTACATTGATAAACAACTCATTGGCAGTAGCTGAAATTGTCTGGGCTTTAATCGTGACTGCAGAAGCGTTGGCGATCGATAGGCCGCCCACAAAACTAAAGGTATCCGTCGCGAAGTCACCCAACCGAATCGTGCCTGTATTGTAGAACGTGGCAGTTGTTGTAATAGTTGTAGCACCAACCGCTAAGGCAATGTTGTTCAGCGCGATGGCAAAGGCATTGGATCCACTACTTGCACCAACGACCAGAGCTTGTGCAACGATGGTGCCATTGACCGTAATGGTGCCAGTCTGACTTGCATCGCCTAAGGTGAGCGTACCGATTTGAGTGGAGGAGCCGATCACACCGGAGAGTGTCACCACTCCACCCTTCGATTTAAGAGTGAGCGCCTCAAGACCAGCAGAAGTTCCTTGAATAGGACCATGGATCGTAATCGCTGCACCAGCACCTGCATTGGCATAGGTATTGATCACAGTATTAGCTGCTAAGGTGGTGGTAACTGCAGTTGCACCAATCGAAACCGCCGCACTGTCAGTGTTGATGGTTCCGGCCAGAGTAATTGCCGATGGCGCAGTCGCAGTTAATGCAGCACCAAAACTGAGTGTTCCTCCGCTCGCACCGAGCGTTAAGGTACCGGTGTTGCTAAAGGTCACCGCATTCGTAATCGTACCGCTGGCGCCATTAAGCGCTAAGTTATAGGCTTGGGTGGCGGTATTGAGTGTGCTGGTAGTGAGTGCATCATTAAATGTGATCGTGCCGACAGTATTGGTGAGTGTTACCGTCGTAGCATTTACGGTACCACTAAAGGTCGTGCCACCAGAATGGGTGATGATAAGCGTACCCACACCGGAGACCGAGGAGCCAGTAATTTCTGCACCCGCTACACCACCGGTGACGAGTGTCAGGTTATATGTTGCACCAGTCACTGCACCGATGCTGAGATCAGCCACGTTGGTGGTGGCGTTGGTATTCAGTGTCGTCGCAGCGCCTAAGGTAATCGCACCGAAGCTCATCGCCGCATTGCTGCTGCTAATGGTACCCCTGATGGTGCGTGCACTTGGTGCGGTCGCTGTTAAACCACCGGTGAAGGCTAAAGTTCCCCCACTTGCTCCAAGCGTTAAGGTACCGGTGTTACTGAAGGTCACCGCATTGGTGATCGTGCCGGTGGTAGCGTTGAGCGCCAGGTTGTACCCTGCACTATTGGTGTTCAGAGTGGTGGCGGTGAGTGCGCCATTGAAGGTGATGGTACCGGCGGTATCGGTCAGGGTTACGGTAGTAGCGCCAACAGTACTACTGAAGGTGGTGCCACCTGAGTTGGTAATGGTAAGTGTGCCGATATTGGTACCAATCGCACCACTGACGGTCACTGCACCAGTGGTGTTAATAGTGAGGTTTGCGCTACCACTGGATGGTCCCGTTACGGTGGTGAGGCTAATCGGGGTGGCTACACCAGTGCCAATGGTGAGGTTGTTATTAAGATTAATTGCACCGGTGGTAATTTGACCGGTAGAAGTACCACCAATCGTGGAGGTACCACCGATGGTCAGTGCGGTATTGCTATCACCCAAGGTAATCACGCCAGTACCGGCTGCACTCACCGTACCGTTAACAGTGATGGCACTCGGAGCCGTGGCAGTAACACCACCAGTAAACGCAGTGGTATCACCACCATTACCTAAGGTCACCGTACCAGTATTGGCAAAGGTGGTTGCACCGGCGATGCTATTCGTAGAACCATTAAGTACGACGTTATAGGCAGCCGAGCCAGCACCGACGGTCATACCGGTGGACAGGGTGAGGTTGTCACTGAAGGTGATGGTGTTATTCGCGGTAGTGCTAGTGATTGCAAGCGATGCTGCACTCACGGTGCCACCGAAGGTGGTGCCACCTGAGTTAGTGATGGTGATCGTGCCGATGTCGGTACCGATGGTGCTGGAGATGGTGACGGCACCGGTGGTGTTGATCACAATGTTTGAGGTGGTGCCGTCTGCAGTGCCCGCAATCGAAGAGAGGTTAATAGCATTGGCAATGCCCGTACCAATGGTGAGGGTCACACCATCGGCGAGGGTGGTAGCACCCAAAGTGATGGCGCCAGTGGAGGTGCCGCCTACTGTTGTATTAGCCAAAATGCTAACTGCTGTTGTACCCAAATTAAGAGCACTTGAACCAGATGTAATCGCAATAGTTCCGGATAAATACTTCGCACTTGGCGCAGTCGCAGTTAATGCAGCACCAAAACTGAGTGTTCCTCCGCTCGCACCGAGCGTTAAGGTACCGGTGTTGCTAAAGGTCACCGCATTCGTAATCGTACCGCTGGCGCCATTAAGCGCTAAGTTATAGGCTTGGGTGGCGGTATTGAGTGTGCTGGTAGTGAGTGCATCATTAAATGTGATCGTGCCGACAGTATTGGTGAGTGTTACCGTCGTAGCATTTACGGTACCACTAAAGGTCGTGCCACCAGAATGGGTGATGATAAGCGTACCCACACCGGAGACCGAGGAGCCAGTAATTTCTGCACCCGCTACACCACCGGTGACGAGTGTCAGGTTATATGTTGCACCAGTCACTGCACCGATGCTGAGATCAGCCACGTTGGTGGTGGCGTTGGTATTCAGTGTCGTCGCAGCGCCTAAGGTAATCGCACCGAAGCTCATCGCCGCATTGCTGCTGCTAATGGTACCCCTGATGGTGCGTGCACTTGGTGCGGTCGCTGTTAAACCACCGGTGAAGGCTAAAGTTCCCCCACTTGCTCCAAGCGTTAAGGTACCGGTGTTACTGAAGGTCACCGCATTGGTGATCGTGCCGGTGGTAGCGTTGAGCGCCAGGTTGTACCCTGCACTATTGGTGTTCAGAGTGGTGGCGGTGAGTGCGCCATTGAAGGTGATGGTACCGGCGGTATCGGTCAGGGTTACGGTAGTAGCGCCAACAGTACTACTGAAGGTGGTGCCACCTGAGTTGGTAATGGTAAGTGTGCCGATATTGGTACCAATCGCACCACTGACGGTCACTGCACCAGTGGTGTTAATAGTGAGGTTTGCGCTACCACTGGATGGTCCCGTTACGGTGGTGAGGCTAATCGGGGTGGCTACACCAGTGCCAATGGTGAGGTTGTTATTAAGATTAATTGCACCGGTGGTAATTTGACCGGTAGAAGTACCACCAATCGTGGAGGTACCACCGATGGTCAGTGCGGTATTGCTATCACCCAAGGTAATCACGCCAGTACCGGCTGCACTCACCGTACCGTTAACAGTGATGGCACTCGGAGCCGTGGCAGTAACACCACCAGTAAACGCAGTGGTATCACCACCATTACCTAAGGTCACCGTACCAGTATTGGCAAAGGTGGTTGCACCGGCGATGCTATTCGTAGAACCATTAAGTACGACGTTATAGGCAGCCGAGCCAGCACCGACGGTCATACCGGTGGACAGGGTGAGGTTGTCACTGAAGGTGATGGTGTTATTCGCGGTAGTGCTAGTGATTGCAAGCGATGCTGCACTCACGGTGCCACCGAAGGTGGTGCCACCTGAGTTAGTGATGGTGATCGTGCCGATGTCGGTACCGATGGTGCTGGAGATGGTGACGGCACCGGTGGTGTTGATCACAATGTTTGAGGTGGTGCCGTCTGCAGTGCCCGCAATCGAAGAGAGGTTAATAGCATTGGCAATGCCCGTACCAATGGTGAGGGTCACACCATCGGCGAGGGTGGTAGCACCCAAAGTGATGGCGCCAGTGGAGGTGCCGCCTACTGTTGTATTCGAATTGACGGTAATCGGAGCGCCCAGATTAATTACACCGCTTCCAGCAGCGGTAATCGTTCCTCCAAGATGAATGCGGCTCGGAGCCGTGGCAGTAACACCACCAGTAAACGCAGTGGTATCACCACCATTACCTAAGGTCACCGTACCAGTATTGGCAAAGGTGGTTGCACCGGCGATGCTATTCGTAGAACCATTAAGTACGACGTTATAGGCAGCCGAGCCAGCACCGACGGTCATACCGGTGGACAGGGTGAGGTTGTCACTGAAGGTGATGGTGTTATTCGCGGTAGTGCTAGTGATTGCAAGCGATGCTGCACTCACGGTGCCACCGAAGGTGGTACCACCTGAGTTGGTGATGGTAATCGTGCCGATGTCGGTACCGATGGTTGTTGTAACACCAACCGTACTAGTTGAATTAATCACAATGTGCGATGTTGTACCGCTAGCAGTACCCGCAATCGAGTTAATCGTAATGGTTGCAGGTCCGCCATTACCCAGGGTAATCGTTACACCATTGGCCAGAGTAATGTTTCCGAGAACAACGGCATCCGAGGGATTGATATAGGTAGTATCGGCACTAAGTGTCAAGCCACGGCTAGCGCCCAAGTTATAGCGATAGGTGGTATCAATACTTCCCACCACCGTATTGCCTGTGCCAGTGAGGGTTAACTCATAGAGCGCGATCGTGCCACCAACATTTCCAAGCGTAATGGTGCCGGAACCGTTGGCAATGGTTAATGAGTAAGTGCCGGCCACTGTTCCGGTACCGCCATCAATCGTGCCCGTCGTGATATTGGCATTGGTGGTGGTAACTGTTGGGCTAAAGAACAGTTGGGTTGTACGTGAGGTGCCCCTTAGATCAATCGCACCGGTAGTGGTGAGGCTACCCCGCAATTGATTAATACCGGTACCGAAAAGGGTCAGGCTCTGAAGGCTTGTGCCATTACCCACATTTGCCAAATCAATGATACCTGCTCCATTAGAAATGTTTAAGGTAAAAGCGCCATTAGTATCGCCCAGAGTAATTGTTCCTGCCGAGTTACTCGTAAGCGTTGTAGCAGCTACGAGGGAATTCGTACGCGAAGCTCCCTTAAGATTAATGTCGCTAGTAGCGGTAATTGCGCTTGGTAGGGTATTTGCTCCAGTTCCCTGCAAATCTAGCGAACTGATTGCTACATTGCCGCCAATAACTCCACCAAAACTAATCGCTCCAGTACCCGCATTAATGGTGAGTGCTCTTGCTCCATTGATGGTGGTGGTTGAACCACTAAACGTAATATTAGAATCGCTCGCCGTCAGCGTAATAGCGCCGGTAGATAAAGTGATGGGGCCGGTATAGGTTTGTGTGCCGCCTGATGTGATGTTTTGTGCGATGGTGTATCCAGCGGTACCACTTAAGCTTAAATTACCGGTAGTTGTGATACCAACCGTAGTTACAGAGCCGACGGTATAAGCCGTGTTCTGTGCATAGCTTAGAACACCCGTATCAGCAGCTAAAGTCGTAATCGCATTACTTGTGCGACTTAAGGTAAAGGTACCCGTTCCCAATAAACGTAAACCGCTTGCTGAAATATTTTGACTCTGCGTTACTGTTCCTGTTGTGCTTAATGTCAGATTGCCGCTCGTAGTCAGTCCAGCGGTTCCGACTGTACCAATCGCAAAGTCGCCATTCTCGGTAAATGAAACAGTGCCAGTATTACCGGCTAAAGTAGTAATCGCGTTACCAGTGTTGGTGAGCGTGTAAGTACCGCCGGTGCCGAGAAGTTGCAGGCCGGCAGCAGAGAGATCTGCCCCACTATCTTGGGTTACCGTGCCACGCGTATTTAAGGTCAAGGTATTAGTGGTACCAGAGCTACCAAGAACCGATACCGCACCTGTAAATTGCATCCCACCATTTGAGCTAGCACCGCCATTAATCAGGGTGAGGGAATCATTAAAGGTGTAAGCACCGATCGTGATCTTGCCTGTGCCGCTCGCACTACCAATCGTGATAGATGAGAAACCGTTTTGTAAATAATCAAGCTCGGCACTCGTGAGATTGAGAGAGCCGTCTGCTCCAGCCAAACCAATCGTCGTAGTTGCGGTACGAGGGGCAATGGTTAAGGTGTTTGTTCCCGAGATGTTAGCGCCCAGGCTGATAGCATCAGCGGCGATTGAAAGAGCGCTACCGCCCATATTAATCGTGCCACCTGCCCCAGTGATCACTGAGCCGGCAGTAAGTGCTGTGGTGCTCAAAATATTCATACCTCCAACAGCGCCATTAATGGTAAGGACTCCAGAGCCTACATCTATCGTTAAAGTTCTAGCAGTGCTCGTTGCACTATTGACAGTTGAACTAAAGGTAATGTCGGCATTGCTCGCTGTGAGCGTGGTGTTAGTGCCAATGGTCAGGGCACCACTATAGGTTTGTGAACCCGAAGTCGTGATTGCATTGGTGTTAATTGTGGTGGCGCCACTGATGGACAGATTCTTGGCCGTACCCGTGAGTACGACGGTGTCGGAGTCGGCATTACCAAATACAGCGTTACCAGCAATACTGAGTCCATGGGCTCCAGAGACCGTGCCATTAAAGGTTGCAGTACTAGCCGTTAGAGTTGCACTATTTCCGAGGCTGACATTGTTGGCATAAGTTTGTACTCCACCGGTCGTATCAATTGCCCCACCATTAATTGCGGTGGTACCAGTAGTACCATTTTGCACTACCGAGGCTGCCACGACAGTTCCTGAGAACGTGCTTGTTCCGGTGCTTGTCAAGGCGATATTGCCAAGTCCGCGAGAACCCCCCACTGCTCCTGTGAAGGTAATGTTTCCACTACCAGTGCTAATCGTAATATTGCGTGGGGTAGCACCATCACTATTCACAGTACCGCCAAGAACGACTTCGCCAGTAGTTACCGCATAGGAAATCGCTAGAGAAGCTCCCCCTGAATTGTGCCCCTGAGTATGGGTTACATTTGTGACGTAACCTGCATTGGTGTAAGAGGATCCACCCCCACCGCCAGATCCATTGCGAGTACCAGAGCCATGATCGTTGCCGCCGGCTCCGCCGCCACCACCAAAATAACCGCCACCGCCACCACCGCCGCCGGGGATATTTGACCACCCACCGTTGATACCTCGAGCACCAGAACCCCCCGCCAATGCTGTACCAGAAGACGCGTTTGTACCAGGCGATGCAATTGTGCCTCCTGCTCCACCAGCGCTTTGGGTACCACCGCCGCCACCAGTTGAGCTGAACTGACTATTATTTGAATTTGTTCCAGACGCGCCAGTTAAGCCGCCGCCGGCACCGCCGGACACGCTACCGCTACCATCCCTTCCACCACCTCCGCCCGCAATAACTAAGGCGTTAGCCTGAGCAACAGAATTTAAAAAGAGTCCTGCGTAGTTCCCGCCAGAGTACCCAGCCGGGAAGGATCCGGAACCTGCGCCCCCAGATGCTCCCCCAGCAAAATTAATTAAAAGAGTATCGCCACTGGATACAGCAACCGTAGCCTGCACACGCCCACCTAAACCTCCAGAACCGCCCCCTCTGGCACCCATTGCATCAACTGTTAGCGATGTAACTCCAGTGGGGACTACCCATGTTGTATTGTTGGTATAGGTAGTTGTTGCGGCTGGCGACTCGGCAATACTAAAACTGGTATTTGTTAATAATGTGATTGGAGTGTCAGCATCACCAATCGTAAAGCTCGCAGAAGTTGAAGCAAAACTTCCTGCCAGCTTCACCTCAGAGGGAGCGATAGCTGTCCCGCCTGCTGTAAAGGTGTGACTATCTGTGCTCGATGCACCGAGTTGCAATATTCCAGTGTTATTGAAAGTAGTCGCATTCGAGATAACTTTTGCAGCTCCGGTTAAGAGCAAATCATAGGCGCCTGAATTCACAGTCAAGGTAGAAGCATAAATATTTCCACCTATCGTTACGCCCCCCGTTTGTGCACCAGTGGCGGCAATTATGACGTTACCTAATGCGGCGCCTGAAACGCCTATGGCTCCGGCAACGCTAATTACACCCGAACCCGAAGAGAGCGAGAGATTGATTCCGCTACCTGTGATTGCGCCACCAAGGGTCAAGTTTGCATTTCCACTGGCCGTCGAGATATTGGTATTCGAGCCCAATGCAATACCGGTGCCAGCATCACCAATTTCAACCGTACCTGCAGCATTGAATGTGCCATGTAAGGTAACCCCACTTGGCGTCGTTGCAGTGAAACCACCGGTATAAGTTTGAGTTCCTCCACTCACGCCCAGCCTTAAGGTGCCGGTGTTCGCAAAGGTAACTGCATTAGCAATCGTTCCAGAAGCAGCTGGCATCGAAAGATTAAATCCCTGCGCACCAACTGATAAAGTATTTGTTGATAAAGCTCCGCTAAATAAGATGGTTCCAACGGTATTGGTCAGTGCAACCTGGGTACCTGTTGTAACGGCAGCGCTAAAGGTAGCTCCACCAGAGTGAGTGATCGTTAAATTCCGAAGGGTTGTAATACCCCCCACAATTCCAGAAACACCAATTGTTCCTGATGTGCCGGCATTTAAGGTTAGCGATTGAGTGTTGGCAGTTGATCCATTAATCGTACTAGTAAAGGAAATTTGGTTACCTGTCGCTGCGCTAGCTGTGGTTGATAAAACTGCGTCTGCAGTAAGCACTGCTGGTCCCGTAAAGGTTTGGGTGCTGCCATTGGTAATGTTTCCACCAATATTGATTCCACTGGAGCTGGTGAGACTCAGAGTTCTAATCGGCGTAGCGGCACCAATCGTCGATCCGAGAGTAATGGCCCCTGATCCACTATTAATGGTCAAGTTTTGTGCGCCATCAATTGTTGATGTTAGGCCGTCAAAAGTAATGGCAGCATTCGTAGAAGTCAAACTAATGGCTTGTGAGGCCAGTGTAATTGGGCCAACATAAGTTTGTGTGCCAGCACCAGAGGTGATATTTCCAGCCAAAGTAATTCCATTGGTACCGCTTAAAACCAAATTACCAGTGGTGGTCATGCTCACTGTATTGACAGTGGTAACTGTATAGGCTGAATTTTCAGCAAAAGATACTGTACCCGTGTTACCCGCTAAATTTGTAATAGCATTCGTGCCATCCGTTAGGGTATAGGTAGCGCCAGCACCTAAGAGTTCTAAACCAAACGCCGTGATGCTTGCCCCACTATCTTGGGTTACCGTGCCACGCGTATTTAAGGTCAAGGTATTAGTGGTACCAGAGCTACCAAGAACCGATACCGCACCTGTAAATTGCATCCCACCATTTGAGCTAGCACCGCCATTAATCAGGGTGAGGGAATCATTAAAGGTGTAAGCACCGATCGTGATCTTGCCTGTGCCGCTCGCACTACCAATCGTGATAGATGAGAAACCGTTTTGTAAATAATCAAGCTCGGCACTCGTGAGATTGAGAGAGCCGTCTGCTCCAGCCAAACCAATCGTCGTAGTTGCGGTACGAGGGGCAATGGTTAAGGTGTTTGTTCCCGAGATGTTAGCGCCCAGGCTGATAGCATCAGCGGCGATTGAAAGAGCGCTACCGCCCATATTAATCGTGCCACCTGCCCCAGTGATCACTGAGCCGGCAGTAATGGAGGTAGTGCCGAGAACTTTGACCCCACCTACGGCGCCATTAAAGGTGGTGGTGGCTGAACCTGAATTAACACTTAGGGTTGGAGTTGTGGCACTAGGGTGCGTATTGACGGTTGAGGCAAAAGTAATATTAGCGTTGGTGGTTGATATCGTGGTGTTTTGTTTAATCAGCAATGCATTGTTATAGGTCTGAGAGCCTACAGTGGCCACTACTGGGGTATCAATGACCGTTGTGCCGCCAGCACCAGTATTAATGGATGCCGTATTCACTGGGGCATTAATCGTATATGTACCGGTACCCTCTAAAGTAAATACATCAAGATCAAATGTTGCTCCAATAGCACCATTAAAGGTTACGCTACCAGCTCCAACGTTTAGGACCAGACTTTGGCCATACCGAGTGGTTCCATCCAACGTACTATTAAAGGTAACCGCTTGGTCGGCCGTTTGAACCGTTACAGATGTTGCAGTGATTACGACCTTATCGCTAAATGTAAATGCTGCTGTGCCACTACCGCTGAGATTACCGCCCAGGTACACCGGCGCCGTGCCATTCGTATCAAAAGTCACAGGGCTCGTAAATGCTAGATTCGATGCGGTACTAATTGCACCAGTTGTTGAAGACCCAAAGGTGATGCCAGTAAAGCCTAGCTTGATATAACCAAGCTCAGTAACAGTCAGATCAAGAATTGAATTTGTATTATCGTTAGTCGAGTCCAAATCACCCAAAACCATCGTATTGCCTGATGTTGAAGGCCGAATAGTTAAGGTTGATTGGCCATAGATATCGCCAGTCGGATTAAATTCATTTGAGGTAATGGTGATTGCCCCCAATCCGCCTCCGCTGATTCCAAGGCCTTTGGTTGCGAGCACTCCAGAACCCGTATTGAGAGTTAAAGACTTGCCACTTCCAACTAAGTCGCCATTAAATGTCAAAGCTCGGTTAGTTGTATTGGAACCGCCCGATGTATTAATCGAAACATTCTCAAGCAAAGTGATTCCCGCAGAATTACTTCCAATCGTAGTAGGACCATTCGCCGTAATCGATCCGGCTAGGCTGATACCGCTTTGTGTGATCGCGGTAAAGCCGCCAGTAAACGTTCCTGAATCTGTAGCAGCATCTCCAATTTGCAAGGTACCTAGATTACCAAATGTTGTAGCATTCGTTACCTGAACAGTCGATCCAGTAAATATCAGGTTATAAACTCCGGTACCGGAGCTAAAACTGGTAGACCGATAGGTCCCATTAATAGCAACTGATCCAGTCTGAGCGTTATCAATTGCAAGAGAAGTGAGAGCGGTTGTTGCTCCAATTGGGCGACTTAGTGTGATTTCGCCCGCCTTTGCAGCCAGGCTAAGGCTAAAAGCACCGTCAACTGCCCCAGCGATCGCAAGGTTTGCACCAGCATTCGCATTGGCTGTCGCAGTAGAGATCGATGAGTTTCCAGTGAGCGTAACCGGGGTTGAGGCACCACCGATAGTAGCAGCACCAGAGACAGCAACACTGGCATTCAAACTGATGGCTGATTGAGTTTGAGCAACTAAATTGCCTCCAAACGACACTGTTCCAGAGGTTTGAATATTAAGCCTTCCAGTATTTTGAATGGTGGCACCGGAACCAATCACAAAACTATTGGTATTGCTACCACTACTGTTCACAGTAAAGGCATATCTGAACCAGACATTATTGTCGGCATCGTTATTGGATGACCAAATCCATTTGCCAACGGTATTGTCGAGTCTATTTCCCCATGGTCCAGAATCATTGGGCCAAACTGCGTTTGCATTTGGCGTGGTCCAGGAAGCATCGTTGTAACCAGACTTATTCCAATTGGCATTAGAAGTTGGGTTTGATGTGGTTAATTTCCAAGTTTCGTCACTACCCAACACAGTCCCATTGGATAACTTAATCTCAGCCTGAAGTGCAGCGATGCCTCCGGCATCATAGGCGGCCACCGCAAAAATATTGACCCCATTCACCGCGGAACTTGGATTTGAATACTTCTGCGCTGAACCCCAGTCTGACCCTGATCCCAGAGTAGTTCCGTTTAAATAGGCGGTGTAGCCATTGTCAACGGTAATTTGAATGTAATCGATACTCGATGGTGCTTGTCCAATATAAATATCGTAATTTGTAGTACCGGTAATCAAACCTGCAGCAGTAACGTCATTCAAGATATAAATGGATCCAGTTTGTCCCGTTACCCCAAGACCCAGATCACCAATATTACTGAACGAAGAATTAATCGTGATGTTGGCGGAGCCGCTATTCAATGTCAAATTAACTGCATTTCCAGTAACGGTATTACTAGAGTTGGTACCAATCGTGATCTCACCGCTCGTTGTTGAGACTGTTCGTGTACCCGTTCCGCCCAAAGTAATATTTCCAAGTAAAGATACAAGACCGGAACTAGTCGTGATGTCACCACCGTTCCAAAGAAGCGGCCCATTGATCGTAAATGCTGCATTGGTGGATGTGGCAGCTGCAAGGTTATGGCTTAAGGTGAACGTTCCTGAAGAGGTGAAGGTTACAGGGTCCTTAAAGCTTACGGCGGCCTGTGAGCTGTAATTACCCGTGTAGCTTCCACCACCAAGCGTAATCGCTGAGAAGCCATCCGCAAGATAGCCCAACTCTGTTGTGGTGAGATTTAGGACAGTCGTATCAGAATTATCAGAAGCGCCTAAAGAGATATTGCGTGATAGGGTGGCAGGCACAATCGTGAGTGTTCCTGAGCCTGCAAAGCTACCCGACAGATCAATTTCGTTTGCAATTAATGATGTATTCCCTAAACCCGAAGCAGTGCTGCCAAAAGCGATTGTGGCAGTACCAGCATTGAGAGTCAGTGTATAGCCGGCCCCAGTCACAGCACCACCTAAAGTTAAATTGGCATTAGCTGCCGCAGTGGTAATTGACGTGTTCGCCGCTAAAGAAACTCCTGTATTACTATCGCCAACACTCCAGGTATTTCCGCTGGTAAAGGTTCCAGCTAAGGTCATGCTACTTGGGGCTATCGCAGTGATGCCGCCACTAAAAGTAAAGCTATCGGTTGCCGAATCGCCCAAGACCAAGGTTCCGGTATTGGCGAAGGTGACCCCATTGGTAACTAAATTCGTTGAGCCAATTAAACGAACGTTATAAGTGTTCGCGGTACCCGTGACTGTCAAAGCTGTAGTTGTGAGGTTGCCATTAAAGCTAATAAGGGTTGATGAGGAAGAGTTGGTAATAACAATGCCAGTTCCGGTTGTAACGGCATTACTAAAAGTAGCTCCTCCTGAGTTCGCAATTGTTAAGGTCATTAGCGAAGCACCCGTTCCAACCGCACCCGATACCGCAATCGTTCCAGATGAACCGCTATTCAAAGATAAGGACTGACTATTCGCACCAGCCCCATTCACCGTGCTCGTAAAGGAGATGTTGTTGCCAGCCGATGATGCACCTGTGGAAGCGGCAGTAATCGAAGCGCCTAAGGTCACAGCACCAGTGTAGGTTTGGGTGCCACTAGTGGTGATATCACCATTGAGGGTAATGCCTGTTCCTGTCACTGCTAAGGTACCGGAAGTAATTGCTGCTAAGCTTACCGCTCCACCACTGGTGATCGTTAGATTATTGGTACCGGTGTTCAATGCACTAGTTGCAGTAATCGTGCCGGAGCTGCTGCGGATGGTCAGCGGATCGTTGAAAGTGTAATTGGTAGAAGTGGTGTAAGCAATGGCTCCCGTACCAGCAGTACTGCCGATCGTGATACCAGTAAAGCCGTTTTGTAAATATGCCAACTCTGCATCATCAAGGGTTAAGGTACACACTGCCCCACCACATGAGGTGGCGGTAATACCACTACCCAGACCAATCGTCGTGCTATTTGTCTTCGGTTGAATGACCAAAGCACCCGTACCGCTCAGATTACCGCCCAGGCTGATCGCATCGGTGGTGAGTGTGAGTGCAAAGGTGCTAGCAGCAAACGTGGAGCCCGTGGTGATGCTAGAAGCCGAGAGGATCGCCGCGGCGGTAAGTGTGGCAGCATCGTTATAGGTTTGTGCGCCAGTGGTGGTGATGTTGTTACCAAAGGAGACCGTACCACCAGCGTCGGTGGTGATCGAGGTTAAGTTGGTGGTACCGCCCACGATACCGCTAAAGACGGTAGCACCTGAGGTGTTTACCGTTAAGTCCTTGGCGCCATTGACGGTCGAGGAGAAGGTAATGTTGCCAGAGGCAGAACTCTCTAAGGTGGTGTCAGTCCCTAGGGTTACCGCGTTACCGTAGGTTTGTGCGCCAGTGGTGGTGATCGAACCACCATTGATTGCGGTAGTACCGGTGGTGGAGTTTTGCACTACGCTGCTAGCGGCTACGGTGGAGCTAAAGGTGGTGGTGCCAGTGCTGGTTAAGGAGATGTTCCCCAAGCCTTGGGCGCCACCGACGGCACCGGTAAAGGTAATGTTGCTAGAGCCTACATTGGCCGTGAGATTACGTGGTGTACTGCTATCGCTATTTACCGTACTACTAAAGGCAATCGCATTATTGGTGGTTGCTAAGGCTGCATTGGCACCTAAGGTCACCGCTCCGGTATAGGTTTGGGTACCGGTGGTGGTGATGTTGGCGTTAATCGAGGTTGTGCCTGAGATACCAAGATTGGTAATTGCTGAAATTGCACCACCAAAGACTGCGTTACCCGTAATCGTGAGTGCGTTAGCACCACCCGCAATGGTGGAGCTTGCAGTAACCGTGGTGCCCTGCAAAGTTCTGGTTGCGCCGGTACCAGATAGTGTGACGGCTCCGGTATAGGTTTGCGTACCAGTGGTGGTGATGTTGCCACTAATGGTTGTACCAGAGGTATGGGTTGAGGTGGTAGCTAAGCTAGTTAAAGCAGTGGTATTACCAACTGTACTTCCAAAACTAATCGCTCCAGTACCTGCATTAATAGTGAGTGCTCTTGCCCCATTAATCGTGCTCGTAAAGGAGATGTTGTTGCCAGCCGATGATGCACCTGTGGAAGCGGCAGTAATCGAAGCGCCTAAGGTCACAGCACCAGTGTAGGTTTGGGTGCCACTAGTGGTGATATCACCATTGAGGGTAATGCCTGTTCCTGTCACTGCTAAGGTACCGGAAGTAATTGCTGCTAAGCTTACCGCTCCACCACTGGTGATCGTTAGATTATTGGTACCGGTGTTCAATGCACTAGTTGCAGTAATCGTGCCGGAGCTGCTGCGGATGGTCAGCGGATCGTTGAAAGTGTAATTGGTAGAAGTGGTGTAAGCAATGGCTCCCGTACCAGCAGTACTGCCGATCGTGATACCAGTAAAGCCGTTTTGTAAATATGCCAACTCTGCATCATCAAGGGTTAAGGTACACACTGCCCCACCACATGAGGTGGCGGTAATACCACTACCCAGACCAATCGTCGTGCTATTTGTCTTCGGTTGAATGACCAAAGCACCCGTACCGCTCAGATTACCGCCCAGGCTGATCGCATCGGTGGTGAGTGTGAGTGCAAAGGTGCTAGCAGCAAACGTGGAGCCCGTGGTGATGCTAGAAGCCGAGAGGATCGCCGCGGCGGTAAGTGTGGCAGCATCGTTATAGGTTTGTGCGCCAGTGGTGGTGATGTTGTTACCAAAGGAGACCGTACCACCAGCGTCGGTGGTGATCGAGGTTAAGTTGGTGGTACCGCCCACGATACCGCTAAAGACGGTAGCACCTGAGGTGTTTACCGTTAAGTCCTTGGCGCCATTGACGGTCGAGGAGAAGGTAATGTTGCCAGAGGCAGAACTCTCTAAGGTGGTGTCAGTCCCTAGGGTTACCGCGTTACCGTAGGTTTGTGCGCCAGTGGTGGTGATCGAACCACCATTGATTGCGGTAGTACCGGTGGTGGAGTTTTGCACTACGCTGCTAGCGGCTACGGTGGAGCTAAAGGTGGTGGTGCCAGTGCTGGTTAAGGAGATGTTCCCCAAGCCTTGGGCGCCACCGACGGCACCGGTAAAGGTAATGTTGCTAGAGCCTACATTGGCCGTGAGATTACGTGGTGTACTGCTATCGCTATTTACCGTACTACTAAAGGCAATCGCATTATTGGTGGTTGCTAAGGCTGCATTGGCACCTAAGGTCACCGCTCCGGTATAGGTTTGGGTACCGGTGGTGGTGATGTTGCCATTTAGGACAATTTCTGTACTACTGGTTAAAGATAAGCTTGCAATTGCATTGGATTCACCAACATTACCACCGATGGTAATGACGCCACTGCCGGTGTTAATGGTCAATCCAGTACCGGTTGAACTTGCATTAACAATCACGATTCCAGAGGCCCCATTGGAAGGTGTAGCACCAGCGCTTACATTTCCACCACCGGCGCCACCGCCGCCAGTATTGCTGACTGGATTTGTTGCCGCGGCTGTATTTCCTCCTCCGGTACCCGCATTGGTTCCACCAGATGCCCCTGCAACCGCGTGCGAACCGCCGCCACCACCACTTCCGTATACAACAGTTTGCCCACTGATATCGCTTGAATAACCAGCGCCACCAGCTCCAGGGCCGGAACTAGTTGCGTTTACACCAGCTGAGCTTGCACCACCACCGCCGCCACCAGAGGGTCCATAAGAAGCACCTCCAGAGTTTCCAAAGGTAGTGCTATTTCCATCGGTTGCATAGCTACCAGAACCGCCCTGCTGAAGCGACGTGGTGGAATTGTTGTGACCGCCTCCGCCACCAGAGGCGCCATTAGCTCCATTTGCCTGCTTAGAACCACCACCGCCACCGCCTAAGGAAGTTAAATTCGCAAATGTTGACTGACCCCCGTTACTAGCTTGTCCACCAACAGTTGACGAACGCGTACCCCCAGAGCCAACAGTGACTGAAATAACACTACCAGAGACAACGCTATAGGTTGTATAAATAACTCCGCCACCTCCGCCACCACCGGCACCATCAAAACCACCGCCACCACCACCGCCCACCACCAATAGATTAGCAGTGGTTGAAGCAGACGGTGTCCAACTATAAGCACCGGATGAGAATGAGACTGTGATTCCAGCGGGTTGGCTACCGCTACCAGCCGTATAGGTCGTGCCATTGTGTTTATATTGGCCGCTACCTAAGAACTCCAAAATAAGAGTTGATGACGAAGAACCGCCAATCACATTACCAGTAATTGTTACTGGACTATTAGTTGTACTGAGTTCATTATTCGCAGCACTCAAGGTCACATTCGACGTGTAAGTTTGCGTACCAGTGGTGGTGATGTTGCCACTAATGGTTGTACCAGAGGTATGGGTTGAGGTGGTAGCTAAGCTAGTTAAAGCAGTGGTATTACCAACTGTACTTCCAAAACTAATCGCTCCAGTACCTGCATTAATAGTGAGTGCTCTTGCCCCATTAATCGTGCTCGTAAAGGAGATGTTGTTGCCAGCCGATGATGCACCTGTGGAAGCGGCAGTAATCGAAGCGCCTAAGGTCACAGCACCAGTGTAGGTTTGGGTGCCACTAGTGGTGATATCACCATTGAGGGTAATGCCTGTTCCTGTCACTGCTAAGGTACCGGAAGTAATTGCTGCTAAGCTTACCGCTCCACCACTGGTGATCGTTAGATTATTGGTACCGGTGTTCAATGCACTAGTTGCAGTAATCGTGCCGGAGCTGCTGCGGATGGTCAGCGGATCGTTGAAAGTGTAATTGGTAGAAGTGGTGTAAGCAATGGCTCCCGTACCAGCAGTACTGCCGATCGTGATACCAGTAAAGCCGTTTTGTAAATATGCCAACTCTGCATCATCAAGGGTTAAGGTACACACTGCCCCACCACATGAGGTGGCGGTAATACCACTACCCAGACCAATCGTCGTGCTATTTGTCTTCGGTTGAATGACCAAAGCACCCGTACCGCTCAGATTACCGCCCAGGCTGATCGCATCGGTGGTGAGTGTGAGTGCAAAGGTGCTAGCAGCAAACGTGGAGCCCGTGGTGATGCTAGAAGCCGAGAGGATCGCCGCGGCGGTAAGTGTGGCAGCATCGTTATAGGTTTGTGCGCCAGTGGTGGTGATGTTGTTACCAAAGGAGACCGTACCACCAGCGTCGGTGGTGATCGAGGTTAAGTTGGTGGTACCGCCCACGATACCGCTAAAGACGGTAGCACCTGAGGTGTTTACCGTTAAGTCCTTGGCGCCATTGACGGTCGAGGAGAAGGTAATGTTGCCAGAGGCAGAACTCTCTAAGGTGGTGTCAGTCCCTAGGGTTACCGCGTTACCGTAGGTTTGTGCGCCAGTGGTGGTGATCGAACCACCATTGATTGCGGTAGTACCGGTGGTGGAGTTTTGCACTACGCTGCTAGCGGCTACGGTGGAGCTAAAGGTGGTGGTGCCAGTGCTGGTTAAGGAGATGTTCCCCAAGCCTTGGGCGCCACCGACGGCACCGGTAAAGGTAATGTTGCTAGAGCCTACATTGGCCGTGAGATTACGTGGTGTACTGCTATCGCTATTTACCGTACTACTAAAGGCAATCGCATTATTGGTGGTTGCTAAGGCTGCATTGGCACCTAAGGTCACCGCTCCGGTATAGGTTTGGGTACCGGTGGTGGTGATGTTGGCGTTAATCGAGGTTGTGCCTGAGATACCAAGATTGGTAATTGCTGAAATTGCACCACCAAAGACTGCGTTACCCGTAATCGTGAGTGCGTTAGCACCACCCGCAATGGTGGAGCTTGCAGTAACCGTGGTGCCCTGCAAAGTTCTGGTTGCGCCGGTACCAGATAGTGTGACGGCTCCGGTATAGGTTTGCGTACCAGTGGTGGTGATATCAGCACCAATCGAAGTTGTGCCTGAGATACCAAGATTGGTAATTGCTGAAATTGCACCACCAAAGACTGCGTTACCCGTAATCGTGAGTGCGTTAGCACCACCCGCAATGGTGGAGCTTGCAGTAACCGTGGTGCCCTGCAAAGTTCTGGTTGCGCCGGTACCAGATAGTGTGACGGCTCCGGTATAGGTTTGCGTACCAGTGGTGGTGATGTTGGCGTTAATCGAGGTTGTGCCTGAGATACCAAGATTGGTAATTGCTGAAATTGCACCACCAAAGACTGCGTTACCCGTAATCGTGAGTGCGTTAGCACCACCCGCAATGGTGGAGCTTGCAGTAACCGTGGTGCCCTGCAAAGTTCTGGTTGCGCCGGTACCAGATAGTGTGACGGCTCCGGTATAGGTTTGCGTACCAGTGGTGGTGATATCAGCACCAATCGAAGTTGTGCCTGAGACACTTAAATTCCGCACACTTGTGATTGCACCGCTAAATATAGCGTCACCACTAATGCCGAGATCATACGCAGCGGCACTGACTGTGGTGAGTGTAGAGCTCAATGTTACTGTTGAAGCAGTCAAGGTTCGAGAGGCACTAATTTGTACTGGTCCAGTTAAATTGAGTGAAGCACTACCGCTACCAGTGAAGTTACCCTCTAAGTAAATGACCCCAGAGGTCTGAAGCGTGGTCGGTAAGGAGGTGGCTAGATTTGCTTTGAGGAAAACATTGCCGCTTTGTGATGCGCCGCCAAATAATACAGAACTAAAGTTAGTTCCCAGATTGGCCAACTCGGCAGCTGTAATGTCAAGAATCGTAGCGATAGCGTCAGTCGAGCCATTAATATGAATTAAGTTAGTAGTGGTGGTTGGCTTTAAGGTTAAGGCACCCGTTCCGTCGAGAGTTGATGACCAATTAATCTTATTACCTGTCAAACTGATGTTACCCATTCCAGTGACGGCCCCGGTCAACGCAATGGTGCCCGTACCCGAATTAATCGTCATGCTCTTAGTGGCGCCTGCAATGGCGCGGGCCACGGTGATGTTTGCATTACTTGCACTGCTATCTAGCGTTAAATCCGAATGCAAAGTCACTGGGATTGAGCTTCCTAAAGTAATCACTCCACTACCAGATGTACTTGTGGTGGTGGCAATGGTGCCACCGATATTAAGTGCAGATGGCATCGTGGGTGCAAAAGCGCCACCAGAGTATGCAAAGGCGTCACTCGCTGAATCACCAATCGTGAGGCTGCCAGTGGTTTCAAATGCAGTGGTGGTCGAGAAACTCGCAATCGAATTGCTCGAACCCAAAATGCTCAAATTGTAGGCGGCACTTGCATCTGATCTGAACTGACTAATTTGCAGGTTTCCTGCAAAGCTCACATTACCCGCAGTTTTATTGAGCCATAGGGTACCGATGCGACTAGCAATATTGCCACTCACGACCACCGTACCGCTATTACTAAAGGTCACGTTGGCGTTACTTCCTGATCCTGGTCCAGCAATACTAGTTACAGCAATATTTCCAGCACTTGCATCCAAGGTCAGAGTAGAGCCTGCCGTGAGATTGATGGCCCCTACTGTTAAATCACCATCCGAGCTAATCGTATAACTTGCGCCCACATTGCTGGTTCGCGCGCTACCGAGATTAATTGCCCCATAACTGCTGATGTTGCCGCCAATTGTGTTGGAGCCCGTTCCAGTGAATGTGACATACGCAAGTGGTGTAGAGGTACCAATTGCCAAACTGTTAATCGCTCCACTTCCCGAGGCAACAGTGAGGCCAAACGCGCTATTCACCACACCAAGCGTTACATTACCATTTGTCGAACCAGTATTGATAGCGCGATCAGCCGAGAAACCGGTTGAACGTGAAGTTCCTCTCAAATCAATATTACCTGCAACCACCAGATCCCCGTTGAGAGTATTTGCCCCCGTTCCAGCTAGACTGAGTCCGGTCAACGGTGTTGTTGTTCCTACTGAGCCAAGAGTTATTACCCCGCTGCCATTGCTGGTACTGAATGTATAGGCACCATCAAGCGTTGAGCCTAGGCTAATTCCGCTATTCGTTGCACTGAGGCTGGTGTTCGTGATTAAAGTCACGGCCCCACTATAAGTTTGTGAACCAGAGGTTGTAATCGCACTTCCCAAGGTTGCGGCACCGCTCACCACAAGACTCGAGGTGCCCGTCGTATTAATGACGGTATTGCCCGAGGCCATGGTCAAGCTGCCTACAGTGAGTGCGGCACGCAGATCCAGGATACCGTTTGCGCTCATGGTAAGCGCAGCAGCAGCAGATCCCAAAGCCGTAGCACCGGACACAATGAGTGTGCCGCCATTAATAGTTGTACCGCCGCTATAAGTACTGCTTCCTGAGAGGGTTTGGGTACCCGACACCAAAGTGAGGCTTCCGCCTGTACCGCTGATTGAGCCACTAAAAGTATCGCTATTGGCTGCTGTTAACGATAAAACGCGTCCACCCAGATTGATCGCGCCGGCTCCAGCAAGACTCTTGATGCTTGCTCCAGAGCTTGTGCCGCTGATATCGAAGGTACCTGTTGCGGTCACCACTGAAGAGTCAGCAATCGAGCCACTACCAGTAAGGCTTAATGTTCCAGTACTAATCGTGGTGGCACCTGTATAAGTGTTTGCATTAGTGAGAACTACTAGACCTAGACCGGTTTTGGTAATTCCAAAACCACCAGAAATAACCCCACTTAAGGTGAGCGTGTCATCAGCATTAGTCGCACTAATAGTGCTATCGGCTGTTAGCGTAATGTTCCCAGCAAGGCTGCTAGTAACATCTTTAAGCGTTCCGCCTGCAAGCGTTATGTCCTCGGCGCCCACCACTACATTGTGTAAATCCAATACGCCACTTGAGTTAATCGTTGTGGCACCACTCGTGGAGCCTAATCCAGCAGCATTGGTAATTTTTAACGTACCCGCATTAATGGTGGTAAGGCCACTGTAGGTGTTTGCATTCGCCAGTGTGAGAACGCCGCTTCCGGCTTTAGTGATCGCTAAACTACTTGCCGATCCATCTTCAATCACTCCCGAGAAGGTGGTACTGGAATTATTACCACCCACGGTGAGGGTTGGGGTACCACTAGCCGAACTTGTGATCACTCCCCCACTTGCCCCCGCAATTGATCCGGCGGATACGGAGTAGCCTGCTAGATCTAAGGTGCCGTCAATAACATATGCTGAACTGCTAGAGAGTGCACCAGCGCTTCCAACTTGCAAGGTGGAGCCATAACTAATGGTGGTAGCTCCAGCATACGTATTACTTCCAGTCAAAATCAACGGCGCACTTCCAGAGAGTGTCACCTGACCATTACCAGAGATTGCACTTGGCAAAGTCACTGAACTCGTATTTGTGAAGGCGATCGATCCATTATTGGTAATCGCGGTTGCATTTGTTGGCGTCAAACCGCTCATCGCGTCGCCATAAGTCACGGATGAGCCACTTGGAATGACCACAGTGGCAACGTTACCCAAAGTTGGTGTGGCGCCAGTCGCTACACCACCGGTTACTGTCCAGTTCGCGCCTGCGGACCATAGTCCACCGCTTGCACCCGTATACGTTACGGAGGCAAGTTGGGTGATTGCAGCGCTGACCGTACCACCGGTCAAGGTGTAGTTGCTATTACTTAATGCAAATGTATTGCTATCAAACGAGGCAACTGGTGTATTCGTTACATTGACCGTATTAATGGCGGCCGATCCCGAACTAATCGTTGGTGCACTATCACCATTAACCATGCCAGTTAAAGTGTACGAGTGAGCGTTGGTATAGCTATTGGATCCATCGTACGTCTTAGTAATACCAATATTCAAGGCTTTGGGATTGACAGTAAAGTTCTTTGCGGTGCCAGCCTGGAATGTTGTAGTTGAACCAGAAAGAGTAAGCGTAGGCGTTAAGGTTAAGCTATAGGTATTCGCACTCGTGGTCGCTGTTAGCGCAGTACTAATAGCAATCGTGCCACTCAAGCTACCGGTAAGTGAAATAGAACTTTGCCCTGCTGTAAAGGTTTGAACAGTATTGTAGGCAGAAAGAGAGCTTGGTACGTAGCTCTCTCCATAAAGGGTTGGGCTTGAGGAATACCAAAAACTTAAGGCGCTTGCTGTTCCATAGGTGCTACTTTGCCCGTCCACAATCGTGAGGTAAATAATCGGTGCGCTGCCACGGAATATGACGTTATAGCCTAACGCTGATGGTTGCGTGGATGTGGTGGCATCATAAGTGTAAGACTTTGGTGACAAAGTATTGATATAAGTGGCTAAACCTGCACTTTCATCTAGGCCGCCTGAATACAAGTTGGCAATTCCGCCGTTACCAATTGTTAAAGCAGAAGAACCGCTCAAAGTGATGTTGTAGGTCACGCTACCAACTCCACTGCCACTTCCAGCCGCAAGTAATAATGCGGGGGACGAACCTGTTGATGAGTTATCAGTCGTTGCGACGTTCTGGGTAATCGTGAGATTACGGGTCGTCTGAATCGAGATCCTGCCCGTTGAGTTAATACCTGCATAAGCCACACTATTAACTGTGACTGAGCCAATCGTTAAGTTGGCATTATTCACTAGCGTTAATGCGCCGATACCAGTACCTGATGCAATAGTTGATAAGGTATTGCTACTATTACTCATCGTTACTGCTTGATTGCCCACTATGGCCAAACCATAATTACTACTATCAGAGATTGAACCACTAATCGTAATTCCTCCAGAGGTACTTCCAATTGCAGTAGCACTACCAAGACTGACTGCGCCTGCATAGCTTGCTGGTGAGGAACTTGAGTTCGTAATCGCGCCACCATTATTGATCCCAGAACCATTTCCAGTTAACGCATTGGTATTGGTCATCGTTTGACCATTCAGATCCA
The DNA here is from genome assembly GCF_030297675.1 of Polynucleobacter sp. HIN11. NCBI lineage: Bacteria > Pseudomonadati > Pseudomonadota > Betaproteobacteria > Burkholderiales > Burkholderiaceae > Polynucleobacter > Polynucleobacter sp. HIN11. The sequence goes on from NZ_AP028142.1 coordinate 1,330,914, forward strand.
GTGCGGCACCTGCGGTAATCGTGACAGCAGCAGTGGAGGCACCAAGCGCGGTAGCCGAGCCTATTCTGAGAGTGCCTGCGCTAATGGTGGTAACGCCACTGTATGTATTTAGTCCAGATAACACCAAGGTACCTGCACCAACCTTCGTTAATGCACCGGTGACACCACTGGCATCGGCAATTATGCCGCCATAGATGAGAGTTTTCGAACTATCCATGCTGAATGCACCACCGCTGGCACCGAGGCTAATGCCACGAAGACTACTTAATGTGATGTCGGCGGTTGCTAATAAAACACCGCCATTAAGAACGATTGAGTCAGCTGTGGCCGAACCCGGAACTGCTCCCAGGCTTTGATCGGTATTAATTGATAAGGTGCCAGCCGAGATAGTGGTATTGCCGGTGTAGGTGTTGGTGCCGGATAAAGTTAGGGTGCCGCTGCCATCTTTTGTTAAGGTTGCTGTACCGGTAGCGATAATCGTACTAACAGTCGTGTTTCCAGAACCACCAATCGTTAAGCTGATATTTGATGCAGTAATTGCAGTGGATGATTTATTAAGTGTTAAGGTATCACTATCCGAATTGATTCGAACTGCGTTCGTTACCAAGGTGATTGCGCCACCATAGGTATTGTTACCACTGATATTTCGTAATGCACCACCATTACTAATGCCGGTGCCATTTAAACTTAGAGCCTCATCGCCAATCGAAATGCCATCTGATAATTCCAGTGCCGCACCGTTTGCCACTGTGACTCCACCTGCAACAGTTCCAAGCGCCGTATTGTGAGAGGCCCGTAAAACACCATTAGAGATGGTGGTAGCGCCGGTGTAATCATTGGCACCTGATAGTGTTAAGGTGCTTGAATTTGAGGTATCTTTTGTTAAAGTACCAGATCCAGAAATAATTCCGGAAAAAGTTTGGGCTGCACTGGAGGAATGCCTTAATGTGCCATTGTTAGTGATGTTGCCAGCATACGATCCTGATCCCAATGAACCTGTGCCGCTAATTACTAAAGTACCGGCAGAAATGGTGGTGGTACCGGTATAACCATTGGTACCTGATAAAGAGACTGTACCCCCTGCAGCATCTACGGTGAGGTTACCTGTGCCAGTAATATTTCCGCTGAGAACTGGGGCGATAGCATTAAGCGTAAGCGTGCCGCTACTCGTAAAGGTGTGCACCGTATAGCCCGCAGCGAGTCCGGTTCCATCTGCAGGAGCCCCGCCCGAACCAGCTGTAGCGCCAAGGTAGCGAGTAATCACAATTCCGGAGCCGCCATTACCCCCCTCTGAATAAGCGTTATTAACTCGACCAGCACCGCCGCCGCCACCCCCAGTGTTCGCATTTCCATTTGATGCTTTTAATGCGGAGTTAACCACTCCGTTTCCACCGCCACCTAATCCACCATCACCTGCTGCTGCAAGTCCACCACTATGAACACCTCCGCCCCCACCGCCTCCATAGTAAATAGGGTTGCCAGATATTGACGATAGCAGTCCGATTCCGCCGGTTCCTGCCTCAGTGGTTGTGGCATTTCCACCAACTGCACCAGCACCGCCACCGCCACCAGCCACGTAGCCCCATGTTCCAACTCCATCACCACTTCCGCCGGCGCTACCTTGACCAGATGTGCCTGAAGCTGCGGCTTGATTACCGCCCTGACCGCCTCCAGATCCCCCGGAGGTTGCCCCACCGAAATAGTTTCCTCCTGCCCCACCCCCAACTGCGGTGAAACCAAATGCAGATGAGTTATCGCCTTGAGTTGCAGCTGTGTAGACGGTTGATGGAGCATTGATAGCACCAACTCCGCCATTACCAACGGAAATGGTAAAAGCACTTGTTGAAACCAAACTCGTTGTTCCAGTTAGTACACCACCACCACCGCCACCACCACCTACCCAGGCACCACCTCCACCACCACCAGCAACGATCAAATATTCCACCGCGGTATCAAGAGCAACTGTGACGGAACCAGTTAAGGCAATATTGTTACTAACGGTTGTCACTGCGCGGCCTAATAACAGAGTAGTACCATTGGCCATTGCTATTGCACCGCTACCAGCCGCTGTATTGTTATAGAGACCGAAGGTCCCTGCTGTAACTGTGGTACTGCCATGGGTATTAGTAGCAGTCAGTGCAACCATACCAGTTTGACCAGCGCCATTGATAGTTAGCGCAAAATTGCCAGTCACTACACCTGACTGAATCAAGCGCGCGCCACTAATTGCAGCTAAACCACTCGCGGCTGTTAAGGTCATACCCCGATTGGTATGAAGTGTTAAGTCTGCCGTGGCCTGCAGCGTACCACCACTTAATGTGATGGCAGTTGCCGTGGTTGATGCAGGCGCAGCTCCTAAATTGCTATCGGCACTAATCGACAAAATACCGCCGGAGATCGTTGTGATGCCTGTGTAAGTATTTGTATTTGTCAGTATTAATGTCCCACTTCCAGAGACGGTAAGAGCACCCGTGCCACTTAATATTCCCGAGAGGGTTTGCGTTGCGCTTGATGCATATTGCAAAGTGCCGTCATTGGTGTTGGCGATGGAAATATTGCCTGCATAATTTCCAGAGCCCAACGTTCCTGAGCCGCCGATTGCTAATGTGCCAGCAGAAATAGTTGTATCACCACCGTAAGAATTAGTCCCCGTAAGAGTGGCCACTCCAGTCCCTAACTTAGTTAACGCACCAGTACCACTGATGTTATTGGCGACAGCAAAGTCATTGGAACGCTGCAATACTAAAGCGGCATTGTTTGTTACGGTGCCAGAGCCCAAGGTACCCGCAGTAGTGTTATTGCCTATATTAAGAGTGCCACCACTAATCGTCGTATTGGCATAGGCATTGGTACCGGTCAATGAAATCGTGCCACCGGTTGCATCTACGGTGAGGTTACCTGTGCCAGTAATATTTCCGCTGAGAACTGGGGCGATAGCATTAAGCGTAAGCGTGCCGCTACTCGTAAAGGTGTGCACCGTATAGCCCGCAGCGAGTCCGTTCCCAGCAGCTAGAGTATTGCCGCCAGAACCGGCAGTGGCACCAAGGTAGCGGGCAATCACAATTCCGGAGCCGCCACGTCCTCCTAAACTTGCGTTACTAGCACCGCCACCGCCTGAGCCTGTTCCATTAACAGCATCTCCCCCCGCTCTTAAAGCAGCATTTGAAGATTTAGCTCCCCCATTACCACCTACGCCACTACCACCCTCTCCTGTAGAACCGGCGGATGTAGCGGCTGGATCTCCATTAATGCCACCTCCGCCCCCGCCAGCATAGAATTGCAAACTTCCAGAGATGGTACTGCTAACCCCAGAGCCGCCATTTCCACCGGTTTGAGTAGTTCCTGCAGCGCGCACCCCAGCACTACCAGCGCCGCCACCGCCTGACGATATTGCATTGGGTCCACCACCAAGATAATTTGTTGCAAAATCACCGCCGGGATTTCCTAAGCCGCCACCTAACTTGATTGATGCGCCACCAGTTGCGCTGGCCAAATCCGATCCAGCACCGCCGCCCGAGCCTCCCGGTAATCCGCTCAGTGCATAACCGCCACCGCCGCCCCCGCCATTGGCCGTTATGCCAAAGGCAGTACTATTCGAACCGGATTGACCATTAGCGTTATGTGCGCTACCACCTCCAGCACCGACTGTAATCAGATTATCACCATTCGAAAGAACAACAGATCCCTGAATAAACTCACCGGCACCACCGCCGCCACCAATACCGCCACCACCCCCACCTCCACCAGCAACGATCAAATATTCCACTGCGGTATCAAGATCAACTGTGACTGAACCAGTTAAGGCAATATTGTTAGCAACGGTTGTCAGTGCGCGTCCTAACAATAGAGTTGTGCCATCGGCCATCGCTACAGAGGCGGAGCCTAATGCGTTGTTGTGATAAACGCCAATCGTTCCAGTAGATACAGTTGTTCCACCGCTATAAGTATTATTTCCGGTGAGCGATAGAGTGCCTGAACCGGATTTAGTCAAGCTTCCTGTACCAGAAATAACGCCACTCAGTATCTGGTTTGAGCTTGAATTAATTATGAGAGTGCCTGAGTTTGAAATGGCACCTGCGTAATTTCCACCACCCAATGTTCCGGTAATCGTTAATGTTCCAGCTGAAATAGTGGTGGTGCCGCTGTAGGTGTTGGGGCCGGAGAGGGTGGCCACTCCAGAACCATTTTTTACAATACTGGTTGCGCCAGAAATATTACCTTGAATTGAGACTGCCCCAGAACCCGAATCTAGTGTAAGAGTCGATCCCCCGGAGGTTGCATAACGTACAACAACAATACCCGCCGAACCTGATTGACTAGGGTTCGCGGATGCGTGAGCCCATTGCCCCCCTCCCCCAGAACCTCTGTTGGCGGTAATAGTAGGCGCAGCACCACTCCATCCATCATGTCCAGCATTATTATGCGCACTATTATTGCCACCAGCAGTAATCCAAGATGAGTCTCCTAACGCACCTCCACCCGTTGCATAAAGAGTTGAGGACCCAGTGATAGCATAAAAAATGCCATCACCACCGGTACCGCCTTGACCTAGAGTTGCATCTCCACCCCGTCCAAGTGCACCACCCCCTCCAGCCGTGGCAGCAACACCACTGGCATTGGAATTTCCAATATATTGACCTCCAGAGTTACCCTGGATAATATTATTGGAACCTCTTGCGGTGTAGATACCCCAATATCCGCCGCCACCACCACCAGAGCCACCAGATCCAGCACTAAAGCCACTAGTTGATGGCGGAATTGCGCTACCACCTCCCCCACCTAGTGCAGTGATTCCAAAAGCGATCGAGCTACCGCCATTACTTCCAGGTAAATCACGAGAAACTCCTGCTCCACCCGCACCTACCGTGATGGTGTGGGTTGTGTTACTGATTACTGTAGTAGAGTAGTAAATCACCCCACCCGCACCTCCACCGCCTCCTACAGAGCCGCCACCCGAGCCGCCGCCACCAATTACTAATAGTTCGATGTCAGTTACGCCGGGCCTGTTGAAGGTTCCAGAGCTTGTGAAGGTGTCAACTGCAGTTGTGATACTAGTGACCGTACCCGTAACATTGATGGCCCCTCCAGATGTATTCAGCGAAAGGTTATTACGTATCAATAAATCACTATTGATATTAATAGCTGCATTACTGGTTGTTAGATTTCCGCCTAACGAAGTTCGACCACCACCAGCAACTTTGGTAATCCCTGCTTGCGCGGTGATGTTATTTCCAAAGGCGGTTGTAAATTGATTAGTGCTCGTTACCTCCAAACTGCCTTTAATTGTGATTGGCTGATTGACTTGAACCTCGCCACTGGCATTTAAGACAACATGAAGTGCGCCTGTCCCGGAATTAGTGATAGGCGCATTAATTAAAATGCTTCTTGCTGCAGTCAAAGTAAGGGTAGTTGGACTACTCCCTGTTTTGTCTATAGACCCCAGAAGCCAAATATCGCCGCTCCAATCTGGTGGCGTTGTCTGAAAGCAAGAAACTCCGGTACATGATCCACTTCCAAATGAATTGATTGTTACATTCGAGCTTACTAGTGCGGTATTAATGGCTGTGTTAAGGATGCTATGGTTTGCAGAATTACCAATAAAAATATCTACAGGATCAATCAACCACATTCCGCCGCGCCCAGCATTAATACTCGCAAGGAGATAAATGGTTTGGCCTGAAGTTTCAATAAAGCCACCCACTCCGTTTACACTCGTCGCTAATGTACTGATGCGGGTAGATGGATCAAAGCTTGCATAAATAGAAAAAGGCAATGTGCCGTTTTCTGCATCATTGCCTAATAAGATTGTTCCGCCTTGAATAAAACCATTCGCTTCTACTGTTGCGTTACTAAAAATGGTTTGATCGAAAGCTGAAATGCCAATACTTCCACCGCGACCATTTGAGCCATTGGTCTGAACTACTGAATCGAAGAGATTTAAGTTGCCTGCGCGGCTGAGTATCCGGATGGATCCACCATCGGTAGCGCCATTCGCTTGCAATTGCGCACTATTGATTTGCAAATGATTCTCAATATCGATGGAAATCGTACCGCCAGGGCCCACGCTACCATTGGTTTGGATGAATGCGCCACTATCGAGTGTTGCTGTATCACCAGAAATGGCAACAGAACCTCCACTGCTTCCATTGGCAGTTGCGGTTCCAGCTAAATTCATTTGATTTCCGGTAAAGGCAATCACCCCACCGGGCCCGTTATTACCATGGGCCTGGATTAAAGACCCATTTTGGGTGTTGACTTGCGGGGCATTGAAATAAATCGCACCGCCATTTGTTCCGTTCGCACGGATTTCTGCTGTATTGGTAGCAGTAATTGTTTGAGTTGCAAATAGCTCAATCACATTACTGTGCGCGTTGGTGATATTCGCATCATTCGCAGCGATCGTCGCATACACAATCTCATTGAGATCGAATGTATTGTTTTGTTGTGTGAGGTATTGCGGTAAATCTTCACGGCGCACCACAGTGCCATTGATGGTGAGTGCAGTCGATGTGGTTGATGTATTCGTATTACTGCTCGTTTGTGTAGTGGATAGACGTCCAGAGATGTAGAGCGCTTGCGCTAAGAGTTCAATTGCAGCACGAATGCTGTTGTTACTGTTATTAGCATTACTTGTATAACCACCACGTGCGGTGATGTTGCCGTTGGCATAAATCGTTTGGGCTTGCACCGTCACTTGATTGACATCGATGGTGGTGCCCACATTGAGATACGCAATCGAGCTATTGATGATGACGTTTAGATTCGCACCAGTAATGTTCGCATTGAGATTAAAGATACCCGATGCGGTAAGTGTCAATGTTGTGAGCGTATTGCCTTCTTTGAGGATGTCTGCACCACTAGCCAAGGTTAAGCTGCCTGAGCCATTTTGCGTACAGCTTCCCAGGCTCGGGCAGGTATTACCGTTGACTGCAATACTCACGTTGTTGTTGGTGAGTGCCGCAGAGATCACTTGCGCAGCATTACGATCCAATGTGAGATCAATGGGGTCTAGTAACCAACGACCGGTTTGTCCTTGGGGTGCTTGGGTTTGGACGGTAAATGTTTTTCCTAAGAGCACTTCACCTTTAGAGCTCGTTTCAATAAAGCCACCGTTGCCGCCATTCTTGCCGCCGAGTGCTTGCAAAAGACCGGCTACTGCGGTCTTGGTTTCACTCCAAATCACAATCGAACCACCGTTACCTTTTTCGGTAGCAGAAGCAGAAACACGTGCGCCATTTTCAATCGTGACGGTCTTGGCCATTTGTTTGGCATCACTCGCGGCTTGTGCTTTGGTGAGAGCAGATGCTTGGTGTTGATCTAAGCGTGCAGTTTGTGTTTGTGTTTGGGTTTGTGATGCAGTTACAGAGGAAGATGCAACTGCAGTGGTGTTCGCGGTGTTGCTTACAGCAGCACTGGCCAACTGGGTTTGAATTTGGACTTGCGGTGCACTTGTCACGTTCGTAGCGATTGTTTGACCCACACCGATTTCAATCTGACCACCACCGGCTTTGCCGTTTGCTTTGGTCACGGAATTTGCTGTGAGTGTGATGTGTTCACCGACGATATTGATCTGACCACCGGTGCTGTTCTCGCCTTTGCCATTGGCACTCACCTTGCCCGCTTGGGTGACGTTGGCAGCCACCAATTCAATGACGCCGCCATTGTTCACCATATTACTTGAAGTAATAACACCGGTATTGTTTATAACTGAATTCATGAGATTGCGGGCGGAGCCGGCTGCCACAACAATGAGGCCGCCCTTAGTCTCCACTACCCGCTTGTTCTCAATCAAGGCGTTGTAGGTGGCGATGTCTACCGAGACCCGCATAAGGCGATCTCCTCGGAAATCCAGGGTAATTTGCTCGCCAGAGGCCATGGCAATAGTGTTATTAGCTCCCTTTTGGGCCAATAAATAGCCTTCATTACGCACTTCCGGGGCTAAGAGGGCAATATAGCCATTGGGGTCATTGATGCTGATGGTGCCTTGGTTATGGACCTTGCCCTTACCGTTACCAGCATAGGTGGATTTACCCGCCATAAAGTCCTTATTGGCCATATCCATGGTGGTGGCGACCACAGCGGCGGCATTGACCTGTGCTCCCTTACCAAACATCACCCCATTGGGGTTGACTAGCACCACTTGACCATTGGCACGAATCGCACCATCGATCACCGATGCACTCGCACCAGTGACACGATTCAAAATCGCGGCGCTACTGTTGGGTTGATTGAAGTTGACTTGTGCATTCGCGCCCACATTAAATGAATCCCAGTTCACAATCGCACGTTGTGATGTTTGGTTGATGTTCATCGTGGCTGTGGTGCCATTCGATGTTTGCGTAATCGTTGCGGATCCAGCAACCACATTTCCACCGGTTGGTAGTGCAGTTGGATTTGTTTGCGCAACTGCAAAATTGATTTGCGAATAAATCAGAGTGATTGCAAAAAATTGCTGTTGGAATTTTTTACTTTTGCAAATCGTGTAAGAAATTTTTGCGCTCTGTAGAGCAGATTGCGAAACGTAAGAAAAAAGCTCCCGGCGACCTCGTAATAAATTTTGAGATCTAGCGACTACACCGGTTAGAAAAGTTACAACAGCTGTCTTCAAATACGTTTACTTTTTTCAACACAATTTTTTATGATTTGAGCTTTATCAAAAAAGCTCATAAACCCTTACTAGGCGCTAATCAATGAACTTCTGGAATTAGCCGTAAGGATAATGGATTTTGATCAATGGACTGCCAAAAATGGGGCTTCAAAAATACCCTCCCGGCCAAGCCAATATTTATGAGGCTCGCAAAGAGATGTGTAAATTTTGGAAATTTCTGGCCCTAAACCACAAAAGGGTATTTTGAAAAATATGTGCCTAAAATTTAAGCAGCATCATTTTGGCAAAACACGTGCTTTTTCATGCAATTTGTTTATAAAATTTGCTCTACAAAATTCGTTTTTCAATGTATTTATGTTGTCGAATCTTTGGAGTTTGGTCTCGAAGGCGGCATCACTTTAGGGGGATTTGGTTGTGTTGTCGCAGGCGGTTTTGGCGCACCCTTTTTTGCCGAAATTTGTAAGGCCTCTTGAATCGCTTGACGCGCACCAGACAAACTAAAACGTGCGGTCATAAATTCAGCTGATTGCAAAGCAAACGCAAAATGAATTTCCTCACCAATTTGGGTCGCTTGCAACATCGTATTAAATGGCTCCAAAATTAAAAATAATTTGTTACCCACCAAGGTGCATTTCATGGTGATCGCATACGTTTGAATTTGATTGCGCACGAGTGCGGGATAGCGTTGATTGGGTAAACACACCGATGGTTGATGCACATAAAACATACATTGATTGGCAGAGCAAAAAACGCCGAATGTAGTGTTCGTTTCACCCGCGGTATACGCTTCAGTGATGATCTCTTTAGACTCCAAAGTCCACTGAGAAATCGTGGTTTGCGCGGTCGCTAAACCAGAGCCCAAAAGACCCCAAAAGATCGCGATTATCAGCGCATGGAGCCTAGCCATGCCTAGACCTAAAACTGGTAGCTAGCGGTAATCCAACCCCGTGGGTTGGTGGTGGTGCCATCGACCGCAACCTGTTGACCTGTAAAGGAATATAGGGGATTTTGGCCGATTTGCCAGGCTACCATAGCGTTTACATTCCACCCTTGGTAGCTCCAGCGAGCCCCAAACCCAGCCCCTTGCAAAGAGTACACATTATTGGCATTCGTTAAACCCTTGGTCGCGTTATAGGCGATTGGATTTTTGTACTGCTGAATGATCCCAACGTCGTAGAAAATAGAGCCCAATACGTTATAGGGAAGCTGTTGACGTAGCTCAACAGTTCCAAGCCCTCCCTGCGAGCCACCACTTTGCGCCACCGGATAAGCTCTCACTCCGTATGCCCCGCCCAAATAAAATTGCTCCGCAGAGTTGAGATCTACCGAGGCCATTTGTCCCGAGATACCAACATAGAGGGTGGTCTCACCCCCTGCCGTAATCTGTTGATTACGATTGGCAGAAAAAGTGACCTTCGTAAATTGGCTAGGGGTGTAGGTTCCAAAGCCAGTCACACTAGTTGGCGAAATCTCTAAATTACCAACAACGAAATTGAGCGAGCCTGCACTGATGGCACCCCCACCAAAACTATCGTAATGGTTTCCGGAAATACCGGCGGTCACGTTATTAATGTTGTATGCACTAATTACAGCATTCGTAAAATTACTTTTGTTCATGTAACTTTTGACGTCATATCCCAATATGGTATTGACATTAGTACCCTGGCGCCGAATCAAGGGGTAAGCCAAATTCACACCCGCAGTCCAAGCATCACCAAAGCCGCCGTTGGGATAGCCGTAGTTACTGACGTTTTTGTAATTTAGGTAGGTCCCCGATGCGCCAAGACGCAATCCTGTGCGAGTCACTGGCAAGGAATAAGCACCTTGAATGTACTGCGATCCTTCGGAGTAAATTCCGTTTACCGAGGCTTGATCGCCAATCCCAGTGGGGTTGTTCAGATTTAAAGCAATCACACCTTGGTTTTGTCCGGTGCTGCGGCTACCGTAGTTGTTCGCCTCAACCTTACCCTGAACCAAAGGGCCATCCGTAAGCTCCATGCGCAAAGCCGTTTGTCCTTGATCCTCACCAGGCTGTAATTGGCTTGCCACAATGACGCCGGGGGTCTCGTTCAAAATAATCGAAGCCCGCTCAATTGCTTGGGTATTTAATGGAGAACCCACAGGATTGGCGTCTGTGATGTAAGCAGCTGCTCGATCTTTACTAAAGCGGGTTGGACCCTTGGGGGTATCCACAATCACGCTACTTAACTTTGCTTCGGTAATTGCAATTCGTACTACGCCATCGGTGATACGTTGTGGTGGCAAGGTTGCTTGGACGAGTAATCCGTTTTGACGATAAAAATCAACGATCACATCGCAGACTTTTTGTAACTCATCAAACGTGAGGGATTTATTCAAATAGGGTTTTAAGATCGCTTGAACTTTTTCTTCGGGGATCGTTTTCACGCCCTCGAGTTCAAAACGTTTCACATCAACACGCACTTCTTTGGCTTTGGCGTCCTTGGGCTTTTCCGTTTCGCGCGATGGTTCGGGAAGCGGCAAAGGAGACGGCATCGGTAGCTGCCGCTCAAGGCCTTGCTGCAAAGCACCGGCATCCACTGGTGGACCTGGTGGCCGATTTTGACTAAATGATGAGGTTGCGACAGCGCATCCAAAACAAACTAGCAGCGATTGCGAAAGGCGAGTATTTAATTTCATCGGATTTGTTTTTTTAAGCACTGATTCTAAAGCCTTTATTAGCCCTATTAGGCGCCCCATTGGCTCATTTGGTACGGGGCATTTTCCTAAAAATAGAGGAATTGTAATTTAAAAACCCTAATTTATTCAATACGTTACAGATTTCGTTTTGCAAAAATGTATTTTCTGAGGCATTGGTTATAAAAATTACAACCAAAATTTGAAGATTGGGCTATGCTGAAATTTGTGACACGACCTACCTTGGAGATTCAAGAAAATGAAAAATCCAACGCATCAAAAACAATCCTTACGCACAGCAAAGACTAAATCTTCATTACTTAGTAAAAATAAACTCGGGCCCGAAAAAAATGCCCTCAAACATGGAGCAACCTCGAGCGATTTTTTAACCATCAATGAGCGTGATCGCTTTGATCAACTTGTTCGCGAATTAAGCGCCCATTACGCCGCAACCTCCCCATTAGTCCCCATCCAGATTGAACGGATCGCACGTCTAACGATTCAGCTAGAGCGCATTCAAAATCTAATTGATGTGCTGTATTTTCAGAGTCGCGATGATAAAAAACCAACTAAAAAATTAACAGATGAAAGTTTGATGCAAGCAGCAACTCGCATTAAATTTAGTATTGGACTTTTAGAACCAAAGATACTCGATAAAATTCGTTTACTTTTCTTGAAAGAGAATCTAAAACTACTGTTTAACGAATCCGAATCAGTGGAAGAGGATAAAGAGGAAATCAGCCTCGAAAAAGAAGTATCCGACATCCCAACGATTATGCAAAGTACCCTGCTAGGCGCCTATTTATATACCGAAGCAGCTTTTTATCAGCAAAAAATCGATGCCTATATTGAAGATAAATTGCAAGCCATTCATCATTCCAGTAAAGGTAAAAGAAATTACGCCGAAATCAATATTGAAGTTCTATCGATGGCAATCGATCGACGCGCTTCTAAAGACAACCATAGAGGAATTCAAGCGAGAGACTATTACGAGTACCACTCTTTAAAACAATGGTTTCAGACCCAATTAAGTGCGGTACCGGAATATATTGAGCGGATACAAAAATCGCTAGAGGAAAAGAAAGTTGAAATTCCGAATTTGCCGAATTTTGAAAACTTAGATCGGCTCATGCGTTACCAAACGACGATATCGCGCCAACTATCTTCAGCAATTGGTGAACTTTTAGTGTTAGTTAGATAAGAGTTATCTTTAAGCGTTAATTTTTAATCTTCCACCGCACTCCGGCTCCAGATTCAGGGGTGCCGATGAATTCAATCCCCGCATCCTCGAGTGCTCTCTGAACTGCATTCAGAGTTTTTACCTGTCCAGATGGAATCCCATCTGACGACTCAATCCGAATCACCGTAGTAAAGGCAACCCCCGACATTTCCGCCAACTTCGTTGTGGTTATGCCGAGCAAGGCTCTTGCTGCTTTTATTTGACCACTTGTAATCAAAATAAAACCTAACTATAATAGAACAAAATATTCTATTTATTTAATAATTTATTGTTTATAGAGGATAAAAAATGCTTAATAATCAAGATTTTACACATAATCGTGCTGCTTTCCTAGGTGGAAGCGATATTGGGGCGATTCTGGGGGTCTCCAAGTACCGCTCGGCCATGGACGTGTGGCTCGAGAAAACCGGCAAGAAAGTAGATATCAAAGATAGCTTTGCCCTGCGCTTTGGCTCGTTTGCCGAATCCTTTATTGCAGATGAATATGCCTTACTCACAGGTGAACATGTGGTGGAGCATCCCCGGGGCCTTATTCATCCTAAGTATTCCTTTTGCGTCGGACATATTGATCGCTTTGTGTTGGAGAAGAAAGATTTACCTCTCTTTCATTCTGACGGAGGTCTTAATGCCAAGAAGCTCTTGGAATGTAAAACAGCAAATTATTACAGTCAAAGTGATTGGGGTGAGCCCGGGACGGACGCGATTCCCCTAACCTATCTCTGTCAATGCCTCTGGTACTTAGGCATTACCAATCTATCAGAGATTGATGTTGCTGTTTTATTAGGGGGATCGGATCTACGTATCTATACGATTACTCGAGACTTAGAACTTGAGTCCTTACTATTTGAGAAAGCTGCTTTCTTTTGGACCGAGCATGTTCAAAAAGACATTCCACCCAAACCCCAATCGATTGACGATTGCCAAGCGCTCTTTCAAAGGAGTTGTTCGGGTAGAACGCTAGAAGCTTCCTCGGAAGCATTGGATCTCATTCGAAAGCTCAAAGCGTTAGAGTCCCAAACCCATGCTGAGGAGGAGCAAATTAATGGCATTAAGCAAGCCTTGATGGAACACATGGCGGATGCCGAAGTACTTACTTACCTAGGTAAACCGGTCATTACCTGGAAGGCTCCCAAACCAACTTATCGGATTGATACCAAACGTCTAAGTCTCGAACATCCAGAGCTAGTAAAGGCCTACCAAAGTCCAGTCATCAATAGTCGGCGCTTTGTGGTGAAGGATTTACCCGAGGAACTGTTGCAGCATGAACTCATCCCCAGGGAAAAAGCATTGGAAGGAGTTACCTCATGAAGAAAGTATCCATCCTAGATTTACCCGAGGATCTTTTGGATGACGATCAACCTCATCCGCCAAGCGAACCCACTCTCGATATATTGGTGACAGAGGTGGCTAATACCCTTGGGATCGTCCCTCAAGAACTGAGTCATTGGGCTAAAGAAGCGGTAGCTCCCGAGGAGGTCTTGCAATTGATCTTAAGAACCGCTTTACGCTTAAAGCTCAACCCCCTACTAAGTCAGGTTGACTGGGAACACAATTTGGAAGGTGGATATGAAGTCTACATTCCGATTGATGGCTGGATTGCCATGATCCATCGGGAGCCCAGTTTTAAAGGACTCACCTTTGGCCAAGCTAATGAGACCGAAGAGGGCATTCCAATTTGGATGGAGTGCTCCATCTATCGCGCAGATCTAATCCAACCCATTACCGTTCGGGAGTACTACTCAGAACTCAAAACCAATCATCCCATCTGGAATCAAATGCCCAGGCGGATGCTGCGACACAAAACCCTACAACAGTGCGCACGACTGGCGTTTGGGATTAGTGTGCCGGAACTGAAAATATCCCTCGTGCCGCCAGTTACCGAAAAAACAGCGATACTGCAGGTGAGTCAAAGCGCACCGGATCGTAAAACGGTACTGAGACAAAAACTAGCTAGCCCGTCTCCCGCTCCAGCAATTGCTCCCAGCGCGCCATTAGTACTTTGAGTTGTGCATCAATCGCCAGTGCCCGCTCTTTGAGTGCAATGCTCGCACTCGGATCGCCCTTGTAAAGCGCAGGGTCGGCTAATTGCTCGCTTAATATCACTTGCTGCTCTTCAAGCGCCTCAATTTGAGTGGGTAATTTTTCTAGCTCAATTTTTTCCTTACTACTCAGTTTTGACTTGCTAGCAACGATTGGATTCGATGGTTTACTGGGGGCCTTACTTTCAGCCACTTTCATGAGAGGACTTGGTATCACCGTATCCGAGCGTGCCTTTTGTACTTTGTAATCTTCATACCCGCCCTCGTACTCACGCCACACTCCATCGCCCTCATAGGCAATCATGCTAGTGACCACATTATCTAAGAAGGTGCGATCGTGGCTCACTAAAAAGACGGTGCCTTGATAGTCTTGAAGCAGTTGCTCCAAAAGATCCAAGGTATCAATATCGAGATCATTGGTAGGTTCATCAAGGACCAGGACATTCGCAGGTCTGGCAAAAAGTCTTGCGAGTAATAAGCGATTGCGCTCACCACCCGAGAGGGTTTTGATGGGGGAGTTGGTGCGCTCAGGTGCAAATAGAAAATCCCCTAAATAACTCTTCACGTGCTTGCGCTGATTGCCAATCTCCACCCACTCACTCCCGGGGCTTATGAAGTCTTCGAGCGTCGCCTCTAAATTGAGGCTTTCGCGCATCTGATCAAAGTAGGCCACCTCAATGCGCGTGCCTAATTTAGCGACTCCGGTATCGGGGGTAATTTCACCGAGGATTAATTTCAGCAGTGTCGTTTTACCTGCGCCGTTGGGCCCTAGGATGCCCACCTTATCGCCACGCAAAATCGTGGCGGTGAAATTTTTCACAATCGGTTTTTCGTAGGACTTGGAGATGATATCGAGGTCTGCCACAATTTTGCCGCTGCGCTCACCGGAGGCAATTGAGAGCTTTACCTGGCCCATGGCATTGCGTCGCTCAGCGCGCATCGCTCGAAGTTTCTCAAGACGCGCCACGCGCCCGACGCTGCGCGTGCGCCTGGCTTCCACCCCTTTGCGCACCCACACCTCTTCTTGGGCCAGTAATTTATCGGCTCGCGCATTGGCAAGCGCTTCAGCGTTAAGCTCTTCGTCTTTAACAAACTCATAGCGACTGTAGTTTCCGGGGTAGCTGCGCAGCACGCCGCGATCGAGCTCCACAATGCGGGTAGCAACTTGGTCTAAAAAGCTGCGATCATGAGTAATAAAAACAATCGACCCAGCGTACTCATTCAGAAGCCCCTCAAGCCATGTAATCGAATCCAAATCCAAGTGATTGGTGGGCTCATCCAGTAACAGCACATCCGGTTGAGTGACCAAGGCTTGCGCGAGCGCTACGCGTTTTTTAGTGCCCCCTGAAAGAGTTCCGATGGTTTGATCGGTATTGAGATGTAAGCGATTCAGGATTTCAGAGACGCGCTGCTCCCAGTTCCAGCCATGCGTGGCATCAAGCTGGGATTGCAGGGTGTCTAAGCGCTCTTGATTGGCTTCGTTCCAATCGGCTTGCGCAAGCGCCTCATACTCCGATCGGATTTGCTTAATAGTTACCAAGCCTTCAGAAGCTGCCTCAAAAATGGTTTGTTTGGCATTCAAGAGGGGTTCTTGGGCTACATAGGCAATCCGTAGTTCCTGTTGGATTTGAATCAAGCCATCATCGAGTTTTTCAATGCCAGCGAGGATCTTTAGAAAGGAGGATTTACCGGTGCCATTGCGCCCAATGAGACCCACGCGCTCACTTGCCTCGAGTGCAAAGTTGGTGCGGTCTAAGAGGGGGTGATGACCGAACGCTAGCTTGGCGTCCGTCAGAGTAATCAATGCCATAACCCATCATTATCAACGGTTTATTCGTCTAAGCGTCTTATAATGATGCTTTTCCTGAGGTGTTTCCATCAACTCCCCCGATTCATCATCGACCTTATCCGCTTTGGATGAGGTTGCGCGCCGTAGAAGCTTTGCCATCATCTCGCACCCCGATGCGGGCAAGACCACGCTTACCGAGAAACTTCTCTTGTATGCAGGTGCGATTCAAATTGCCGGGAGCGTGAAGGCTCGCAAAGCCAGTCGCCATGCCACTTCAGACTGGATGGAAATTGAAAAGCAACGGGGTATCTCGGTTGCGAGCTCGGTGATGCAGATGGAGTACCGCAATGCCATCATTAATCTTCTAGATACCCCCGGTCACCAAGACTTTTCCGAAGACACTTATCGGGTCTTAACTGCGGTCGACTCCGCCTTGATGGTGATTGATGCAGCGAACGGTGTGGAGCCCCAAACCAGACGTCTCATTGATGTATGTCGTGCGCGGCATACGCCTTTGGTCACTTTTATTAATAAGCTCGATCGTGAGGTTAAAAAACCACTTGATCTCATGGATGAGATTGAAGCAGCACTCGGTATGGCGGTAGTCCCCTTTACTTGGCCAGTCGGTATGGGTAAATCCTTTGCCGGGGTGATCGACATCATTAACAATCAAATGCGTCTATTTAAAGCCGGCGAGGATCGGGTCACCGAAGACTCGAACCTCGTCGTGTCCTTAGATGATCCCATGCTCAAAGAGCGCTTTGGTAGTGAATTAGAAGAAGCCTTGGCTGAAGTTGATCTTGTGAAAAATGCCATGCCCGCTTTTGATCGCGAGGCGTTCTTGGCTGGTGAGCAATCGCCCGTATTTTTTGGATCTGCGATTAATAACTTTGGCGTTCGTGAGATTTTGAACACCTTGGTGGATTTAGCTCCTGGGCCTGGATCACGCAAGGCAGTGCAACGCCAGGTCGATCCCCATGAGAAAAAATTTACGGCCGTAGTGTTTAAGATCCAAGCCAATATGGATCCCGCACACCGCGATCGGGTGGCATTCTTGCGGATTTGCTCAGGTCACTTTGAGCGCGGCATGAAACTCAAGATTGTGCGCAATGGCAAAGAGATTCGCACCAACAATGCCCTCTCCTTTTTATCGCAACGGCGTGATATTTTGGATGAAGCCTTTCCGGGTGACATTATTGGCTTACCCAATCATGGTCTCTTGCATTTAGGCGACACGCTCACTGAAGGGGAAGAGTTGCAATTTACGGGTCTACCGTTTTTTGCCCCGGAGATTTTTCGCATGGTTGAGGCAGCCGACCCAATGCGTAATAAGCAACTGCGCACAGGACTCTTACAACTCGGAGAAGAAGGAGCGATTCAAGTGTTTCGCCCTATGAGTGGCGGGACGATGCTCTTGGGTGCCTTTGGCCAGTTGCAGTTTGAAGTGGTGGCGCACCGCTTACAAACCGAGTATGGCGCCGAGGTGCGCTTATTGCCTGCACGCTACACCATGGCCAGGTGGGTGACTTCCGAAGATCCAGTCGCCCTCAAAAAATTTATTACGGAGAACAGCCACCGCATGGCCGAAGATGTGGTCGGTGCCTCGGTCTTTTTGGCGGCTCACAAGTCAGAGCTCGATGTCGCCCAGCAGCGCTGGGAGCAAATTGAGTTTCATGCGTTACGCGAGCATGCGGGACTCATCTACCAAACTGAGATGTAAGCATTAAAAATCTACGGATTAAATAATCCGTCAGTCGTTCAGTAGGCTTAGTTTGAGCTTAGTTTAGGCTTAGTTGGTTTTTTGGGTCCCCCAAGAATCTCTGGGTACTGTAGCTTATAACGATAAATGGCTAGTCGTAAGCCAACTAAGAAGATAAATGTAACCCCCACGGTCAGCACAACCGGTATTGGGCTTGATTCATAGTAATTGGCGATAAAGAGCCCTGCGGTGAGTACTAAACCACCAACGACTGCCGCCTCCTCATAAATTACTCCTTTAAAAGTATGCGGCTCTTGATTCACCAAGACATCGCGTAAGACACCACCGCCAGCACAGGATAGCGCCGCACAAATCGGTGCCCAAAACCAAGCCATTCCTGCAGCAAGAGCCAGCATCGCACCCAAGGTGGCTAAACCGGCAAAGCCAATCACGTCGGTGTATTTTTTAACGGTCTTGAATGTCTCCGAATGATGAAAATCACGATAACGCAATCCAATGAGACTAGCAGTAAGAACAATCAGCAAAATACCGGTAGGAAAGACCACATCTCGCACGTAAAAGAAGTCTAAGCGCTCACCCCCAATAATGATGTCTCGTAGGGTTCCACCACCAAGACCCGATAGGAAGGCCAACACCAACCGCCCCCACAGATCGTAGTTGCGGTTCATACCTTCTAAGGTTCCCGATAGAGCAAAAGTAAATGCGGATAAATAAATGAGCAACTTAAACCAAGTGGACTTCACAATCTCTGTGACATAAAAGCGAGTTGCCTCCGTGAGCGGTAGTTTTCGGCCGTCTTCTTTTTGTACTTGATTCCATATTTGATGCGTCCACAGTGAACGAGGATCTAAATCCGAATTTTTAGATACCGCACTTAAGCGACGTACACTTTTATCAAAATAGGCGAGGTTAAATAGTCCAAATTGTTTGTTCTCCTTGGGGATTAAATCCAATACCACTTGCAACATGTGCAGCTGTTGGGCAGGATCCAAATGGGGAGCAATTTTTTGCACGGATTGGGCAGCAAGGGTTGGGGCGATGCGGGCTTCAGACCAGCCTTTACGCAGCGCCCGAATCAGGCGAACCATTTGCTCTCGAAAGATGGGATCCTCGAGGCGAGCGCTCATCACATATAACCCATCCTCAATATTGATGGTGCCATATTTTTGCGGATCCACCACCACCAAATCCGCACTTGGTATGCCCGAGTGCAAAATTTTCCAATACTCGTTATAGGACATAGCAGTAGCGCACGCCACATTCCCATCAATTAAATCCTCACCGTTGGAGCGTTGCATCACGACTTCGACTGAATTTCTTGGAATACTGAGTTGATCCAGAAGTTCATAGAGGATCTCTTGATCCCCTACACCCCAAACTCCAATGCGTTTACCCTGAACGTCCTTCGGCACATAAACGCCCGCACTGATTCGGCAAATAATATTGAGCGCCGATCCTGAAAACAACTGTGCAATATTAGTAATGCGCTGATCGGGCTTGGAGAGCTCAAAGGCATTGTTAAACCAAGAGATGGCTACATCGGCATTACCATTTTGAAGCTCTTGGAGGGGATTAATGCCTGACCCCCCAGGGAATGTAATCACGTCTAGCCCTTCATTTTCAAAGTGCTTGCGAATTTGGGCTACATAGACGCCAGCAAACTGACTTTGATGCGACCATGCCAATTGCAAACGAATGGATGCTGCTGTATTTGGCTGGGCCCAACAAACGCTCGTATTCAATAAAACCATGCTTAGGATTAGTCGTAGCCAGCTCATGAAATCACCATCTCTAGTGTTGATTTTGATACTTTTGATATCTTAGTTGAATTAACTCCTACCAATACTATTTTTTCTATCCCAATCGTGAAATCAATACAATCTACCCTATGAGGCAACTGACTAAAATCTGTTTTGTTCGTCACGGGGAAACCAATTGGAATGTTGAAAAGCGGATGCAAGGTCATACCGACATTCCCCTCAATGCCCACGGTCTAATGCAGGCTGAACGTTTAGCCAAAGCCCTCTTAAGAACCGGTCATCGTTTTAATCGCATCTACTCGAGCGATTTAGAGCGCGCCTTTCATACCGCCAAAGTGATTGCAAGTCCTTTGTCTTTGGATATTTCAGTGCACCCTGATTTGCGCGAGCGCCATGTCGGCAAACTCCAAGGGTTGCTTTTGGCTGATGCACCCCGGGCAGAACCAGAACTATGGCAACGTCACCTGACCCGCGATTTAGACTTTGATCTCGGCGGGGGCGAGAGTATTGTGCAGTTTCATAATCGGATGAAGCGCATGCTCGATCATTTATTAATGAAGCATGCTGGCGAGCAGATTTTGGCGGTCAGTCATGGTGGCTCACTCGATATGATCTACCGCATCGTCACCCAACAAGCTTTAGATGCCGAACGCGTCGCGGTGGTTCCCAATACCTCACTTAATTGGATTGTCCATGATGGCAATACTTGGTCGATTGAGCGCTGGGGCGATACGAGTCATCTCACCGATTCGGTACTCGACAATATTGAAATCTAATTAGGTGCTCACGAGATCGAGCGCAATCGCTTCAGCGACTTTAATGCCATCAATCCCAGCGGACATAATTCCACCGGCATACCCCGCGCCCTCACCGGCTGGGTAAAGGCCTTTGGTATTGATGCTTTGGTAATTGGGTCCACGCTTAATCTGCAGTGGCGAGGAAGTACGGGTCTCTACCCCGGTGAGTACCGCATCAGGCATCGCAAAGCCTTTGATCTTTTTCTCAAACGCGGGAATCGCCTCCCGAATCGCCTCGATTGCATAGCTCGGTAGGCTTGTGGCGAGGTCGGTGAGATGCACGCCTGGTTTATATGATGGGATGACTGAGCCAAATTCCGTCGATGGCTTGCCTTTTAAGAAATCACCCACTAACTGCCCGGGAGCTTCATAGGTCGACCCACCCAAGGTATACGCTCTCGATTCCAGCTCACGCTGAAAGGCAATGCCTGCAAGCGGTCCACCCGGATAGTCGCTTGGATCGATTCCCACTACAATTCCCGCATTGGCATTGCGCTCATTGCGCGAATACTGACTCATGCCATTGGTCACCACCCGATTAGGCTCGGAAGTTGCTGCCACCACCGTACCACCTGGGCACATGCAAAAACTATAGACTGAGCGTCCATTCTTGGCATGGTGCACGAGCTTATAGTCCGCTGCACCAATGAGCGGGTGTCCGGCATGCGGCCCCAAGCGCGCACGATCAATCACGGATTGGGGATGCTCAATGCGAAAGCCGACCGAGAAGGGCTTCGCTTCCATATAGACGCCTGCGTCAAAGAGCTCTTTGAAGGTATCGCGTGCACTATGACCAAGTGCGAGCACCACATGATCGGCCGGCAGATACTCACCGCTTTCCAAGCGCAACCCCTTCAATACGTGATTGTCGATATCAAAATGAGTCACCTTTTGACCAAAGCGCACTTCGCCGCCCAGATCAATAATTTCTTGGCGGATCTTCTCAACCATTCCGACTAAGCGAAAGGTCCCAATGTGGGGTTTCGAGACATACAGAATTTCTTCAGGTGCCCCCGCTTTCACAAACTCGTGTAAGACTTTACGACCATAAAACTTCGGGTCCTTCACTTGGCTCCATAGCTTGCCATCCGAGAAGGTACCCGCCCCACCCTCACCAAACTGCACATTGGATTCCGGGTTCAAAATCTTTTTGCGCCATAGCCCCCAGGTATCTTGAGTACGTTCACGCACCGCCCTACCACGCTCGAGCACAATCGGCTTAAATCCCATTTGCGCCAATAGGAGCGCCGCAAAGATCCCGCAAGGACCAAAACCGATCACAACAGGTCGTAATGGGGATTTTGTTGACTGATTGCGACTTTGCTGAACAACGAAGTGATACGACGTATCGGGGCTCGGTCGCACATGGGGATCATGTGCATGCCGCTTGAGAATGTTGGCTTCATCCCGAACGGATACATCGAGGGTATAGATAAAGGTGAGCGCACTATTTTTACGGGCATCGTAACTACGCTTGAAGACCTCGAATCGAATCAGGTCCTTCGGTGGAATATCGAGCCTCTTTAGTATTTCCTGATCAAGCGCCTCTGGAGCATGGTCAATCGGTAGGCGGAGCTCAGTAATCCGAATCATAGGCCATAACGATAGCAGTTTATGATTTATCCATGCAAAAAATCAGGATCATGCAATGGGATGAGGCGAAAGACCTTGCCTACCCGATTCGCTTGACCGTATTTGTTCATGAACAAGGAGTCCCCGAAGAGCTCGAGCTCGATGACGATGATGCAATCGCCTGGCATGTGGTTGTGCTAGACCATGGCAACGCAATTGCAACAGGACGCTTACTGAAAAATGGCAAGATTGGTCGCTTGGCGGTGCTCAAAGAGTATCGCGGTCTAGGTCTTGGGGGCGAACTAATGAAGACTTTGTTGTCGTATGGCCGTCAAGAAGGAATCAAGCAATTCTTTTTGCACGCTCAGACAACCGCTATTGGCTTTTATGAACGTCATGGATTTAAGGCAATCGACCTTCCATTTGAGGAGGCCGGCATTGATCACATCAAAATGGTACTAATATCGGATTAGAAATACGTTTTAATCTCTTCGTCGTCTTTGGATCGAAACCAGGCTTGATAGAACAGGATTAGAAAACCGATCGCAAAATAGATCACGTTGCCCGTGGTGACATACGCAATAATGCCACCGATGGTGGCGAAAATACCTAGTAAAGCCCAAAAAATAGACATGATGATCTCCCTCGTTACTCTATTTTATTCGGTTTTAGGGAAGGTGATTTCAAAGGCAGCGCCGCCTTGATAAGCGGAATCGAAACGAATCTTGCCGCCATGGCGACTTATGATGTATTCGCATAACCAGAGTCCTAGACCCATCCCCTCGCGCTTACTGCCAGAAAATAGATCAAATAGGTGTTGGGCTCGTTCAGAGGAAACGCCTGGTCCATTATCCTCACAACGAATCCTAATTTGATTAGCATCCTCCATTCCACGAATCCAGATGACACACTCCGATCGCATACTAGTTTGGAATGCCTGAGCAGCATTATTGATCAGATTTAAGAAGATTTGTTGGGCCTCCCCAAAACTCATCGGCATGCTTATCGAGTTCGGAATGTCGACTTCAACACGAACATGCTTTTCAGATAAATCAGATTTAGATAACAAAATGACCGATTCGATTGCCTCAACTACTGATACTTTTTCGGGGAAAGCGTCATATTTCTCAGAGAAGATTGCTTTTAGGGTTCTGATAATGCGGGCAGCCCGCATATTATCTTTGGAAATGTCATCTGCAAGTCTTTTAATTAAATCCCGATCAACCGCTTCCTCAGAAATCTTCTTTTGCAGATACTCACTATTAATCTGAATGGCCCCCAATGGCTGATTAATCTCATGGGCTATCGAGGCAGTTAATGCCCCCGTAGTATTACTCTTGTTAGCCTTGAGTAATGAACTGATAAGCGTTTCACGTTCATCAAGCAGCTTCTTAAACGTCATATTTTGGAATTCGGTCTGCCGGCTGTCGATCGCTAATTTTTCGGACCAGTAACCCCAGATTGCAATAAACGATAAGGTGTTCATCAAAATCTGGCCAAACGTAAAGATGATGAGAAGCTGCGGCAATTGCTCCATCGAACGAATCGGGAAATTGGTTTCGAACAAGACAACCAGTCGCGGTGCCAGGAAAAGTGCCTCTCCTATTGCAGCGTATTGAAAATACCGCAATTGCTGCAGACCCAATCCACGATTGACCATACGGGCTTCTCGAATTTGCCAGGCAAGAATGATTGCATAGGTGGAGACAGCAAATAATGTTCGCTCCTCAAATGCCCAATTGAGTCGTAAATATTCAAAGAACAACCCATAAGAAAGCATGGAGAGCCCAAGAGCCCACTTTAATGATTTACTGACGGGATGATTAAAGGAATAGAAAAATAGGCCTTGCAGAATTGCTGCCGCATAAAACAAAGTGTTGGCGAGCGTAAAGATAGGTGGGACTTTCTGAATATCATCAGTTAACAAAATCCCAATTGCAAATAATGCTAAACCGATAACATTCGAAATCAATGCTCCAAGCCAATATGGATTCGGTTTTGATTTGGACTCACCCTGAAGATAATGAAGAATTCCAAAGAGTAATCCAAGCTGAATTGCTGCGAAGATAAAAAAATTGAGAGCGAGTAAAACTTTCATTGACTTATCGTAATGGTATTACCCGTGTAATCGATCAATAAATTGAATGCTAGAGCTATATCTTTAACAAAGGCGGTGCACTGAAATTACTTTGGCTCGCGTGAGCCCCAATACTTTTGCATTTCTATAAATAGGAACGATGCAGACCAGGTAATCAGAATCAGACCGGTGAGTGCCTCAACTCCAGTTAGATAGCGAAGATAACCGTCTACCACAATGTCACCGTATCCTACAGTGGTATAGGTGACAAACGATAAATACGCACTATCGAGCAGCAAGCCATGATCAGAGGTGCTACCAATCACACTTCCAAGGTTGGGAAATATCAGCATGAGGTAATAAGCTAATGCAAAGATCCAAATCTCAATGATGTGTGCAATAAAAATCACACCAACTGCGATCAATACCTTATAGCGAGCATGAATGTGCTTAATCGCCGGCATGGCACTGTTTAGTTTGTACAAAACTTCATAATGAAATACGATCGCCAAAAGTGCAATCAGTGTATTGAGTATGAAGGTAATCAATAGAAGCATGCGAGGCTTTCAGGATACTGGCGGAGAGGGTGGGATTCGAACCCACGGTAGGCTTGCACCTACGCCTGATTTCGAGTCAGGTACATTCGACCACTCTGCCACCTCTCCGATACTCGATGGCTCAATTATAGCGAGCGAATCACCTCTAAACCGCCCATATAGGGCTGCAATACCTTGGGGATCCGGATACTGCCATCAGCTTGTTGATAATTTTCCAGTAGAGCTACGCCAGTTCTACCAACCGCAAGGCCCGAGCCATTTAGAGTGTGAAGTAGTTCGGGTTTGTTTTGACCGACTTTATAACGCGCTTGCATCCGCCTAGCTTGAAAATCTCCCATGTTGGAGCACGAGCTAATTTCTCGATAGGCATTTTGCGAAGGGATCCACACTTCCAGATCATAGGTCTTGGTGCTACCAAAGCCCATATCGCCGGTGCATAAGAGCATGCGTCGGTACGGCAATTCCAAGAGCTCCAGAATTTTTTCCGCATGCGCAGTCAATTCTTCCAAAGCCTGCATCGATTTCTCGGGATGGCTGATGTGCACCAACTCGACCTTATCAAATTGGTGCTGGCGGATCATGCCGCGCACATCACGCCCATAACTGCCTGCTTCCGAGCGAAAGCATGGAGTGTGAGCTACATACTTGAGCGGTAGCTGATCAGTGTTAATAATCGCGTCACGCACTAAGTTAGTCACCGGCACTTCAGCAGTGGGGATGAGATAAAAGTTTTCAATCCGCTCACCGCCATCGTCAGGATGCTCGCCACCCATCTTGCGGGGTACTTTGAATAAATCAGCCTCAAACTTGGGTAGCTGTCCTGTACCCTGCATTGCTTGCGCGCTCACTATATATGGCGCGTAGACCTCTTGGTAACCATGCTGCTCGGTGTGCACATCCAGCATGAATTGCGCAAGCGCCCGATGGAGCTTCGCAGCGTTGCCTTTGAGAACCACAAAACGCGCGCCACTGATTTTGGATGCTGCATCAAAATCTAGTCCAATGGGAGCGCCTAGATCGACGTGATCCTTGGGGGTGAAATCAAATTCTGTTGGTTTTCCCCAAACCTTCATCTCTTTATTTTCGTCGGCCGTCATACCAACCGGCACGCTCTCATCCGGTAAGTTCGGGATATTGAGCATCAAGTCTTTGATTTGATCTTGTAAGGTCGATAAACGAGTGGAGTTTTTCTCAAGCGCTTGGTTAACGCTCGCCGACTCAGCAAGTTCTGCATCTGCATTCTCGCCCTTACCTTTTTTCATGCCAATGGCTTTGGCCAATTGATTGCGTTTGGCTTGCAACTCTTCGGTACCTGCTTGAAGCTGTTTGCGCTCATTCTCAAGCTGTGTAAACAGGTTGGTATCTAGCTCAAACTTGCGCGTGGCCAAGCGTGCCTTGACACTCTCTAAATCTTTACGAAGCAGTTGGGGGTCCAGCATACGATTCCTTCGGGTTCAAGCCATTAGTTTAGTCGCAAGACCTCGGCACCCTGTGGAGGCTTAAATTGAAAGCGGCTACTATCCACGCTCGGATTGATTTGCATCTGATTGAAAATCACGAGCACCATGCTGCCAAATCCGTCGGTCAGCTCCAATGCTTTAGGCAATCCAGAGCCCATGCCAATCGCAATTTGCGTATAAGGTAAATCGCCCTGCCCGGGTTTTGCCTTTGGCTTTAGGTTTACCCACTGCAAATTGGTTTTGGTGCCCACTTCCTCTAAATCAAACTGCTGATCAAGAGCGACATCCCCAAACAGGATGGCGGCAGGCGAGGCGGCTAAGGCCTGATTGGCTGATCGGATGGTTAATTGATTGAGGTCCTTATCCCACATGAGCAATTGCTTACCATCCATGATGAGTTTTTGCTCATACGGCTTTTGGGTATCCCACACAAAGCGCCCCGGGCGCTGGAAGATAAATTGCCCTGAGGTTTGCCGAATCATTTTCAGTTTATCTTGCGGCTCATTAGGTTTGGGGGTGCGCATTTGTTGCTGCACAAACTCACCTTGGGCAGAGCGCACGGTCTTCACAAATTGCTTGAGCTGTTCAATCCCCGAAGGAGTTGTGGGTTGCGCATGAATCGCATTTGGAATAGCCAATGCTGCGACGGCAAAATAGAAAATAAAACGCTTCATTGTCCAGGATTTGATGACTTATTCGCTGGGGCGAACCAGAATCTCACGATTACCATTGCCGC
This sequence comes from Polynucleobacter sp. HIN11, assembly GCF_030297675.1. Taxonomy (NCBI): domain Bacteria; kingdom Pseudomonadati; phylum Pseudomonadota; class Betaproteobacteria; order Burkholderiales; family Burkholderiaceae; genus Polynucleobacter; species Polynucleobacter sp. HIN11. Next base: position 1,357,924 of record NZ_AP028142.1, read on the forward strand.
CCATCTTCGAGACTAGGCCCGCTTTTTCCATATCCTCCAAGAGACGCGCGGCACGGTTATAACCAATCCGTAAATGCCGCTGCACCAGCGAGATGGAGGCGCGTTTGTTCTCAAGGACGATAGCAACGGCTTGATCATAGAGTGGATCAGCTTCACCACCGCCATTGCCGCCACCATTTAAGGCATCCATGGTGGACTCATCGGCACCCTCGAGCACACCCTCGATGTAGTTAGCCTCACCCTTCTCTTTAAGCCAGGAAACCACACGATGCACCTCATCGTCGGATACGAATGCACCATGCACCCGAATTGGTAAACCCGTTCCTGGTGGCATATACAACATATCACCCATTCCCAACAGCGTCTCAGCGCCTTGTTGGTCTAGGATGGTACGGCTATCGATCTTGCTACTCACCTGGAAGGAAATTCGGGTGGGAACGTTGGCTTTGATCAAACCGGTGATGACATCCACACTCGGACGTTGCGTTGCCAACACCAAATGAATACCGGCAGCACGCGCCTTTTGCGCAATCCGTGCAATCAACTCTTCAATCTTCTTACCAGAGACCATCATCAGATCAGCAAGCTCATCGATGATGACCACAATAATGGGGGCTTTGTAGAGTGGCTCTGGATCTTCAGGGGTGAGACTAAATGGATTGGTGAGTTTCTCGCCCTTGGCTTCGGCTTCCATAATCTTTTTATTAAAGCCGGCTAAGTTACGCACTCCAAACTTACTCATGAGTTTGTAGCGCCGCTCCATCTCGTTGACTGCCCAATTGAGCGCGTTATAGGCCTGTTTCATGTCGGTTACTACGGGGCACAACAGATGGGGCACCTTCTCATAAACGGACATCTCTAGCATCTTGGGATCGATCATGATGAGTCGCACTTCATCCGGCTTGGCCTTAAAGAGGATCGACAAAATCATGGCATTGATTCCGACCGACTTACCCGCGCCCGTAGTACCCGCCACCAAGCAATGTGGCATCTTCACTAAATCTGCAACCATGGGGCTACCCGCAATATCCTTACCCAAGGCTAGTGTGAGTAGAGAATGGTTGTCGTTATAGACCTGGGAGCTCAAAATCTCCGAGAGGTAGACCGACTGTCGCGTTGGATTGGGTAACTCAAGCGCCATACAGGTCTTACCGGGGATGGTCTCGACCACGCGCAAGCTCACGACACCCAAAGAACGTGATAGGTCGCGTGAGAGGTTCACAATTTGACTGCCCTTCACACCGACTGCAGGCTCGATCTCATAACGCGTCACAACCGGTCCTGGATAAGCAGCAATCACCTTAGCTTGCACCCCAAAATCGTCGAGCTTGCGCTCAATCAATCTGGAGGTGAACTCTAGGGTCTCAGCAGAAATTGTTTCTTTTGCCTCAGGAACGGGATCTAAGAGTGAGAGCGGCGGCAACTCCGAGTCCGGGATTTCTACAAAGAGTGGTTGCTGCTTCTCGCGCTCAACCCGCTCACTCTTCACAATCTTTAAGGGTTGATTAAAGATTTGTACCTTGGGTGCCACTTCTTCCCGAATCCGCACTTCCTCGACGTGCTCTTCACGCTCAACCGCAGCTTGCTCACCAATCTTTTGATCTTCTTGCTCCTCGCGCTTCTCGCGCAGACGTCGAATACTTAGCTCGATAAATCGTCCCACTTGCTCAGAAAGCGTGAGCCACGAGAAATGTAAAAACAGAGAAAGGCCGGCTGCTAAGCCAAAGATCAAAATCAGAGTGGCGCCCGTAAAGCCAAACGCCATTTGCAGGGGATCCCCGATTACTTCGCCCAAGATACCGCCCGGGGGTCTGGGCAGCTCCCATTGCAAAGAATGCATCCGAATCGACTCTAGTCCCATGCTGCAGGTGAGGGTCAAGGCAAAGCCCAGCCAACGGGTCCAAAAGGATTCGGGTCTAGCCTCTGGATCAACTGGTAATGGCACACTCCAGAGCTCACGCCAACCTTGATACACACGCCGACCAAATAATACGACCCACCAAAATGCCGAAACCCCAAAAATGTAGAGCATCAAATCAGCGGTCCATGCTCCAATACGACCACCAATATTTTTAGGAACCTCAAAACTAGCGTGCGACCAGGCTGGATCGGATTTAGTGTAGGTAATCAGAACCGCAAATAAGCCAAGGCAGATGGCAAGCATCAGCATCCAGCGTACTTCAGCAATTAAGCGAGACATCTTGCCAGTGCCGCCTTCGGGAGGCAGCGGGGTCTTAATTTGTGGGAGCGAGCTACGAGCCATGTTCACCTGATTGTAAACAAGCATTGGCCTTCAAACTCTATAATTTAGGGATGACGACAACTACCAAACACTCTAAAGTACTGATTCTGGGCTCGGGCCCAGCCGGCTACACCGCAGCGGTCTATGCCGCCCGCGCCAACCTCAAGCCCACCCTGATTACCGGGCTCGCCCAAGGCGGCCAGCTCATGACCACCACCGATGTGGAAAACTGGCCCGCTGACCCCAATGGCGTCCAAGGACCCGAGCTCATGGATCGCTTCCTAAAGCATGCCGAGCACTTTAATACCGAGATCATTTTTGATCACATCCATACGGCAGCTCTCACCGAAAAGCCGATTCGCTTAGTGGGTGATTCGGGCACTTACACCTGTGATGCACTGATTATCTCAACGGGAGCTTCCGCTCAATACCTTGGGCTTCCAAGTGAGGAAGCATTCATGGGTCGGGGGGTTTCAGGGTGTGCAACCTGTGATGGCTTCTTTTACAAGGGTCAGGATGTGTGCGTAGTTGGGGGTGGCAATACGGCCGTTGAGGAAGCGCTCTATCTGACGGGCATTGTTCGTAAGGTGACGGTGATCCATCGCCGTGACAAATTCCGTGCGGAGCCGATTCTGAATGATCGCTTAATGGCAAAAGTAGCCGAAGGTAAGGTTGAACTCAAACTCAACGCCACCCTCGATGAAGTTTTGGGTGATGACAAGGGGGTGACGGGAGTTCGTATCAAAAAACAGGATGGCAGCACCGAAGAAATTGCGGTATCGGGTGCCTTCATTGCGATTGGTCACAAACCCAATACCGATTTGTTCGTTGGTCAACTTGATATGAACAATGGCTACATCAAAACGCACTCGGGCTTAGAGGGCAATGCCACAGCAACCAATATCCCTGGTGTCTTTGCAGCAGGTGACGTCCAAGATCACATCTATCGCCAGGCCATTACCAGTGCGGGCACGGGTTGTATGGCAGCATTGGATGCGCAACGTTATCTGGAAGGTCTCGAGTAATTGTTCTTGACTTAAGCCTGCTCCCTAAGCAAAACGCCCAGCAATGCTGGGCGTTTTTATTTGATCCGTTACGACCTAACGCACCACAGGTAAGAGCGGTACGATTAAGAGTGCCACGATATTAATGATCTTAATGAGTGGGTTGACTGCTGGGCCCGCAGTATCTTTGTAGGGGTCACCTACGGTATCGCCAGTCACGGCAGCCTTGTGGGCTTCTGATCCTTTGCCGCCATGGTTACCTTCTTCAATGTATTTCTTGGCATTATCCCAAGCACCGCCACCGGTACACATGGAGATTGCGACAAAGAGTCCCGTAATAATCGTACCCATCAAGAGGCCACCCAGCGCAGCAGGTCCTAAGAAGAGACCCACCAGAATCGGGACCACCACTGGTAATAGCGAAGGAATAATCATTTCCTTGATCGCTGCAGAAGTGAGCATGTCGACCGCTTTGCCGTACTCTGGCTTTGCAGTTCCTTCCATGATGCCGGGGATCTCCCTGAACTGACGGCGCACTTCCTCCACCACAGCTCCAGCGCAACGCCCTACTGCCTCCATCGCCATCGCACCAAAGAGGTAAGGAATCAAGCCACCAATAAAGAGGCCAATGATCACCATATGGTTCGAAAGATCAAAGGTGACTTGCTGACCGATTGCCTCTAAAGCATGGGTGTAGTCGGCAAAGAGTACCAAGGATGCAAGACCGGCTGAGCCAATCGCGTAACCTTTGGTCACTGCCTTGGTGGTATTACCCACCGCATCCAATGGGTCGGTAATATCGCGGACCGAATCCGGCAAACCTGCCATCTCGGCAATACCACCAGCATTGTCTGTAATTGGGCCATAGGCATCGAGCGCCACCACAATCCCTGCGAGTGAAAGCATGGCCGTTGCGGCTACAGCGATACCGTAAAGACCTGCTAGGTAATACGCGGCAAAGATCGCGATGCAAACAAAGATCACTGGGTAAGCTGTCGAGCGCATCGATACGCCTAAGCCTGCAATGATGTTTGTACCATGACCTTTGGTGGAGGCTTCAGCGATATGCTTGACCGGTTTGTAATCGGTACCGGTGTAGTACTCGGTGATCCACACTAAACCTGCAGTGAGTAACAGACCAACAATCGATGAACCAAATAAGCGCCACTGGCTACCCGGAATCCCCAAGGCATCGTCTGGAATGATCCAGTTGGTCACGAAGTAAAAACCCACTAATGAAATTAATCCGGAGATGATCAGGCCTTTATACAAAGCGGGCATGACGTTTTTCATGCCGGGGCTTGCTTTAACAAACGAGCAGCCAATAATCGAGGCAATGATCGAAATACCGCCAAGGACTAACGGGTAGACCACTGCCGCAACGGGAGCATTCATCACCATTAGTGCGCCCAGGACCATGGTTGCAATTAAGGTCACCGCATAGGTCTCAAATAAGTCGGCGGCCATTCCTGCGCAATCACCCACGTTATCGCCTACGTTATCGGCAATCACCGCAGGATTGCGCGGATCATCCTCTGGAATCCCTGCTTCGACTTTACCCACCAAGTCAGCGCCGACGTCGGCGCCCTTAGTAAAGATACCGCCGCCCAGACGTGCAAAGATTGAAATTAAGGAAGACCCGAAGGCTAAACCAATTAGGGGGTGCAACACGTCCGAGAGGTCTTGACCGTTATCCATCGACACCAGGAGCATGAAAAATACACCGACGCCCAAGAGTCCTAAACCAACCACGAGCATGCCGGTGATAGCGCCGCCTTTGAAGGCGACGTTCAAAGCTTGGTTCATGCCCTGAGTTGCTGCTTGCGCAGTACGCACATTCGCACGCACGGAGACGTTCATACCAATGAAGCCGCAAGCTCCCGATAAAACAGCGCCGATCACAAAACCAATCGCAGTTGCTAAATCGAGGAAGACCGCCATCAGAATGGTTAGCACTACGCCCACAATTGCAATCGTTTTATATTGGCGCGCGAGATAAGCAGCCGCACCCTGCTGAATCGCTTCGGCAATCTCAACCATCTTGGCATTGCCAGTGTCTTGTTTAAGAATCCACGTACGCATCACAAAGCCATAAACCACTGCGATGACGCCGCACGCTAAGGCAAAATACAGACCTACAGTCACATCACTCATGCTAAATCACTCCTACTTGGTTGAGGATTCAATTTAATTTTGATACGACAATCTTGCTATTCGCCTAAAGGCTTAAAATAGCAAGCCTAGCTTTCAAAAGTATCCAACAGATTTAGTGATTTGCCACTTTGCTAAGATCAGGGTATCTACTAAGCAGACCGATTTTTATTTAATTTGGAGTATGTATGAGTCTTGATAACGTCAGCCCAGGAAAACGGGTTCCCGAGAACTTTAACGTCATTATTGAAATCCCCATGAACGCCGACCCCATTAAATATGAGGTCGATAAGGAAACCGGGGCGATCTTCGTGGACCGCTTTATGGGTACCGCCATGCACTATCCCTGCAACTATGGTTACATCCCCAAGACCATTGCGGGCGACGGTGATCCAGTCGACGTCTTGGTAATTACACCCTTTCCATTGATTCCTGGCGTGGTGGTTAGCTGCCGTGCCCTAGGCGTCTTACAAATGAACGATGAAGCTGGTGACGATGCCAAGTTACTAGCCGTTCCTGAAGATCGCATTTTATCGATCTATAGCCATTGGGAGAGCTCCGAGGATATCAACCAGATGCGTTTGAATCAGATTCAGCATTTCTTTGAGCATTACAAAGATCTTGAGAAAGGCAAGTGGGTCAAGGTCAAAGGCTGGGGCTCGATTGCCGACGCGCACAAAGAGATTACCGATGGTATGGCCCGCTATCAGAAAGAGAAGGCATAAATATGAATCGTGCATGGCGTAGGTTATGAGTCAGCGCACTCATTCCCCCATGCAGATTGCCATGGCGCAACTCAATCCTCTTTTAGGGGATTGCGTTGGCAACGCGCAAGCGATTTTTCAGGCAGCGCAAGATGCCCATCAACACGGCGCCAGTCTACTTTTAACTCCAGAGCTTTCTTTAACTGGCTACCCTCCAGAAGATCTATTACTGCGCCCCGGATTTATTCAAGAGACACGGACTGTACTTGAGTCTCTATGCGAACAACTTCAAGAGTTGAGTGGATTAACCGTGATTGTGGGCCACCCCTGCGAATCCGATGCGGGTCTGCGCAATTCAGCATCAGTTATTCAGAATGGCAAAGTGATTGCCACTTACTTCAAACAGGAATTGCCCAATCACGAAGTATTTGATGAGAAGCGTTATTTTGTGGCGGGTGAGAATGCCTGCGTTTTTGATCATCACGGTTTAAAACTAGGTGTTTTGTTGTGTGAAGATATTTGGCATCCAAAACCTGCGCATTTAGCAAAAGATGCTGGCGCACAAATGCTGGTGGTACTCAATGCTTCACCCTACCATCTGCAAAAAGAACAGACTCGCTACGAACTACTCAAAGAGCAGAGTCAAGCCTGCGGTTTACCCATCGTTTATCTCAATATGGTGGGCGGACAAGACGAACTCGTCTTTGATGGCGGATCCTGCGCGGTGAACTCCCATGGCGAGCTGGTGTTTGCCATGCCGCAGTTTCAGGAAGGGGTCGGATTTATTGAGCTTATAGGAGGCGAACCACAACGAGGCGAGATTACTCCCGCATTAAGTCTCGAGGCGCAAGTCTATGCCGCGCTCGTGATGGGGACGCGTGATTATGTCCACAAAAACCGTTTTCCAGGAGTAATTCTTGGCTTGTCGGGTGGCGTGGACTCCGCTTTAGTCTTAGCGATTGCAGTCGATGCACTGGGCGCAGAGAAAGTGCGCGCAGTGATGATGCCCTCGCCCTACACCGCTGAAATTTCTTGGCTCGATGCCCGTGAGTTGGCATCCAACTTGGGCGTGCAATACGATGAGATTTCGATTCAGGAGCCGGTGAAGGCTTTTGAAGATGCTCTACAAGCACAGTTTTCCAATTTACCGAGCGACACCACCGAAGAAAATATTCAGGCACGGGTGCGTGGCACGATCTTGATGGCCCTCTCCAATAAAACGGGTCGCTTGGTTCTTACCACCGGCAATAAGAGTGAGATGGCCGTTGGGTACTGCACTCTTTACGGCGATATGGCTGGGGGCTTTGCGGTGATTAAAGATATTGCCAAGACCTTGGTCTATCAATTATGTCGCTATCGCAATCAGATCAAACCAGTGATTCCAGAGCGAATTCTGACGCGCCCACCGTCGGCAGAACTGCGCCCCAATCAAACCGATCAAGATAGTCTGCCACCGTATGAGGTGCTTGATGCGATCTTGGCGCGTTATATGGAACAGAATCAATCAAGCGCTGAGATCATTGCAGCAGGCTATGATTCTGCGGCAGTGCAAAAAATTACCCGCCTCATTCAAATCAATGAATACAAACGGCGTCAGGCGCCCCCGGGTGTCAGAATTACTGCACGCGCTTTTGGCCGAGATTGGCGCTACCCCATTACTTCTGGAGCGAAGCTCTAGACCTAAAAAAAGTGGGGACATGAATAGGTCATGATCCTTGAGTATGATGGAGGCAAAGGAGACACTATGAAACTGATTACATCCATTATTAAACCGTTCAAACTTGATGAGGTCCGTGAGGCACTTGCCGAAGTTGGCGTTACTGGTCTGACGGTCACTGAGGTGAAGGGCTTTGGTCGCCAAAAGGGTCACACCGAACTCTATCGGGGCGCCGAGTATGTTGTCGACTTTTTACCCAAGGTGAAAGTGGAAGTGGTTGTGGCCGATAACTTGGTGGAAACCGTCACCGAAGCGATCATCAAAGCAGCGCGTACTGGCAAAATTGGCGATGGCAAAATTTTTGTGAGCCCAGTTGAGCAAGCAATCCGGATTCGTACGGGTGAAGTGGACGACGCAGCTGTTTAGAAAGCCACCTCTTCCAAAACAATGCTCTTGGCGTTTGGGTTATCAATTTTCACTTTATAACCCTGAAAAAAGAGATCCGTTTGACCTAAGCCAGCGGTCATCACTACAAAGGGGGCCTTTCCATAGAAGGAATATGAGCCCCCTGCTTCTAAGCTCTTTTTCTCCAGTTTGCCGCTTGCATCTTTTACACAGATCGTTTGGGCACTTCGGCTTTGCACATAGACCATATTGCCAGGCTTTGATGCGCTAGCCATACGGTAACTTTTTGGACTGGCATCTTCCGATGGGCAAGTATTCGTCGCCTCTGAAGTAACGAGTGCTGGGGCGTTGGCACTTGGTGGTGCCGGACTTACTACTTCTTCCTTTTTAGACTCTGCTGCAATCGTTTCCGATGGCAGTTTCGCAACCTCTACTGACTTCACTGGCTGTGGTTGATTCATATTCAGAGCCACCATTCCAATGGCGGCGACGATTGCAGCACTACCAAAGTAGATGAGAGTGCGATTCTTTTTAATAATTGGCTTGGGCGTCTCATCAAACCGCTCGAGCTGCTCCACCTTTTGGTCTTCAGTCTTTTTTGGAGTCGTACGTTTAGGTTGAGAAGCTTTCTTCTGAGACTCTTTTTTCTCAACAGGCTCAGAAGAATTTGCTTGTGCCTCTAGTGGCGAAGATAGACTTGCCACTTCCTTTGAACTCTCTTGACGGACTTTTGCAGCTTCGATCAAGTCAGGTCCAAAATCAAATACATCCTCTTGGCTGATGCCCAACTCATCGGCTACCCGTTTTGCTGCATTCGCTTTAATCGCCAAGGAATAGAAATGGCTTTTCTCACCATTTTCAAGCTGCTCAATTTGTTTAGTCGAAAAGCAAACCTTGCTCGCTAATTCGGAGACAGTGAGACCCTTGGCTTCACGAGCCTTTTTAAGAACCTCTCCTCGAACATCTGGAACGCGTTTATTCATCACCAAATGCGTCTCACTTTTATATAGTTTTTATAATTATTTGTAATTGAATCAATGCCTTGTATATCAATCGTATCGGCTTAATTACTTCAGAATATGACATGAATAACAATATTTGGCTATCGGCCCTAGGGCTAATACTTACCTTGTTAAATTGGACTCCAAATAGAATTTCACCAAATCCTGAACCGAGTTCGCTTGCATTTTTTCCATGACCCTGGCCTTGTGGACCTTAATCGTGGCATCGGTCGTGCCTAAGCGCTCAGCAATTTCTTTATTCATGAGGCCCTCCACGAGTAAGGTACACACCTCCTTTTCTCGAGGTGTTAGGGTATTGAAGTTACGCTTGATCTCGCCATCTTTTAAATTACGTTTGAGTTGTTTTTGGTCGTAATCAAGGGCTTGATCGATAGCTTGCAAGAGCTCATCAATATTGAAGGGCTTAAACAGAAAATCCAGCGCACCTTTTTTAAGACCTTTGACAATCTGCTGGGGATGGCTTTGGCCACTCAAAAACACAATCGGAGTTTTACGACCTAGCTTTTCCAAGCGCTCCATTAAATCGAGACCACTGACATCCGGCATTTGCATATCAAGCACGATCACAGCTGGCGCAACTGGTAATGAATTTTGTAAAAACGAAGTGGCACTCTCAAAATCTTGTATCGAGTAACCAACATCGCGCAACATCCGCGCCAATGAATCTCTCATCGAGTTGTCATCATCGATGAGATACACGGTGCCGGTTAATCGCGTCATGGCTTATCATTACCTTGAAATTACTTATAGATCAACAATGTAACCCCCCATAACTGGACTGGCTATTAGCTATAAGGCTAATTTTGCTGGATATCCCTAAAATACCTTTCTACATCAATACGTGAATCACAATCCCATGAGAACTTATCTTTGTATTGTTTGCGGCTTTATTTATGACGAATCAGCAGGCCGCCCCGAGGATGGCATTGCACCTGGCACCAAATGGGACGATGTCCCTGCCGATTGGGCCTGCCCTGATTGCGGGGCAGGAAAAGACAGCTTTGAAATGATGGCAATTTAATCGCGGAGACAATGATATGGCAGACCAAAAACAAACCCCAAAACGCATGAATGAGCGTTCACGCATGGTGACCGAAGGGGTTGCACGCGCACCCAATCGATCCATGTACTACGCGATGGGCTACAAAGAGGAAGATTTTGTGAAACCGATGGTGGGCGTGGCCAACGGCCACTCCACCATTACCCCATGTAATAGCGGCCTACAAAAACTAGCCGATGCGGCAATCGATGCTCTGGAGAAAGCGGGTGCCAAAGCCCAAGTCTTTGGTACTCCCACAGTTTCCGACGGTATCGGCATGGGCACGGAGGGCATGAAATACTCCCTGGTCTCGCGCGAGGTGATTGCTGACAGTATTGAGGTTTGTGTCAATGGCCTCTGGCAAGACGGCGTGGTGGTTATTGGTGGCTGTGACAAAAACATGCCCGGCGGCATGATTGCGCTAGCGCGCACCAATGTTCCTGGAATCTATGTATACGGTGGCACCATCAAAGCAGGCCATTACAAAGGTAAAGAGCTCAATATCGTTTCCGCCTTTGAGGCCGTTGGGGAATTTACCTCTGGACGTCTGACGGAAGAAGACCTTAAAGGCGTTGAGCAAAATGCGTGTCCAAGTAGCGGCTCCTGTGGCGGCATGTATACCGCCAACACCATGAGCTCCTCATTTGAGGCGCTGGGTATGAGCCTGCCCTACTCTTCAACCATGTCCAACGTTGACCAAGAGAAAGTTGATAGCGCCGCCGAATCAGCCCGCGTGCTGGTTCAAGCAATCAAAAACAATATTCGGCCACGCGACATCATTACCAAAAAATCCCTTGAGAATGCGGTCAGTGTCATCATGGCCGTCGGCGGTTCGACCAATGCTGTCTTGCACTTCTTGGCGATTGCCAGTGCTGCGGAGATTGAGTGGACCATTGATGACTTTGAACGGATTCGTAAACGCGTCCCCGTGATCGCCGACATGAAACCATCGGGTACGTATTTGGCACCCGATCTGCATCTAGCAGGCGGCATTCCACAGGTTATGAAGATTTTGTTAGACGGCGGTCTACTCCATGGTGATTGCATGACGATTACCGGCAAAACGATTGCGGAGACCCTCAAAGATGTTCCATCCAAACCAAGAGCCGATCAGAAGGTCATTCGGACCTTAGATAATCCGCTCTATCCCCAAGGGCACTTGGCGATCCTCAAGGGCAATATCTCGCCCGAGGGCTGTGTCGCCAAAATTACTGGCCTCAAGAATCCATCGATTACAGGTCCAGCTCGCGTATTCAACTCCGAGGATGAGGCCATGGAGGCCATCATGGCTCAGAAAATTAAGCATGGTGATGTGGTCGTGATTCGGTACGAGGGTCCCAAAGGCGGTCCCGGCATGCGAGAAATGTTAGCTCCTACTTCCGCTCTCGTTGGCCAGGGGCTTGGTGAGACCGTTGGACTTATTACCGATGGGCGGTTCTCAGGGGGTACCTGGGGAATGGTGGTCGGTCACGTTGCTCCCGAGGCCTTTGTAGGCGGCACCATTGCCCTAATTGAAGAAGGTGACTCGGTCACGATCGATGCGCATAAGTTGTTAATCCAACTCAATGTTCCAGAGGAAGAGATTGCCAAACGGCGCGCTGCCTGGAAACAACCAAAATCCCGGTATACACGTGGTTTATTGGCTAAATATGCCCGTTTAGCAAGCTCTGCCAGCAAAGGAGCTGTTACTGACCGAAATCTGGATTAATTAACTTAACTCGACACAGCCTGAATCGCCCATAGCGAGGCAGGCTGTATGACTACTGTGGCCTGACTAGTGCTTCATGTGCCCAGAACCTGAGCCCATCTCGCGCACCGGTACCTTGATTTCGACTTCACCGGCTTTCTGAAATTTCAGCTTAACTGGGACAGATTCGCCTGCCTTGAGTGGGCTTTTAATATCGATAAACATTAGGTGCAAACCACCTGGTTTGAGCTCGACGGACCCGTTTGGTGGTACATCAATCGCCTTCACCTCGCGCATTTTCATGACGTTGCCATCCATTGTCATGGTATGCAATTGCATCTCGCCAGCGACTGGGGAGCTTGCTGCAATTAATTGATCAGCAGCCCCTTTGTTTTCAATCTTCATAAATCCCCCTGCAGCTTTTTGGCCAGGGGCCGTCGCGCGGGCATAAGGGTGCTCAATCTTGAGTTGCCCAATTCGATACTCTGGGCTCTTCATATCGTTATGCGCCAAAGAGTAGCCTGAGAATACGATCAGAGCGCTTGCTGTCACTGCTTGTAAAAAGTTGATGTTCATATAAATCCTTTCTGTAGTATTTACCATGTCATTGTTTTGGTGCCATCTTTAAATAAGGCGTCACCGGTTACCTTAGGAGAGCCCATCTTGACACCTGGCAATAGGTCGTTTGAGGTCAATCCATAATGCTTTAAACACAGGGGGCACATAATCACATTACCCCCTTTTGCAATGATCTCTTGGAGCATTTTTTGTTGATCGGCATATTTATCAGCACCTGTTTTAACCCCAACGAACACACCTTGATCGGTCAGAAATACGCTTAGAGGATGGCCGTTTTCATTATGGTGCTTACCAAAATTTAGCGCCATCGTGACCCGGTGTGGTTCACCACTGGTGAGACTAATAAAAAGTGGGTCATTCGGTCCCGCAAACACTGACAAACTTAATGCCGCCAGGACCACTGCCAACCATGACCGCATGGTTTGAATCTTCATGCCTTAACTCCCATGAATAAGGTCGCATTAGGGGCAACAAAGCCCCGCCATTGAGTTTAAATGCGAGTATTCTGAGGTGGTCCCTGAGAGGGAAGTTTGACCCAGGCAAAGGGCGTTTTTGGAGAACCCAAATCACGATTGGTGATCAAGGTTGATGCTGCCGGTGCTGCAAATTGAAGGTTCGTTAAGAGACTTGGCAGAACTGCAGACTGTGCAACGCAATAGGGGCAATCCATCGGCGCCAAGAGCGGTTCGCTGGTTTCTAGATCAATGACTTGTTTGGTGGGGCTATCAGCTACGCATATTTCCATCATCACCAAATGATTGGCAGGGTCCCCAAAGGCCTGAGCAAGCGAAGGCATCAAGACGCTCCATGTAAATGCGAGTACCGTCAGCCAATGGGTTAATTTTCGATGGAAAAAAGGCATAGCGTTATTTTATCCAGAATACCCAGGGATAAAAAAAGGGGCTTACGCCCCTTTTCTTATGCGAATGGCAAATCTTATGCCTTCTTCTGCTTGAGCTTTGAAATCAGCGGCCAGAACAGCATAATGAGTGCCAAGGCAGTGATCGTGCCAACCAAGTAGTTGGAGAAGAAGATTCCCAAGCTACCTTGTGATACCAGCATCGCCTGACGGAACGAATCTTCAGCGCGATCACCCAAGACCAAGGCGAGAACCATCGGCGCCATTGGATAGTCGAGTTTCTTGAAAAGATAACCCAAGACACCGAAGCCCAACATCAGCCATACATCGAACATCGCATTGTTCACAGTAAATGCGCCCACGGCACAAATAACAATGATGACCGGTGCAATGATTGAGAATGGGATTCTCAAGATTGAGGCAAAGATCGGTACGCAGGTCAAGACCACAAACAGACCGGCAATATTACCCAAATACATACTTGCAATTAAGCCCCAAACAAAGTCTGGCTTCTCAACGAACAAGAGTGGTCCAGGTTGTAAACCCCAGATCAACAGACCGCCCAAGAGAACTGCAGCGGTTGGCGAACCTGGAATACCCAGAGAGAGCATGGGCAGCAAGGCTGCGGTACCGGCAGCGTGCGCAGCAGTTTCAGGAGCAACAATACCCTCCATCTCACCCTTACCAAAATTAGACTTATTCTTAGCCATTTGCTTGGCAACGCCATAGCTCATAAATGAGGCTGGGGTTGCGCCACCGGGGGTAATACCCATCCAGCAACCAATCAAACAGCTACGCAGCGATGTTGCCCAGTATTTGGGTAGCTGAGCCCAAGTTTCAAAAACCACTTTTGCTTTGATCTTGGCGCTCTTGCCTGAAAACTTGAGGCCCTCTTCCATGGATTGCAGAATTTCGCCAATACCAAACAGGCCGATCACCGCAATCAAGAAATCAAAGCCGCGCATTAACTCTGATGAACCAAAGGTTAAGCGCAATTGACCTGTCACGGTATCCATCCCGACTGCAGCCAAAGCAAAGCCGAGCATCATGGCAGAGAGAACTTTAAAGGGAGATCCTTTGTTCATCCCCACAAAACTACAGAATGTGAGCAAGTAAACCGCGAAGAATTCGGGGGGGCCGAACTGTAAGGCAAATTTAGCAACCAGAGGGGCTAGGAAGGTAATCACCACAACCGCAAAAACGGCACCAATACATGATGATGTGAAAGCAGCAGTAAGGGCCTCACCAGCTTTACCATTTTGAGCCATCGGATAGCCATCAAATGTAGTGGCCACTGACCAGGGCTCGCCTGGAATATTAAATAAGATCGAGGTGATCGCACCACCAAACAGAGCGCCCCAGTAAATACTGGAGAGCATGATGATTGCCGAGGTTGGCGACATCGTGAAGGTCAGAGGCAACAAAATTGCAATGCCGTTAGCCCCGCCAAGACCGGGCAATACACCAATAATCACTCCAAGAACGACTCCAATCAACATCAGCATGATGTTGTAGGGTGACAATGCAACAGCAAAGCCTCCAAATAGCGCGTTAATTTCTTCCACGTTTGCTCCTTTTATTCAGTCTTGTAGGTGGATGCCTTGCTTACTTCAAACCAATAATCGCCAATGGGTTGAACAACGAACCATGTGGCAACGGAATTTGAAACCAATATTCAAACATCATGTAGAGGACAATGCTGACACCAAGTCCAACAGCCAGAGCCTTCCAAACTGCATATTTTCCAAGCCAGACCATGAAAAAAGTGATGTAAATCACTCCAGCAACGTATATACCGATCAGTTGTACGCCCAAAACAAATAAAGCTGCAGGAATCAAAACGGCCATCACTTGGCGAAAGGGCTCTTTCTCAACAAACGATTCCTCAGACAGTTCCTTTGCACGAATCGACTGGATGAGGGTTACGGAGCTACAAACCAAAATAATCAAGCTCAGGTAGAAAGGAAAGTATCCCGATTCTGGGCCATCGCTACCCCACTTCGCCCCAAGCTTTATGCTGCCCACCATTACTACAGCACCCACAATGATGAACATGAGTGCGGTGACGATTTCCATCGTCCGCATGCTAACTACTGAGTCATGGTTTGAATTCTCTGACATTCTTTACTCTTCTCTTATTCGATTACTAAAAAAATAAGACCTCACCATGAGGTCTTATTTCGTTGCCAATAATTACTTCGCCGTAAATCCAGCTTCTTTCATCAACTGAGCATGAGTCGCATCTGCCTTCTCGAGCCAGTTTGTAAACTCTTTACCGGTCATAAAGGTTTGATTGAATGCGCCATCAGCCATAAACTTCTTCCACTCGGCGGTCTCACGGACTTTTTTGAACAAGTCAATATAGAAGTCCACTTGAGCTTGAGTTACTCCAGGCGGCATGAAAATGCCACGTAACATCAGATAGTCGGTATTTACACCCACTTCACGGCAGGTGGGAACATCGTTCCACGACAAGGTTGGAGTAATCTTTTCTTTATAAGGCATACGCTGCGTATCAAATACGCACTGGGCAGTTAAAGTACCAGCACGCCACTGAGCAACGGCTTCAATTGGATTATTGACTGTGGAGTCAACATGATTTCCCACCAACTGCACCGCTACAGCACCGCCACCAGCAAATGGAACATAAGTAAACTTTGTGCCAGTTGCTTTTTCAAGTGCTACGGTGATGATTTGGTCTTCTTGCTTCGAACCCGTACCGCCCATTTTGAACTTTCCAGGTCCTGCAGCTTTAGCCGCATCAATGTAGTCTTTAGCAGACTTATAACCTTTGCCGGTATTGGTCCACAACACGAATTGATCGAGTGCCAACATCGCAACTGGGGTCATGTCTTGCCATTTGAATGGAACACCAGTTGCGCGTGGGGTTGTAAACAGATTCGACAAGGTAATAATGATCTTGTGGGGATCACCTTTGGCTTCCTTGATCGCCAAATAACCTTCAGCACCCGCACCAGCACCCTTGTTCACAGGGATCATGGATTGCTTCATCAGATTATTTTTCGAAATAATGCCTTGAATCATCCGCGCCATTTGATCAGCGCCACCGCCAGGACCAGCGGAAATAATGAATTCAACGGGTTTTGTTGGCTCCCACTTAGCCTGAGCTTGAGCAGTGGTAGTCGCAGCAAAACCAGCTACCAACGCAACGCTCAACAACGTGGATTTGAATTTCAAACGCATGGATGCTCCTCCAAAAAATATTCAAAGTTATTAATTTTGTTATGCAGCAACTTTGATGACTAATTCTTCAATAAAAGTTTTAGACAAAAATTGACAGACATCAACAAACGAAAATTTTCACATAAGTAAAACCCGTACTGACTAGTGAAAACCCGTACTTTAAGCACTTATTTGAGGGGCAAACTGGTGCCGGAAATAGGAATCGAACCTACGACCTTCGCATTACGAATGCGCTGCTCTACCAACTGAGCTATTCCGGCATGAACCTTTGGAAAATACTGCGTTCAGACTGAGATTTTATCCCAGCAAAATCAATGCCTTTGCGAGGCGCTAGGATGAGCGTCTCCCAACGCTTTAGAAACAACCTCGCGCACGTCTGGGGAAAGCCGACTGACTGTTGCTAGGGTCTTTAGCGCCGCTTTCATCGGCTTCTGGTAGCGTGATGCAAACTGACGCCAACGGTCTAAGCCACGGGCCAGTCGCGCCGCTACTTGAGGATTAATCTCATCTAATGCAATCACTTGCTCGGCCCAAAAGGCATAGGTCACACCATCGACCCCATGAAATCCACCTGGGTTACTCAAACAAAATGCATGAATGAGGCTGCGCACCCGATTAGGATTATTCATCTGAAATGCGGGGTGTCGCATCAGCTCTTGCACATGACTAAGCACAGACTGACCCTTGGTTTGCGGGGGTCGCATTGCTTGTAAGGCAAACCACTTATCAACCACGAGCGGGTCTTCCGCAAAGCGCTGATAAAAATCAGCTAAGGCATTCTCAGCCTGGGGTGCGTGAGCGAATACAAGGGCCTGTAATGCCGCAAAACGATCGGTCATGTTGTTCGCTAACTCGTATTGCTCTTCGGCCACCTCATACCAGTGAGTGTCCTTGGTTTCTAAGAGCATCATCAGCGCATCATTTTTGAGAGCGCGCCGACCCATACTCATTGCGTCCGGACTATAGCTCGCTGAGGTTTGGAGCAAGCGGTAGGTCTTTTCCCAGTCGGATTTAAGCGCTTGCGCTAGAGCAGACTTAAAACCTCTACGCGCCCAATGCAATTGCTGAGGGTCAACCAACTGAACCTGCTCATACAAATAGGTTTCGGCTGGCAGTGAAAAGAGGAGTTGTTTGAACGCCGGATCCAATTGCGGATCGACCAACAATTCACGGTAGGCCTCTAGCAATCGCCGATCGGGCTCTCGACCTACCAAAATCAATTGCTGAGCTAGTTTTTGCACAGCCTCCCACCGATTAAATGAATCCGTCTCATAGGCCATGAGAGCGAGCAACTCTGCTTCGCTTTGCTCGTGCTCAATCAAAATGGGTGCCGAGAAATCCCGATTGATCGAAAGCACTGGTTTTGCCGGGATTTGCTTGACTACCCACGTTTGCTCTGACTGGGTTAGCTCTAGCAATACTTCTTGACCAAAATGCTTTGCTTCTTTTGCAGTAATGGATGCGCCCTTTTCAAATAACAAACTCGCCTTCAAGGGAATATGAAATGGTTTTTTGGTCTTCTGCCCAGGTGTTGGGGGGCAATGTTGTTTGAGGGTCAAGCGATATTCTTTCTTCCGAGCATCAAACTGTTCATTGACTTGAACTCGCGGAGTACCCGATTGGCTGTACCAGTTTTTAAACTGGCTGAGATCGCGCTCATTCGCATCAGCCATCGCGGCGATGAACTCATCACAGGTCACCGCCGTCCCATCGTGACGCTTGAAATACAAATCCATGCCGCGACGAAAGCCATCAACCCCAAGTAAGGTTTGATACATCCGTACCACCTCCGCACCCTTCTCATAGACCGTTACCGTATAAAAATTATTGATTTCTTGATACTCATCGGGCCGTATCGGATGAGCCATGGGCCCCGCATCCTCGGGGAACTGTAGCTGGCGAAGTAAACGCACATCATCGATGCGCTTAACCGCCCGACCAGACTCTGTACCTATTTGATCGGCTGAAAACTCTTGATCCCGAAAGACGGTTAAACCTTCTTTCAGTGATAGTTGAAACCAATCCCGACAGGTCACGCGGTTGCCTGTCCAATTATGAAAATACTCGTGGGCTACTACGCTCTCAACATTGGCAAAATCCGTATCCGTTGCCGTTTGCGCATCCGCCAGCACAAACTTGGTATTGAAGATATTGAGGCCCTTGTTCTCCATCGCCCCCATATTGAAATCACTCACCGCCACAATCATGAAGCGCTCTAAATCAAGCTCTAAACCAAAGCGCTTCTCATCCCAAACAATCGATCGCTTTAGCGAGTCCATCGCGTGGTGGGTTTTATGCAGATCCCGCGGCTCAACCCAAATTTGCAATAGTTTTTTATCACCACTATGAGAAGTAATCACATCCTCTGAGCAAACTAATTTTCCAGCCACCAAGGCAAACAGATAAGAAGGCTTTGGAAACGGGTCTTCCCAAATGGCGCTGTGCCAACCATCGGCCAAATCCTCTTTGGCAATCAAATTGCCATTCGAGAGCAAGACTGGGTAATCGGCTTTGAGTGCTCGCATGGTCACGCGGTAGCGCGCCATCACATCGGGACGATCCTGGAAATACGTGATTTTCCGAAAACCCTCTGCTTCGCACTGCGTGAAGAAATTACCACGTGAGACATACAAGCCCATCAATGAGGTGTTTTTCTCAGGAATGCATGCGGTTTTGATTTCAATCACAAAACGCTGCTTGCCTCCTTGAGGTAAACCATGAATCACCAGTCTCCCCGGCGTTAGCTCCAAATGGCGATGCGTCTCGCCATTGATACGCAGGCTAATGAACTCGAGCTCTTCACCATCCAAAATAAGGGGGAGCTCGTCTTTCGAGGTTTGCGTGATCTCACTAGGGATCACCTCAATGCGACTGTGCACAAGGGTGCGTTGCGGCATTAATTCAAAATCAAGCTCTACTTGGCCAAATTGATAATCGGGAGCTTTGTATTGAGAGCGCAAAAAGCGCTTGGCAGAATCGGTTCGCATGGAACGATTTTAGTTGGATCTTTACTTAGCGCTTACGCAAGATCCCCACCCCAAAGTAAGGTCGCCATTCCAAGCACAATGAATATCATCGCCGCAATACGATGCACCCACGTAATTGGCAAGCGCTTGGTAAATTGCTTACCAAGCCATACCGCAGGAGCATTCGCGAGCATCATGCCAAGAGTTGTCCCAATCGTGACCGACACCACACTGTCATACTTCGCTCCCAGAGCAATCGTGGCGATTTGGGTCTTATCACCCATTTCGGCAATGAAAAATAAGCTGGTGGTCAATACAAAAATTGCCCAAGCCCCTTTTGCTGCTTTTGCAGCTTGGTCCTCATCCAATTTGTCGGGGATAAGTAGCCAAGCGCCAAGGGCTAAAAATCCAATTCCCAGAATCCAACGCAATAGATCAGGACTGAGTAGCCCAGCAACCCAATGTCCCACATAAGCAGCGAGCGCATGGTTAACAAGCGTTGCCAGCAAGATCCCCCAAATAATCGGCCAGGCATGCTTGGGATAGCGCGCTGCGAGCATGAGTGACAAAAGCTGGGTCTTGTCCCCGATTTCTGCCAGGGCAACCACCCCGGTAGAAATGAATAATCCATAAAAATCCATATAAATCAGATATTTAAATAAAATCTATCAATATTTTTAATTAATACAATTTGGCTATCATAAGAAAAAACCCTAAACTGCGTGCATCTTAATTTTTCTCTAAAGGCAATTCCATGACTTTACGCGAAGGCAATCTCGAAGCCCCAACCAGACACCCCCTAGACTGGACCAATCCAGACTTCTACGACACCAAAAAGCTCGAAGCTGAGATGGAACGGGTGTTTGATCTTTGCCATGGTTGCCGCCGCTGCGTCAATCTTTGCGGCTCATTCCCTACCCTCTTTGACCTCGTCGATGCGACGGAGGAAGGTGAAGTAGAAGGTGTGGCAAAAGCCGACTATCAAAAAGTGGTTGATCAGTGCTATCTGTGTGACGTTTGCTACATGACCAAGTGTCCCTACACCCCACCCCACCCTTGGAATATTGATTTCCCTCACTTAATGTTGCGCGCCAAAGCAGTTGCCTTTAAAGAAGGGAAAACCACCTTCCGTGACAAGCTGCTGTCTTCCACTGATAAGCTTGGTCAGTTTGCCGGCATCCCAATCGTGACCCAAGCGGTCAACGCAGTGAACAATATGGGCGTCACCCGTTTAATGATGGAAGGCGCCTTAGGCGTTGATAAAAAAGCATGGGTTCCTGAATATGCTGCGAAGACCTTCCCGCAATTAGCGAAGGCATCGGCAGCGTTTCCAGTAAAAGATGGTCAACGCACCCCCGGTAAAGTCGCCATCTATGCTACTTGCTACATCAACTACAACGAGCCTGGTATCGGTCAAGATCTCATTAAGATCCTCAATCACAACCAGATCCCGTATGCGCTGGTTGATAAAGAGGCTTGCTGTGGTATGCCTAAGCTCGAATTAGGTGACCTTGAGTCCGTAAAAGAAAACAAGGAAAAGAACATCCCCAAACTTGCGAAGTTGGCACGTGAGGGCTATGCCATCGTGACCCCAATTCCATCGTGCACTTTAATGTTTAAACAAGAGCTGCCATTGATGTTCCCTGATGACGCTGATGTGCAAGCAGTCAAAGACGCGATGTGGGATCCCTTTGAGTACTTTATTGCGCGCAGCAAAGATGGTCTCTTAAACCAAGACTTCAAAGAAGAGTTGGGTCATGTGAGCTATCACGTCGCCTGCCATTCCCGCGTACAAAACGTTGGTCAGAAAACCGCTGAGGCATTGAAACTCATTCCAGGAACCGAAGTGAATGTGGTGGAGCGCTGCTCAGGCCACTCCGGAACCTGGGGCGTCAAGAAAGAGTTTCATGCGATGGCAATGAAGATTGGTCGTCCAGTATTTCGCAGCATGGCTGAAGAATCACCAAACTACATTAGCTCCGATTGCCAACTCGCTGGGCACCACATTGCGCAAGGAATGGATGAACTGGGTCTGCCCAAGACCGCCATGGCTCATCCACTCACACTAATGGCTAAGGCCTATGGACTCTAAATCATGACAACAGGATCAATTGAAATGGGAAAAATTACTCGCGATAGTTTATTAAGCCTTGAGGCTTATCACAAAGCACGCCCTGAAATGAGAGCGCGCGCCATTGCGGAACGCAAACTACGTACCGTCCACTTGGGCGAGCATCTCACGCTCATTTTTGAAAACGAGTTCTTAATGCGCTATCAGATTCAGGAGATGTTGCGCGTTGAGAAAACCTTCGAAGACGAAGGCATTCAAGATGAGTTAGATGCCTACAATCCAATGGTACCGAGTGGTTCGGACTTTAAGGTCACCATGATGATTGAGTATCCCAATGAGGCCGATCGTCGCGTAGCACTGGCTAAATTAGTTGGTGTAGAAGATCGGATTTTTATTGAGATTGAAGGTCAGCCACGGGTCTATGCAATTGCCGACGAGGATCTAGAGCGCGCAACGACCGAGAAAACCTCGGCCGTACACTTCCTGCGCATTCCATTAACACCTGCGATGAAAGAGGCGCTAAAGGCCGGTGCTCAAATGATGGTGGGTTGCGACCACAAGGGATACCCCATGCATGTCGAAACCCTCCCTCATGAAACACTCGCCTCCTTAGTCACAGACCTCGACTAAATCGGGGCGCAGCAAAGCCTCATCTGCTGAGACGTACGACCGCTTCTGTGCCCGGGCGACGGGTGCCGAAGTGAGTTGCCCTTGATAGACGCTTAAGCCATTCCTTAAATGCGTGCTCTGGCGCAATGCTTCTATCACCCCAAGATTAGCAATCTGCTCAATGAAGGGATAGGTTGCATTGGTTAAACCAATCGTGGATGTTCTGGCAACCGCGCCTGGCATATTAGCCACACAATAATGAATCACCCCGTGCTCAACATAAGTGGGTTCCGCATGGGTGGTGGGTCGCGAGGTCTCAAAGCAACCGCCCTGGTCAATCGCTACATCTACCACCACCGATCCAGCTCGCATCTGCCCGATCATGGCTGCGGTCACCAATTTTGGCGCCGAACCACCTGGTAATAACACTGCGCCAATCACTAAATCACTATCTCTCACTGCATTCTCAATACTCTGCTGATCAGAAAATAGGGTTTGGACTCGATTGCCATAGAGTGCATCAATCTGCCGCAGTCGATCCAAGTCGCGATCCATAATGCTCACGTGGGCGCCCATACCGACGGCAATTTGTAAGGCATGGCGCCCTACAACACCTGCACCTAAGATCAATACCTTTGCCGCAGTAACCCCAGGAATGCCGCCTAACAATAATCCAGAGCCACCTTTGGATTTCTCCAAATGTGCCGCCCCCGCCTGAATGGACATCCGCCCAGCCACCTCACTCATGGGTGCCAAGAGCGGGAGTGCGCCACTCGATGAGGTCACCGTCTCATAAGCAATACAGATGGCCTTGGACTTGATTAATGCTTCCGTTTGCACTGGATCAGGGGCCAGGTGTAAATAGGTAAAGAGAGTTTGATCCTCTTGAAGCATCGCGCACTCCTGTGGCTGTGGCTCCTTCACCTTCACAATCAACTCAGCATCTGCGAAAACCGCTTTAGCATCTGCCATTAATTTTGCTCCAGCTGCTTCGTATTGCTCGTTAGCAAAACCAATTTGTGCCCCAGCATGTTGCTCCACTAACACTGTGTGACCTTGCCGCGTCAGACTACTCACCAAACTAGGGGTGAGGCCAACTCGAAACTCATTGTTCTTAATTTCTTTTGGAATACCAATAATCATTTTTGCTCTCCTAATTGAAGTACGTGTTTTTTATCAATCCCCAATACGAAATACAGGATCAAATAAATGGTTAATAAGATCGGGCCCACAATGAGTGCCATGCGCGCATCCTCATGAAAACTCATCAAGACAATGACGAGCGCGATGAAGGCCAAGGCAAACCAACTGGAATAGGGCCACAATGGTGTGCGATACGACAATTGAGCAAGCTGATCTTTGCTAAGGCTTGCCCGAAAGCGATAGTGGGTATACAGAATGGAAATCCAAACCATGAGGCCCACAAATGTAACGGCTGCCATCATGTAGTGGAATGCCTTCTCGGGGACAAAATAGTTCAGGATCACGCCTACCATTGGTACGCAAACCGTTCCAATCACAGCACGATGCGGCACACCATTGTTTGACAGCTTGACAAAAGGCTTTGGTGCGTAGCCATTAGCTGAGAGTGCATACAGTAATCTGCCACCACTAAATACACCAGCGTTACAAGCAGATAAGGCAGCGGTAATGACCACAAAATTAACAACACCTGCAGCCTCACGCAAACCAATGCGCTCAAACATCGCTACAAATGGACTGCCTTGCTGACCTACTTCATTCCAGGGAAAGATAGCCAAGATCACCATCAATGCGCCCAGATAAAAAATCAGGATGCGCCAGATCAATGAATCAATTGCCATTGGGATCGTCTGTTTTGGATTTTGTGCCTCGCCCGCCGATAGGCCGATCATCTCAATACCAACATAGGCAAACAACACCATATGCAAGGAGAGCAAAAATCCACTAAATCCGTTCGGGAAAAATCCGCCATGCTGCCAAAGATTTCCCAATCCCATTGGTACCCAATCGTTGGTAAACCCAAAGAAAATGACCGAGCAGCCCAAAGCGATCATGAGCACAATCGCCATGATCTTGATGAGCGCAAACCAAAACTCAAACTCACCAAATACTTTGACTGCAATCAGATTAATGAGCCCCATCAGGATGATGGACGATAGCGCCCAAATCCACTGCGGTATATCTGGGAACCAAACCCCCATATAGATACCAACCGCGGTGACTTCGGCAATAGCTACCACCACCCAGTAGGTCCAATAGCCCCAACCCACCATGTATCCAGCTAAGGGATTGACATAGGTATTGGCATAAGTGGCAAATGACCCTGTGACTGGCTCGTGAACCGCCATTTCACCTAAGGTTCGCAAAACCACGAATGCAACCAGGCCGGCTAAGAAATACGCAAGCAAAATTGATGGTCCCGCAATTTGAATTGCGGTGGCAGATCCTAAAAACAATCCGACACCAATGGTCGAACCCAAAGCCATTAAGCGAATGTGTCTGACTTTGAGATGGCGCTTTAAGCCTTCTTCATTCTTCTCCAAGAGAACTCCTTTCATGATGACAGTGGCACAACGCCACCGCATGAGAGTCTATGGAGCGAATACGTTTGAAACTAGTGCTTAAAAACTATAGAAGTATCAAGAACGAAATTAATAATTAAGTAACTTTGAGAATCTACTGAATAATCAATGAAAGCTGCCATTAAAAAAATAGTTACTTACAGAAAAATCAGTAAATTCTTACAGGGATAGCCCTAGTGATTCTGAGCAAATTTTGGATGAAAAAAAACCCCAGCAAGCTGGGGTTCTCTTAAACAAGAAGAATTACTTCTTGGCTGGAGCAGCAGGAGCAGCAGCAGGAGCTGGAGCAGCAGCAGCTGGCTTAGCGTCTTTCTTGTCATCTTTCTTAGCTGGAGCAGCTTGAGCGAAAACACCAGCAGAGAACAAACCAGCAACTAACATAGCAACGATCTTTTTCATGTAAAACTCCAAAGTAAAAATTAATAAACGTAGTCTCCTACGGAATTACTACAGCCTAGGAAAAACCAATGTAGCTACGAATGGCTTTTTCGAAGACTAATCCTTTAACGCTTATTGATTGGAAAGGGTTGACAGGCCATTGAATTGAAAATAACTGTTCAAAAACAATTAGTTAGTTATTAATTTGTGGTTTGACTTTGGATTGCACTCAAAATTTCTGCGGCAGCCAAAAACCCAAAAGAGGCGGTGACGTTCACTGTAGAGCCATAACCTGAACACGCCAAGCCACTACTTCCGTCTCCACGCATATTCTCTGCGGAGTAAACCGCCCGAATCCCCATCGGCAACTTCAGGTCCTTGGTAAAAGAATGGTTTTTTCTGAGCTCAGCCCTGATTTTTGCTAATAGGGGGTCGTGTGTGGCTTTGGCTAAATCATCCGCATTTAAAAAACGTGGGTTGACCTTTCCGCCCGCGCCTCCGCACATCACCAATGGAATCTTCTGTTTTTTACAAAAACTAGCCAGCGCTACCTTCACCGATACATCGTCACAGGCATCCAGTACAAAAGAGTTATGCGGAATGATCTGCTCCAAATTGGCTGGCTCCGCAAATACATCATGCATGGTAATCGTGATCATTGGATTAATGGCTTGAAGACGCTCAGCCATAGCCAGCACTTTAGCTTTCCCAAAACTACCTTCAATGGCATGCAACTGACGATTCACATTACTGGGGGCAATATGATCAAAATCGATCAAAACCAAATGCCCAACCGCAGAGCGAGCCAAAGCCTCAGCAGCCCATGAGCCAACCCCACCCAAGCCGATCACCGCAACCGTGGCTTGGCCAAATGCTTTAAAGGCATCCTCGCCATAAAGACGAGCCACCCCAGCAAATCGTCGATCTGCCACTTCATTGCTCTCACACGTACTTGGGCCAAGCACTCTTTCGTTTGTCATACGCTCTCTTTATACTCAATCCATGAGTTCAATCAGTAAAAACTTAGCCGATTTACGGAAAAACTATACCGCAGGGCAACTATCGGAACGTGAGCTGCCTCTCGATCCCATCATCCTGTTTGAAAGCTGGTTTGAGCAAGCTAGTCAGGCAGAATGTCCGGAACCCAATGCCATGGTGCTAGCAACAGCAGATGCATCAGGTACGCCCTCAGCCCGGGTGGTTTTATTAAAAGGAATCAGCCAAGGTGATTTTTGTTTCTTTACGAATTACGAAAGTCAAAAGGGGCAAGAGCTTGCAATCCGCCCACAAGCGGCACTACTATTTCATTGGCACGAGCTAGAACGCCAAGTAAGGATTAATGGGATTGTCTCCAAACTAAGTGCAGCTGAGAGCGATGATTACTTTTTTCAACGCCCCCCAGCCTCCCGCATAGGCGCCTGGGCTTCACCCCAAAGCCGAGAAATTGAAAGTCGTGCTTTTTTAGAACAAGAAGAATTACGCTTTAAACAACAATTTGGCGAAAATCCCCCAAGACCAAGCCAGTGGGGAGGATATCGTTTAAGGCCCGAGAAGATTGAGTTTTGGCAAGGTCGCCCCTCACGTTTACATGATCGTATTTTGTACACCAAGGCTCAAGAGACATGGCGCATTAGTCGCTTGGCGCCATAGAAGGTTCTCTCTCAATCTTTCAGTAAAGATGAGAAAGTCTTTTTAAACTTACTAACCTTAGGGCCTACAACTGCCATGCAATAACCCTGAAATGGGTGATTGCGATAGTAATTCTGATGGTAGTCTTCCGCAGGATAAAAAACGGGGGCCATGATCACTTCCGTAACAATCGGATCAGAAAACTGTCTTTGCTCCTCAAGCTCTTTGACTAGGTTTTTAGCGATTTGCAATTGCTGATCGTTAAGGGCATAAATCACCGAGCGATATTGCGTTCCTACGTCATTACCCTGGTAGTTCAATGTGGTTGGATCATGAATCACAAAGAAGATCTCTAGCAACTGCCGATAGGAAATAATGCTGGGATCAAACTCAATCTCAACAACCTCGGCATGCCCAGTCGACTCCGAGCAGACCGCCTCATAACTGGGATTAACAACATGGCCACCAGCATATCCCGAGATCACATGCGTAACGCCCTGAACGCGCTGATAGACCGCCTCGAGGCACCAGAAACACCCACCGCCCAATATCGCCTTCTCTAAGATCGTTGCCACCAAGATTCTCCAATACTGTTTTTACTTAACCGCCTATCAATAAGCGTAACGCAAAATAGATAAATAGTGCGCCAACCCCAAACCACAGCATAGCCGCCCATTGCGGATGGCGCTCCATTCGATGAGCCAGAGTTTCACCAACCCAAATCAGTACCCCCAAGTAGGTGATGCTAATCATCTGCAAAATGATGGCAAGGTATAAAAAACTCTGGGCTGGATTGGCAAATTGTGGATCGACAAACTGGGTAAAGAAGGAGATGAAGAAAAAAATGGCCTTGGGATTGGTGAGCGATAAACCGAGTGCAGCCACAAATGGATGCATATGTATAAGTCGCATGGTGCTTGCTGGAGCGCTATTTTGTGAGGAGGACCTTTGCAAACGATTCCAAGCGGTTTGCATCAGGCCCCAAGCTAGCCACAGCAAGTAAATCGCCCCCAGCCAACGTAATGCCATAAAAATGCCAGAAGAGTTTTGTAAGAGGGATGCAGCCCCTAAAACAATGGCAATCATCAGAATTGAATCGCCCACCACAATGCCCAATGATGCCCACACCCCGGCCCTCCAGCCCAGCTTGGATGAGGCTGTCAGAACATAAAGGGAGTTTGGGCCCGGCAATAAAACAATCGCGATGGTGCCCAGAATAAAGGTTGGCAACTGTACGACGCCAACATGGGTCAAATTCATCCAATCCAGCATGACTAGATCATAAACAGGAAACGTGTCATAATGGAGGGCTTTTTGAAACATCGTCCCCAGCAATTTACATTTTTCAGCGTTTTGGTTTTTACCCCGCTGCCGCTTGTCTGATGGTCGATGCCCTTGACCATCGCGCCTTTACATAAACTTGGCGCACAACCGGAGACCATCCTATAAGAGGATGGGTATTGCATGTCACATTCTGCTGAAATTACGAACCATTCATTTGCTTCATTGAACTTAGCTGCGCCCTTACTCAAGAACATTGAGGCGCTGGGCTATACACAAGCCACCCCCGTCCAAGCACAGGTTATTCCTGCGGCCCTCGAGGGCGGCGATTTATTGGTGAGCAGCCAAACTGGAAGCGGTAAAACTGCTGCTTTTTTATTGCCACTTCTTCATCAACTTGTTCTTGCCAATCCCAATGGTAGCCCTGTACCTGGTCGCGCTCAGCCCAAGATCTTGGTCTTGTGTCCAACCCGCGAACTAGCGCAACAAGTTGCCACCGATGCGATTAATCTGGCGCGCGGTATCAAGAGCCTACGGATTGCCACCATCATGGGTGGTATGCCCTACGGCAAGCAAATCCAAGCGATTAAGGGGGCAAGCTTAGTGGTAGCGACTCCAGGTCGCTTACTGGACTTATTTAACTCACGCGCCATTCGCTTAGATCAAGTTGAGTGCTTGGTGGTCGATGAGGCTGATCGCATGTTGGATCTTGGCTTTGCTGAAGATCTTGAGGCAATTGATGAGCGTTGCAAAGGTCGTTCTCAAACACTCATGTTCTCAGCAACGTTTGCCCCGCGCATCATGAGCCTAGCGTCAAACCTCACAAAAGATGCCAAACGGATCGAGCTTGCCCATGCTGGTGAAGCGCATGCCAATATCGCCCAGAAACTTCATTGGGCTGACAACATGGCGCACAAGCATCGCCTGTTGGAGCACCTGCTCTCCGACCCCGAGCTCGATCAAGCAGTTGTCTTCGCGAGCACCCAAGTAGAAAGCGAAAAGATTGCTGACACCTTGCGTGCCAATGGCTATCAAGCGAGCGCCTTGCATGGCGCGATGCCACAGGCCGTTCGCAACCGTCGCCTCGATTCATTACGCAAAGGCCAAACCCGGATTTTGGTCGCCACTGATGTAGCTGCGCGTGGAATTGACGTGCCCCGAATCAGTCACGTGATCAATTTTGGTCTGCCTATGAAACCTGAGGACTATACGCACCGTATCGGTCGTACAGGTCGCGCTGGGCGCAATGGTATCGCCATTACACTAGCCGAGCATCGTGATCGCGTGAAGATTAGAGCGATTGAGCGATTTACTCAGCAACCCATGGCTGCTGCTGAAATTGCAGGTCTTGAGCCTCAACAAAAACCAAGCTCACATAAACCTAATCATCGCCCTGGAGCTGCCAAACGCACTAAACCCAAGTTTGGGGGTCAGGCGCGTAAAAGTTCAGGGCCGCGCTTTGGTTCACGTACTGGCTCATTTCAAAATAGCACACGTCAGCACTAATTAGCGCCTTGTATGTTGTGGCGGAAGTCTCGCTCCCCATCGACCTGGCATCAACTTGACCATGGTGCACCCTTGGGTGCTCCATTGGCATTACAAGAATGGTTAAGCGATACTGGATCGCTCACACGCAAACTCGAGAAAGCACTTCACTATCCCGAAGATCGCCACCTTGAATTACAAATCCTTGCCGATGGCAAACAAAATTTAGTTGCATCCGAAAAAAAATTCTTTCGACGCCCAATCCATCGCTCGCGGGTTCGTGAGATTTTGCTGTGCGATCAGGGTGAGCCAATTGTGATGGCGCGTAGCGTATTGCCCATCACAAGTTCGATTGGCAGTAACCATACGATTCTGAAATTGGGTCATAAACCCTTGGGTGCCGTTTTATTTGCCAAAGTTCTCAAAGGGCGCTTTCGCCCCATTCGGCAAATTGTTCGTTTGGACCATCATCATCCAGAGTGGAAAGCTTGCCAACGACGGTATGCGGATCTCCCCAAACGCGTTTGGGCCAGACGCACACTCTACCAACTCAACGGTCACCCTCTACTGGTTATGGAAATCTTTTTACCTGCTCTGCTAACCAAGCTGCCGCAGACTGACTAATCGACTCGTCCCGCGGCTCACAAACCGAGATATTTCTAAAACCGATTTGCTGAGCTGCATATGCGATATTGGCATGACTGCACAAAGCCGAGCTATTCTCAATCGCAAGTCTTGGAATTCGGTTGACCTCTTTACAGCGCTCACCCAAATGCCGCACCGCCTCAGACGAGGTTAAGGTCCACAACGTATGCAGTGGATCAAGTTCGGTGCACGACTGCCATAATGGGCTAGCAAGATCTAATGGAACACGCGAGTAAATTGATACGATCTCAAGCCCAGCGCCAACTGAACGCAATTGCTCGATTAGGGTCTCACGACCCCCCTCTCCCTTAATAATCAAAACAGATTCCTTAGGCCAGTCAGTGATCTTGGATTGAAGGACCCTCCATAGACCCTCAGAGTCCGATTCATCGTGGGCGGGAACCAAGATGGATGCTTTGGTTAGGCCGTGCCGGATCAGCGCCTCTTGACTGCTCTGCCCCACCACCCCAATCTTTACTCCAGGATTCACTAATTGCCCCCAAGACGAGTTCGCATCATCAACGGCTCGCATGGCGCACTCAATCGCATTGGGGCTCACAAAAATGATCAGTGTTGAGCGTTGTAAGGCTGTGCGTAATTGTGTTAGGAGCGCGAAATCATTTTTTGGAATAATCGTCAGCAAGGGAAGGCTCACCATCCGCACCGATGGATAAACTGCCTGCGTAGCTGCTTGGATTAATTCAGTTAAGCGGCGTGCTTGACCGGTCGGTCGGGTTACGATGATCGCCGGTTCAAACCCCTTCACAGATTTAGTACGGCAATAAGGCTGCCGCCCCCTTCGCAATCAGATCATCAGCAATCGCCAGGCCAAATGCTTCCGCTTCTTGATAATTGCTGATCGCACGCGAACCAGAAGCCAAACAAATTTGCCGACCATCAGTACTGGCCACATAGGAGCGCATCGAGAGCTCTTGCGGGTTTTGCCATTGTGCGTGAGCCGCCAGAGGCACCTCGCACGAGCCACCCAATTTACGTGATACCGCCCGCTCGGCGGTCACTGCGAGAGCGGTTGGTAAATCATTTAAAGGCGCCAGCCAGGCTTTCACATCAGGGCGTGCACTTAAGGTTTCAATGCCTAATGCCCCTTGGCCAGCAGCTGGGGTATGGGGATCATAAGGCAACAGTGCTTTAATGCGAGCACCCATCCCTAGGCGCTTTAAGCCAGCGGCAGCCAGAATAATGGCCTGGTATTCACCGCGGTCCAGCTTGGCCATCCGCGTATCTAAATTACCGCGCAATGGCTCAACCCGTAAATGAGGATACTGACTCCGAATTATCGCTTCACGCCGCAAGCTTGAGGTACCGACCACTGCTCCTGCGGGTAACTCAGCCAAGCTGGCATAGTCATTGGATACCAAGGCATCGCGCGCGTCCTCGCGCACCATGATGCATGACAGATCAAAGCCGTCTGGCATCACCATCGGCACGTCTTTTAATGAGTGCACGGCAAGATCAGCGCGACCATCTTCCAGAGCGGTTTCCAGCTCTTTTACAAAGAGTCCTTTGCCCCCCACTTTAGAGAGGGCGCGGTCTAAGATTTGATCGCCTTTGGTGGTCATTCCTAGGATGATGACCTCGCAGCCGGGGTACAACTTTTTAAGGCATGCTTGAACATGTTCGGCTTGCCACATGGCAAGCCTGCTCTCACGAGAGGCAATAACTAAACGCGTTGGGCTCATAGGGCAACTTCAGAATTAAAATAAACTGTTACGACACACAATATACTGTGTTTATGAGCTCATCCAAAAATTCTTTAGCCAATAAATCCAAAGCGTGGTCTGGCCGCTTTGCTGAACCCGTCGATTCCCTAGTTCAGCACTACACTTCCTCACTGGCCTTCGACCAGCGGCTAGCCCTTGTGGATATTGCCGGATCTCTGGCCCACGCCGAGATGCTGGCTGCCCAGAAAATCATTTCGAAGGCTGATTTCATGGCCATTCAAAAGGGCATGGCCCAGATCGAAAAAGAAATTGTGTCTGGACGCTTTGATTGGCAATTAGCCCTTGAAGATGTTCACCTCAATATTGAAGCTAGGCTTACCAAATTGATCGGGGATGCGGGCAAACGTCTACATACTGGCCGCTCACGCAATGATCAAGTTGCCACCGATATTCGTTTATGGCTAAGAAGTGAAATTGATTTAATTTTGGGTGACCTCACACGTTTACGCGAGGCATTTCTCAACTTGGCGGAGCGGCACGCCAATACCATCATGCCGGGTCATACCCATCTGCAAGTAGCTCAACCCGTGACATTTGGACATCATCTGCTCGCTTACTACGAGATGTTTACCCGTGACGCAGAGCGCTTGGCCGATTGCCGTGCGCGAGTGAACCAATTACCTTTGGGTGCCGCCGCTCTGGCTGGTACCAGCTATCCGATTGATCGGGCCCGTGTTGCCAAAACCCTGGGTTTTGATGGAGTCTGCCAAAACTCGCTCGATGCAGTGTCTGATCGTGATTTCGCAATCGAGTTTTGTGCAAACGCTGCAATCCTCATGATGCATGTCTCCAGATTGTCTGAGGAGTTGATTTTGTGGCTCAGCCCACGCTTTGGTTTTATTGATTTGCCAGACCGGTTTTGTACCGGCAGCTCAATCATGCCGCAGAAGAAAAATCCCGACGTCCCTGAGTTAGCCCGTGGCAAGACCGGGCGGGTGAATGGTGATTTGATTGCTCTTCTCACCCTCATGAAAGGGCAACCACTTGCCTATAACAAAGATAATCAAGAAGATAAAGAGCCTCTCTTTGACGCCGTCGATACAGTTAGCCAAACGATCCAAATTTTTGCGGATATGGTCCCTCACATCAAGGTTAATCAAGCCGCAATGGAATACGCAGCAGAAGAGGGTTTTGCAACCGCTACGGATCTGGCCGATTACTTGGTTAAGCAAGGATTGCCATTTCGGGATGCGCATGAGGCGGTTGCTCATGCAGTCAAACGCTGCGTTGAGAAAGATTGTGCTTTAAGCGATCTCACTCTGGCGGAGCTCATTAAGGCTTGCGGATTAACCACAAAATCTAAGTTAATTACTCAGGATGTGTTTGCGGTATTAACCCCTAAGGGTTCAGTGGGTGCCCGCAATCATGTGGGAGGTACTGCCCCCAAACAGGTCATTGCAGCTATTAAACGTGCCCGCACCGCCCTGAAAAAGAAGTAATTAAAACTCGTTAAGCACGCACGCAGTCGACGTAGTAACCGTTATTGCCATCGGCATTTTTAACTAGGCCATGGATATCGGTTTCAAAGCCCGGGAACCGTTGGTTAAAGTCACGTGCAAAGCGTAAGTAATCCACAATCGCTTTATTAAAGCGCTCACCCGGAATCAGCAGTGGAATGCCCGGGGGATATGGTGTTACCAGCATGGCGGTAATGCGACCCTCAAGCTCATCAATCGGTACTCGGTCAATGTCTTTATGGGCCATCTTGCTCCAGGCGTCGCCTGGAATCATCGCTGGCTCCATATTCGAGAGGTACATTTCAGTGGTCATGCGGGCTACATCGCGGCTCTTATAAAAAGAATGAATTTGCGCAGAAATCTCTTGTAGTCCCACGCGTTCGTAACGGGGGTGCTTAGCAACAAACTCAGGCAGCACCTTCCACAGGGGTTGGTTCTTATCAAAGTGATCCTTGAACTGTTGCAACTCGGTCACGAGAGTATTCCAACGCCCTTTGGTAATACCAATCGTGAACATGATGAAGAATGAATAGAGCCCGGTCTTCTCAACAATCACGCCGTGCTCGGCCAGGTACTTGGTCACGATACTTGCCGGAATACCAATCTCACCAAAATTACCTTCAATATCCAAGCCCGGAGTAACCACCGTTGCCTTGATCGGATCAAGCATATTGAAGTTCTTGGCCAAAGGACCAAAGTCATGCCAATAGGCGTTGGGCTCCAAAATCCAATCGTCACGCGTTCCAATGCCCTCTTCAGCCAAATGATCTGGGCCCCAAACCTTAAACCACCAGTCAGAGCCAAACTCCTCATCGACCTTACGCATCGCACGCCTAAAATCTAAGGCTTCCGCAATCGACTCTTCAACCAAGGTGGTGCCACCGGGTGACTCCATCATGGCTGCCGATACATCGCATGAAGCAATAATCGCGTACTGAGGACTGGTCGAGGTATGCATCAAGTAGGCCTCGTTAAAGCAATCTCGATCAAGCTTGCGCTCCTGGGCATCCTGCACCAAGACTTGGGAGGCTTGCGATAAGCCAGCGAGTAATTTATGGGTTGATTGGGTTGAGAACAACAAACTCTTTTGTGGAGGTTTACGATTCTGACCAATCGCATGCATGTCCTGATAAAAAGGATGAAAAGCTGCATGCGGTAACCACGCTTCATCGAAATGAAAGCTATCAACCTTACCATCGAGCATGGACTTGATCATCTCAACGTTATAGACAATCCCGTCATAGGTGCTCTGGGTTATGGTTAAGACCCGTGGCACAACATTTTTATCTTTGATAAAGGGGTTAGCCGCAATCTTTTTCTGAATATTGGCCCACTCAAACTCTTCTTTTGGAATAGGCCCAATAATGCCAAGATGATTACGGGTGGGCATCAAAAATACTGGGATCGCACCCATCATCATGATCGAATGAATCACCGATTTATGGCAATTGCGATCGACTAGAACCACATCGCCCGGAGCCACTGTTGAGTGCCAAACAATTTTGTTCGAAGTCGATGTGCCATTAGTGACAAAAAACAAATGGTCTGCATTGAAGATACGTGCGGCATTGCGCTCGCTGGCCACTACGGGTCCGGTGTGATCTAAGAGCTGACCTAACTCTTCCACCGCATTACAGACATCGGCGCGCAACATGTTCTCACCAAAAAATTGATGGAACATACGACCAACAGGGCTCTTCAAAAAGGCAACGCCTCCTGAGTGCCCCGGGCAATGCCAGGAATACGAACCCTCGGAGGCATAGTGGGTGAGCGCCCGAAAGAACGGGGGCGCTAAGGAATCAAGATAGACCTTAGCCTCACGAATGATGTGACGCGCCACGAACTCAGGCGTATCTTCATTCATATGAATGAAGCCATGCAGCTCACGCAAAATATCGTTGGGAATATGGCGCGATGTACGGGTCTCACCATACAAAAAGATCGGAATATCTTCATTGCGCTTACGCACTTCGACGACAAAAGAGCGCAGGTTGGCAATTGCTGGTAGATCGCTATCTTCAGGATCCATCACCGCATCAAACTCTTCATCGTCAATCGACAAAATGAAGCACGATGCCCGTGAGGCTTGCTGCGCAAATGAAGTGAGATCACCGTAACTGGTCAAACCAATCACCTCAATTCCTTCCTTCTCAATCGCAACTGCAAGGTCACGAATACCAGAACCCGAAATGTTCTCGGAGCGAAAGTCTTCATCAATGATGATGATCGGGAAACGAAATTTCATGATGGCTTAGGTTTTGGGTAACGTAACGCCGTGTTGGCCTTGGTACTTACCGCCACGATCTTTGTAAGAGGTACCGCATACTTCATCGCTCTCAAAGAAAAGGACTTGAGCGCAACCCTCGCCCGCATAAATTTTGGCTGGCAATGGAGTGGTATTCGAAAACTCCAAGGTGACATAACCTTCCCACTCGGGCTCAAACGGTGTGACATTGACGATGATTCCGCAACGCGCATAGGTACTCTTGCCTACGCAAATGGTTAACACATTGCGAGGGATCTTGAAATACTCCACCGTTCTTGCCAAGGCGAAGGAATTAGGGGGGATGATGCAGACATCACCCTTGAAATCCACAAATGACTTTTCATCAAATTGCTTCGGATCCACAATCGTGCTGTTGATATTGGTAAAGATCTTGAACTCATTCGCGCACCGAATGTCATAGCCATAACTTGATGTGCCATAACTCACAATTTTTTGCCCTGCGGCGTTCGTCCGAATTTGGCCGGGCTCAAAGGGGCTAATCATGCCCCCCTCGGCCATCCGGCGAATCCAATGGTCAGATTTAATAGTCATGGCGGGATTGTAAGACTTTCGTGCCCAAGTGGACACAAACCCTCGCTTTCAGGTCGAGGGTGTCTGAAAAACCACACGCTCTGGGGCGTTATAGATCTCAAAGTGCTTGCCAGAGCAGCGCGAGAGCAAGGTTAAATGGGTCTTTTTGGCCAGCTCCAATCCCATCTGCGTAACCCCGGAACGGGTCAGCAAAAAGGGAATACCCATCTGAGCCCCCTTGATCACCATCTCCGAAGTTAGGCGCCCGGTCGTAAAAAAGATGAGGTCCTCACCTTGGCGCTTAGCCAACCAAAGTAAGCCCGAAATGGAGTCAACTGCATTGTGCCGGCCCACATCCTCAATCAGATGCAAGAGTCTGACCCGATCGTCCCCAGCACGCTCAAATACCGCACAGGCATGCACAGAGCCCGCTTTCTTGTAGATGGTTTCATGAGCCCTGATTTGCTCCAAGAGATCCACAATCGCCGCCTGATGAAGCTTAGGGCCGTCTGGTAGCCGAATCTGGGCCATATCCTCCATTAACCCACCAAACATGGTGCCTTGGCCACAGCCCGTGGTCACTACACGCTTACTGGTGATTGCATCAATATCGACTGTGGCTCTGCGGGTCTTGACCGCCGCTGAGTCGGTTTCCCAATCAACCTGAATGCTCTCAATATCCTCAGCCGACTCCACCAGTCGTTGGTTGCGTAAATATCCCAAGACCAAAGCCTCAGGCGCGGCACCCAAGGTCATGAGAGTCACCACTTCGCGCTTATCCAAGTAGATGGTCAAGGAGCGCTCGCCTGGAATAAAAGTAGTTTTCTGGCGTCCTAACTCATCAATAATCGCCACCTCATGAACCACGGGTACAGAAGCGTTTGTCATTGCAATAGTGGATTGCGAAGTCTTACTCATCGGCGGTCTGATCTTTGTCCATCATCGATACCCCACGGTATCTCACCATACACTTTAACCGCAGTCTAAAATCAATGTTTAATAAGAATGATTGATATGCGTCAACTGCTCGTCACCTCCGCCCTACCCTACGCCAATGGCCAAATCCATATTGGACATCTCGTGGAATACGTTCAGACGGATATTTGGGTTCGGTTCCAAAGAATGCGTGGCCATGAGGTGCATTACGTCGGTGCCGACGATACCCACGGTACCCCAATCATGCTACGAGCTGAAAAAGAAGGAATTACTCCCAAAGAGCTAATCGACAAGGTGTGGCATGAACACAAGCGGGATTTTGATCACTTTCTGATCTCCTTTGATCATTACTACACCACCGATAGTCCTGAGAATGAGCAGCTATCTCGGGAAATTTATCTGAAGTTGCGAGAGGCAGGATTGATTGAAAAGCGGGCGATTGAGCAAGCCTACGATCCGGTGAAAGAAATGTTTCTGCCTGATCGCTTCATCAAAGGCAACTGCCCTAAATGTGGAGCTGCTGACCAATATGGCGACTCGTGCGAGAAATGCGGCGCCACGTATGCGCCCACCGATCTCCAGAATCCATACTCCGTGGTGAGTGGTGCCACGCCAATTCGCAAGGTCTCAGATCATTATTTTTTCAAGCTCTCGGATCCACGCTGCGAAGCATTCTTGCGCGACTGGACCCAAGTGAAAACCCCGCTGCAGATTGAAGCGAAGAACAAAATGAAAGAGTGGGTGGGCACCGAGGGGGATAGCAAACTAGGTGACTGGGATATCTCGCGCGATGCGCCCTACTTTGGCTTTGAAATCCCCGACGCGCCCGGTAAATATTTTTATGTATGGCTTGATGCTCCCATTGGCTATTACGCGAGCTTCCTAAAGTATTGCAAGGAACGAGGCCTTGATTTTGCAAACTGGGTTAAGCCCGATAGCACTACCGAGCAATACCATTTCATTGGTAAAGACATTTTGTATTTTCATACGCTCTTTTGGCCTGCGACCTTGCACTTTTCAGGCTATCGCACACCCACCAATGTTTTTGCTCACGGATTTTTAACCGTGGATGGCGAGAAGATGAGTAAATCACGTGGCACGCTTATTTCTGCCAACAGTGTGATTGAAGCTGGTCTTAATCCTGAATGGTTTCGCTATTACTTTGCAACAAAGTTGAATGCAACCATGGAGGATCTGGATCTAAACCTCCAAGATTTTGTGGCACGCGTTAACAGCGATCTTTTGGGGAAGTACATCAACATCGCTAGTCGTACCGCTGGATTTTTAGTAAAACGCTTTGAGGGTCGAGTTACGGATGCAGCGATGACGCATCCATTACTAGAATCGATTGCCAATGCAAGTGACTCAATCGCAGATCTTTATGAATCTCGCGAATTTGCAAAAGCAGTACGTCAAATTATGGAGCTCGCGGATCTGGTCAACGCCTACGTCGATGAGAACAAGCCTTGGGAGCTTGCCAAGGATCCACAAGGGTCAAGCAAACTACATGAAGTGTGTAGCGTCATCCTAGAATCTTTCCGTCGCTTGAGCTTGTATTTAAAGCCTGTCTTGCCAAATCTTGTTACTCAAGTTGAAGAATTTTTATCGATTGAGCCCATGCAATGGCACGATATCCGCAAATCATTAAAGAGCGACATGGCCATCAAACCTTATCGTCATTTAATGACCCGGGTTGAGCCAACCCAGGTCGAGACTCTCCTCCAATTAAATCGCTAAGACTCCCCAAAAATCGTTAATAATGAAGGGTGTTGGAATTTGTTTTATTAGCTAAATTATTGATTTTATGAAGAAATATAAATCTCAAGCCACCTTGTTTTTAGAAAAACTCAAGTCTCAAAATCCCCATCTGGAACAAGCGCAGCGTGAAGGTCGTGCCCTATTGTGGGATAAGCCTGCACTGAGCCCCGAAGAGATCCGACGCAACCAACTGGCTAAAGTCAAGCAACGCGCCTACGTCTATGGCAATGACTGAGGAGCTCGAACCGCTCCCCAATGGTCCATCAGAAGAAAAAATTGATGGCTTGAGCTCTGCGTTTGCCAAGCTGTATGGCGAACCGCTGTTTCAGTTACCAAATGATTTATACATTCCACCGGATGCTCTGGAGGTTTTTCTAGAAGCCTTTGAAGGTCCACTGGATTTACTGCTGTATCTGATTCGTAAACAGAATTTCAATGTCCTCGATATTCCAATGGCTGAGGTCACGCAGCAGTACCTCAGTTATATCGACCAAATCCGTCATCACAATCTTGAACTGGCGGCCGAGTATCTGCTAATGGCAGCGATGCTCATTGAGATTAAATCGCGCATGCTCCTGCCCATGAAAAAAGCAGACAGTGATGAAGAGGTCGAAGATCCACGCGCTGAGCTAGTACGGCGCTTACTGGAATACGAGCGCATGAAATTAGCTGCCCAAGAACTTGATCGTATTCCGCAAGTGGGTCGTGACTTTCAGGTGGCTCATGGCTATGTCGATACCAGCGTTGCGGTCACCTGGCCCGAGGTGAACCTCGAAGATTTACAGATGGCCTGGCGTGATGTCTTACACCGTGCCAAACTTAATCAACACCACACCATTACACGCGAGCAGTTATCGGTTCGTGACTTCATGACACGTATTCTGCGACGCTTACAGAACACCCGCTTTGTCGAATTCAGCGAGCTATTTGAGGATGCCATTCGTTCTGGTAATGGTGTCCCCGTGATTGTGGTGAACTTCATTGCGATGCTTGAACTCTCCCGTGAATCTCTCATTGAAATCACGCAAGCCGAGCCCTACGCGCCCATCTACGTCCGACTGGCTTATACACCAAGCGCATGAAGATCGTTACTGATATTCAAGAACTGCGCGACCAGTTGCGCGGCCAAAATCGTGCCTCCTTTGTTCCTACCATGGGTAATTTGCATGAAGGGCATCTCTCCTTAATGCGCATTGCAAGGCAGCACGGTGATCCAGTAATTGCCAGTATTTTTGTAAATCGCCTGCAATTTGGTCCTCATGAAGATTTTGATCAATACCCGCGCACTCTAGAGGCGGATGCCGAGAAGCTTGAAAAGGAAGGGGTTTATGTCCTGTTTGCCCCCACTGAGAAGGTCTTGTATCCCGAGCCACAGGAATACCGTGTGGATCCACCCAAGCAGTTGGGCGATATTTTGGAAGGCGAGTTCCGTCCCGGATTCTTTAAGGGGGTTTGTACCGTTGTCCTAAAACTATTCTCCTGCGTTCAGCCGCGCGTTGCGGTCTTTGGCAAAAAGGATTACCAGCAATTGATGATTATTCGCCAGATGGCCCATCAATTTGCCTTGCCCGTTGAGATTGTGGCTGGTGAAACTATTCGGGCTGATGATGGCTTGGCACTATCCTCGCGCAATGCCTATCTCAGTGATGCCGAGCGCGCTGAGGCCCCGCATTTGCAAGCCAGTCTGCAACAACTACGGTTAGATGTTTTAGATGCCATTCATCGGGCTAGTAACCCGAAACCTCTAGATCAATCCCTGCGTGATCTGGAGAAGAAGGCTAGCAGTGCCCTGACACAACGTGGCTGGCAACCTGACTACATCGCGATTCGTAAACGCGCCGATTTGCTAGCACCCAGCCATGATGATTTACTGGCAAAGAAAGAACTCGTTATTTTGGCGGCTGCCAAACTTGGCAAGACCCGCCTGATTGATAACCTCGAGATCTAAGGTTTAAGCGTCAAAGAACTGGCCGACTTGAATACCGGCTGCACTGGCACACTCAGAGCCAGAGACTTTGGAACCTTTTCCAACTTTGGCTTTCAGAACCTCGATCTGGCCGCCATGGCAGGCCACCTTAAACGAGTCTGAGCTAACCTCAACCACTTCGCCAGGCTTACCCTTAACCGATCCGAAGGTCGGGGTGACATGCTTGCGCACATCATAGATCTGAACCTTCTCACCATTAAGCGCAGTCCATGCACCTGGGGCTGGATTGCATGCCCGAATCAAGTTATAGATTTGGCTGACGTGATTTGACCAATGAATCCGAGCGGCGGCTTGGTCAAACCACCCTTCATAATTTGCTTGCGACTCATCTTGCACAATCTCTTGATGCTTGCCGGCCGCTACGAGGTCGGCTGCTTCCAATAATGCCTTTACCCCCAATGGGAAGAGATGATTAAAGTACACCTGACCTAGGGTATCGTCTGGACCAATTGGTACTTCCTTTTGCAAAATGATTTCACCCTCATCTAAACCATCTGAGGGTCGAAAGATCGTTAATCCGGTTTTGGTTTCGCCCAAAGCAATCGACCAACCAATGGCGCTGGGACCACGGTATTTTGGCAACAGCGATGGGTGATACTGAATCGTGCCAAACCGAGGAATCTTCACTAAATCCTGGGGTACAAATTGCAATACATAGGCCATCACGCAAATATCAGCCTTGCTATCGCGCATTGCATTGGCAGCCTCAGGCCCCTTGAGACTTGGGAACTGGAGCATATTGAGGCCCCGAGCCAAAGCGGTCTCTTTAAGGATCTCGGGCTTGGTGGCTTTCGGATTATCGGGTGGACAAAACACAGCCACCACCTCATCCCCACGCTCCAGAAAAGCCTCAAGCGCGGCTTTACCAAAATCTTGACTGCCAATCAGTGCAATGCGCATTAGATGACCTTCTTATGTCGTAAATCAATCAGATCATCGATATTAAAGCCAAGTTCTTGCAAGATCTCGTCGGTGTGCTCGCCCAATAGGGGGGAACGAGTGACCTCGGTGGGACTATCCGATAGTTTGATCGGATTACCAACGGTCAAATACTTACCACGAATGGGGTGGTCAACTTCCACCACTGTTCCAGTGGCACGCAAGGCAGGCTCTTCAGCAATCTCTTTCATCGAGAGGATTGGGCCACAGGGCACATCATATTGATTGAGAATATCCATCACCTCGAACTTGGTCTTGGTCATGGTCCACTTCTCAATCTCTGCAAAGATTCCCATCAGACGTGGTAAGCGCGCCATTGGCGATGCGTAATTAGTATCGGTAATCCAATCCTCACGACCAATCACTTTACAAATGGCTTCCCAGACAGCTGCTTGAACTACGATATAGATATAGGAATTAGGATCAGCTTCCCAGCCTTTACACTTCAAAATCCAACCGGGCTGGCCGCCACCAGATGCATTACCCGCGCGAGGCACTGCATCACCAAACTTACCATTGGGAAACTGTGGATACTCTTGCATCGTGCCGTTGCGCTCCAAACGCTGTTGGTCACGGAGCTTAACGCGGCAAAGGTTGAGAACCGCATCTTGCATGGCAGCATCGACCTTTTGCCCCTTGCCAGAGTGGGTGCGATGATAAAGTGCGGTCACAATACCAAGCGCCAAGTGCAAACCAGTTCCACTATCACCAATCTGCGCACCCGTTACCATGGGTGGGCCATCATCAAAACCCGTGGTTGATGCAGAACCGCCCGCACATTGCGCAACGTTCTCATACACCTTGCAATCCTCATAAGGCCCTGGTCCAAATCCTTTAATCGACGCCATGATCATGCGAGGGTTGAGTTCTTGAATGCGCTGCCAGGTAAATCCCATGCGATCCAAAGCGCCTGGAGCGAAGTTCTCAACCAAGACATCACACTGCTTAATTAGACGCTCCAGAATATCCTTCCCTTCTGGTGTTTTGGTATTCACGGTAATCGAGCGCTTGTTGTGATTGAGCATCGTGAAATACAAGCTATCGGCATCAGGTATATCTTGGAGTTGATTGCGTGTTGCATCACCCTCACCCGAGCGCTCCACCTTGATGACATCTGCTCCAAACCAAGCGAGCAACTGGGTGCACGTCGGCCCAGATTGAACGTGCGTAAAGTCGAGGATCTTAATCCCCTCAAGTGCTTTAGCCATAAAAAAGTCCTAAAAAGTATGAAAATATGATGAAAGCCATTTTACCAGTGCTGGTATTAGTCAAAAATGGTGTTCGATGATCAATTTGAGTCAACACGCCAATTAAGCCCCCGGCTTGGATTCCAGCTCGATCAGACGCTTTTTGAGTTCTTTTTCCTCCAAGAATCGTGCGGTCTCATCCCGAATCACCGCAACCACACCGCTAACCCGATGATGTTCATCATGAAGCATGGCGACCGTGAATGCGATCGACAAGGTATGCCCATCTTTATGAATAGCTGGCACTCGCAGGGTTTGCTTGCCGTACTTTGTGGCGCCTTTTTCCATCGAGTGGTGATAGCCTTCCCAATGACGCGCCCGAAATCGCTCCGGTGTAATGATGTCTAGATTTTGCCCCAAGGCCTCTGCCGCGGTGTATCCAAACATTTCTTCGGCAGCCCGATTCCACAGGGTAATTTTGCCTGCTACATTGGACACTACGACAGCATCGCCAATCGCCTCAATCAGCTGATGAAGATCGACCTCATCGTCCATGATCCGCTCCCCTTGAAAAACAAATGGCGCCCGCAGGCGCCATTGCTTAATCACAAATACGATTAGACTGCTTTTGCTGCATGCAACTGAGCAATTTGGTCTTTGCTGTAGCCAAGATCTGAGAGAACTTCATCGGTGTGCTCGCCCAAAACTGGGGATGGCTTCACTTCAACTTTCAGATCGGAGAACTTAATGGGGCTACCAATTGTCAGGTACTTGCCGCGTACTTTGTGATCCACTTCCACGATGGAACCGCTGGCACGTAAGTCAGGTGACTCAGCAATCTCTTTCATCGAGAGTACGGGTGCGCATGGAATATCGTACTTACGCAAGATATCAACCGCTTCGTACTTGGTCTTATCTTTGAGCCAATCTTCAATGGTTGCGAAGATGTCAAAAATCTTATCTTGACGAGCTTCTGCAGTCATATAGGCTGGATCGGTTGCCCACTCTGGCTTACCGAGAGCTTTGGTAATTGGTTCCCAAGCATGACCTTGAATCGTGAAATAGATGTAGGCATTTGGATCGGTTTCCCAGCCTTTGCACTTTAAGACCCAGCCAGGCTGTCCGCCACCACCGGCGTTACCGCCACGGGGCACAACATCAGTAAATTTACCATGAGGATACTGTGGGTACTCTTCGAGATAACCGACGCGATCCAAACGCTGCTGGTCACGCAACTTCACACGGCAGAGGTTCAATACGGCGTCTTGCATTGAGCAAGCCACTTTTTGACCTTTACCGGTCTTTTGACGATGCATGAGGGCAGTCAAAATACCAATCGCTAAGTGCATACCGGTATTGCTATCGCCCAATGCGGCAGCAGATACGGTGGGAGGGCCGTCCCAGAAACCGGTGGTCGA
Source organism: Polynucleobacter sp. HIN11 (assembly GCF_030297675.1). Classification (NCBI taxonomy): domain Bacteria; kingdom Pseudomonadati; phylum Pseudomonadota; class Betaproteobacteria; order Burkholderiales; family Burkholderiaceae; genus Polynucleobacter; species Polynucleobacter sp. HIN11. The sequence goes on from NZ_AP028142.1 coordinate 1,402,326, forward strand.
TGCAGCACCGCCAGCACACTGAGCCACGTTCTCATACACTTTTAGATCCTCATAGGAGTGACCGTCGGAGAAGCCTTTTACGGAAGCCAAGATCATCTTGGGGTTCAATTCCATAATGCGATCCCATGAGAAACCCATGCGATCTAAGGCACCAGGACCAAAGTTCTCAACCATCACATCAGAAACCTTGATCAACTTCTCGAGCACTTCTTTACCCTGAGGAGTTTTGGTATCCAAGGTTAAGGAACGCTTGTTACCATTGAGCATCGTGAAGTACAAAGCATCAGCATCCGGAATATCGCGCAACTGACTGCGGGTCACGTCGCCAGAGCCGGGACGCTCTACTTTAATGACGTCGGCACCATAAAAGCCAAGCAATTGGGTGCAAGCAGGGCCTGCTTGTACGTGGGTGAAATCGATAATCCGAATTCCGTCTAGTGGTTTACTCATCTTGAATCTCCTTTGGACTCTTTATATCAATTAATGATTACTTCTTAGTTGCAGTAGAAGCTGGGTTGAGGTTGGTTAAACGACCACTCTCAGTACCGGCAGTTTCATCGATCACAGCATTGATGACGGTGGGCTTGCCAGAAGCTAATGACTTGTTCAATGCATCAGTCAACTCCTCAGGGGTGGTGACGTTATATCCGACTCCACCAAACGCCTCCATCATGATGTCGTAACGGGCATTCTTCACAAACACGGTTGGCGCAACATCAGAGCCACCCGTGGGGTTCACATCAGTACCACGGTAAACGCCGTTATTGTTAAATACCACCGTGATGATTGGCAAGTTATAACGGCAGATGGTTTCGAGTTCCATGCCGCTAAATCCAAATGCGCTATCACCCTCGATCGCAATGACCGGTAACTTACTTACCACTGCAGCGCCGATGGCGTAACCCATACCAATACCCATAATGCCCCAAGTTCCGGAGTCAAAACGCTTACGTGGCTTGTACATATTGACGATGCTACGGGCATAGTCAAGCGTATTGGCACCTTCGTTCACGATATTGACTTCGGGATTGGCCTTCACCACTTCACGAATTGCACGCAATGCGCTGTGGAAGTTCATAGGCGATGGGTTCTTGGAGAGTGTCTCCTCCATCTTGGCAATGTTCTTCTCTTTTTTCTCGTTGATTGCATTAATCCACTCAGCGCTGGGCTTGGGAACGTTTGCAATCTGCTTCAAGATCTCGGTGACACACGAACCAACATCACCAATGACAGGTGCTGCGATCGGAACGTTACTATCGATTTCGGTCGGTGCGATATCAATCTGAATAAATTTTTTCAAATGATTGCCCCAAGTTTTACCTTTACCGTGAGCCAATAGCCAATTTAAGCGGGCACCAACCAACATCACCGCATCGGCTTCTGCCAACACAAATGAACGCGCTGCGGATGCGCACTGTGGGTGGTTATCGGGTAATAAACCCTTGGCCATGGACATTGGCAAATAAGGAATGCCCGATTTCTCAACCAAATCTTTGATCTCTTGGTCGGCTTGCGCATAAGCAGCACCTTTACCCAACAAAATTAAGGGGCGCTTAGCATTCTTCAACACATCGATAGCACGCTTGATCGCGTCTGGAGCAGGAATCTGCTTCGGTGCTGCATCAATCACGCGGAACAATGATTCTTGTCCCTTTTGAGCCGGAATACTTTGTCCCAATAACTGTGCAGGCAGATCGAGATAAACGCCGCCTGGACGTCCAGAGACCGCAGCACGAATGGCGCGAGCGACACCAATGGCAATATCTTCTGCCTTATTAATCCGGTAAGAAGCTTTCGCATAGGGCTTAGCAGCATTGAGCTGATCCATTTCTTCGTAATCACCCTGTTGCAAGTCCACAATCTCACGCTCGCTCGATCCAGAAATTAAGATCATGGGGAAGCAGTTGGTAGTTGCATTAGCAAGGGCGGTCAAGCCATTTAAGAATCCTGGGGCCGACACCGTTAAGCAGATGCCAGGCTTTTGGGTCATATAACCAGCAATCGCTGCAGCATTACCAGCATGCTGTTCGTGACGGAAGCCAATGAAGCGCATTCCTTCCGCTTGAGCCAAGCGAGCTAGATCGGTAATTGGAATACCAACGAGTCCAAAAATGGTATCGATATCGTTGGCCTTTAAGGCATCGATCACTAAATGGAAACCGTCGGTTAATGGGGTATCTTCTGCAGCAGCATTGGCAGAATGCTCTTTCGTCGCTGTCAACATAACGTTGTTTCTCTCCGTGGGATTGGTTGTCTTCAGCATTGCCTCCATAAAAGAGTCTCCGCTGAACTGAAACGAATCTTAGGACTCATAGATAGCTTCAGCATTGACTTTCGTCAATTTCCCCTAAAATCCAATAAAAACCTAGGGTTAGAGCCTACTCAATCCCCTAAAAAACCCTTTTATTTTATATAAATAGCTCTTTGTGTTTACTCTTTAAACGGCTTAGAGTTTCGGGTGAGAGATTGAGATAGGCGGCTAATTCTTTCTTGGGCAAAACATCGAACAAGTTTTCATATTTCCGCAAAAATCGCTCGACTCGGCCCGGGGCATCGAGCATGTGCAGGGTTATGGTGTGCGCCATGATTTCACTCATGAGACGCATTACCTCAAACTCGAAACTTTCTTTCAGTTTTGGATGATTCTCTAGAAACTCAGCCCACTTTTTAAGCGGCATCCGCGCCACCCTTGCCTTGGTAACCGAAGCGATGCTGTATGGAGCGGCGCGCTGTAAGCGCCAAGCGGCATAACTAGTTTCAATATCTTTCTCAATGGCAAAACGCAAGATCATTTCTTTTGCATCGGCACTCGACACAATGCGCTTCAAGATTCCATCGAGAACAAAGTATTGCTCCATTTGATAGTTACCTTGGCGCAATAAGATCTCGGATTTCTTCAGATCCGAGATCTCAAGAGAGCTCTCTAATTCAGCCATGCTGCCCGGGTCTAGATTACGCAGGACAATGTTTTGGCTTAGCTGCAAGCGAATTAGGTTTTTCTCTGGATGTCTGTCTAGTATGGTCATTGAAATATATGCTTGAACCTCTCATTGTAAGCCTTTCAACATCACATATTCGGGTTATTCCTAGTCGCAGATAGGGTAATATAGGGCTGTCGTGGTGCCCAAATGCTTGCATTTGGGTTAAACGGGAAACACTATTCAAACGTGTGCTGCCCCCGCAACGGTAAGTGAATGCGCTCTTCGTTTAGCGCTATGGTTTGATAAGCCACTGTGTATCAATGCATGGGAAGGCCAAATCTAATGTTCACCAGCCCGGATACCGGCCAAGACAGGTGGAACTTCGTGAACGGGGACCTTCGCGCGCCAATATAGGGTACTCGTACACCCTCATTGACGCTCATCCCTATTCCGAATTCTGTATCGCCCGCTAACGGGGAGGTTGGCAGGCATTACAACTTGGGATTCATCATGCAACCTTGCCGTAACTCTTTCGGAGCCAAGAACCGTTGGCGCCTATCTGCACTCACCCTTGCCTCAACCCTCGTTTTTAGCAACCCAACCGTATTTGCTCAAAGCAGTAATGTCTCGGTCAGTACAGCCAATAATCCAATGGATCCGGTAATTGTCACTGCGACTCGTACCCCAACCCGTGCCAACGACGTTTTGGCTGACTACGTCTTCATCGGCCCCGAAGAAATTGCTGATGCGGGGCAAACGAGTCTAGTGGAGCTATTACAGCGACAAAGGGGGGTAGAGATCACTGGCGCAAGTGGAAGTGGCGGTGCTGGTGCAAGCGTTTTCTTGCGTGGAACGAGCAATCAACAAAGCTTGCTTTTAATTGATGGGGTTAGGGTTGAAGCAGGTTTCCTCGGCGGGCCAACATGGTCGGCTATTCCGTTAGCAATTATTGATCGCATTGAAATTATTTTTGGGCCCCAAAGTAGTCTTTATGGATCTGACGCTATCGGCGGCGTAATTCAAATTTTTACTAAAACTGGTGAAGGTCCTTTTCAGGCATCGGCATCAACTGGTTATGGCACTTACGGAACAACCATTTCAGAGGCTGGAATTTTTGGCAGAGCTGGAAAAGATAGCCAGGTTAAATACTCTCTAAGTGCAACTCAGGAAGTTTCTTCTGGATTCAATTTAATAGCGACTAATATGCCCTTTCGGTCTACCTACAATACCACTCAAAATATGGGCTACACAAGAGATGGCGGGACAGGGAAACTAAGCCTAGAATTTAGTCGTGGCCAAGAATTAGGAATTCAGTTTTTTGCAAGTCGATTGAAATCACAAGCATCTGCTACACCCAGTCAATTGGCGGAATCAATTGGTAGCACAAGTAGTTTTGCCATATTTTCAAATAATCAAATTACCAACGTATGGAAAAGTTATATTCAAGTTTCTCAATCGTATGATTCAGGACAAAACTTGTTTTACAACTCACTTTACAACACGAAGCAAAATATTTACACGTGGCAAAACGATATACAAGTTGGTGAAGATACTTTGCAGTTATTGGCAGAAAGGCGAAGTCAAAATGTATTTTCTGACGATTTGAATTACAACTCCAGCTGGCCTTTTCCTAGGGAACAGTTTTCGCAGACACGAAATACAAATTCTCTAGCAGGGCTTTACCAATTAAAACGTGGGGCTCATCTTGCAAATGCATCCTTTAGAAATGACAATATTACGGGTTATGGATCTCAGAACACGGGGGGAATTTCTTACGGCTATTTTTTTACAAAGCAACTAAGGGCCAATATTAATTACGGAACAGGCTTCCGAGCGCCAACGTTTAACGACTTGTACTACCCAGGTTATGGAAATAGCAATATTCAGGCCGAGAAGAGCAAAAATACCGAAGCCGGAATTCATTATGAATCAATAAAATTTGATGCGCGCATGATTGCCTATACCAATACGATCACTAACCTAATTCAAGGATCTGGCAGCATTAATACCAGTCAGTGTTCACCAGGATTCGGAAGTAGTGGCTGCGCCATAAATATCGGTGAAGCAAAAATTACCGGTTTATCGATTGGTGGCGCTATTCGATCTGGCAATACCTCATTTCGCGGTTCTTTTGATCAACAAAATCCTGTGGATGAATCCTCTGGAAGTGTTTTACCCAAACGAGCCAAACAATTTGGTAATGCTGGAATTGATTACAAACTTCGTAATCTCAAGACCGGTATAGAAGGAACATTTGTTGGAAGGCGATTTGATAGCTATCCCGCTGGAGCTGCAATGGGTGGATATGCTTTATTTAATGTATTTGCAGACTATGAGTTTGCGAAGGACTGGTCGGTTTTTGGTCGTTGGAACAATATCTTCAATAAAGATTATCAGCTGTCCTATGGATTTAATACCCCGGGATCGAACCTTTTTGTCGGGGTTCGGTACGCCATGAAATAAAGGATTTTTGCTAATTTAGGTCTAAAATAGGCTCATTACTCAAGGAGGAAACATGTTTAATCTTTCGACCAAAAAGACTGTTGGGATTGCAGTGATTTTTTCCTTGATTTTGTGGGCCACCCGAGGTCAACATGTGGCTTCCATGATGAGTCTGCCGGATGCCACTTGGGCAATTGCTTTCATGCTTGGTTTTTTATTGAGCCCCATTCTCTTCTTAATCGTTTTAGTTCAGGCCTTTGTAATCGACTACTTGGCGATGGGTAATTACCTCTTTAACTTTGCGTACGCGGCCCTGATTCCTGCATATTTGGCACTTTGGTTGGCTGGTCGGTGGTTGCGGCAGCACTTCGAACAGCAAGGTTTTAAGATTAGTCAATTTGTTGTGGCCCTAATTGGTGGCGTATCAATTTGCGAGTTGATCTCAAGTGGGGGTTTTTATTTCCAAAAGAGCAATGCTTCACTATTAGGGTTTGCTGAGATCTTTGGAACCTACTTCTTTGGTAATTTGTTCTTCACCCTCTGCTACGTTGCTGTTGCCTCGCTAGCGTTCTATCTGGTGACCGAGACCTCCAAAAAGAAATTAGCCTAGTTCTGATACGATCTTGTTTATGTCGCAAGATTCCATCGAGCAAACGCTCCGACGTCTTTCTGAGAAGTTAAAAATGGTGAATGCCTCCGTTGAGGCATTACTAAACGATCGCGTTGCCCTTGAGTCAAAAATTGAGGATGCCCAAAAGCGTATTGAGCACATCCTAAAGCGCCTGCCAGAACAAAGTGATTCTCGCCAAATGAACCTGTTAGGCGATAACGCAATCATCGATAAAGACCATGACCCAACAACGCATTGAAGTGAGCCTTGCTGGCCACAAAATCACACTAGCTACATCAAGCGATCATGAGCCATTACTTCGCGAGGCCTGCACCTTAGTAGATGAACAGATTAAGTTAGCTCTAGCCAGTGGTAATAAAAGTATTGAACGGGCAGCCATGATGGCGGCCATTAAATTAGCGGGTGACCTGATTCAAGCTCAGCAATCTTTGGCACAAGCAACCAATGCCCCCAAGGTTGATCCCGAACAACTGACTTTGATTGAACAGGAAGTCAATGCGCTTGAGCAGCAAGTCGATTCCCTGATCAAAACACTTTCCCTGCCTGGTGCGCCAAGGCCAATAGTTCCTTGAACCGATGCGTAAGCATACGGAACGGGTATTGCAGTATGGGCGCGAGCGTCTGATCGATTTACAGTGTGGGCTAGTCCGATACTCCCTGAGTCATTTGATGCACCCGAAGTATTGCTACCGTGCCACCTTGAACTTTAGGGTTCAGGATGACGGTCTAGCGACCAAGGCGGGGATCCTTGCATGTTTCTGACTGATATTGCAATCCTGCTGGTTTGCGGAGCCTGTGCAGGGTTCTTAGCGGGTCTGCTTGGGATTGGCGGGGGAATGATTTTGGTCCCCTTCATGATCATTGTCTTTAATCACCAGGGCTTTAGCCAAGACATCATTGTTCATATGGCCATTGCCACTGGAATGACCACCATTTTGTTTACCTCACTGTCAGCCATTCGGGCGCATCATCGCCATGGCTCAATTGACTGGAAACTGGTTGCGGGCTTCACCCCCGGAATCATTGTGGGGAGTTTTTTAGGAGGTAGCGAACTATTTGAGGCATTCAATACTGGCTGGCTCTCCCTCTTCTTTGCCATCTTTATTGTGTACACCTCGATTCAGATGTTCATCAACAAAAAGCCCAAGCCGGAACGTGAGCTACCTGGTAAGGTCGGCTTATTCTCTTATGGCGCCTTCTCCGGAGGGCTATCGAGCTTACTAGGTGCCGGTGGCGCCTTTGTCACCGTGCCATTCATGATCTGGTGCAATGTGAGTCCCCATGTCGCAATGGCAACCTCCTCGGGGCTCGGCTTTCCGATTGCGCTTGCGTCAACCTTGGGTTACGTCTTTGGTAGCTTTGGTCGGCCCGACTTACCGGCAGGATCTTTTGGCTTCATTTATCTACCGGCCGTTGCCTGCATCGTAGCAACGAGTATTTTTACTGCCCCACTTGGAGCAAAATTAGCTCGCAAGCTCAATGTCATTCAACTCAAGCGAGTCTTTGGGGTAATGCTAATGTTCTTAGCGCTCTTTATGTTCAATGAGGCCCATAAAGCGCTTGGCGCTTAATGGCTGTACTGCTGGCGCAATACGTTCTTTTGGACCTTACCCATGGCGTTTCGGGGTAAGTCGTTGACAATTTCAACCCGCTTGGGAACTTTGAAGTTTGCAATCTTTGACTTGAGAGCATCGATCATCGATTGGCTATTGAGTTTGGCGCCTGGCTTTGGAACCACCACGGCCATGACCGCCTCACCAAAGTCTTTATGCGGAATCCCAATCACTGCGCTTTCCTCAACCCCATCCATATCATCAATAAAACTCTCAATTTCTTTTGGATAGACGTTGTAGCCACCCGAGATAATTAAATCCTTATTGCGACCCACGATGCACAGATAGTGATCAGGCACTTTACCGGCACTGGTTTCACCACCCCAACGACCCACATCACCCGTTTTAAACCAACCGTCTTTAGTGAACTCCTCAGCGGTCTTCTCAGGCATGCGCCAGTAGCCCTTAAATATATTCGGACCGCGCACTTCAATGGCACCAATCTCGTTGACATCACAGAGTGATCCGGATTCATTCACGACACGAACCTCAACTCCAGGAAGAGGAACGCCAACGGATCCCCCAACTCTGGCACCCTTATACGGATTAGAGACCAACATCACAGTCTCACTCATACCATAGCGCTCAAGAATAGTATGACCAGACACTTTCTGGAAATTATTAAAGGTCTCAGTTAATAAAGGTGCGGAGCCTGAAACAAAGAGGCGCATGTTTTTACAGACGCTCTGATTAAAGTTCGGATCCAGCAGAAGGCGTACATAGAATGTTGGCACGCCCATCATGACGGTTGAGCGTGGCAAATGCTTAATGAGTTGTGCAGTATCCAAACGAGGCAACCAAATCATTTTGCTGCCGTTTAATAAAGCGCCATGGGCAGCAACAAACAATCCGTGCACATGGAAAATGGGCAGAGCATGCAAAAGGACATCACCTTTTTTCCAGCCCCAAAACTCTTTTAATACCAGGGCATTACTACCCAGGTTACCGTGCGTGAGCATGGCACCTTTACTGCGACCTGTAGTACCGGAGGTGTACAAAATAGCAGCTAGTTCGTCGTCGGCTTTTTTAACGGTCTTAAATTGATCGGAACACTGAGCAGCGCGATCTAAAAGTGATCCGGTCCGATTCTCATCGAGGGTGAATACATTTTGAGTGCCGCTCTTAAATGCAATCTTTGAAATCCAAGAAAAGTTCTTGGAACTGCAAACGACAACGGCTGGTTCTGCATTCTCTAGAAAATACTGAATCTCAGACTCTTGATACGCCGTGTTCAAGGGTAAATACACATACCCGGCACGTAGAGTGGCCAGATATAAGAAAAGTGCTTCTGGGGATTTTTCAACTTGGACAGCAACTCGTGAGCCTTGGGGTAACTTCAAGCTCTTGAGAAGATTTGCCATCATGGCCGTGGCGCGATCGAGATCGCGCCACGAGTAATACAGTCCGTCTTGGGTTTCTAGTGCACAGTCCTCGCGATTTTTAGGAAAGCCAGACTCTAATAATGCGTATAAGTTCACTCAAAACCCTTGACTACGAATACAAAATTAATCGAGCTTAGCGCCTGATTTCTTAACAACCTCAGCCCAACGGGTTACGTCAGACGCAACTTGCTTACCAAATGCCTCTCCGTAAAGATTTGGATTATCCGCACCGTTTTGAGCCCAAATCGCTTTCAACTTTGGTGAGTTAAGAGCCTTTTGAACCTCAGCTGTCATCTTATCGATGATTGGCTTTGGTGTGCCAGCAGGAGCAAACATACCGTACCAAGTCGAAACGCGATAGTCAGGCAAACCAGCTTCTACAAATGTTGGTACGTTTGGAATTGCTGGATTGCGCTTCTCAGAAGCAACGGCGATCGCAAACAACTTACCAGCATTAATTTGTGGAGCGGATGTTCCCAAGCCATCGAATTCCAAATCAACCTGGCCAGCTAAGAGGTCACTCATTGCGGGACCTGCACCACGATAAGGAATATGAACAATGAAGGTGCCTGTTTGGATCTTAAATAACTCACCAGCTAAGTGATGCACTGTGCCACTACCGGCGCTGGCAAAGTTGTATTTACCAGGGTTCTTCTTCATAAGAGCAATGAAGTCTTTTAAGTTACGAGCACTCACACGATTGGGGTTTACTACCAATACCTGTGGAACGCTGGCTAAAAGAGCAACTGGAATGAAGCTCTTTTGAATGTCATAGTCCAAGTTCTTGTACATGGAAGGAGCAATGGTGTGATGGGATGCGCCAATAAACCAGGTATAGCCATCTGGTGCTGCTTTCGCTGCAACCGATGCACCTACCGTACCACCTGCACCACCACGGTTATCAATAATGAACTGCTTACCCAATTGCTCGGTTAACTGAGCAGCCAAAGGACGGGCGAATGCATCCGTGCCACCACCCGCTGGGAATGGGTTCAAAAATGTGACGGTTTTTACTGGCCACTCTTGCGCATGAGCGGTGCTTGATAAGCCCACTACTGCTAATAAGCTAAGCACGAGGCCCGCTATTTTTTTCTTCTGAATTAATGCCATTATTGTCTCCTCTTCAATTCTTATAAAGGGTAAAACGATTGCGAACATCATTCTAAATCGAACTTCAAAAACTAGGGCAAAACCCCTAAAAGTCTTATACAGGACTTATTAGGCTTATGTTTTGATCAGCTTACCAACCGAACGGGAATAAATAATATCGCCGTTCACGAAGCGCTCATGATTTTCCTCAACGCTCGACAGATCATACAGATAATTCACCATTAAACCAGCGGATTGCCGCAGGCCATTTTTGGACAAATCACCCGCCCAATTAATTTGATGCAGCTTGGCACCATTACCTAGATGGAATTTAGCGACAGGATTGCCGTCCCGACTTGGGGTAACCACGGTCAGATAAATCGCGGTTAAAGCCATCAGGGCAGCCTTTTCGTCCTCACTGCATTGATCTGGATGCCAGGACTTGCCTAGCTTATCCATCCAATTAGCACCATTGAGTTTCAAAAGTTCAAGCGCCTCGTCACGGGCCTTACGAATCGCCGGCTTCATTTTGTCAGAGCTTGGCAGGTCGCCCAAATGGGCTCCATCGGTAATCCACTCCATGAGGCCCGGAATCGGGGATAGTGTCACAAAGGTTTTTAATCCCGGGAACTCGGCATGGAGTTGCTCAGCAACGCGCTTAATTAAGAAGTTGCCCATCGAAACCCCCCGCAGTCCAGACTCGCAGTTACTAATGGAGTAAAACGCAGCCACTTTGAATTGGTTGGTTTGCTCTACAGGGATAGATTTTTTATCCACTAAAGGCATGATGGCAACTGGAATCTCGGGAAGCAGAGCAACTTCCACGAAGATTAAGGGCTCATCCGGTAGCTGGGGATGGAAAAAGGCAAAACAACGCCGATCGGGTTGCAAACGCCGGCGCAGATCATCCCAGCCATCAATGGCATGGACGGCCTCGTGGGCAATGATCTTCTCCAAAATCTCTGCCGGTGACTTCCAGTCAACACGGTGCATCTTCAAAAACCCAGGATTAAACCAGGACGACAAGAGGTGTCGCATGTCGTAGTCCAAGCCCATTAACTCCGGTTTCTTATTTAGTAAGGTCAAAAGATCGCGACGCATTTCGACGACTGCAGCCGTACCACCCGGAGCTCGATTGAGGCGCCTTAAAAGCTCTTGGCGAGGGGATTCAGAGATCTTCTGCAGGCGAATGTAATTTCTTGCATTTGGATCTGCCGCAAAACTTTGCGCTGCCTTCGTCAGTTGCTCAGCATCAATATTGAATTGTTCAGCGAGCATCATAAAAAATTTAGAGCGATGATCGGCATTGAGCTTACGGTAGTTTGAGATCACATCTAAGGCCATACTGACAGCGTTTGATTCACCCCGTTCAGAAATAAGCTGGCGAACCGCACTGTTGGCTCGGGATAGGTAACGGGTTTGGGCAATTTTCTCTAGCATGCTGACAGCATAACCAGATTTTGTAACAGGGGCTTAAATCACTCAGTCAAAAGGGTTTATTGACGCGGCGTTCGCAGCAATAAGTAGATTCCCAAACCAATCATCGGCATCGATAGCCACTGACCCATGGATAAACCCAAGCCAAGTAAGCCCAAGAACGCATCCGGCTCCCTAGCAAACTCCGCCAGAAAACGAAGTAGCCCATATCCAAGTAAGAAAAGTCCGGATACCTGCCCCACGCGTTTTGGTTTACTTGCATAGAGCCACAATACCAAAGCTAATAGAAGGCCTTCACCTGCAAATTGATACAACTGTGATGGATGGCGGGCCACTTGGTCCACCATCGGAAACACCATCGCCCACGGCCAATCGCTCGGACGTCCCCATAACTCACCATTAATAAAGTTTCCAAGGCGTCCAAAAGCAAGTCCCAGTGGCACGAGTGGCGCCACAAAATCCGTAATCACAAAGTATGAGAGTTGGCGCCGCTTCGCAAACCATGCCAAAGCGATTAGGACTCCTAATAACCCACCATGGAAGGACATTCCGCCTTCCCAGAGCTTAAAAATACTGAGGGGGTTTTGCAGATAAAAACCGGGCATGTAAAAGAGCACATAACCCAAGCGACCCCCAACAATCACCCCCACCACTCCCCAAAACAGAATATCTTCAACATCTTTAAAGGTCCAACGCATCGCTTGATATGGTTCTTGGCGAACACGCAGTCGTCCCAGTAATAAAAATTGGGCAAATGCACATAAGTACATCAGGCCATACCAATGAATCGCCAACGGGCCTATTTGCAGTGCGACTGGATCGATTTGGGGATGCACCAACATTAGGCCGCCGCTTTGCTTTGATCAAAATGATGAAGCTCATGGCCTAAGGCACGATAACCCTTAAAGCGCTCGCGCCCTGCCTTCAGTTCATTCTCTTGTGTGGTCACCACTTCAATCCAACGAGGGAAGCGTTCCAGCAAGGCATCAAGACCTTGTGGAGCTTGTGCATGAAGGTAAATCAAGACATCCCGATGCGCTGGCGCTTGGTGGTCTAGCTCGGATAACTGATCCACCAGGAGAATCGGGGTCTCGTGGGCACCCTCGTGATGCAACCAAGCATGAGGTAAAAAGTCAGTTTTACTGAAGGTCCACAATAAATCATCAAGATTGTTGAGGTCGTTTTTACTTCCAGTAATCACGATCGTGCGTGGCAACCCCTGGGGATGAGAGCTGGCCAGAATTTTGCGGCTTAAACGACAGCAGTACTGTAATTTGTCCGAAACATGACTATGAAAATCAATTCTGGCCATTCGCGCTATTAATGGGTGCTTATTGATCGAGCAAGAAATTAAGCAATAGGGGAACTGGTCTCCCTGTTGCCCCTTTAGCCGCCCCGCTCTTCCATGCAGTTCCAGCAATATCCAGATGGGCCCATCGGAATTTTTCAGCAAAGCGCGAGAGGAAACAAGCTGCGGTCACACTTCCAGCAGGTCGTCCGCCAATATTTGCGACGTCCGCAAAGTTTGACTTCAATTGCTCGTGATATGCTGCATCGAGCGGCAGACGCCAGACGGTATCTAAGGATTGATGACCAGCTTTATTCAAGGCTTTTACGAGGGCTTCGTCATCGGAGAACAGACCGCTATGCACATGGCCTAATGCAATGATGCAAGCACCTGTCAAAGTAGCGACATCAATGACAACCTTAGGCTTATAGCGCTCTACATAGGTAAGCGCATCGCAGAGAATAAGTCGGCCTTCGGCATCGGTGTTTAAAACCTCGATGGTCTGCCCTGACATACTCTTCACAATATCGCCCGGACGGGTTGCGCGACCCGATGGCATATTCTCACAAGTTGGCACCACACCAATCACATTCTTCTTTAATCCCAACAACGATACGGCATACATGGTGCCAAATACCGATGCTGCACCACACATGTCGTACTTCATTTCGTCCATTGCTTCGCCAGGCTTCAATGAGATGCCGCCCGTATCAAAGGTGATGCCTTTGCCAACCAAAACGATCGGATCCTCATTTGCTTTCCCACCCTCATGACGCATGATGATGAACTGTGGAGGAGTCTCTGAACCCTTAGCAACTGCTAAGAATGAACCCATACCTAAGGCTTCAATTTGTTGCTGATTGAGAACCTGGACTTTTAACTTGGTCTTCTTAGGAAGATTCAGTGCGGTTTGTGCCAAAAACGTTGGAGTGCAAACATTGGGTGGCAAGTTACCCAAATCTTTCGTGAGGTTCATTCCCTCAACCAAAGCCGATCCCTCCTGAACTGCAGTCTTCAGAAGCCCAGCTTTCTTGGTATTGGTCAGCAGGGTGAAGTGCGCTAAGGTATCTGCTTTTTCTTGCGGCTTGGTCTTATATTGTTCTTGTCGAGCTCCAAATCGATAAACCTGATCTCCCACAATTTGCGCTAGTAAACGAATCCGCTCGGCAATTGCATTAGGACTTTGATTGGCCTTTTGCTTGCCAGTAAAGCTAGGCGCATGCCAAAGCACTGACTGGATAGAGCCGCCACTCAATACCTTAAGGGTCGAGCGCGCAATCTTGGCAAAATCCCCTAAGGACTCTTTATCACCAAGACCCACTAATAAAACACGTTTGAGCTTCACCTTACTCAAGGCCCATGCCCGGGTTGAGCGTAATAAAGTGCATACTCCGGCTTTTCCATCCAAATCACCTACAGAGCGTGCCTCTGAAATTGCTCCTCCGAGGAGATCATCAAGGGCCTGAAGCTGGGAGAGCTCCGCGGCGCGATAGGCTAAAACCAAACAATCGCTGCTTAAGCCACAAACCGCAGCAGCGCCCTTGGGGCTTTTAAAATCGATATCGGCAAGAACTTTCGTGCTAAATTGAATCGTCATCATCTTTCACCATTTGGGGTTTTTTTACATTATCCACCGACCGAATTAAAGTCGCAGAATTAGATCCAGCCACCATGATTTTTGAACAAGCCCTCCGCCGCGAACTCAGCATGACCACAGGTGCTGTGTTTTTGGTCTTGGTCACCATCATGATTACCACCCTCGTAATCCGGATTTTGGGATTTGCGGCCAGTGGAACGGTTAATCCCGAGGATGCTTTAGTCCTAATCGCTCTCGCGACCCTCGGTTATTTTGCGGTTCTATTGAGCGTCTCACTATTTATTGCGGTTTTAATTGTTTTGGTCCGTTGGTACAAAGACTCCGAAATGATTGTGTGGTTTGCAAGTGGATTGAGCATTACAAATTTAATTGGTCCAATCCTGCGATTTGCGATTCCACTCATCATCATCATTGCTCTATTGGCCGCCTTTGTTTGGCCATGGGCAAATCGTGAGTCAAGTGTTATCAGTCAGCGTTTTCAACAGCGCGATGATGTGTCCATGGTTGCAGCAGGTCAATTTAAAGAATCGGCCAAAGCTGAGCGGGTCTTTTTCATTGAAGAGATTGATGTTGATAAAGGGGAAGTCAAGAATATCTTTGTGGCCGATACGCGTAATCAAAAGTTGAGTGTCGCAGTTGCTGCCACTGGCTATATCGAGAATACGCCCAACGGTGACAAAAACGTGGTTCTCTTAAAAGGCCGCCGTTATGAAGGCCAGCCGACCCAGCCAAATTTCAGAATCTTAGAGTTTGATGAGTACGAGACCAAGATCTTAAGTAAAGAAGTGGCCAAGCCGCCGCCACGGGATCGAGAAAAAAATGTGATTGAGCTGATGCAAGAAACCGATCCCAATATCCTGCGCGCCAACTTTGGTGAACTGCTTTGGCGCATCGGCCTACCCATCATGGCCCTGGGTTTGGTCTTGATTGCCATTCCCTTGGCTTATGTCAATCCCCGCTTAGGTAACTATACGGCGATGTTTTATGCCGTCCTCATTTATCTGATGTACAGCAACCTATTAAATCTCAGTCAAAATTATGTTGCGCAAGGACGCGTTGATTTCTTTGTCGGCTTGTGGCCGATTCATGTACTTGCATTTGGCTTAGCCTTTGTTTTGATTCGTAACCGTATCAATCCATCCTTAAAGTGGTGGCAACGCCAACTTCCAAGGGCCTGGCAAAGCAAATGAGTTGGCTCTTTCCCAAAATTTATGAACGCTACTTTGCTAAGCAAATTTATGCGAGCTTTGGCTTCATTCTCTTTGCCCTGCTCGCACTCTTTGTATTTTTTGACATTCTGAGTGAACTGGGATCAGTCAACTCTAAATACACCTTGCCTTTAGCGCTTCTCCATGTACTCCTCAAGGCGCCCAGCCGCATGGTTGAAATTATTCCGATCGCTGGCTTAATCGGTAGTATTTATGTGTTTGCCATGATGGCGAGTCAATCAGAGTTCACCATCCTCCGGGTAGCAGGCTTAGATATCAAACGCAGTCTCTTTACGCTCGCCAAGATCTCACTACCCATTGTCATCCTGACCCTAGCAATCAGTGAAGGCTTGGGGCCCTACAGTGAACGGCTTTCCGAACGAATTCGGATGGACGCGTTAGGCTCAACCTTCAGCTCACAGTTTCGGTCTGGCGTTTGGCTCAAAGATCAATTGCGCGATCAGGACGGAGCGGGGCCCGTTAAAGCTGGTGTGAGATACGTCAATGTGGGTTCAATTGATCCGGATGATCAAATTCGGCAAATTCGGATGTATGAGTTTGATCCCAACTACCGTCTCCTCTCAATTCGTAGTGCTGCATCTGGTCGTTTTGATAATAAAGGTGTTTGGGAGCTCAATGATGTTTCAGAAACACGCTTTATTGAGAAGCGTGGTGGCGACCCCTTGGATGCGGTCTACACCGCTCAGACCAAAAGTATTCCAACGCTTAGCTTGGAGTCACAAGTCACCCCGCAGATCCTCAATGTTCTCCTAATTAGCCCTGAAAAGATGTCGATCATGAGTTTAGGCCAATTTATTTTGCACCTCCAAGAGAACAAACAAGATGCGCAGCGCCATGCGATTGCCTTTTGGAAAAAAGTGGTTTACCCCTTCATCATCTTTGTGATGCTTGCACTCGCCCTACCCTTTGCCTTCATGAAAGTACGGGCTGGGAGCGTTGGCATCAAGGTCTTTGGTGGCATCATGCTGGGTATGAGTTTTCAGCTATTTAATACCTTGTTCTCGAGCGTTGGCTTACTTGGCGCACTCCCCGCCCTATTTACAGCAATCTTCCCACCATTGCTTTATTTGATCCTAGCAATTGCAGCTCTTAAGTGGGTATCCCGTGCTTAGGGGTATGTTCGAATGAATCTTCATCAACTGCGCTTTGTTCGCGAGGTAGTCCGTCAGAACTTTAATCTGACCGCAGCTGCAAAGGCACTCTTCACTTCGCAGCCTGGAGTCTCCAAAGCAATTATTGAACTCGAAGATGAGTTAGGTGTCGAAATCTTTCGACGCCATGGCAAACGCATTCGCTCGTTAACCGAGCCCGGTAAGCGCATCTTGGTCTCGATTGAGCGCTTATTAGAGGAAGTGGAGACCTTAAAACGTGTTGGCAATGATTACGCCAATCAAGACCAAGGTAGCTTTGTGATTGCCACGACTCACACCCAAGCTCGCTATGCCTTACCCAAAGTCTTGAGTGAATTTACCAAGCGTTTTCCAAAAGTACGCGTTAGTCTATTGCAGGGTAACCCCAGTCAAATTGCCCAAATGCTACTCGAGGATCGTGCTGATCTAGCCATTGCGACCGAGGGACTTGCTAATACACCTGGAGTTTTAGCCCTCCCCAGTCACCAATGGCAGCATGCGGTGGTTGTGCCGTCTGGTCACCCCTTACTCAATCATGAGTCCATCACTTTAGAGCTCTTAACTAAATATCCACTCATCACCTATGCAAAAGCATTCTCTGGGCGCAGCAAAATCGATGCAGCATTTGCGCAGCGCACCCTCACGCCCGACATCATTTTGGAGGCGATTGATGCGGATGTGATCAAAACCTATGTCGAGAATGGCATGGGGGTTGGGATTGTGGCGGGCGTTGCCTTAGATCCCGAGCGCGATCGGCAACTGAAATCCATCTCCGTGGGTCACATCTTTGGCACCAATGTCACGCACATCGGTATTAAACAAGGCGCTTATCTGCGCTCGTTTATCTTCACCTTTATTGAGCTGTTCTCACCCACGCTGACACGCAAAATCGTAGAACAGGCAATGTCGAGCGAATCAAGCGATTATCAAATTTGATGGTGCCTCGGGTCGGACTCGAACCGACACGCCTTGCGGCACCGGATTTTGAGTCCGGCACGTCTACCAATTCCATCACCGAGGCTAGTGCGTTAATGTTTTGTATTAACAGCAATAATCGAAACGATGATTTTAACCAATCTCATCGCCTCGTACCCAAAATTCCTAAATCGACTGATTAAGGGATCAAGATCGTCGTGCCAGTGGTCTTACGTCCCTCCAGATCACGGTGCGCCTGCACAGCGTCTGCCAGAGGGTATTGTTGCTTAATCTCAATCTTAATTTGCCCCTGGGTCACGCGCTCAAATAAATCCTTGGCCATTGGCTCTAACAATGAGCGATTGTGTACATAGGTCATTAGTGTGGGTCGGGTTAACTTTAGCGATCCCTTGCTCGACAAAACGGCTAGATCGATCGGCGGAACCGATCCAGAAGCATTGCCAAAGCTGACCGCCATGCCCCGTGGGGCGATACAGTCGAGGGTCTTCATGAAGGTATCTTTACCGACTGCGTCATAGGCAACTGCCACGCCTTTACCGTTCGTAATCTCTTTCACGCGTGTTACAAAATCTTCGGTACGGTATTGAATCACATGATCACAGCCATATGACTTTGCGAGCGCCGCCTTCTCAGGGCTACCTACCGTACCAATTACGGTGGCACCAATCGCCTTTAACCATTGCAGAGCAATTAAGCCAACGCCCCCAGCAATCGCATGAAATAGAACCGTATCGCCGCGCTGCACCTTATAGGTATCGTTTAGAAGGTACTGCACTGTGAGTCCTTGCAACATCATTCCCGCGCCAGTCTCAAACGAAATCGCATCAGGTAACTGCACAATCGTCTCTGCGGGCATGATACGAGCTTGCGCATAGGCCCCCGTTGGTCTACCTGCATAGGCAACGCGATCGCCCACCTTGAGGTGTGTCACGCCTGGGCCAACTTTCTCAATAACGCCCGATGCTTCCATGCCAATGCCGCCTGGTAATGGCTGGGGATAGTAGCCTGATCGGAAATAAATATCAATGTAGTTCAGGCCACATGCTTTTTGTGCAATCAAAACCTCGCCTGGTCCTGGCTCGCCTAGTGAAACATCAACGTATTTCATGACCTCGGGTGGTCCAACTTCATCGATCCGAATTGCTTTTGTGTGCGTAACTGACATATGGTTTCTCCTGAATATTCTTGTTCCAAATTCATCGAAATCGATGCTTGGGGTGTCATTTTTTAAGCCAAGCCCGTATTTTGCCTAAAATTACGGTTCTAAGCCGAAATTCATTTATTCATCTAAGAAGGATTGCCACCATGGCGGGTCATTCAAAATGGGCCAATATTCAACACCGTAAGGGCCGCCAGGACGAAAAGCGTGGCAAGATTTGGACCAAACTCATCAAAGAGATTACTGTTGCTGCCCGCTTAGGCGGAGGTGATCTCAGCGCAAATCCGCGTTTGCGCCTCGCAATCGACAAAGCCAAAGATGCCAATATGCCCAACGACAATGTGCAACGTGCAATTGCGCGCGGAACGGGCGCTGCCGATGGCGTTGACTACGAAGAGATTCGGTATGAGGGTTACGGTATTAATGGTGCCGCAGTGATTGTCGATGCGATGACGGACAATCGCACCCGCACTGTTGCCGAGGTTCGCCATGCCTTCTCAAAGCACGGGGGCAATATGGGTACAGAAGGCTCCGTTGCTTTTTTATTTAAACACTGTGGACAACTGCTCTTTGCTCCTGGAACCAATGAAGAGCAACTACTCGAGTTAGCGCTTGAAGCCGGTGCGGAGGATGTAATTACGCATGAGGATGGGTCGCTCGAGATCATCACGGATCCCTTTGAATTCACCAATGTCCGTAACGCTTTAGAAGCGGCGGGTTTAAAACCCGAGTTAGCCGAGGTGACGATGCGCCCCTCGACCGAGGTCGATCTCAATCCAGAGCAAACTGAATCGATGCAAAAACTATTAGATGCGCTCGAAAATTTAGATGACGTCCAAGCGGTCTATACCAATGCCAATCTATGAGATGAGGAGAAAAGGTTCATTATGAAAGTTTTATTAATTGGCTCTGGCGGTCGCGAACATGCCTTGGCTTGGAAACTCGCTCGCTCACCGAAAGTACAAAAAGTATTCGTGGCCCCTGGCAATGGAGGCACAGCGAATCAAAAAACCGCCGGTATTGAAAATTTACCGATCTCGGATCTCGAAGAGCTTGCCGCGTTCGCAAAACGTGAGCAAATTGGCTTAACCGTCGTAGGGCCTGAAGCGCCATTGGCCGCAGGAATTGTGGATGTCTTTCGCAATCAGGGCTTGCGGATTTTTGGTCCAACCCAATTAGCAGCACAACTAGAATCCTCCAAAGACTTCTCCAAGGCATTCATGAAGCGCCATGGCATTCCTACAGCGGATTACCAAACCTTTACAAATGCCCTAGCAGCGCATGACTACATTGATCAAAAAGGTGCGCCGATTGTGATCAAAGCCGACGGTCTAGCGGCCGGTAAGGGAGTGGTGGTTGCCATGACTTTGCCAGAAGCGCATAGGGCGGTTGACATGATGCTCTCAGACAATAAGCTCGGCGATGCAGGTGCACGGGTTGTGATTGAAGAATTTATTACGGGGGAAGAAGCCAGCTTTATTGTTTTAGTCGATGGCAAGAATGTTTTACCACTTGCTAGCAGCCAAGACCACAAGCGTTTGCTCGATGGCGACCAAGGTCCTAATACTGGTGGCATGGGTGCTTACTCGCCGGCCCCAGTGGTAACCCCCGAAGTGCACGCTCGTGCCATGCGTGAGGTGATCATGCCAACCGTTGAGGGGATGCGCGCTGACGGAATTCCTTACACTGGTTTTCTCTATGCAGGTCTGATGATCCAGCCTAATGGTCAAATTAAAACCCTGGAGTTCAATTGCCGCATGGGCGATCCCGAAACCCAACCGATCATGGCTCGTCTTGAGAGCGATTTGGTACCTGCTTTAGATAAAGCGATCGATGGCAAACTAAATGAGGTCGAACTAACTTGGGATCGGCGCATTGCCCTTGGAGTGGTATTGGCAGCGGCCAACTACCCCGAAAATCCTAAAACAGGCGATGCAATTACTGGAATCCCCGCAGAAACCAATGACCAAATCACCTTTCATGCGGGTACCAAAATCCAAGATGGTGTGCTTCGTACCTCGGGTGGCCGAGTATTGTGCGTTGTTGGGTTGGCAGATACTGTCAAAGGGGCACAACAAAAGGCGTATTCTGCGATTGACCAGATTCATTTTGATGGTATGCAGTACCGCAGCGATATCGGCTTTCGAGCGATTAAGTAAGAAAAGGTAAGGACATTGAATGGCAGCAACAATTGATACTCAGGCTGTTAAACATTATTTATTAGATTTACAAGACCGCATTACTAGTGCAACTAGCAAGGTGGATGGCAAACTGTTTGTGACGGATGCCTGGGAAAAACCCAAAGATAGTAAGTTACAGGGCTCAGGGCGAACCTGCATTCTAGAGAATGGCAACGTCCTTGAAAAAGGCGGGGTTGGGTTCTCGCACGTGAGCGGCCAACAATTACCACCGGCAGCCACCCAAAATCGTCCTGAGATTGCTGGACGCACTTTTGAAGCCATGGGTGTTTCCTTGGTGTTCCATCCACGCAATCCCAAGGCACCTACAACGCATATGAATGTGCGCTGTTTTATTGCGCAAGCCCCCAATCAAGATCCGGTCTGGTGGTTTGGCGGTGGCTTTGATCTAACCCCCTACTACGGAGTGGATGAAGACTGTAAGCATTTTCATCAAACTGCCAAAGATGCTCTTGATCCATTTGGCGCTGACTTGTATCCACGCTTTAAGAAATGGTGCGATGAATATTTTTATCTCAAGCATCGGGACGAGCCGCGTGGCATTGGCGGTATTTTTTTTGACGACTTCAATGAGTTGGGATTTGAGAGAAGTTTTGCCATGATGCGCTCCGTGGGAGACGCATTCATCGAAGCATATTTACCAATTCTTGAGCGCCGTTATCAAGAGCCCTATACCCAGGCAGAGCGTGATTTTCAAGAATTCCGCCGGGGTCGCTATGTGGAATACAACCTCATCTTTGATCGAGGAACCATCTTTGGTCTTCAATCGGGTGGGCGCTCGGAATCCATCCTCATGTCCATGCCACCTGTTGTCACCTGGAAATACAACTGGCAGCCCCAAGCAGGGACACCGGAAGCTCGCCTCTATGAGCGCTATCTCAAGCCACGCGATTGGCTATCCGAGGTTTAAGGCGAATCATTCTTGAATAAAACCATCGGTATCCTAGGGGGCACATTTGACCCGCCGCATTGGGGCCACATTCATCTTGCCGCGCATTTTGCTAAACGTCTAAAGCTCGATGAGCTCATGTGGCTACCCAGCGGTGAGCCATGGCAAAAGGGTGCGCACATCACCCCTGCGATTGATCGCTATGCCATGACGCTTGCAGCCGCCGAGGTCCTAAGGATCGAGCTCCAACAACTTGGACTCAGCACTCAAGTCACCGTGAATACCATGGAAATTGATCGGGCTGGGCCCAGCTATACGATTGATAGTGCCAAAGCTCTGCGACGGCTTCATGGTGAGCAAACGGCTTTAATTTGGCTCATGGGTGCCGATAGCTTTTTGCAGCTCTACACCTGGAATGATTGGCGCGACTTAATGCATTACATTCATCTGGCAGTAGCAAGTCGCCCTCCCTATCGGATTGCGATCCAACTTCAAGACCATCCACCCCTATTGGCCCATTATCAAGATCATCAAACCACAAGTACTCAGGAGCTTTGTCAACGCCCCTGCGGCCTGATTTATTTAGATGAAGAACTCTCCATTGATCTGGCATCGAGCAGTCTTCGACCTTTACTGGCACATCACCCCAGCGCTGATGCCATTCAACAATGGTTGCCAGAATCGGTCTGGAACATTATTTTAGAAAAAGGCCTTTATCAATCCAAGGTAAGATGAGCAAAAAGCCATATGGATATTAAAAAACTACAGCGCACCATCATCGACGCCCTCGAGGATGTCAAAGCACAAGACATTCGTGTCTACGATAGCAGCAAGCTTAGCGAACTGTTTGATCGCGTGATCATTGCCACCGGCAGCAGCAATCGCCAGACCCGTTCTTTGGCTCTCTCGGTCAAAGAAAAGGTTCTTGAAAAAGGGGGCGAAGTGATCTCAATCGAGGGCCTGGAGACGGGTGAATGGGTTCTAGTGGATTGCGGCGATATTGTGGTTCATATCCTGCAGCCCATGCTTAGAGCCTACTACCAACTCGAAGGAATCTGGGGTGACAAACCGGTTCGGGTCAAATTGTCCAGCACCAAGAAGCTCGTCAAAGCCAGTGAAGACGCTGGCGACGAATAAACCATGCGTCTTTGGATTATTGCGGTTGGTCACAAAATGCCAGACTGGGTATCTAGAGCATGCCAGGAATACCAAAAACGCATGCCCAGCGACTGCGTTATTGAGCTTAAAGAACTAAAGCCGGATATTAATCCTGCTAAAGAAGCGAGCAAAATCATTGCAGCGATTCCAAAAGGTGCGGTCGTCATTGCATTAGATGAGCATGGCATCGATCTGCGAACTCAAGCGATTGCGGATCATCTCAAGAATTGGCGGGCAAATGGTCAAGATATTGCGTTCTTGATCGGCGGAGCAAATGGGCTTGACCCAAGCCTCAAAGCAAATGGCGGTCTCATCTGGAAACTATCAAGCCTCACCCTGCCACATGCGTTTGCTCGCCTAGTGCTGATCGAACAACTGTATCGTGCCTGGACCATCCTGCAAGGCCACCCCTATCATCGTGAGTAAATGGGAAATCATTTAACATGAAGTATGACTTTATTTACCTCGCCTCGAAAAGCCCGCGTCGCCGGGAGTTACTCTCGCAGATTGGAGTACGCTTCGAGCTACTCCTGCCAGGGACTGATGAGGATGCCGAGTCTCTAGAGCTCGCTCTTGCAAACGAAAGTGCTGCAGACTACACGCAACGCGTAACCATTGCTAAAAGTATCGCAGCTCTCAAGCGTTGGCATCAGCGCCGCCAAGTAAGTCTCGAGCTTCCCTGGGCGCCAATACTTTGCGCCGACACCACCGTAAGCCTTCCAGGCTCGCCCGATCACGAAATCCTTGGAAAGCCGCACGATCAAGAAGACGCGATGCGGATATTGCACGTCTTGAGCGGTCAGACGCATTGGGTTTACACAGCCCTTGCCATCACCCCTGAGCCCACAAGCATCCCGGTCTGCGTATTACAAAAGTCAAGGATACGGTTTACGACATTAAGCCATGAGCAAATTGAACGCTATGTCAGCAGCGGTGAAGCATTTGGGAAGGCGGGTGCCTATGGCATTCAGGGGATGGCCGCTACGTTTATTGAGGAGATTTCTGGAAGCTATAGCGGTATCATGGGGCTTCCCTTATTTGAAACTGCCCAACTACTACGAGTAGCAGATGTACGTTTTGGTTTAACCCAATCATGACTCAAGAAATCCTCATCAATATCACCCCACAAGAAACACGCGTTGCTTTAATTGAGCAAAATGCCGTTCAAGAACTCCATATTGAACGTACGCGCCAGCGTGGGATTGTGGGCAATATTTATTTAGCGAAGGTAGCGCGGGTCTTACCTGGGATGCAATCAGCCTTTATTGATATTGGTTTAGAACGTGCTGCATTCATTCACTTTAATGATTTGGGCGAACAGCAAACTGGTGGTCAGATTGAAAAAGTTTTGTTCGAAGGACAGACACTCTTGGTGCAAGTACTTAAAGACCCCCTCGGAACAAAAGGAGCCAGACTCACCCGCCAAATTAGTATTGCGGGACGTAATTTGGTCTATTTGCCACAAATTCATCGGCCATTAGGTCAAGAGATTCATATTGGCATCTCACAAAAGATTGAAAATCCCGAGGAACGCGAAGCACTCAAAAACCGTCTGAAAGGTCTGATTCCTGCAGATGAATCCGGCGACATCATTGTTCGCACCAGTGCCGAACATGTGAGCGATGAAACCTTGATTTCTGACCTGAAGTACCTTCGCACCACCTGGCAACAAATTGCGCAACGCGCCAAAGAAAAAGCGGCCCCCGCGCTTCTTCATCAAGACCTCAATTTAGCCGAGCGGGTATTACGAGACATGGCTGGCCCTGAGACTAGTCAGATTCGGATTGATTCGGCTGAAAACTTTGAACGTTTGACTCAGTTTGCACAGATGTTTATGCCACAACTGAATTCCAAGCTGACTCTCTACCGAGGTGAGCGCGCCCTCTTTGATCTCTTTGATATTGATTCTGAGATTAATAAAGCACTAGGACGGCGTGTCGATCTTAAGTCAGGCGGCTATCTGATGATCGATCAAACCGAATCGATGACCACTATTGATGTCAATACCGGGAGTTTTGTTGGAGCTCGTAATTTAGACGACACCGTGTTTAAAACCAATCTAGAGGCTGCTCAAGCGATTGCCCGTCAATTGCGTTTGCGCAATCTGGGCGGCATCATCATCATTGATTTTATTGACATGACGCAGAGCGACCATCAAGAAGCAGTGCTTGGCGAGCTGAAGAAGAATTTAGCGCGTGATCATGTGCGCACCAATGTGAACGATTTTTCTTCATTGGGACTGATTGAGATGACACGCAAGCGAACGCGCGAGTCCCTATCTCATATTTTGTGCGAACCCTGTTCGTCTTGCAATGGCAAAGGGGAAACGAAAACACCGCAGACGATTTGCTATGAAATCTTGCGTGAGATTGTGCGTGAGCATCGCCAATTTAATCCCAAAGAGTTCCGCATTGTTGCCTCACCCGATGTCATTGATTTATTCCTTGAGGAAGAGAATCAATTCTTAGCTATGCTCGGCGACTTTATCCAAAAACCAATTCGGCTCCAGGCTGAGGCTGGCTTTAGGCAAGAACAATACGATATTGTCTTAAATTGATTCGATTGCCTAGCTTGCCTCGCTAAACTGCAGGCGATGCAAACCGGCATATAAACCGTTTTTGGCAATGAGCTCCCGATGGGGACCGTATTCCACAATCTCACCATGGTCGAGTACAGCAATATGATCAGCATGCTCGATAGTTGATAAGCGATGCGCAATTACTAAAGTGGTTCTACCGGCCATCAGCCGATCGAGCGCCTCTTGCACTTGGCGCTCAGACTCTGAGTCCAGGGCAGAGGTTGCCTCATCCAGAATCAGAATAGGTGCATCTTTATAGATTGCGCGCGCAATCGCAAGGCGTTGTCGTTGACCACCCGATAAACGATTGCCGTTATCCCCAATTGGCGTATCAATTCCATCGGGTAATTCAGAGAGCAAGTTGGACAAATTAGCTGCCTCTAGCGCTTCAATCACACGACCGCGATCAATATCATCACCAGTGCTCGAGCCATACGCGACATTAGCTGCAATCGTGTCATTAAACAGAATCACATCTTGACTCACAAAAGCGATTTGTTTACGTAAATCCGTTAAAACAATCTCCTCAATTGGGATTTGATCGAGCAAAATCCGACCGGATTTAGGCTGATAAAAACGTGGTAACAAATTAACTAGCGTTGATTTACCTCCACCGGATGGCCCCACAAAAGCAATCACCTCGCCCGGCTTAACCGTGAGATTGATGTTACGTAAGGCATCTTTTCGACCCTCATCTTGGTTGTATGAGAAAGAAAGGTCTTCAAACCTAATTTCACCTTGAGCCTTCTCAAGCCGCTTGAGATTCGATGTTTGCGCCTTCTCCTCCTCAACCGGCTGATCAATTAACTGAAAGATCATCTCAGCAGCGGTGAGCCCCCGCTGCAAAGGCTGATTAATATCAGCTAAGTGCTTGAGCGGAGATACGATTAACAGCATCGCGGTAATAAAGGCTGCAAAGCTCCCAACTGTGACGCCTTGGCTAGCCGATTGCATGATGGCAATGACTAGGACGACCGATAAAGCCATCGAGGCAACTAATTGAGTGATCGGCTGATTTAATCCGCCGGCAACCGCTGCCTTCAGTGTGAACTTGCGTAATTGCTCGGCTTTTTCCATAAAACGACGCATCTCATAGTCTTCACCGCCATGCACTTTCACTATCTTATGACCGGCTGCGGCCTCCTCAACTACATACGCTAACTCACTAGTCATACTCTGCTGTTGACGATTGAGGCTACGCAAGCGTTTATTGATCTTGCTCATCACATAGGCAATGATCGGGAAAATAACAAAGACCACCAAGGTTAAGCGCCAGTTCAAATACAACAAATACCCCATCAAACCAATCACGGTTAGCAGATCACGCACCAGACTGATCAACATACCGCCCATAATCGATAGGACATTATTGACCTCGAAGACCACTGCATTAATTAAGTTCGAGGCCGTGGTTTTTTGGAAATACTCGGTCTTGGCACGTAAGAGTCTGGCAAACATTTGTTCGCGCAGCTTCAACAAAATATTACTAATGACTTTGGTTAGCAAATAGTTCGAGAGAAATTGAGCTCCGCTACGCACAATAGCCAGACCGACAAGAAAGACTGGGACTAACCATAGCTGATCATTCATCTTCCCCGAAAAGCCATCATCCAAAAGGGGCTTCATGAGAGCGGGAATAGAGGTCTCCGACGCCGCCACAAAGGCCATAGCCACTAACGAGCCAATAATGAGGCGGATATGGGGGCGCAAATAGCCAATTAATCGATTTAGGGCTTGACGGTCTGAAGCATTCATATAATGAATTATGCCCACCTTATCAGTCATACTCATCACTCGGAACGAGGAAGCCAATCTTGGGGATTGTTTAACCTCCTTAGACGGGCTGGCTGACCAAATTGTAGTGGTAGACACCCAAAGCACTGACAAAACCCTTGAGATTGCCAAAGCCCATGGGGCGCTAATAAGCTCCCCCGACGATTGGCCCGGCTTTGGGCCCCAAAAGAACCGGGCTCTTGACTTAGCAAACTGCGATTGGGTCTTATCGCTTGATGCCGACGAGCGCCTGACCCCCGAACTGCGTGCAGAGATCAAAACAGTTCTTAATCAACCGCATGCCGATTACTATGCCATCCCACGCTTATCCTGGTACTGCGGACGCTTTATGCGTCATTCTGGCTGGACTCCCGACTATGTGGATCGCCTTTTTAAGCGGGGCAGTGCACGATTTTCCTCTGATTTAGTACATGAACGTTTAATCCCACAGGGACCCGTTCTCAAACTAAAGCATCAGATGCTGCATTACAGTTTCATGAACGCCGAGCAAGTCAAGGCAAAAATGGAGCGCTACTCTACCGACTCCGCCCAACAGGCATTCGCCAAAGGTAAAACCGGCAGTCCTATCAAAGCTATCTTGCACGGAGCCTGGTCATTCATTCGAACTTATTTTTTGCGAGCTGGATTTCTAGATGGTCCTCAAGGCTTTTCCTTGGCGTGCTCCAATGCACAGGGCACGTATTATCGATATATGAAGCTTTGGCGACTTCAGCAAATGGCACGCGCTCAGAATCAAAAGGGTTAGGATCGCTTATGTTCAAAATCTCGATCCTACTTGCGACCTATAACTGGCCAGAAGCCCTGCGCTTTTGCCTCGAATCACTAGAAACTCAAACTGATCGAAACTTTGAAATCATCATTGCTGATGACGGCTCTAAACCAGAAACCGCAACACTAATACGCTCCATGAAGGAGCGCTCCAAGCACTCGATCCAACACTTATGGCAAGAGGATCAAGGGTTTCGGAAAACCATTATTCTCAATCAGGCCATTTTGGCTGCCCAGGGCGAATACCTCATATTCTTAGACGGGGACTGTATTGTGCAACCTGATTTTGTGAAGCGCCACCGTCAGCTTGCTAAGCCTCAAATGATGGTGACCGGCAGTCGCGTACTTCTAAGCGAATCATTAACCCAAAAGATCCTAAGTTGGCCGCGGTGGAACTTCGCAGCTTTCAAAAGCAATTTAATTAGCTATCGCTTAAATGGTGGAATTAATAAGTTCTGGCCCATCGTACTGAAGCTGGGTCCGGGGGCGTGGCGCGTTTATCAAAAATTTGTTTGGCGCCGCATTAAAGGTTGCAATATGGCTTGCTGGAAAGAGGATGCGCTGACGATTAGTGGTTTTGATGAGTCTATGATTGGCTGGGGTCACGAAGATGCTGATTTTGTCTTTCGACTACAACATGCTGGTATTCGACGTCAATCTGGTGCATGGTCAACCGAAGTATTTCATCTATTTCATCGAATCTCCGACCAGTCCAAGGCGGCTGAGAATGCGAAGCGAGTCCGCGAAAAAATTATGGCCAAGGCTGGTATACAGGTATGAACGATCCTACCCGAGTTCTCTTCATCGCCACACGACAAATTGGCGATGTGCTGGTCACCACACCTTTAATTGAAGCAGCTCGTCGCATTTGGCCCAAGGCGCAATTTGATTTCTTGGGTTACCGCGGCAAGCTCGATATGCTCAAGGGCAATCCAGAAGTTCATGAGCTGATTGAAACCTCCGAACATCCCAATCTTTGGGAATACCTCAAACTGTTTAATCGCCTATTCCAACGTTACGATTTAGCCATCATCACCCAACCTAGCGATCGAGCCTATTTTTTTGGTTCCCTTGCTGCGCTTCGCCGTGTTGGTGTAGTGGTACAAGATACCCCAAAGAGTCGGCAGAAAAGTGCATGGAAACGCTCCATCTGTATGCATTGGGTTCCAGTCGATTATTTTGAGCAACACGTCATCGTTGAAAAACTCAAGCTTCTCGAACCTTTCTACCGCGCTAAGGGTCTCGACCTTTTTGCAAATCCAATCTCGGTGACTCCTCCAAGCAGCGAAGCCCTTACCCCGGTGTTACAAAGCCAACTTCGTCAACCGTATATTGTTTTGCATCCGGGTCCGCTCAATGGCTATAAGCGCTGGCCTTTAGGGTATTGGGCTCAATTAATTAAAGATCTTGTGGCCTTAAAGTATCAAGTGGTCTTAAGTGCATCGCCTGCAGAGCAGGATCTCTCCCTTAACCGAGATATTCTGTCCTTGCTCGATCACGAGGTCACCCAATTGGTCATTGACACTAAGGGGCAGCTCAACTTACCCCAAGTCAAAACCTTGTTAGATGGTGCGGCTTTATATATTGGTGTTGATACATCAGTAACGCATCTTGCTGCCGCCTGCGAAATCCCAACCATTGCTTTGTTTGGACCTACACCACCTACCAATTTTGGGCCCTGGCCCAATGGTTTCATTGGCGAGCGCCCTTATCAACTTCGAGGTCGAACCCAAATCGTCGGTAAGGTGTGCATTTTGCAAGGCCCGGGTGATTGTGTTCCTTGCCGAAAAGCGGGCTGCTTTGATACCGCCAATAGCAAAAGTGAGTGCCTTGACATGCTAGAGCCCAGTCAAGTATTAGAAGCTACTAAAAAAATGCTGGATCGAAGTACGAGATTATCCTAGCGGCGCTTGACGTAAAACACCATCGTATCGCCCTCGTTATCTGTAGCGATCAGTTCATTACCAGTTTGTTTGCAAAAGGCGGGGATGTCATGCGTTGCGCCTGAATCGGTTGCCTTGAGTTTTAAGACCTCACCGGTTTGCATTTCAGCGAGGGTTTTCTTGGTACGCAGAATAGGCAAAGGGCAGTTCATGCCAATGGCATCCACTTCGCGATGAACCACAATCGAGCCTGCTTCACTCATCTCATTCTCCTATTTGATGCTATTTTAGCGACGAATTGCTAAATCCGCTCGGCAACCCAAGCGTCAACGGCAGCGAGCGCTTTACTTAAACCGCTTGGGTCGCTACCACCAGCCATCGCCATTTCAGGCTTGCCGCCACCTTTGCCGCCCACTTGTTGAGCCACAAAATTGACGAGCTCACCCGCTTTGATCCGATTGGTCGCATCACTGGTCACCCCAGCAATGAGACTTACCTTGCCGTCTTGAACGGATGCCAAAACAATCGCGGCTGACTTTAATTTGGCCTTCAGAGCATCCATCGTGTCTCGCAATACTTTCGTATCAGCCGAATCTAATTGAGCTGCCAACACTTTGATGCCTTGCAGATCTTTTGCTTGATTGACTAAATCATCGCCTTGGCTCGCAGCTAATTTTGCATTTACGCGCTCGAGCTCACGCTCAACATGTCTGAGTTGATCTTGCAATTGACTAACGCGTTGCGGCAGATCATGAGGAGCCGTCTTTAACAACTGGGCCGCCTCTTGAATCTTCGACTCAAGCCCTTGAACAAAATCCATCACATTCGTGCCGGTCACCGCTTCAACCCGACGAATACCAGCAGCCACTCCACCCTCAGAGACGATCTTAAAACTACCAATATCACCCGTTCGCTGGACATGGGTTCCACCGCATAACTCTTTAGAAGAGCCAATTTCAAGTACACGCACACGCTCACCATACTTCTCGCCAAATAGCATCATGGCTCCGGTCTTTTGCGCATCCTCCAAAGCCATCACATTGGCAGCAGTTGCAGTGTTGGTCAAAATCTCCTGATTAACCATCTGTTCAATCCGAGTAATTTCAGCCTTCGTCAAGGGTGCAGTGTGAGTGAAATCGAATCGAGTCTTGTCGGCATCGACTAAGGAACCCTTCTGTTGCACATGATCGCCAAGTACTTCGCGCAAGGCTTTGTGTAGCAAATGCGTGGCGCTGTGATTGCGCATCGTCTTAGCACGCAAGCTTGTATCCACACGCGCCTCAACCATATCTCCAACCCTTAACTCGCCCTCTTGAAGTTCACCTTGATGTCCAAAGACATCGGCCTGAATCTTAAAAGTGTCCGCCACGATGAATTGCGATTGCTCAGTTCGTAACTCGCCACGATCGCCGACTTGACCACCAGACTCTGCGTAAAACGGGGTGCGATTCAGAACTACGACTGCACTTTCACCGGGCCGAATCGAGTCGACGGGGCTACCGTCACGATACAAAGCGGTGATGCGAGCATCCTCAATCAACACTTGCTCGTAGCCCAAGAACTGGGTAGGCTCGCCCCGATAATCCAAGCCTTGTGCCATCTTAAATTTACCGGCAGCCCTTGCTTGATCGCGTTGGCGTTGCATGGCTGCTTCGAAGCCAGCTGAATCGACACCGACTCCGCGCTCACGACAGACATCAGCCGTAAGATCAAGGGGAAACCCAAATGTATCGTGCAGACGAAACGCGGTTTCTCCATCTAGAACAGATTGATTATTTTGAAGCGCAGATTCTAGAATCTCCATGCCATTGGCAATGGTCTGGAAAAAACGTTCCTCTTCTTGCTTGAGCACATCCATGACCCGCGCTTGCGCTTGACGTAACTCAGGATATGCATCGCCCATTTCAGCGACCAAAGCCGGTACTAACTGATGAAAGAAGGCCTGCCGCGCCCCCAATTTATACCCATGACGGATAGCGCGTCGCGCAATACGCCGCAATACATAACCGCGCCCCGCATTACCTGGAATCACTCCATCGACCACAATAAAACTGCAGGCACGAATATGATCCGCTATGACTTTCAGCGATGGGCTATCTAAATCACAACCGGTGGCTCCGGCACGATCAACCGCATCTTTTGCGGCTTGCAGAAGATGAACAAATAAATCGATTTCATAGTTGGAGTGCACATGCTGCAAAACAGCAGCAATTCGCTCCAAGCCCATACCAGTATCAACACTAGGCTTAGGCAAGGGATGCATTTCACCGGCCTCATCGCGATTGAACTGCATAAAGACGTTGTTCCAGATCTCAATGAAACGATCACCATCTTCATCAGGACTACCCGGAGGGCCGCCAGCAATTTCTGGACCATGGTCATAAAAGATTTCAGTGCACGGTCCACATGGCCCGGTGTCGCCCATCATCCAAAAGTTGTCAGAGGCATACCGAGCGCCCTTGTTGTCGCCAATGCGCACGATACGCTCTTTCGGTACGCCAATTTTTTTCTCCCAAATATCGTAGGCTTCATCATCCTCGGCATAGACGGTGACCCATAACTTATCTTTGGGTAACTTAAAAACCTGGGTTAGGAGCTCCCAAGCGAATTGAATCGCATCCTCTTTGAAGTAATCTCCAAACGAAAAATTACCGAGCATCTCAAAGAAGGTATGGTGACGAGCGGTATACCCAACGTTATCAAGGTCGTTGTGTTTACCACCAGCTCGAATGCACTTTTGAGCGGTTGTAGCGCGCTGATATGGTCGCTTGTCAAACCCCAAAAAGACATCCTTGAACTGGTTCATTCCAGCATTGGTAAATAGCAAAGTGGGATCATCACCAGGAACCACGGGGCTCGAAGCCACAATTTGGTGACCTTTGGAAGCGAAATAATCAAGGAAGGCTTGGCGGATTTCGGAGACTTTCATCCGCAGAATTATCGCATTGGCACAGAATTAGGGCAAACCCTTAAATATACCCATACTCATTCCCTTACAATCACAAATCGACTAAAAATAGCCCTTTAAGAAAAAGCAGCGATTGCTACAAAGGAGACAGATTTTGAATATTCGCAATAAAAAGGATTTTGGCGCCGGGATCATGTACATGGTCTTTGGTCTATTTTTTGCGTTAAATGCCTTGAGCTACAAAATGGGTACTGCTGCCAAAATGGGTCCGGGTTACTTCCCTTTCTGGTTAGGCGCCCTTCTGACTGCACTCGGCTTTTTTGTGCTCCTAAAATCGATGTCATCCAAAAATACTAAGGAAGAAATTGGTGGCTGGAACTGGAAAATTGTTATTTGGATTGCAGGATCGGTAGTGCTTTATGGACTGCTATTACCAACGCTCGGTTTTATGTTGTCCATTTTTATCTTAGTACTCATTTCTGCTAGCGCAAGTCATGAATTTACTTGGAAAAGTACCGTGCTAAATGCAATTTTCTTGGTAACTTTCACTTACTTGGCATTTGTACAAGGATTGAACCTTCAATTTCCCTTGCTCCCAACTTTCCTTGAATAACCCCATTGAACGGAATAACAAATGGAATTATTAAATAATCTTTCATTGGGCTTTGAGACTGCATTTACGATGCAGAATCTGATGTATTGCTTTATTGGATGCTTACTTGGCACTCTAATCGGTGTTTTACCTGGGCTTGGCCCGATTGCAACGATTGCCATGCTTTTGCCTGCAACCTACGCTCTGCCTCCAATTGCTGCGCTCATTATGCTGGCTGGTATTTACTACGGTTCGCAATATGGGGGGTCAACCACGGCGATCTTGCTCAACATCCCCGGCGAAACATCCTCTGTGGTGACTGCTATTGATGGCTACCAAATGGCTAAACGCGGCCGCGGTGGTGTGGCGCTATTTACTGCGGGCATGGGTTCATTTTTTGCTGGTTGCGTCGCTACTTTGATTTTGGCTGGCTTTGCTGCGCCCCTGGCAGAAGTTGCATTTAAATTTGGTCCTGCCGAATACTTTTCTCTAATGGTTCTTGGATTAATTGGTGCTGTCGTGCTAGCCTCTGGCTCCCTTATTAAAGCGGTTGGCATGATCTTATTGGGCCTACTACTGGGCCTCATTGGTACCGATGTGAACTCAGGCGTTGCTCGGTACTCTTTTGACATTCCTCAACTGACCGATGGTATCGGTTTCGTTTCGGTTGCTATGGGCGTTTTTGGCTTCGCCGAGATTATGCTGAACTTAGAGAAGAAGGGCTCTGGTGAATCATTCCTCAATAAGGTCACAACTCTAATTCCAGCCTGGTCCGATATCAAACGCATGGTTCCATCGATTTTGCGGGGCACAACGATTGGCTCGCTACTCGGCATCTTGCCCGGTGGCGGTGCTGCCCTTGCCGCTTTTGGTGCATACACCGTTGAGAAAAAATCTTCAAAGCACAGTGAAGAGTTTGGTAAGGGCGCTATTGAAGGCGTGGCTGGTCCAGAGGCGGCTAACAATGCGGCTGCACAAACCTCATTCATCCCCTTGCTGACTCTTGGTATTCCACCAAACGCGGTTATGGCTTTGATGGTTGGCGCGATGACAATTCATAACATTCAACCGGGGCCCCAGGTCATGTCTAGCAACCCCACCCTCTTCTGGGGTCTAATTGCGTCGATGTGGATCGGTAATATTATGTTGATTTTGCTGAACCTGCCTCTAATTGGTATTTGGGTCAAGCTGCTAAAAATTCCGTATCGCATGCTTTATCCCGCGATTCTGGTCTTCTGTTGTATCGGGGTCTATACGGTTAATAACTCGATCTTTGATATTTTCATTACAGCAAGCTTTGGTGTGATTGGGTATATGTTCTTTAAATTTGGTTGTGAACCCGCCCCCCTACTACTAGGCTTTGTATTGGGCCCCATGATGGAAGAAAACTTTCGTCGCGCCCTCCTCCTTTCAAGGGGTGATTTCACAACCTTTGTCACCCGCCCACTCTCTTTGAGCCTTTTAATTGCAGCTGCTCTTTTGCTAATTATCGTTACTCTTCCAGCTATTAAAAAGAGTCGTGAAGAAGTATTTACTGAAGAGTTATAAGACTTTCCTAAGATTTATATTGTTTTGTCTATCTGGCCCGCTGTTGCGGGCCTTATTTTTTGCTTCTAGAACCACTCGAGCAGTCTTCTCTACAATACTGGGATGTCCATGCCATCTGCAAACCCAGTCGAGCCGTCCAATTTCTTACGGCAAATCATTGATCATGATTTAGCCAAAGGTATCTATGTCAATCGCGTTGATGCGCATGGCAAGGCCCTACCAGCCGTGATCACTCGCTTTCCACCAGAGCCTAACGGCTACTTGCATATCGGACATGCCAAGAGTATTTGCCTCAATTATGGCTTGGCAAGAGACTATGACACTTTGCCATCGGGTGGTCGTTGCCATATGCGACTTGACGATACCAATCCAACCAAAGAGGATGTGGAGTATGTCGATAGCATCTTAGATGCGGTACGTTGGTTAGGGTTTGACTGGCATCATCAGGGCGATGAACACCTTTATTACGCCAGTGATTACTTTGAACGCCTCTACGAGTTTGCGCAAATCCTAATGCGTCACGACAAAGCATACGTCGATAGTCAAAGCGCAGAGGAAATTCATCGTAATCGCGGCAACTTTTCCACGCCGGGGGTCAATAGCCCCTATCGAGATCGCTCGGCTGACGAGAACATCGTACTTTTGGAAAAAATGCGTGCTGGCGAGTTCCCCGATGGTAGTCATGTCGTGCGTCTAAAAATTGATATGACTCACCCTAATATCGTAATGCGCGATCCAGTCATTTATCGTATTCGCCATGCCCATCATCATCGCACTGGCGATCAATGGTGCATTTACCCTTTGTATGACTTCACCCATTGCATTTCGGACGCTCTTGAAAACGTATCGCACTCGATTTGTACCCTCGAGTTTGAAAACAACCGTCCGCTCTATGACTGGATTCTCAACAGTCTTAAAGAGTGCGGGGTTTTTAAAGGCCCCTTACCCCATCAATACGAATTTGCCAGACTCAATCTGACCTACACTATTACAAGTAAGCGTAAACTCCTGCAACTCGTCGAGGAAGAACGCGTTGACGGCTGGGACGATCCTCGTATGCCAACCATCGCCGGAATCCGCCGTCGCGGTTACACACCAGAGAGTATTCGTTTATTTTGCGAACGAATTGGCGTATCCAAAGCCGATAGCTGGATTGACATGAGTGTCCTCGAGCAAGCCTTACGCGATGATTTAGATGCGCGCGCCCCTCGTGCCAGTGCGGTACTCGCTCCGCTGAAGCTTGTGATTGAAAACTATGAGGACGGTGCAAAAGAACCCTGTTCTGCCCCCAAACATCCGCACCATCCGGAATGGGGCAAACGCGAATTTCATTTTGGACGTGAGCTTTGGATTGAGGCTGATGATTTTCAAATGAATCCTGAAAAAGGATTTTTCCGTCTGTTCCCACCCAAAGACGGAGGGGCTGGTGGGCGCGTACGCTTACGTCATGGATTCGTCATCGAGTGCACTGGCGTCAAACTTGATGACCAGGGTAAAGTCACCGAGGTTCATGCGCGCTATTTCCCAGATAGCAAAAGTGGTACGCCAGACTCTAATAACTATAAGGTAAAGGGAAACATACATTGGATTAATGCTGCGGAAGCCTTGCCTGTTGAGATTCGTCTTTACGAGCATTTATTTACGGATCCGCACCCTGATAGTGGTGACAATGATTTTCTGAGCTTTATTAATCCGAATTCCAAAAAGGTGATTCAGGCTTATGTAGAACCCAGTATGCAGAGCGCCAAACCGGAAGATCGTTTTCAATTTGAGCGGCACGGCTACTTTGTGGTTGATCGCAAAGATAGCGCTCCAGGAAAGTTAGTCTTTAATCGCAGCGTTGGTCTCAAAGACAGCTGGAAATAATTACAAAGTTTTTAGATAGTCTTTGACCTGAGGGAATTTCAAGGGGCGCTTTAGTTCCCTTAATCGTTGATTACGCACTCGCCGTGACTCAGCCATGAATGACCACATCATGGGACCCACCTGAGAGCGAACCTCATCGGGCGGTAATCGCGGTGGCTTCGGCAAACCCAGTGCACTAGCGACCTCATCAAAGTAATCGCCCATTTTTTGCTCGCTACCATCGCATGCATTGATCACACGCTGTGGTTTACCGATAAACAAGGCTGCACAAATGAGTCGAGCAAGATCATCTGCATGAATATGGTTCGAATACGCATCAAACGGCTCTTGCAAAGCAGGCGTTTGGTTTTTCAAGCGCTCAATCGGTAAGCGATTGGGTCCATAAATTCCGGGTACGCGCAAAATAGTTAATGCAACGCCTTGCGAGGCCGCCCAAAAGCGAAGTGTTTGTTCTGCATCCACGCGTCGCTTCGCCCTCGGGCTGGTGGGCTGCAATTGACTGGTCTCATCTACAAAATCGCCATTGCGATTACCGTATACCCCGGTCGTGCTGATATAAACCAAGCGTCTGACAGATCGCCCCTGCTGGGATAAAATTTGAACTAGATTGCGGGTGCGTTGATCGTACTCACCATCTTGCGCTGGTGGTGCTAAATGAATGACCGTTGTTGCTAAATGGGCAATTCGCCATAAAGTCGCAGGGTGGTCTAGGTTTCCTTCAATTGGTGTGATGCCATGCTTTCGAAGTTCGGTAAAACGCCCAGGGCTACTGCTTAATGCAAAGATCTTAGGTCGACCTTGCGATTGAGCAAGTGCATTTCCTTGCAGCTGCTGTGCAACCCGAATGCCGATATCACCGCATCCAATGATGAGGATGCGGGGGCGACGAAATAGGCTAGTTTTGGACATCATAGAATGAATATCGTAATGATTTATTGGGAGAAGTGGAATTGCAGTACCAGGTGGAACTAAAAAAGAGTGGCAGAACATTCACCGTGGAGGCAGATGAGACTGTTTTAGAAGCGGCCATCCGCCAAGGCGTTCAACTGCCCTATGGCTGCAAAAATGGTGCTTGCGGCTCATGCAAGGGCAAAGTGCTACAGGGCTGGATTGAGCATGGGGATCATAGCCAAAGCGCCCTAAGTGCCCTCGACGAGACTGCGGGGGCGACCCTTTTGTGCTGCGCCCATCCCAAATCAAATGTGCTGATTGACGTTCGCGAAATCCAGGGCGGCGGGGACATTCCGGTACGCAAAGTACCCTGTCGGATTCAGACGATTACATATCCAAGCAATGATGTTGCAATTCTTCAACTGCAACTACCTGCCAGTGAACGTTTTCAGTTTTTAGCAGGTCAGTATCTGGAGTTTTTACTCAAGGACAATAAGCGTCGTGCGTATTCAATTGCTAGCGCCCCACATCAAGAGGGCCCGATCGAGTTGCACATTCGCCATCTGCCAGGCGGTCTTTTTACTGACCCGCTCTTTGGCCAAGGAGCTGATGGCAAATCAATCAAAGAAAAGGACATCTTGCGTTTTGAAGGTCCTCAAGGAAGTTTTTTCTTACGTGAGGACACTCAGAAACCGATTATTTTCTTAGCATCCGGTACAGGCTTTGCGCCGATCAAATCCATTCTGTTACATATGCGTGAGAAGAAAATTGATCGTGAGATCTATTTCTACTGGGGCGGTCGACGCCCCAAAGATCTCTACATGGATACTCTTTGCCAGGAGTTTGCTAGCACCCTGCCTCGCTTCCATTACATTCCAGTTATTTCCGACGCCTTACCTGAGGATCACTGGACCGGCCGGACAGGCTTTGTTCACCGTGCCGTGATGGCAGATTTTCCAGATCTCAGTGCATTCCAAGTCTATGCCTGTGGCGCCCCGATTGTGATTCAATCAGCCCAAACGGACTTTGTTAAGCAATGCGGTCTACCCGGGGATGAGTTTTATGCCGACTCATTCACGAGCGAAGCTGATCTAGTGCATGCCTAATGTTGTGCACTTGAAGGCAAATTCCCTTTTTACACCGATCTTTTGTATGATTGTGCTATGAATCAACTTTCTGATCCCCGTCCTGTTGATGCCCATTC
The DNA here is from genome assembly GCF_030297675.1 of Polynucleobacter sp. HIN11. Lineage (NCBI taxonomy): Bacteria > Pseudomonadati > Pseudomonadota > Betaproteobacteria > Burkholderiales > Burkholderiaceae > Polynucleobacter > Polynucleobacter sp. HIN11. The sequence goes on from NZ_AP028142.1 coordinate 1,441,457, forward strand.
GGTGATGTATATCACCAAGCGGCCGGACATCATCATGATGGAGGGTAAAGGCTCGTGGTTAGTAGATCAAAATGGCAAGCGCTACTTAGACTTCCTGCAAGGATGGGCCGTCAATTGCTTGGGGCACTGCAACCCTGGCATTGTTTCTGCGTTAAACGAGCAGGCTCAGAAGTTAATTAACCCTAGCCCTGCGTTCTATAACGAACCGATGATTCGGTTATCCGATTTACTAACCAGCCATAGCTGCTTTAACAAAGTATTTTTTGCAAACAGTGGGGCGGAAGCCAACGAGGGCGCCATCAAGCTTGCTCGTAAATGGGGGCAGATTCATAAAGGCGGTGCTTACGAAATCATCACTTTTGATCACAGTTTTCATGGTCGGACCTTAGCAACGATGAGTGCGTCGGGCAAACCGGGCTGGGATACTCTATTCGCCCCCCAGGTAGCAGGCTTTCCGAAGGCTGATCTCAACGATATTGAATCGGTTAAACGCTGCATCACCGATAAAACGGTTGCCGTCATGCTAGAACCAGTCCAAGGTGAAGGTGGCGTTATTCCTGCTGATCACGCCTTCATGAAAGAACTACGCCAGCTCACTAAAGAGCTCAATCTATTGCTCATCGTTGATGAGGTGCAAGCTGGTTTTGGAAGAACCGGCAAATTATTTGCCTACCAACATTTTGGGATTGAGCCCGACATCATGACCCTTGGTAAAGGAATCGGTGGGGGCGTGCCTCTCGCGGCCCTTTTATGCGCCGATGCAGTAGCCTGCTTTGTACCTGGCGATCAAGGCGGCACTTACAATGGCAATGCCTTAATGACCGCGGTCGGGATTAGTGTGATTGAACAACTCTTGGCGCCCGGCTTTTTGGACTCAGTGATTCAAAAAGGAGCGTTCCTACAAACTGAATTACTGAAACTTTGTTCTGAATTCGGCTTAAAAGGCGAGCGTGGTAAAGGACTGCTTCGGGCACTCATGTTGGGTAAGGATATTGGCCCCTCCTTGGTCGAGCTTGCTAGGGAGCATGAGCCCGAGGGCTTACTGATTAATTCGCCAAGACCCGATCTATTGCGCTTTATGCCTGCACTCAATGTCACCGAAGAGGAAATCCTCACGATGTGCGCTACCTTGCGGGTTCTGCTAAAGAAACTGACTTAAGTTTCTTAGGTCTATTTGGTTTTTAGATCCGCACCCAAATACGCTTCCCGTACCCGGTCGTCATTGAATAACTGATTGGCCGATCCCGATAGGGTAATGGCCCCACTCTCCATCACATACGCACGGTCTGCCATGGATAAGGCCAAGCGAGCATTTTGCTCGACGAGCAAAATCGTCATACCCTGTTGATTGAGGTTTTGAATCACCTCAAAAATGGTTTCCACCATGAGTGGTGCCAGACCCATCGAGGGCTCATCGAGCAAGAGAAGCTTTGGCTTAGCCATCATAGCCCGAGCAATCGCCACCATTTGCTGCTCCCCACCAGAGAGGGTACCGGCCAATTGGAACAAACGTTCGCGCAGGCGTGGAAAGGTTGTAAGCACCATCTCAAGGTCGTGATCAATACTCTTAGATGACTGAGAACCCTGTCGGATGTACGCACCCATTTGCAGGTTCTCCAATATGGTCATCCTGGCAAACACTCCCCTGCCCTCTGGAACCAAGCCAATCCCAAGCGCGGCCAACTCATAGGCCGGCTTGCCACCAATGGCATGCCCTAAGAATTGAATCGATCCAGCGCTTGGCTTTAGAAGACCTGCGATAACTTTTAACGACGTTGTTTTACCCGCGCCATTTGCCCCGATCAATGTGACCAACTCTCCAGTGTTGATATAAAAATCAATGCCCTTAACGGCAGCAATTCCGCCATACGATAACTTTAGATTTTTAATCTCTAAAAGAGGTGTGGCACTCATGCTGCCGCCCCGCCCAAGTAAGCTCGGATCACCTCTCGGTGACTGCGTACTGCATCAGGCAATCCATCGGCAATCACCTTGCCATAATCAAGTACCGTCAAATGATCACAAAGACTCATCACGAGATGCACATCGTGCTCAATGAGCAAAATTGTTTTGCCATCAGCGCGGATCTTTAGAATTAATTCTTTTAATTCCAGCTTCTCGCTTGCATTCATCCCCGCGGCTGGCTCATCAAGAGCTAATAGAATCGGTTCGGTGGCTAAGGCACGGGCAATTTCAAGACGCCTTTGATAGCCATAAGATAAATTTTTAGCCTTATGTCGCGCATAGTCTTGCAAGCCAACATACGCAAGCAAGGCAAGCGATTTTTCACGGATATCGCGCTCTTCCCGTCGATTGGCTTGCGTACCCAGGATAGCGCCCCACATACCAATGGATGAGCGGCAATGGCATCCCACCATAACGTTCTCTAGTGCGGTCATCTCTTTAAATAAGCGAATGTTTTGAAAGGTTCTAGCAATACCCGCTTGGGTGACCTGAGATACCGAATGAGGGGAATACGGCCGACCCTGGAGCTCAAACGTACCCTGATCGGCTGGATATAAACCAGTAATCACATTAAAGAAAGTGGTCTTGCCAGCGCCATTTGGCCCAATAAGCCCTGCAATTGTGCCCTCCCGCACATGAATAGCGACATCATCAAGCGCCTGAATGCCTCCAAAGCGCTTGGATACTCCAGAAATTTTTAAGAGATCGCTCATCCGTTTGTGGCTTTCAAAGCATCCGGTTTTTGCCAAATCCCATTGGGTCGGTAGAGCATGATGAGGATCAGCGCCAAGCCATAAAGTAACTGACGAATAATTTCGGTATCAACCAAGACCGACCCAAAGACAAATTGCTGAATCGGGGCTGCAATACTTCGTAACAGCTCAGGAAAAACTGCGAGCAAGACCGCTCCGAGAATCACTCCGGGAATATGACCCATCCCGCCCATCACTACCATGGCCAGAACCACAATCGACTCCCATAAAGTGAAGGACTCGGGTGATACAAAGCCTTGAAAGGCGGCAAACAATACCCCTGCGGCACCTGCAAAACTTGCGCCAATCGCAAACGCCAATAACTTCATATTACGCGTCTCAATCCCCATCGCCTCGGCGGCTATTTCATCCTCCCGAATCGCCACCCACGCCCGGCCAATTCGGGAATGCTCTAAACGTGAGCAGACAATGGCGACTAGAACGGCAAGGATTAAGAAAAAATAGAAGAGTAGATAGAGCGAGGGAATCTCTAGACCCCAGATACTCATTGGCTTTGACAGATTGAAACCAAAGAGCTCGATTGGCTGAATACTGCCAATCCCTTTAGGCCCATTTGTTAAATTCAGGGGGCGATCAAGGTTATTTAAGAAGATCCGAATAATCTCACCAAAGCCTAAGGTCACAATCGCTAAATAATCGCCGCGTAACTTTAGCGTTGGAAATCCAAGAAGTACCCCAAAGATGGCAGCCAATCCAAAAGAGAGGATGAGCGCGCCCCACAATGGAAAATGAAGCCCTGCAGGAAAAACAGCGGCAATCGCAGGAAATTGAGTAGTGAGATGGGGTGATGCGAGTAAAGCATAACTATAGGCACCCACTGCATAAAAAGCGATATAGCCCAAATCAAGTAAGCCCGCAAAACCAATCACTACGTTGAGACCTAATACGAGAACGACGTAGAGCAAGGCAAAATCCAGAACGCGAACCCAGTAGTTGCCACCAACCGAGCCGACAATCCATGGTAGCGCTAATAATACGATCGCACTGACGATCCAAAATCGTTGTTGATCACGACGAGATGTGCGATAAAAAAGTTGTTTAAGCACGATCCGATACTCGCTCGCCCAATAAACCGCGAGGCCTAAATACCAACACTAAGATCAATACCATGAAGGCAAAAATATCTTGATAGTTCGACCCCAAGAGACCACCAGTCCAATCGCTAATGTAACCAGCCCCAATCGCCTCAATCAGACCAAGCAACAGTCCACCTAACATCGCCCCCTGAATATTGCCGATGCCTCCCAGCACTGCGGCTGTAAAGGCTTTTAATCCGGGAATAAATCCCATTGAGAAATGCACATTGCCGTAGTTGGTGGCCATCATGATCCCGGCAAGGGCTGCCAGTGCACCTCCCAACATAAACGTGATCGAAATGACCCGGTTGGGATTGACGCCCATCAGCGCAGCCACATTGGGTTGCTCAGCCGTTGCGCGCATCGCCCGTCCAAGCTTGGTCTTTTGCACAATCAAGAGCAATAAAGCCATGACCGAAAAGGAAGTAACAATAATCACGATTTCTTTGCCAGTGATGGTTGCTCCTGAACCAAAGACATCGATGGGTGTTGAAGGCAATAACTGAGGATAAGTCATGGGATTGCGAGACCAGATGATCATGGCCAAGGTTTGCAATAAAACCGAGACGCCAATCGCAGAAATTAATGGTGCCAAACGTGGTGCTTGACGTAAAGGTCGGTAGGCAAAACGCTCAATCAAATAGCTGACCAACGCACACGCAGACATGGTCATCAACAAAACTAAAACCAGTAATGCCCATGGTGGCAAACCCAGGGGTAATTGCGTGATCAGCGTAATAAGAGTGAGGGATACCATTGCGCCAATCATTAGAACCTCACCATGGGCAAAGTTAATGATTCCTAAGATCCCATAGACCATGGTATAGCCCAATGCAATCAAGGCATAGATACTACCCAGTACCAAGCCATTCAAAATCTGCTGTAGCAGAATATCCATCGACAATTAGTCTATAAAAAAATAAGCACCGCGGTGGGTGCTTATTGAATTACTGAATCTTAATAATTTCGAGGACTGACTTCTTCTTATCCTTGTAGTCGTATAAGGTGATCATGCTCTCCTTGAGATCACCTTGATCATTAAACGCAATATTGCCAATCAAACCCTTTACTTGTGTTTGAGGCATCGCGGCTAAGATCTTGGCTGGCTCAACTGAGTTAGCACGTTTCATAGCATCCACAATCACATAAACCGCATCATAGGAAAATGGTGCATAGATATCGACATCAATATTGAAGCGCTCTTTATACTTTTTCTGGAACTCTGGGCCTGCTTCCATTTTTACAAGAGCCATAGCTGCTTCTGAACAAACCACATTGTTAATTGCGTCGCCAGCCAGCTCAGCTAATTTATCAGTACAAATTCCATCTCCGCCCACGATCTTCGCTTTGATTCCTAATTCCTTGGCCTGCTTGGCTAAGGGACCGCCCGTGGCATCCATTCCACCATACATAATGACATCTGGCTTACCGGCCTTCACTTTGGTGAGAATGGCCTTAAAGTCAGTTGCCTTGTCATTAGTGGCCTCGCGGGGCAATACCTTGATACCAGCTGCCTTGACTGTTTTCTCAAACTCGTCTGCAAGGCCCTTGCCATATTGGGTCGAGTCATCAATGATTGCCACCACTTTTGCTTTTAAGTTCTTAGCCACATAATCAGCTAGAGCCGGGCCCTGTTGCGCATCGGTGGCCACTAGACGAAAAGCGGTTTTGAAGCCCTGCTTGGTGTATTCAGGGTTGGTTGCCGATGGAGAAATTTGAGTGATACCAGCATCATGGTAAATCTTTGAAGCGGGGATCGTAGTCCCGGAATTTAAGTGACCTACCACTGCGACAACTTTTGCATCAACTAATTTTTGAGCAACTTGAGTGGCTGTTTTAGGGTCCGCTGCGTCATCTTCTGGAACTAACTTCAGCACCACCTTCTTGCCATTTATTGTTAGGCCTGCTTTGTTAATTTCCTCAACTGCTAGAACAGCACCGTTTTCATTTTGCTTACCCATATGAGCAATCGATCCAGTCAGTGGAGCCACATGACCGATCTTCACCTCACCATCGTTAGCCTTGCCTCCACAAGCCACTAACAATCCAAATGTCGCGAGCGAAAGTACGCTATATGAAAACATCCTTTGATATGGTTTCATGGGCAAATCCTCCAAGTTAAATAGTCATCAGAATTAAACGGGATGCGTCAGATTTTTTGGTAAAGAGAAAGTAACATCCTCCACAACCCCATCCAAAGATCGAATTTGACGTGGGCCAAACTCTTGAATACGAGCCACAATCGCTTGTGCAAGACTCTCTGGCGCTGATGCGCCTGCGGTTAAACCAACTCGCTTCTTGCCTTCAAACCATTCGGGGCGAAGTTGATCCGGAGCATCGACCATGTAGGCCGGTACGCCTAATTTTTCAGCTAATTCGCGCAGGCGATTAGAGTTCGAGCTCGCCTGACTTCCCACGACAATCACCAATTGAACTTGGGGCGCCATAAATTTCACGGCATCTTGTCGATTTTGAGTGGCGTAACAAATGTCCTGCTTCTTCGGTTGAATAATTTTAGGGAATTTTTTGGTGAGCGCATTCACAATTTCTTTCGTTTCATCGACCGATAGAGTCGTTTGGGTCACAAATGCCAAACGCTCATCGGCTGAAAAATTGAGTTTTTCTACATCATCCAAATTCTCAATCAGGAAGATGCCGCTCTCGACCTGCCCCATGGTTCCCTCAACCTCTGGATGGCCAGCATGACCAATCATGAATACCGTAAACCCGTCTTTGCACAACTTCACTACCTCAACATGCACTTTGGTGACCAAGGGACAAGTTGCGTCATACACTTGCAAGCCTCGCTCGGCAGCATCTTGACGCACTTGCTGGGAAACCCCATGAGCACTGTAGATCACAATCGCTCCACGTGGAATTTCATCAATCTCATCCACAAAAATCGCACCCTTCGCGCGCAATTCATCAACCACATATTTGTTATGGACGATTTCGTGACGCACATAAATCGGGGCGCCAAAGCGACTGAGGGCCTCATTGACGATGTTAATTGCTCGATCAACACCGGCACAAAATCCCCTGGGCTGCGCCAAGAGTATTTCAGCAGTTTCAGACGGTAATGGATTACTTTGCATGGATCTTAATTACAAAATGGCAATAATTTCCGCTTCAAAACTTAACTGCTTACCTGCTAAGGGATGGTTGAAATCAAACCACGCACCCTCTTCATTAATGGATTGCAATACGCCTGCATATTGTGCACCGCTAGGCGCATTAAATTCAATCATATCGCCCGGGGCAAATTCAGGGACTTCATCGGTATTGGCTAACAACACATCCATACCCACCCACTGGATGAGCTCGGGCTTGTGCTCCCCAAACGCATCTTGTGGGCTGAGAACCGCCGAGCGCTTTTCACCCACTTTTGCGCCGAGCAAAACTTTTTCAAAACAGGGGGCGAATTGACCCGTACCCAATTGCATCGTCGCCGGCCGATCGTCGAAGGTGTTGATGTAATCCTCCCCGCCAGGGAGAGTCAATCGATAGTTGATGGTCAAGAAAGAATCAGGGGAAACGGTAGGCTCACTCATGCTGCCATTGTAGCCAGAGAGGCGCAGAATCACCCAATCTCTCAATGGCCAAAATCACAACAGCCCCGTGAGAAATTAATCCGCCAAGGCGCCGCCTCCCTATCTGACGCTGAGCTCTTGGCTATTTTTCTGCGTTCTGGGGTCAAAGGTAAAAGCGCTGTTTCTTTGGCCCAGGATCTACTCAGTCAATTTGGAGGGATGCAAGGCCTCATGAATGCACCAATCTCCGATATTTATCGCTGCCATGGGATGGGGCCGTCAAAATGGGCTCAAATCAAGGCCGCCTATGAGCTGGTGAAACGCTGCCTTCATGAGAGCCTCTCTCAGCAAGCAATATTCTCATCCTCAACCCAGGTGAGGGAGTTTTTGCAAACCAAAATTGCCAGACTGGAGCACGAGGTATTTCTTTGCCTGTACTTAGACAACAGCAATCGTTTGATTGAGTGCCAAGAGCTATTTCGGGGATCCATTGATCAAACGGCTATTTACCCCAGAGAAATTATTAAAGAGTGTCTTAATCGCAATGCCAGCGCCTTGGTGATTGCCCATAACCACCCAGGTGGCAACCCACTTCCCAGTCCCAATGATGAGGCCATTACTCACGAACTGAGGCAAGCACTCCATTGGGTCAATATTGCACTTTTGGATCATTGCATCGTAGCCAAGCATGGTTTTTTCTCTTTTTCGGATGCGGGCCTTATAGAAAAGCCTATAAATGAGAGTGTTTACTAACTTTTTTTCGTGATCCAGTCGGAATAGTCATGAAACTCTAGCGCCAAAGGCCAGATGCCTGCTACAATCGATGTTTTTCGTACTGAAGGAGTGTGTCATGGCAAAAGTTTGCCAAGTCACTGGGAAAAAGCCGATGGTCGGCAACAATGTTTCCCATGCAAATAACAAAACAAAGCGTCGCTTTTTGCCTAACTTGCAAAATCGCCGTTTCTGGGTTGAGTCTGAAAATCGTTGGGTTAGCCTGCGCTTAACCAATGCTGGACTTCGTTTAATCGACAAGAATGGTATTGATTCTGTTTTGGCAGATCTTCGTGCCCGCGGTCAAGTTTAAGGATTGAGTAATGGCTAAAGGCGCACGCGAGAAAATCAAGTTAGAGTCGACTGCAGGTACTGGTCACTTTTATACCACCACTAAAAACAAACGAACCAAACCCGAGAAAATGGAGATCATGAAGTTTGATCCAAAAGCTCGTAAGCATGTTGCTTATAAAGAAACAAAGATTAAATAATTCCTCTTCCGATTGGAACTAAAAACCCGCTCATAAGCGGGTTTTTTATTAAGCCGGATTAGAGTAGCGCCGCAAGCGAAGTGAAAACTCCTTAAGGGAGTGTGGACCTGCCTCTTCGGCCCGATTGCACCAAGAACGCAACTGCCCCAGTAACTGCTCACGAGTGGCGTTGGAGCGACCCCAAATTGCATGCAACTCACGACGCATCTCAATCATCTTACGTAACTGAGAATTCGTTTTCATAAGCTCCTCAAGCTTTTCTTTCTCAAGGGCAGTCAATTTAGCTTCATCCTTATAAAGCCAATCACGCGCATCCTTCAGGTGCGATGCAAACTCTTGCATGTGCTGGAACTCGTTTGCGATGCAGCGCTTTAGAGTTTTGCTATAACGTGCCATGATCTCGTAGCGATTGGCAATAATCGCTTCTAAAGTTTGATCATCAGCAGGACGAACCTCTGCGAGAACGGGCTTAGGTGGAACTTTCTTGACCTTTGCCAAACCGAGCGAGCGTAAGGCGCAAATGTAAACCCAGCCAATATCAAACTCATACCACTTGTTCGATAACTTGGCGCTCGTTGCATAGGTGTGGTGATTGTTATGAAGCTCTTCTCCACCAATCAAAATGCCCCAAGGCATGATATTGGTTGATGCATCTTCACAGTCGTAGTTCCGATATCCCCAATAGTGACCGATTCCATTAATGACGCCTGCAGCGGTAATCGGAATCCAGAGCATTTGTACAGCCCAAACGGTTGCGCCAATCGCGCCAAATAAAAATAGGTCGATGATGAGCATGAGGCCTACGCCTTGCCATGTAAAACGCGAATAGAGATTGTGTTCAATCCAATCATCGGGAGTACCGTGACCAAATTTTTCCAGTGTCTCTTTCTTAGCAGCTTCTACCTTGTAGAGTTCTGCACCGCGCAAGAGAACAGTATCGATTCCTAAAATTTGTGGGCTATGTGGATCTTCAACGGACTCGCACTTCGCATGATGTTTACGGTGAACCGAGGCCCACTCTTTGGTCACCATGCCCGTGGTCAACCATAACCAAAACCGAAAGAAATGAGAGGGAATAGCGTGAAGCTCGAGTGCTCGATGGGCCTGACAACGATGTAAAAAAATCGTAACGCTGGCGATGGTAATGTGGGTCATGACCAGGGTAAAGATCACGATCTGCCACCAAGCCCAGTCCAAATAACCGTGAGCCAACCACTGAATCAATCCATCATGCAAACTAGAAACGGCACTCATCTCCAAACAACTCTCCCTTATTTACTGCGATCATGCTTTTAACTCCTCATTTTAAGGCTTTCGCTGCATAATTGCCCCAAAAAATCCATCAGTTCCATGTCTTGATGGTAAAAGCTGCCACCAAGGCTTGTCCTTACTGGTGCCAATCGGAATTCCATCATGTAAAAAATGATGTCCTAGGGCTTCCTTAGCCGATAAAAGCTCAAAATCGGGGTGTTTTTCTAGGAAAAGATTTACAAGTTCTTGATTTTCTTGATCTAAAAGGCTGCAGGTGGCATAAACCAGGCGACCGCCTGGCTTTAACAAACGAGCCGCTGACTCCAAAATGGATAGTTGAGTGGAGCCTAATTTGGCGATCTCGGCTGGTGTTTGACGCCACTTGAGATCGGGATTGCGCCGCAAGGTGCCTAACCCACTGCAGGGCGCATCCACCAAGACCCGGTCAATTTTCCCTACAAGACGCTTAATTCTCGGGTCTCTCTCGCTATCGATCCACATGGGATGCACATTGGATAGGCCACTACGTGCTAGCCGTGGTTTTAAGTTGGCCAAGCGGCGCTCCGAGGTATCAAATGCGTACAGGCGGCCGGTATTACGCATCATTGCACCCAAGGCTAGAGTCTTGCCGCCTGCTCCAGCACAAAAATCAACCACCATTTCTCCTCGCTTGGGATCAAGCAGGTGACACAAGATTTGGCTACCTTCATCCTGGACCTCAAACAAGCCCTCTTTCATCCAGGTCGAGTTTTGCAGAGCAGGTTTTCCAAAAATACGAATTCCGTCCTGTGAGTAAGGAGTTGGGTGCACCTCAAATCGATTCGCACTTTGATTCATTTGCATCAGCAATTGATCGCGTGAGGTCTTTAATGTGTTCACACGCAAATCCAGTGGTGCTGGCTTCATGAGAGACTCAGCCAAACGACCACCCTCTTCCTCACCAAAAGACTGCACCATGGTGTTCCAAAGCCATTCTGGCAAATTATGTTTTACCAATTGCGCCAACGCATCACGATCAACTTGGCCAAAACGACTTAGCCACTCGTACTCCTCCTTTTGTACGACAAAGGCCAAATCAGCCAATGCGCTCTCTAGCCGGTTTGCGCTGCCAAGCCCTCCTTCAGATAAGGCTGAAACGAGGCCCAGCAAGGCCAAGCGGCGGGCTAGGGAGCCAGAACCACTGGCTGCAAATTGAGAGAACTCCTGCTTGCGGCGCAATACAGAAAATGCAGCCTCAGCAATTAAGGCACGGTCGCGATTACCCAATTTGGGATGCGCACGAAAGTAACGACTGACAACACGATCTGCTGGTTGGTCAAATTGCAATACCTCAGGAAGCAACTGCTCAAGATGCAAAACATGCTGCGGTAATGCCTTCGCATGCGAATAATTCTTTTGGCCTTGGGGATTAATCAGTACAGGCGCTTTGGCATCCTTACTCTTTGCATACTTCTTTTCTTTGGATATCCGCTTTGAAGCGGTAGAGGAGGATCGCGTCATGAACTCGCCGTTCTTATGGAAAAGGAATGTACTGTAACTCAGGTGGGTCAACACTCACTCGATTACCTGCAATATGTAAACGCCCATTGATAAACCACTCAACTGCTAATGGATAGATTTGATGCTCCGTCTTTAAAACCCGAGCAGCTAACTCGCTTGGGGTATCGGTGGGTAGGACAGGGACCTCACTTTGACAAATAATCGGGCCCTCATCTACGCCAGCGCTAACAAAATGCACTGTGGCACCATGCACCCGATCTCCGGCCTCCAAGGCACGTTCATGGGTATGCAAACCTGGAAAACGTGGTAGCAGGGAGGGGTGAATGTTCATCATCCGCCCCTCATAGTGCTCAATGAACCCTGGAGTTAGGATTCTCATAAAACCAGCCAAAACCACAAGATCTGCTCCAAAGGCATCAATTTGTTGCATCAGCGCCTCATCAAAACGTTCGCGACTTGGATAGTTTCGGTGGTGAATCACAGCAGTGGGAATCCCAACCGACTTAGCAAACTCCAACCCCTTAGCCTCGGGCTGATTGGCAATTAAGCCCGTAAAGCGTACATCCCATGATTTTGCCTTTGCGGCCTTATAAATTGCCTCGAAATTAGAGCCGCGCCCTGAAATTAAAGAAACGATTGAATGCATGACCAACAATATAATTCAAGGCTAGCCTGAAAGCGAACTGTGAAGGTATTTCGAAGACTTAAGCCCGCCTCGACCCAAGCGCCATGCGCCCTAACCATCGGCAATTTTGATGGTGTGCATCGCGGCCATCAAGCATTACTCCAGCAATTAGTGGAGGGTGCGTGCGCGCGTCATTTAAGCCCCTGCGTACTGACCTTTGAGCCCCACCCCCGAGAATTTTTTTCACCGCAAGATGCGCCACCCCGGATACAGAATCTACGCGACAAATTAATGGCCTTAAAGCAATGCGCTGTCGATACGATTGCAATTGAAGAATTTAATCAAGCCTTCTCCCACTTAAGCCCCTCTGAGTTTGTACAAAATATCTTGATTGAAAAACTCAATACCAAATGGATACTCATTGGTGATGATTTCTGTTACGGCGCTAAACGCGCTGGTAATTTTGATAGCTTGGCGGTCGCAGGAAAGCAGTTTGGTTTTGAAGTTAGTCGCATCCCAAGCGTTCTCGAGAGCGAAGAGCGAATCTCGTCTTCGCTCCTAAGACAGGCTCTCGAATTCGGCGACATGCAGCGCGCCACACAACTACTCGGACGCCCCTTTTCAATTTCGGGTCACGTGCTATATGGAAAGCAACTGGGACGCACGCTCGGATTTCCCACCATCAATTTAGCGGTTTGCACACGTCATCCGCATGCCAAACCAGTGACGAGCGGTATTTTTGTGAGTCAAGTGCATGGCTTGGATAAGAAGCCTTTACCTGCTGTCTCGAGTTTAGGGGTGCGGCCATCCGTAAAAAGCACCGGTCAGGTTCTTTTAGAAACCCACATCTTTGATTTCAATCAATCCATCTATGGGCAAGTGGTTTGCGTAGAATTACTAGCTCGACTGCATGAAGAACGAAAATACCCCGACCTAACTACCCTACAAGCTGCTATCCAAGATGATGCCCAAAAGGCTCGTCAATACTTTCTTAAGAAAAATTCGTATGTCTGATAAATCCCCAAACTACCCGGTCAATTTACTTGAGACCAGCTTTCCCATGCGTGGCGATTTACCCAAGCGGGAACCCAAATGGGTGGAGGAGTGGCAACGCAATAAGGTCTATAAGGCGATTCGCAAGGCTCACGCTGGGCAGCCTAGTTTTATCCTGCACGATGGTCCTCCGTATGCCAACGGTGATATTCATATTGGTCATGCTGTCAATAAAATTCTGAAAGATATGATCGTGAAGTCCCGCTGGTTAATGGGCTTTGACGCCGTCTATGTGCCAGGCTGGGATTGCCACGGCATGCCCATTGAGATTCAGATTGAAAAACAATTTGGCAAAAACCTGCCCACTGCTGAGGTACAAGCCAAAGCTCGTGAATATGCGCAGGCTCAAGTTGCAAAGCAGAAAAAAGATTTTCAACGCTTAGGGGTTCTTGGCGAGTGGGATGAGCCCTATCTCACCATGGATTTTCAAAATGAGGCCGATGAAATTCGTGCACTTGGTGAGATCTGGAAAAAGGGTTATGTCTTTCGTGGATTAAAACCAGTGAACTGGTGCTTTGATTGCGGTTCCGCCCTAGCCGAAGCGGAAGTGGAATATCAAGATAAAACCGATCCCGCGGTTGATGTTGGTTTTGCCTTTGATTCCAATCAGACTACAAAACTTGTCAATGCATTCGGTCTCAAAGAACTGCCCAATAAACCCGGTATGGCAGTGATTTGGACCACAACCCCATGGACCTTGCCAGCGAATCAAGCCTTAAACGTCCACCCCGATCTTGAGTACGCATTGGTCGAAACCGATCAGCGCTTGCTATTGTTAGCCAAAGATCGCGTTAAGGACTGTTTAGAGCAATATGGTCTAGAGGGAAAGATTTTGGCAAGTTGTAAAGGTAAAGCACTTGAGAATATTTCCTTTTGGCATCCGTTAGCGAATTTAGACTCCGGATACAAACGCCTAGCACCAATTTACTGCGCTGATTACGTCACACTCGATACTGGTACGGGCCTAGTACATTGCGCCCCAGCTTATGGTGAAGATGACTTCAAATCCTGCAAGGCTCATGGTTTAGCCGATCACGACATTATCAATCCGGTCATGGGTGATGGAGTCTATGCCTCCTCTCTGCCACTATTTGCTGGTCAACATATTTGGAAAGCCAACCCAAATATTGTGAAAGCACTTGATGAGGCTGGGAGCCTTCTGAAGAATAAATCCTATACGCACTCCTACATGCATTGCTGGCGACACAAGACCCCTATTGTCTACCGCGCGACCTCCCAATGGTTTGCGAGCATGGATAAAAAACCAGCTGGTGAGAAGGCCTCATTGCGAGAAACCGCCTTAGCGGGAGTTGAGAGTACGCATTTCTATCCGGCCTGGGGCAAGCAACGCTTACACAGCATGATTGCCAACCGTCCCGATTGGACTCTTTCTCGCCAACGGCAATGGGGCGTACCTATGGCTTTCTTGATTCATAAAGAAACGGGTGAGCCGCATCCTCGCACCCCAGAACTACTTGAGCAAATCGCTCAGTTGGTTGAAAAAAATGGTATTGAGGCTTGGCAGAATTTAACCGTTGAAAGCTTGATTGGCGATGAAGCGAGTTCTTATGAGAAAAATCGTGACACGCTTGATGTGTGGTTTGACTCAGGCACAACCCATTGGCATGTGATGCGCGGCTCACATCGCAACGTACTGTATCGCCAGGAATCCGAGGGCGCAGAAGGTCGTTGGGCTGATCTTTATTTAGAGGGTTCTGATCAACATCGCGGTTGGTTTCACTCATCGCTCTTAACGGGCGCCATGCTTGATGGCAAACCCCCATATCGTGCCCTCTTAACCCATGGCTTTACGGTAGACGGTCAAGGTCGCAAGATGAGCAAGTCGGTTGGCAATGTGATTGCGCCTCAAGAGGTAGCCGACAAACTGGGTGCTGAAATTATTCGCTTGTGGGTTGCTTCGACTGACTACTCTGGAGAGATGTCAATCTCGGATGAGATTTTGAAACGGGTTGTTGAAAGCTATCGACGCATTCGTAATACCCTACGCTTTCTCTTGGCGAACCTCGCAGATTTTGATCCAAAAACAAATCAGCTACCCACCTCCGATTGGCTAGAGATTGATCGCTACAGCGTTGCACTAGCAGCCGACTTACAAAACACGATTGAAGCACACTACCGTGATTATGAATTTCATCCAGCGGTCTCAAAAATATTGGCATTTTGTTCTGAAGACTTAGGCGGCTTCTATTTAGATATTCTCAAAGATCGTCTCTACACCATGCCCGCAAATTCTGTAGGTCGACGCTCTGCTCAAAACGCGTTATTTCATATTAGCCAACATTTACTCAAATGGCTATCGCCCTTCCTCAGCTTTACCGCTGAGGAGGCTTGGAAATGCTACCCACACTTTGCCAAGTCCAAAGATAGCGCATCGATCTTCACCGAAGAATTTGGGTCCTTTCCTGAAATCAAGGACGCCCAATCCTTGCTGACTAAATGGCAACGCATTCGCGAGATTCGCTCTGACATTACAAAAGCTATCGAACTCGAACGTGAAGCCGGGAAGATTGGGTCCTCCCTACAAGCTGAGTTACTGATCCAAGTAAACGCGACTGATTTTGAGCTACTGCAATCAATTGCTCCGGATCTACGCTTTGTGACGATTACCTCTCAATCTGAAATTGCGCTATCGGCCGATGGTAATACTCAGATCACAGTGAAGCCAAGCGCCTATCAAAAATGCGCGCGTTGCTGGCATCACACAGCCGATACTGGATCCCATTCAAACCATCCCGATCTCTGCGGGCGCTGCATTAGTAATCTTGATGGCGCTGGCGAACTTCGTCAGTTTGCATAAATATGGTCAAGGCATCTTACCAAGAGGGCTCAAGCAAATGGTATTTACTGCTAGCCCTTGGAGTATTGATTGCTGATCAAGTCACCAAGTGGTGGGCTCAAATGAGTTTACCGATGGCTCAGGCAATTCAAGTTACTGATTTTCTGAATTGGTTCTTGATTTACAACCCAGGTGCAGCCTTCTCCTTTTTGTCTCAGGCAGGTGGTTGGCAACGCTGGTTTTTTACCGTAATTGGGATTGTTGCTGCCATTGTGATTATTTGGCTTTTACAAAAAAATACGCAAGATCGCCCTTTTTGTCTTGCCCTTTCCTTAATCCTTGGTGGGGCCATCGGGAATGTCATCGATCGCTTGCTTTATGGCGCTGTGGTTGACTTTATTGATGTGCACTATGACGGTTGGCACTGGCCAGCCTTCAATATTGCTGATAGTGCTATCTCAATTGGTGCTACATTAATCGTTATTAACGAAATACGACGGGCCATTAAAGACCGCCCCTAGAGTCAAATCGATTTGGAACCCGCGCATGGCCTCGTTAGCAAACAAAAAAATTGTTTTAGGAATCTCCGGCGGAATTGCAGCCTATAAATCCGCTGAATTGGTCCGCGCCCTGATTCAAGAGGGAGCCGAGGTTCAAGTGGTGATGTCAGAATCTGCCATGCAATTCATTACTCCCGTCACCATGCAAGCACTCAGTGGTAAACCGGTCTTTAGTAGTCAATGGGATCCGCGGATTAGTAATAATATGGCGCACATTGAGCTATCCCGTAAGGCCGATGCAATTTTGATTGCCCCTGCTAGCGCCGATCTGATGGCAAAACTATCGCTTGGTTTGGCAGATGATTTACTAACGACGATGTGCCTTGCGCGTGATTGCCCTCTTTTGATTGCGCCTGCCATGAATCTGCAAATGTGGGCCCACCCTGCTACCCAGCGTAGCCTCCAGCGACTTCAAAACGATGGTGTTGTAGTTCTTGGTCCCGGTAGCGGTGACCAAGCATGTGGTGAAGTTGGTATGGGTCGGATGCTGGAGCCCTCTGAGCTATGCGAGCAACTAGTTGCATTTTTTCAGCCGCAGGTTTTAAGTGGGAAGCGGGTACTTATTACAGCCGGTCCAACATTTGAGGCTATCGACCCAGTTCGAGGCATTACCAACCTTAGTTCCGGCAAAATGGGGTTTGCAATTGCTCAAGCCGCTGTTGAAGCGGGCGCAGAAGTTCATTTGATTGCTGGGCCTTGTGATTTGCCTACTCCTTTGCAGGGCACCGGTAGGATTAAGCGGACGAATGTGATCACTGGTGAAGAGATGCATCGCGCCACGCTCGCCTCAGCAGATTGTGATGTATTTTTTGCGGTCGCTGCTGTCGCCGACTGGACGATCGCTAATCGCGCTCCACAGAAGATTAAGCGCCAAGAGCAGTCTGGACTTGACTTAGAGTTTCGTTCGAATCCCGATATCTTGCTCGATATAGCTAAATTGGCTAAGCGCAAATCAAAGCCATACTGCGTTGGCTTTGCTGCTGAAACCGATCGTTTGGGCAAACACTCTAAAGAGAAGCGTATTCGCAAGGGTATCCCAATGATTGTGGGAAATATCGGCCCCACCACCTTTGGTCTCGATACCAATGAAATTCTCGTAGTGGACGACAAAGGCAGTAAAAACCTAGGCCGCGCCAGCAAGCTAGAGCTCGCCAGAAAACTCATTGCAATCGTTGGCACCCGCTTACCTTAAATAGGAATATCAATAGTGCAAGTTCTTCAAGTGAAAATTCTCGATGAGCGGATGCGCTCACAAATGCCTAGCTATGGCACCCCAGGAAGCGCTGGATTAGATTTGCGCGCCTGTATTGACAACGCAATTGAGCTTGCCCCTGGTCAAACGGAGCTCATTCCAACAGGTCTGGCAATTTATATTGAAGATCCTCGTTACGCCGCGATGATTCTGCCGCGCTCAGGACTCGGTCATAAACACGGAATTGTGTTGGGTAACCTAGTCGGATTAATTGATTCAGATTACCAAGGTCAATTGATGGTGAGTGCTTGGAACCGAGGCTCAACTGCGTTTCGGTTGGAGCCGATGGAGCGATTAGCGCAACTTGTGATTGTTCCAGTACAGCAAGTGGAACTTAAAGTAGTGGCTGAGTTTGAAAGTAGCACCCGGGGAACGGGTGGCTTCGGTAGCACTGGACGCGGATAACTCCGCGCCCAGCGATTTCTCTAGATTTCTTCGACTGGCTCGATACTCGCCTTACTCGATTTACTTGGCGGCTGGTTCGAGGATTGAATCTGCAGCTGCACCTTACCATCCTCATCAATATCCACCACCACCGAACCACCATGGGCTAAGCGCCCAAAGAGTAATTCATCGGCCAATGCCTTACGTACTGTATCCTGAATAATTCGCTGCATCGGTCGCGCGCCCATGAGCGGATCAAAGCCATGTTTCGCCAGATAGGAACGCAAGGCAGTGCTAAAGACCGCATCGACTTTTTTCTCGTGCAATTGCTCTTCGAGCTGCATGAGGAACTTATCGACCACGCGCATGATGATGGACTCGTCCAAAGCCTTAAAGGAGACGATTGCATCTAAGCGGTTTCTAAACTCCGGGGTGAAGAACTTCTTGATGTCTGCCATTTCATCACCTTGCTCACGCGCATTGGTAAAGCCCATGGTCGACTTTTGCATCGCCTCCGCACCCGCATTGGTGGTCATAATGATGATGACATTGCGGAAATCAGTCTTCCGTCCGTTGTTATCGGTTAAGGTGCCGTGATCCATCACCTGCAAGAGGATATTGAAAATGTCCGGATGCGCCTTCTCAATTTCATCGAGCAACAAAACGCAATGCGGTTTCTTTGAAACGGCCTCGGTTAGTAATCCGCCTTGATCAAAGCCAACGTAGCCAGGGGGCGCTCCAATCAAACGGCTTACCGCATGGCGTTCCATGTATTCGGACATATCAAAACGGAGCAGCTCAATACCCATGATGAAGGCCAACTGCTTCGCAACCTCGGTCTTGCCGACCCCGGTGGGACCTGAAAAGAGGAAAGAGCCAATTGGCCGGTCAACCTTACCTAAGCCAGCACGAGTCATCTTGATGGCGCTCGCAAGGGCCTCAATTGCCGGGTCTTGACCGAAAACGACGCTCTTGATATCGCGATCCAAGGTTTGTAGCTTGCTACGATCATCGACCGATACCGATTGCGGTGGGATGCGCGCAATCTTCGCCACAATCTCTTCAATTTCTTGGCGGTTAATGGTTTTCTTCTGCTTTGATTTAGGGAGAATGCGCTGGGCAGCACCTGCCTCATCAATCACATCAATCGCCTTATCGGGCAAATGGCGATCATTAATATATCGAGATGATAATTCAGCAGCGGCTACAAGTGCGGCAGCTGCATACTTGACACCATGGTGCTCCTCAAAGCGCGACTTCAAGCCACGCAGAATTTGTACGGTTTGATCCACAGTCGGCTCTACCACGTCAACTTTTTGGAAACGCCGCGATAGTGCCGCATCTTTTTCGAAGATGCCACGGTATTCAGTAAAGGTGGTTGCCCCAATACACTTAAGCGTACCGCTCGATAGTGCTGGCTTTAGTAGATTGCTCGCATCTAGGGTTCCACCAGAGGCAGCACCCGCACCAATCAAGGTATGAATCTCATCGATAAAAAGGATGCCATGGGGATTATCTTTTAATGACTTCAGGACGCTTTTGAGCCGCTGCTCAAAATCACCACGGTATTTTGTCCCCGCCAGCAATGCGCCCATATCTAAGGAGTAAACCGTAGCATTTGCCAAAATTTCTGGAACCTCACCCTTTGTGATTCTCCAGGCCAGGCCCTCCGCAATCGCGGTCTTACCTACACCAGCCTCACCAACCAAAAGTGGATTATTTTTACGTCGCCGACATAAAACCTGAATGACCCGCTCGACCTCGCCCTCGCGACCAATTAATGGATCGATCTTGCCTTGACGCGCCATCGCGTTGAGGTTTTGGGTAAACTGATCAAGAGGACTTTCTTTGCCACTACTTGCAGCCTCCTCAGTATCAGGGCTCGCCTCAGCCGCTTTTGCAGGTTCCGTGTTGTCTTTACGAACACCGTGACTAATGAAGTTCACCACGTCCAAGCGGGTTACCCCTTGCTGTTGCAAGAAATACACCGCGTGCGAATCTTTCTCACCAAAGATAGCCACTAACACATTAGCGCCAGTCACCTCTTTTTTACCATTCGAGGTCGACTGCACATGCATGATGGCGCGCTGGATGACTCTCTGGAATCCAAGCGTTGGTTGAGTATCGACCTCTTCTGTTCCAGGGACGACTGGGGTATTGTCATTAATAAAATTTTTCAGTTGGGAACGCAACTCAGCAATATTGACCGCACAGGCCTTCAGAACCTCAACTGAGGTAGCGTTATCCAATAACGCCGACAGCAAGTGCTCAACCGTAATGAACTCGTGGCGCGCTGCGCGAGCGTCCACAAAAGCCATATGCAAACTTACTTCCAGTTCTTGAGCAATCATGCTTCCTCCATAGTGCACTGCAATGGGTGACCCGCTTCACGGGAACGTTCTATGACTTGATGGACCTTGGTCGAGGCCACATCGCGGGTATAGATACCGCAAACGCCTTTTCCTGCCAGATGCACTTGCAACATGATGCGAGTTGCCGTCTCTTGATCTTTATTAAAGTATTCCTGAATCACCATCACCACAAATTCCATCGGTGTGTAGTCGTCGTTTAACAACATCACTTTGTACATGGCCGGCACCTTGACCTTTTCGGCCTGCCGTTCCAATAAAACCGTGTCTTCCTTAAACGGGGTGACTGGGCTTCCTCCGGGGGGTGTTTTGGAATTACGACTCATGAGAAACATTCTAACCACACCGCAAAACTCTGCAATAAATCCACGCAAATCAGGTTTTCATCTGACGAAAACCATTCAAAATCAAGGCATATTTGTCATATTGGGGCGTTTTTATGAAAAAAAAGGGTTTTTCCTAGTGATATTGAGTCATATTTCCTTGACACCCCTCCAAAAAGGGCAAACAATCAATCCTGTGGTGTTTTTCTCGTTTGAGATTTACCTGCATTAGGCGTGTTGCGGAGTAAGACTGATCAAAAGGTATTTCCCCTCTTCACGGTTGTCTTTAGATTTTTGTAATGGAGTTCGCATGGCGACCGGAGTTGTTAAGTGGTTTAATGATGCAAAAGGTTTCGGTTTTATCAAACCGGATGATGGAGAAGAAGAGTTGTTTGCACACTTTAGTGCAATCACGATGAGTGGCTTTAAAACCCTCAAAGAAGGTCAAAAAGTAACGTTTGACATTACTCAAGGCCCAAAAGGTAAACAGGCAACCAATATTCAAGCTGCCTGATCACTAGCTGATCCCAAGTAAAAACCCCAGGCTTCAACCTGGGGTTTTTCTTTTAGAGTTCTTGCCAATTACATATTGTCAATCATGACTTGACCAAATCCTGAGCACGAAACTTGGGTCGACCCTGGTAATAAACGCGCAAAGTCATAGGTGACCTTCTTCGAAAGAATGGCTTTTTCCATCGAGGAAATAATCAAGTCCGCCGCTTCGGTCCAGCCCAGATGACGCAGCATCATCTCAGCAGATAAGATTTCGGAGCCAGGATTAACGTAATCTTTGCCAGCGTATTTTGGAGCTGTACCGTGCGTGGCCTCAAACATCGCAATGCTGTCAGACATATTGGCGCCCGGGGCAATTCCAATTCCGCCAACTTGGGCAGCGAGCGCGTCCGAGATGTAGTCGCCATTGAGATTTAAGGTCGCAATCACGCTGTACTCATTGGGACGCAATAAGATCTGCTGCAAGAACGCATCGGCAATCACATCTTTAACAATGATGTCTTTACCGGTTTTAGGGTTCTTAAACTTGCACCATGGCCCACCATCAACCAGTTGCGCCCCAAATTCTTTCATGGCAAGCTCATAGCCCCAATCACGGAAACCCCCTTCGGTAAATTTCATGATATTGCCCTTGTGAACCAAGGTAACAGAAGGCTTGTCATTATCGATTGCGTACTGGAAGGCCTTGCGAACTAACCGCTGTGTACCCTCACGCGATACGGGCTTGATACCAATACTGGAGGACTCTGGAAAACGAATCTTCTTCACGCCCATTTCTTTAATCAAGAAATCAACCATCTTTTTAGCGCCCTCAGTGCCGGCTTCCCATTCAATACCCGCATAAATATCTTCGGAGTTCTCGCGAAAGATCACCATATCGGTCTTCTCGGGCTCGCGCACAGGAGAAGGCACTCCTTTGAAATAACGCACTGGGCGCAAGCAAACATACAAATCAAGGGATTGACGTAAGGCTACGTTCAAAGAACGAATACCGCCACCAACGGGGGTGGTGAGCGGTCCCTTAATGGATACAACGTATTCTTTGACCGCATCGAGGGTCTCATCAGGCATCCAAACATCTGGGCCATAAACCTTGGTCGATTTTTCTCCAGCATAGACCTCCATCCAAGAAATCTTGCGCTTACCGCCATAAGCCTTCTCAACTGCGGCGTCGACCACCTTGATCATCACTGGAGTGATGTCCATCCCGGTACCATCCCCCTCGATAAACGGAATAATGGGGTTATTAGGAACATTGATTGAAAAATCTGGATTAACCGTAATTTTTTCACCAGCTGGGACTTTAATGTGCTTGTACATGATGCTTTTCTCCGTTTAACGAATATGGTATTTTCACATGAGGCAAAACTGCCTATTCCTGAAAACGCCCTATTTTAATTCCCCTCGCCCTATGATCCGCAAATACTTGACCATTCTGGCGGCTTGTTTTTTCTTCATCCTCACAGAAAATACCGCTGCTCAAGGCTCCTCCTTGCCAATCATTGAACTCAAGGCTGGAATGCACCGAATTGAGGCTGAACTCGCCGACACCCCAGCAGCAAGGCAAACGGGCTTAATGTACCGAACGTTTATGCCCACCAATGCTGGAATGCTCTTTGTTTTTCCAGAAAAGGCCATTCATTGCTTTTGGATGCGCAATACAAAATTACCGCTAACCATCGCGTTTATTGATGATGATGGCAAGATCGTGAATCTCTCCGATATGGAGCCCGAAACTCAGAATAATCACTGTCCCCGAGCGCCGGTTCGGTTCGCTCTCGAAATGAATCAGAAATGGTTTGCGCAACGGGCTCTTGGGCCCGGCACGGTGATTACAGGCTTACCAAAACGCTAGTAGCTAGCCAAAGTGACAAACGTAATGCACTGGTTGCTCAGCACGAATTACAAAATATCCACCGGCCTCAACAGTCCATGATTGCCCTGCAGTAAAGGTCTGTTCGGCGTGACCATTGATGCTGACATATGCGGTGCCCTCAACGACTTCCATCACCTCTTTGGTGCTTAGGTCAAAACGTAAGGTGCTGGGCAAAATCACCCCAACTGATTTACGGACCCCATTGGGTAGTGTGACCGTATGCGATACGCACTTCCCATCAAAATAAACATTTGCTTTTTTACCAACTGAAACGCCATCGAACTGCATATCAACTCTTTCCTAGTTTGGTGATTATTTTGCGCGTTTACGTTTTGCGATTTCAGCAATCCGCATCCGCAATGCATTAAGTTTAATAAAGCCACCGGCATCGGCTTGGTTATATGCGCCGCCATCATCATCAAAGGTTGCAATGGTTTGATCAAACAAGGTATTGGCTGAATCGCGTGCCAACACAGAAACTGAACCTTTGTATAACTTGAGACGCACAACCCCATTCACAGTTTTCTGAGTATGGTCAATTAAAGTCTGTAATGCCAAGCGCTCAGGCGACCACCAATAGCCGTTATAGATCAGCGCGGCATAGCGCGGCATCAGATCATCCTTGAGATGAGCGACTTCACGATCTAAGGTAATACTTTCAATCGCACGATGCGCTTTGAGCAAAATAGTTCCGCCAGGCGTCTCATAGCAACCCCGGCTCTTCATCCCGACGAAACGATTCTCGACCAGATCCAGTCGGCCAATACCGTGCGCACCGCCCAGTCGATTTAACTCGGATAGTAATTCGTGAGGCTTTAAGGATTTCCCATTGATCGCGACTGGATCACCTTGCTTAAATTCGATTTCAATCACCTGCGCTTGATCGGGGGCCTTCTCCGGGGAAACGGTCCAGCGCCACATTGCCTCTTCCGCTTCTGCGTTTGGATCTTCGAGATGCCGCCCCTCAAAACTAATGTGTAATAAATTAGCATCCATGGAATAAGGAGCACCCCCTTGTTTATGTTTCATCTCCACAGGGATGTCATGTTTTTCTGCATAAGCTAGAAGTTTTTCTCGCGAGAGCAAATCCCACTCACGCCAGGGAGCAATTACCTTGATTCCGGGCTCAAGTGCGTAGTAACCAAGTTCAAACCGCACTTGATCATTCCCTTTACCGGTAGCGCCGTGGGATACCGCATCTGCGCCTACTTGACGGGCGATCTCAATTTGACGTTTTGCGATTAAAGGGCGAGCAATTGATGTTCCTAGCAAATACTCGCCTTCGTAAATCGTGTTTGCCCGAAACATTGGAAACACAAAGTCACGCACAAACTCTTCACGCAGATCATCAATAAAGATGTGCTCGGGCTTAATTCCAAATTTGAGTGCCTTAGCGCGTGCAGGTTCGAGCTCCTCGCCTTGCCCCAAGTCGGCGGTAAAGGTAACGATCTCACAACCATAAGTATCTTGAAGCCATTTCAGAATCACGCTGGTATCAAGGCCGCCAGAATAGGCTAATACTGCTTTTTTAATTTCAGACATAGTGTTTACGATCTCAATAAGTTAAGCAATCACTGCGATGACGAAAATTGATTTTATAAGCGACCACAGAGTAAGAATTCCATCAGAGCCTTTTGGACATGCAGCCGGTTTTCAGCCTCCTCCCAAACAACACTTTGGGGGCCATCAATTACTCCGGCACTAACCTCCTCGCCGCGATGCGCAGGCAAACAGTGCATGAAGAGTGCGTCAGGATGGGCTAATGCCATTAACTGCTCGGTCACCATCCAGTTCTTGAATGCTGCCATCCGCGTTGCGTTCTCAGCCTCATATCCCATGCTGGTCCATACATCAGTGCTTACCAAATCGGCGCCCTTACACGCATCCTTTGGGTCAGCACAGACGACGAGATGATTAAAGGCTGATGGCTGAAGGCGGGAGCGTTCCAACTGATATCCCTCGGGGGCAGAGAAGCGGAACTCAAAATCCAGTTTCTCAGCCGCCTGAATCCAGGTGTACGCCATATTGTTCGCATCACCAACCCATGCCACCGTTTTCCCCTGAATCGGTCCGCGTGCCTCGACATAGGTAAATACATCGGCTAATACTTGGCAAGGGTGATATTGATTGGTCAAACCATTCATGACAGGAACTCGCGAGTTGGCAGCAAAGCGCTCAATCGTCTCTTGCTCAAAGGTCCTAATCATGATGATGTCAGTCATCCGTGAGATGACTTGCGCAGCATCCTCGATCGGCTCACCCCGTCCTAACTGGGTATCACGCGTGTTCATGTAAACCGCATGCCCACCCAACTGATGAACGCCTGCTTCAAAAGAAAGGCGAGTACGGGTCGAGTGTTTTTCGAAGATCATGGCTAGAGTGCGATCGTGCAATGGATGCCAGGTCTCGTAGCGCTTAAACCGCTCCTTTAACCACGCGGCGCGACCAAACAGATACTCGTACTCATCACGACTAAAGTCCGAAAATTGCAGGTAATGCCTAAGTCGGCCAGGAGATTGTGGCTTAGCCAGTGATTGGCCATTACCCCACTCTGCAAACTGAGCACTTGATGATGCGATCGAAGTGTTATGCGGCTTATTGTGCAAAAGAACGCTCCACTAAACAAAAACCCGCTCAACAGGAGAGCGGGTCAGAAAATCAGTACTTCCTTAGGCCCGCAACAGGCCTAAAAATTAGGCCATTGCTTTAATCGCAGCAGATAGTCGTGACTTCTGGCGAGCGGCAGTATTTTTATGGGCAATCTTTTTATCGGTAATCTTATCGATGGTCGATTGCGCAGCAACAAATACTTTCTTTGCAGCATCTTTATCGCCAGCTTCAATTGCTTTGCGAACTGCCTTAATGGAAGTGCGAAGTTTGGAACGCAAACTAGCGTTGTGAGCATTGAGCTTCACGGATTGACGAGCGCGCTTGCGAGCTTGTGCGGTATTAGCCATTCAATTAACCTATCTAAACAAATAATTAGAATGAAATCAGTCCCTTAAAGAAAGTGGGGCTAAATTCATTAGCGTTATATGAGATCAAATATCCGATCTCGAAAACCTGACATTCTACCTTAAAGACCCCAAAATGCCCACCCCTCCCCCCAAATAAGGGAAAATTAGGCCATGAACCTCCTCTCTGCCGCAGCGAAGGTAAGCTCCCTGACCATGGTTTCCCGCATTACGGGATTGGTTCGGGAAACCTTGATCGCTAGAAGCTTTGGGGCCTCGGAGTGGACCGATGCCTTTAATGTAGCCTTCAGACTCCCCAATCTATTGCGTCGGCTCTTCGCAGAGGGGGCTTTCTCCCAGGCTTTTGTACCAATCCTGGGAGAAATCTCCAATCGGGGAGAAAAAGATCAGACCCGAGCGCTAATAGACGCGATTGCCACCATTCTGTTTTGGGCCCTCAGTCTCACGGTCATGATTGGGGTCATCGCAGCACCAATCCTGGTTTTTATTATTGCAGCGGGTCTCAAGGATGGGGCCGCTTTTGAGACCACCGTCTTTATGACACGGGTCATGTTTCCTTATATTGGCCTCATTTCCATGGTTTCGTTATCAGCGGGCATCCTCAATACCTTTGGACGCTTTGCGGTTCCTGCCTTTACCCCTGTACTCCTCAATCTTTCCCTAATCGGTGGCGCCCTTTTTATTGCACCCACCTTAGAGCAACCGATTTACGCCTTAAGCATCGGGGTCATGATCGGTGGTGTCTTGCAGCTGGCGATTCAGATTCCAGCCTTAATGCGACTCGGATTATTGCCTCGGATTGGCTTGCTCCCCAGAAAAATCAAATCCGCCTGGCAAAATCCAGATGCCCGCCGTGTCCTAAAACTCATGGTACCGGCTGTATTTGCAGTCTCCGTTGCGCAAATTTCCCTCATCATCAATACCAATATTGCCTCGCATTTGCAAACCGGTAGCGTCTCTTGGCTCTCGTATGCGGATCGCCTAATGGAGTTTCCGACCGCTCTGCTGGGGGTTGCACTTGGAACTGTTTTATTACCAAGCCTTAGCAAAGCAAATGCCGCTCAAGATACTGCGCAGGCTGGAGAGTTGTTGATTTGGGGATTGCGCCTCACCTTTTTACTGGCAGCGCCCTGCGCGATCGCCTTATTTCTGTTTGGTACCCCAATCTCAGCGGTTTTGTACCACTACGGGCAATTTAATGCCATGGATGTGGAAATGACCCGGCAAGCACTGGCTGCCTATGGTGTAGGTCTGATTGGTCTCATTTTGGTCAAGATCTTAGCCCCAGGGTTTTACTCACGTCAGGATATCCGTACCCCCGTCAAAATTGCATTGGTGGTCTTAGTCTTTACACAGCTCGCCAATATCGGGCTCGTGCCACTGTTTGCCCATGCTGGCCTTGCTCTATCCGTTGGTCTTGGGGCGTGTTTAAACGCAGCCCTGTTGTGGCTAGGGCTACGTCGACGTGGGGCCCTTCCAAGCGCGGTTGGCTGGTTCAAATATTTCGGTCAACTGCTTGTTGGACTATTGCCACTGAGCATGGTGCTTTTTTATGGTGCACAGGCACACGATTGGCTCGCTTTACAAGTCAACCCCTTGATTCGCATTGGTCTTCTTGGTCTTTGGTTGGGTGCAGCAGCAATCATTTACTTTGCCAGCCTGTGGATCGTCGGTTTACGCTGGCAAAATTTTCTGCGTCATGCAAAATAGGAAATATGCCAACTCAACAACTTGACTACTTTGCCACCTTGGTTGCTGAGGACGAGCATTTTCCCCTCACGGAGGCATGCATTGCAGTAGCCCAACATGCATTTCCTGATTTAGATGTCCAACATACCCTCGATGAGATTGATCAGCTAGGCGATCGACTCAAAAAACGAATCTCCGCCGATGCTTCTGCGGTGCAGCGACTCCAACAGCTCAAACATTTCTTTTATACCGAACTTGGATTTGGGCCCAATCCCAATGATTTTTATGCCCCCGAGAACTCTTATCTGCATCATGTTTTACAAAGTCGTCGGGGCATTCCAATTTCATTGGCGATCTTAATGATGGAGCTTGGCAATCAGATTGGATTAAAAATCCGTGGGGTGTCCTTTCCCAATCACTTTATGCTGCGCGTTTCCTTACCCCAAGGCGAGATCATTATGGATCCGCTGACTGGTGCATCCCTATCGAAGCACGAACTTCAAGAGATGCTCGATCCGTATTTGGAGGCAAAGGGTTATGTTGGCGAGTTACAACTCCCACTGAACGTATTTTTGCGAGTCTCCAGCTGCCGCGAGATCATCTCGCGTTTCTTGCGCAACCTCAAACTCATTTATACCGAACATGAGCGTTGGGAGCGCTTGTTGGGGGTTCAACAGCGACTTGTGATCCTCTTGCCTGATGCCGTGGAAGAGATTCGGGATCGCGGCCTAATCTATGCGCAATTGGAGTATCTGCGCCCTGCCATCGACGATATGCAGCAATACCTCACCGAAGTTCCTAACGCTTCAGATGCCGATGAAATCCGGGAGCATATTGCCACGCTTGAGCATCAAGTGCGTCAACATTAATTTCAACAGAGCGGATGTCGGCCAAGGTTTTATCGATTGTGGGCCCTACCGGGGTCGGCAAAAGCAATTTAGCGCTTGAGTTAGCCAGGCAATGCCGCCAACAGCATCTGAATATCGAGATCATCAGCATGGACTCCGCCCTAGTTTATCGTGGGATGGATATCGGGACAGCAAAGCCCACTGCTGCTGAACAAGCTGAGGTTACGCATCATCTGATTGATATTCGTGATCCGAGCGAGAGTTATTCAGCGGCTCATTTTGCTAGCGATGCAAAACAATTAATTGAAGAGATTCAGGCGCGGGGACATATTCCACTCATTGTGGGGGGAACCATGCTGTACTGGCGAGCCTGGGTCTATGGGTTCTCCAAATTACCCCCTGCTGATCCACAAACCCGCAAGCAACTCGATGATGAAGCTGCCGTGTTGGGTTGGCCTGGTATGCATGCCAAACTTGCTCAAATTGACCCAGTTACTGCAAGTCGACTACAGCCTAACGATAGCCAACGAATTCAGCGAGCGCTCGAGGTCTATGCATTAACGGGCCAACCCATATCTCAGTTGTTTGAAGAGTCACCAAGCGCTACTGGGCGTGATTCAGAGCTCTCCGAGCATGCCGTTGAAGTGATTTCTTTAGAACCGAGTAACCGTCAATCTCTGCATACACGTCTTGAAGAACGTTTTGATCAAATGCTTGAAAATAATTTCATGGACGAGGTGCGCTCTTTATTTGAGCGCGGCGACTTGCATACTAATTTGCCGGCGATTCGCTCGGTGGGCTATCGCCAGGTGTGGGAATACTTAGAGGGCAAGGTAGATTACTCGACGATGAAACAAAAAGCATACGCTGCCACACGACAGCTCAGTAAACGTCAGATGACTTGGCTAAGAGCGATGCAGCGGCATACGTTTGACCCATTGAACCCAGCAGAACTTCAAGCCGCAAAATCAATGGCGATGGTCACCCTCCAAAGATCCTTTAAATAAGAATCGTTTGTGGCGCTCCCTCTGGACGCTGAGCAATATCACCTAACAACCAAGCATTTAGGCCTTGCTGTTCAATACTAGCAATCACAGCTTTTGCTTCTTGCTGTTCAACGACAACCACCATCCCAATGCCGCAATTGAAGACACGCACCATCTCCGCATCAGCAACGCCGCCTTTCATTTGCAACCAACGAAACAGCGGTGGCAGGCTCCATGAATCACGACGCAGCACTGCTTGGGTATTCTCTGGTAACACCCGTGGGATGTTATCCACTAAACCGCCACCCGTAATATGCGCCAATCCCTTCAAGGGATGTTGCGACATCACATTTAAAAGTTGCTTAACGTAGATTTGAGTGGGTGCCATAACTAATTCTTGCAAGGTCTTACCCTCAATGGTCTCACTGGGTTTTGCGCCAGCTCGCTCAATAATCTTCCGAATTAAGGAATAGCCATTTGAATGCGCACCACTAGATGCAATTCCAATAATTGCGTCACCCGGCCGAATACTGGAGCCATCAATAATTTTCGATTTCTCAACCACACCAACCGCAAAGCCTGCCAAATCGTATTCACCCGGCGGATACATGCCTGGCATCTCAGCAGTTTCACCCCCAATTAAGGCGCAGCCAGCCAACTCACACCCCTTGGCAATTCCGGCGATTACGGTCGCTGCTGTATCGACCGATAACTTACCGCATGCAAAGTAATCGAGAAAGAAAAGAGATTCGGCGCCTTGGACCAAAATGTCATTAACGCTCATCGCCACTAAATCCTGGCCAATCGTCTCATGGGCATTCCACTCAAAAGCGAGCTTTAATTTGGTGCCAACCCCATCGGTACCGGATACCAAAATGGGTTCTTTGTAGCGTTTGGGTACCTCAAATAAAGCCCCAAATCCTCCAATTCCCGCCAAAACACCATCGCGCATGGTCTTTCTTGCCAGTGGCTTAATACGATCAACTAGAGCGTCCCCAGCGTCAATGTCGACACCCGCGTCACGGTAAGACAAGCCTGGGCTTTTTGATGGATTAGTCATAAATGGGTCTTCAAAAAAGGGTAAATCCTGCAGATCAGTCATTTACATCGTTAGAATCTCTGAATTCTAGAGTATGAAGGCCCATGGCTGAAATTTTTACCCCTTTTCTATTTGCATTTATTTTGGCTTACATTCTGAGGCCCTTGGTTCTGCGTCTTCAAAATCTAGGACTTGGTAAAACCCTTGCCAGCAGCATCGGCATGCTTTTTGGGCTTGGCGTTTTTCTCATCATCCTGTTACTGCTGATTAATCTACTGCGCTATGAAATTCCTCTCATTAAGGCTCAGCTACCCATTTGGCTTCAAAGTCTGCAAACGTGGCTGGGGCCTAAATTACTCAGCCTGAATATTGAGATCGATTGGCTCGCTTTGCGAGATGCGATTACGCAAAAATTGACTGCTCATTTTTCTGCAAACGCCAACCAAATATTAAGTACGAGTTTTGAAACCATCTTAGCCTCTGGTAGCTCCGTACTTGGCGGCCTCGTCAATATTGTCTTGATTCTCTTCGTTCTTTTTTATCTGCTGATTGATTGGAAACACTTCTTTGAATTACTCAAGCAACTGCTTCCAATTCGCTATCAAGACACTGCGGTCAGGTTAGCACTAGAAACCGACTTATTGCTATCGCAATACCTGCGGGGGCAAATGCTGGTGATTTTGATCATGGCGGTTTTCTATAGCGCCGGATTGAGTTTGACAGGTATGCATGGAGCACTCGGTCTAGGCGTATTTACCGCCTTGGTGATTGTGATTCCTTATATTGGAATTGCGCTGGGTCTGATTCTGGCGATCCTATCGGTCATTTTGCAATTTGGGCTTGGACCTGAACTCGTGATTGTGCTGGTCGTATTTGGGATTGGCCAAGTGCTCGAAGGATTTTTCCTAACCCCCCGTTTAGTAGGCGAACGAATTGGGCTTCACCCAGTGGCGGTTTTATTTGCTTTACTAATCTTCGCTAAATTATTTGGATTTTTTGGAGTGTTACTTGCCCTACCAGCTAGCGCGGTTGTGTTGGTATTGATCCGCTTTGCATGGTCGCAATACGCCCAAAGTACCTGGTATCAAAAGTAATGGCCCCATCCGCACTGCCCCGTCAATTTGCGCTCGATATCAATCAAGCCCCTAAACCCTCATTGCACAATTTTTTACCGAATGGTAATGAGGCACTGATTGACGCACTCAACCAGTCCATCGCTCGTTGGAACTCTCCTGCTAAGACCGCTTCCCACTCGATTGAGGGACGCTGGTTTTATTGGTGGGGAAGCGCTGGCGCCGGATGCTCTCATCTTCTTAGCGCTATCGCAAACCAAGCGCAAACGCTTGGGATGGGATCGATTCGCCTGCTACCCAACGATCCGAGTACCTGGGTCGATGCCGAGCAAAAACTCTCTGCAGCGGTAAACCCTGCACCGATCATCATGACCGTTGATGATGTGGATCAGCTGGATACGCATCAACAAGCCAGCCTTTTTCGCTTACTCAATTTAGTACATGCCTCACCACACTCGTTTGTGTATCTATCTGGGCATGTGCCCCCTGCACAATTGACATTACGAGAAGACTTGCGTACCCGTCTTGGCTGGGGGCTGATCTTTGAAGTTCATCCGCTGTCTGATTCAGAGAAGATCGAGGCGCTATCTCGCGCTGCAAAAGAGCGGGGTTTGATCTTATCCAACGAAGTTTTGCCTTGGTTGATTCATCATTTCTATCGAGATATGCCAAGTTTGATGGCATTACTCGATGCACTCGATGCCTATTCTTTGGAGACCAAGCGCGCGATTACCCTACCCTTGGTTCGTGAACTCTTACAAATTTCTGGACACACCCCATGACTCGCTTAGCTCTGTTTGATTTAGATCACACCCTCTTACCGTTTGACAGCGATTACGAATGGGGGCAATTTCTGGTGCGCTTAGGCGTTGTTGATGGGGAGCAATATGCCAAAGCCAACGATCAGTTTTACGCCGATTACAAAATAGGTAAGCTTGATATTGATGCATTCTTACGTTTTGCCCTAAAACCCTTGGCTGACAACCCGCGTACGCAATTAGAGGGCTGGCATCGTGCATTTATGCAAGAGAAGATCGATGGACGTCTTCATCCACAAGCGATGAGGCTTGTCCAACAACATTTAGATGCGGGGGATTTGTGTTGTGTGGTGACCGCTACCAATAGTTTTGTCACTCGCCCGATTGTGAACGCCTTTGGAATTGAACATCTAGTTGCTACTGAACCGGCCACGGAGAATAATCAACCAGGAGCAAATTTCACAGGCGGTATTGTGGGAGTTCCGAGCTTTAAGGAAGGAAAAATTACTCGAGTTAATGATTGGTTAGCCGGTTTGGGATTACGCTTGGAATCCATCGAGCAAAGCTTCTTTTACTCCGACTCCATGAATGATTTGCCACTATTAGAAAAAGTAACCAATCCAGTGGCCACCAATCCAGATGCCCGCTTGCGTGCAGAAGCCGAGAAGCGAAATTGGCCGATCTTAGAACTATTTCATTAAATTAATTCTGGCGCATCCTCATGATCACTAAATTCATCGATCGGTTATTGCGTCGAGGCCCTCGCCCCAAGTCAGATCAATCTGGGGCCACCCTAGTAGCCCATAAGGTTTCTAAGAAAACCCATCGGATCGACCCTGCCTTACTTTCAAAAAATGCGGTCAAGGTGACACACACCCTGCAACAAGGGGGTTATAAGGCCTATATTGTGGGCGGGGCAGTTCGCGATCTGGTTTTGGGGATCGCCCCTAAGGATTTTGATGTAGCAACCAATGCCACTCCTGAACAGGTCCAAAAATTATTTAGACGCTCACGCTTGATTGGTCGCCGCTTTCAGATTGTGCATGTCACTTTTTTTGGTAAAGAGCGTCCGGAAATTATCGAGGTTTCTACCTTTCGGGCGGTGTTAGAAAGCGTGGGCGAGCACATAGCCGAGAGCGGTCGTATTCTGCGTGACAACGTTTGGGGTACACATGCCGAAGATGCCGCCCGCCGTGACTTTACGATCAATGCAATGTATTACGACCCCAGCTCAGAAACAGTGCTCGATTATCACGGTGGCATGGAGGATATACGCTCTAAAACGATTCGTATGATTGGCAACCCGACAAAGCGCTACCGCGAAGATCCCGTTCGTATGTTACGAGCGATTCGCTTTGCTGCTAAGACAGGTTTTCAGATTGAGCCTAAGACACTCGCACCGATTCATGAGCTTGGCCAATTAATCCATGACGTTCCAAGCGCTCGCCTATTCGATGAGATTTTGAAGTTACTCATGTCAGGGCATGCTTGGGCTGGAATCCAGGCATTACGTGATGCGAACTTGCATCATGGGCTTTTGCCATTTATGAATCGTGTCCTTGAAGATGCGCAAGCAGCTCAATTTATTGAACAGGCGCTGCGCAATACCGATGAACGAATTCAAATGGGTAAATCGGTTTCCCCGGGCTTTCTATTTGCAGCCCTACTTTGGCCCGATTTAGAGAAGGAGTGGCAAGTACTTCGAAATACTGGAATGCCAGCGTTAGCAGCACTTCATGCTGCAATTGATACGGTTGTCTCCCCCGCACATACCGGCATCACCATTCAGCGCCGCCATGAGGGTGATATGCGGGATATCTGGACGATGCAACCGCGTTTTGAAAAACGAGTGGGGCGCTACCCCGAGCGACTGCTAGAGGTTCCGCGCTTTCGGGCTGGCTACGACTTCATGCTCCTACGCGGCCAAACAGGGTATTGCAAACCCGGTCTTGGGCAATGGTGGACAGACTTTTATCATGCGGATTTACCCGAACGTGAAGCCTTGCTGGCAAGTGCCAAGCTAGAAGATTTAGCTTCCGGCAAAACCCCATCAAACCCAAATAGAAACAGGCGCCGCAGGTCAAAAAAGCCCAAGCCAAACCCTGATGCCCATGCCGATTCTGGGTCAAATGACGCCAAGCAAAGTTAATTGATTTTCAGTAAAGTAAGCGCATATTCTTAGTAGGAAACTCATGGCGCAGGCCTTTATTGGATTTGGTGGCAACATTGGCGATGCTCGGCAGAGCATCACCGATGCAATCGTCTGCCTTGCTCAGCATGTTCAAATTCATATTGTTAACAAAAGTTGCTTTTATCAAAGCGCGCCTGTAAACGCCGTAGGCGGTGATTACATCAATGCAGTTGTCGAAATTGATACTGAACTCAATCCCTATGGACTTTTGTATGTTTGCCAATCGATCGAGCATCAGTTTGGTCGCGAACGCCCTTACGCCAATGCACCCCGTACCCTTGATCTTGATATTCTGTTTTATGAAGGTATCGAGCAAAATCATTCGGAGCTCACCATTCCGCATCCACGCATTGCCGAACGCTCATTTGTGATTCTTCCTTTACTTGAAATCTGCCCTGATTTTTTCTTGCCCAATTATGGTCCTCTAAAAAATCTTTTGCCGAACATTGCGCATCAACGCATCACCCGAATTACTTGCAAACACTGCGATTGCGACCAACAGCTGCATTAGGCTTAAAATTGGTTTATGAGTTATTTACAAGGCGATAAGCCAATTACGATCACGAAGTTATTCGCCATGCATGCTGATGGCGAGAAAATTGCGGTTCTAACCGCATACGACTCGACCATGAGCGCCCTTCTCAATCGCTGTGGAATTGAAGTGATTTTGATTGGGGACTCCCTTGGCAATGTAATCCAAGGTCACAGCAGTACCACTCCAGTCACCGTTGAGGAAATGGCCTATCACACGGAATGCGTTGCCCGGGCTAATCAGCATGCATTCTTAATTGCCGATCTACCTTTTGCGAGCTATGGAGACCCTGTGCAAGCATTGGAATCGGCTGCCGAGCTGATGCGCGCAGGTGCCGACATGGTGAAACTTGAAGGAGGCAGTTGGCAGGTCGATATTATTCAATTTTTAGTCGAGCGCAGTGTTCCGGTTTGTGCTCACTTGGGGCTTTTACCTCAGTCCGTGCACTTACTAGGGGGTTATAAAGTCCAAGGCAAGTCAAAAGATGCTAGTGCTCTGATGTTTGAACAGGCGCATGCCTGCCAAGCCGCAGGCGCTCAAATGCTTGTCTTGGAGGCGATCCCATCAGCGCTCGGAGAAAAAATTACCCAATCACTTCATATTCCCACGATTGGGATTGGAGCGGGGCCAAATTGCTCCGGACAAGTTTTGGTACTGCCAGATTTACTCGGAATTAGCCCTGGCAAAGCGCCGAAGTTTGTGAAAGACTTCATGGCTGGCAACAGCTCGATTGAGGCAGCGATTAAAGCCTATGTTCGTGAAGTTAAGTCCGGAAAATTTCCTGGACCCGAGCACTGCTTTGCCTCTTAGTTAAAAAAGCTCTTCATTCGCTCAAACCAACCCTCTTGTTGAGGACTGTGTTTTTTACCACCACTTCGAAGCGACTCATCGAATTGAGACAGCAATGCTTTTTGTTCCTCCGATAATTTCACCGGGGTCTCAAGCAAGACATGCACATACAAATCACCCAATAGGGAAGAACGCAACTGCTTAATTCCTTTGCCGCGCAATCGGAAGGTTTTGCCCGTTTGCGTTCCCTCGGGAATCGTTAGCTCAACCCTGCCACCAAGCGTTGGAACTTCAATATCACCACCCAAGGTGGCGGTCGCAAATGAAACGGGCATTTGAATATGCAAATCGCTGCCATCGCGCTCAAATACGGGGTGCTCCTTGACATGTACTTCGACGTAGAGATCACCCGAGGGTCCCCCGTTGATACCTGGCTCGCCATTTCCAACGGAGCGCACCCGCATACCATCATCGATACCGGCTGGGATCTTAATTTCAAGTGTCTTTTGCTCCTTGATCTTGCCACTGCCATGGCAGGTCTTACAGGGCTTCGGTATGTATTGACCGGTGCCACGACACTTGGGGCAGGTTTGTTGCATTGAGAAAAAACCTTGAGCAATCCGGACTTGGCCGCGGCCATCACAAGTGGGGCATTCCTCAATCTTTGAGCCTGGCTCTGCACCAGAACCACTACAGGTTTTGCAATTACTCCAACTAGGCACCCGAATCTGAGTGGTGTAGCCCTCAGCAGCTTGCTCGAGAGTAATCTCCATGTTGTAGCGCAGGTCGGCGCCCTTATAAACCTGAGGGCCAGAACCTCTTCCTTGACCAAAGATATCGCCAAAGATATCGCCAAAGGCGTCAGCAAAACCACCCGCGGCCCCTCCAAACCCACCCATACTAGGGTCAACGCCAGCATGGCCGTATTGATCATACGCATTACGCTTTTGGGGGTCCGCCAATGTCTCGTAGGCTTCCTTGGCCTCTTTAAACTTTACCTCGGCAGATGGGTTATCAGGATTGCGATCAGGATGGTATTTCATGGCCAATTTGCGATAAGCTTTTTTAAGCTCCTCGTCGCTGGCATTTTTACCAACCCCCAGCACTTCATAAAAATCACGTTTACCAGTTGCCACAACCCATTCCTTTTTCTTGGCCCAAAAGGCGAAGTCGGCACAAGGCCGACTCACCAATTTGCATCATTCTTTTTTAAGAATTACTTCTTCTCATCCACTTCCTTAAAGTCAGCATCGACCACTTCTGCATCATGATTGGCTTTCGCCTCACCAGCTGGATTAGCAGCGCCTGGGTTAGCCTTTGCTTGCTCAGCAGCATAGGCTTTCTCGCCAAGCTTCTGACTGGCCTTTGCCAATGCTTCCGTTTTGGACTCAATTGCTGCTTTATCACTTCCCTTGATGGCTTCCTCAAGCTCTTTCAGTGCCGATTCAATTGCACTCTTCTCAGAAGCATCGAGACTTGCGCCATGCTCATCGAGCGCTTTCTTTGTGGAGTGCGCTAAGGCATCGGCCGCATTTCGGACGGTGACCAGCTCAAGTAATTTACGATCTTCCTCAGCATTGGCTTCGGCGTCTTTCACCATCCGCTGAATCTCATCCTCAGAGAGACCTGAATTTGCCTTGATGGTGATCTTGTTCTCTTTGCCAGATGCTTTGTCTTTAGCAGTGACATGCAAGATTCCGTTGGCATCGATATCAAAGGTCACTTCAATTTGTGGCAAGCCACGGGGTGATGGCGGGATGCCTTCTAAATTAAATTCACCAAGCAATTTATTAGCACTAGCCATCTCACGCTCACCCTGGAAACACTTGATAGTCACTGCTGGCTGATTATCTTCAGCGGTGGAAAACACTTGAGCGTGCTTGGTCGGAATGGTCGTATTTTTGGGGATCATCTTGGTCATCACGCCACCCAAGGTCTCAATACCTAAGGACAACGGCGTGACATCAAGCAATAAGACATCCTTTCGATCACCAGACAATACCGACCCCTGGATCGCAGCACCAACCGCGACCGCCTC
Organism: Polynucleobacter sp. HIN11; assembly: GCF_030297675.1. Classification (NCBI taxonomy): domain Bacteria; kingdom Pseudomonadati; phylum Pseudomonadota; class Betaproteobacteria; order Burkholderiales; family Burkholderiaceae; genus Polynucleobacter; species Polynucleobacter sp. HIN11. The sequence continues at coordinate 1,479,484 of NZ_AP028142.1, forward strand.
ATCGGGGTTCACGTCTTTGCGCGGCTCCTTGCCAAAAATGGCTTTGACTTGCTCTTGCACCTTCGGCATACGCGTTTGGCCGCCGACTAAGATGACATCATCAATATCAGCTGCTGAAACCCCAGCATCCTTCATCGCCACTTGGCATGGACCCATAGTGCGAGCAATCAATTCTTCAACTAGAGACTCCAATTTAGAGCGAGTCAACTTTAAGTTCAAATGCTTGGGGCCACTTGCATCAGCGGTTACATAAGGCAAGTTGATTTCGGTTTGTTGGGAGGAAGACAGCTCAATCTTAGCTTTTTCAGCAGCATCCTTTAGGCGCTGCAATGCCAAGACATCTTTGCTCAAATCAACGCCCTGTTCTTTCTTGAACTCAGCAATGATCCAATCAATGATGCGTTGGTCAAAGTCTTCACCGCCTAAGAAAGTATCACCATTGGTAGATAACACTTCGAACTGTTTTTCTCCATCCACATTCGCGATTTCAATAATCGAAACGTCGAAGGTGCCACCACCTAAGTCGTAAACAGCAATCTTGCGATCGGATTTGTCTTGCTTATCCAATCCAAATGCCAGAGCAGCAGCGGTAGGCTCATTAATGATGCGCTTGACTTCCAGACCAGCAATTCGACCGGCATCTTTCGTGGCTTGACGCTGACTATCATTAAAGTAAGCAGGCACCGTGATCACGGCCTCGGTGACCTCTTCACCCAAATAATCTTCGGCAGTCTTTTTCATTTTGCGCAGAACTTCAGCCGATACTTGCTGAGGGGCAATTTTCTTATCGCGCACCGATACCCAGGCATCACCATTGTCTGCCGCGATGATGCTGTAAGGCATTAAACCAATATCTTTTTGCACTTCTGCGTCGGTAAATTTGCGACCGATTAAACGCTTAACCGCATAGATTGTATTTTTTGGATTGGTGACTGATTGTCGCTTAGCGGGCGCGCCAACCAATACCTCTCCGTCTTCCATATACGCAATGATGGAAGGAGTGGTTCTAGCACCCTCAGCGTTTTCAATGACTTTAGGGGCGTTGTTCTCTATAACTGCGACGCAGGAATTAGTTGTTCCTAGGTCAATTCCAATAATTTTTCCCATAATGGCTCCAAATGATGGTGAGGCGTTGTTTCGAATAATGACTAGATGGGGGCAACTTAGCTTATTTCAAGGGCTCTAAGTCCTTGAAATAATTGGCCCAAACTTATTTTGCTTGGCTAACCGTCACCAAAGCCGGCCTTAATACACGATCAGCGATCAAAAAGCCCCTTTGCAAGACCGAGACCACCGTATTGGGTTCTTGGTCAGATGGAACCATGGAGATTGCCTGATGCTGGTGGGGATCAAATTTAGCCCCAGGCTCAGGGTTAATCTCAACCAAACGGCCTTTTTCGAAGGCAGCAATGAGTTGCTTTAGGGTGATCTCAAGACCTTCCTTAAACGCTTTTGCATCGCCAGCCTCAGTGGCTAAGGCGGCGTATAAGCTATCGCTCACTGGAATCAAGTGCTCCGCAAAACTTTCAATAGCAAATTTATGGGCTTTTGCAATGTCTTCAGTAGCACGACGACGAATATTCTCACCCTCAGCTTTGGCACGTAAGAAGTTATCTTGCATTTCAGCAAGCTTCGTCTTGAGCTCTGCTAACTCCTCTTCGATACTCAGGGGAGGCTGTTCATTCACTTCGGATGTTGTGTTATCAGCCGCTTGCTGCTCAGATTTGTGATCACTCATAGTCGTTCCACCTTATTTTCTGCATTTTATATGGGGTCAGTGATCACCCATTTCAAGGGGAGTGGTTATCCAACAGTAATCGCGGCCTCTGCTGCTTGGGCACGCTGATTGCGAAGCTCCAAAACTACAGGGGACTCGAGCGCTGTTGACCAGCCATGCATATGCTCTAAAGCAATGGTGTGCAAAGCCGAAATGAAATTAGTATCGTCATTCAAGCATGGGATATAACGATACTCTTTGCCACCATGCTCATGAAAGATCTCTTGACCTTCCATAGCAATTTCTTCCAAAGTCTCTAAACAGTCAGCCGGGAAACCAGGGCAAACAATATCCATATGGGGGCAGCCTGCCTTTCCAAGCTCTTCAATCGTTAGGGCGGTATAAGGCTTTAACCATTCGGCACGCCCAAAACGCGACTGAAAGGTGACGTGATAATTAGACGGCTCTAATCCAAGAGCCTCTCCTAGTAAACGGCCCGATTTCAAACATTCGCAATGATAGGGATCGCCTTGCATCAAATTTCGTTTGGGTAAGCCATGAAACGACATGATAAGTTTGGCGCCCTTTGAAAATTCTGGTCGACCATGCTGCACCCAGTAGGCTTCAATCTGCTGACGTAGCGACTCAATGTAAGCGCCATGATCATGATAGTGCTTCACAATTCGAAGTTCGGGTTGATTGCGCCATGTTTTAAGGACCGAGAACACTTCATCAAAACTTGAGGCGCTCGTCGTCGCTGAATATTGAGGGTACAAAGGCAATACTAATAAACGCTCAACATTTGCATCTTGAAAACGTTTGAGGACTTCGGAAATAGATGGTTTACCGTAACGCATCGCCAGGTCCACGATCACATTGGAATCCTTGCCCGCAAAGCGATCCCGCAAACCCTGAGCCTGTGCTTGCGAGTAGACCAATAAAGGTGAGCCCTCTTTTAACCAGATCGAAGCATATTTCTTCGCTGAGGCGCCGCTGCGAATTGGCAAAATAATCCCGTGCAAAATGAACCACCAGATAATGCGCGGAATTTCAACGACCCGAGGGTCCGACAAAAATTGCTTTAAGTAGGTTTTCACCGCTGCGCGCGTGGGCGCCTCTGGGGTACCCAGATTAATCAACAAAACACCAGTCCGTGAGGTTCTTAAATGAGGGTTTGTTTTCAAAAGTGATCCAATCATCAAGAGGAGCTCAAGGCGCCACTTAATAGCTTCGAGGTGATATCCACAATCGGAATCACGCGATCATACGCCATTCGAGTGGGCCCAATCACGCCGAGCGTGCCCACCACTTGCCCATCCACGCTATAGGGAGCGCTGATCACTGCCAAATCCTCATAAGGTAACAACTCGCTTTCCCCACCAATAAAGATCTGGATGCCATCAGCATGACTGGATACGTCCAACAATTGCATTAGCAAGGATTTTTGCTCGAGCATATCGAACATTTTGCGCAATTTACTCAAATTGGAGCTCAACTCACCCACATCGAGTAGATGACGCTCTCCCGAGATCACCACATCCGGGTGATTTAATCCCGTATCGCTCACTCCATTCTCCAGGGCGAGCGCCATTAATCCAGCAATGTCACTCCGCAAGTGATCTAGCTCTGCCCGTAAGCGACTGCGAACCTCTGAAAAACTCTTTCCTGAGAAATGCGCATTAATGAAATTACTTGCCTCAGTAAGCTGTGCAGGGCTGTAATCTTGGTTAGTCGGCAAGATGCGATTTTGCACATCCCCCTCGGGAGTCACCAAAATTAACAAAATCTTGCCTTCGCCAAGGCGCAGAAACTCAATATGTTTAAAAATCTGGGAGCGCTTCGGGGTCATGACTACGCCAGCAAAATGCGTCAGATTGGATAAGAGCTGAGCTGCAGAACTGATCACCTTTTGGGGAGCATCGGGATATAGTGATTGCTCAACCTGTTTAGAAGCCACCTCCTCTAGGGGTCGAATGGTCAACATCGTGTCGACAAACAAACGGTAACCACGCGGGGTTGGAATGCGTCCGGCTGAAGTATGAGGACTGGTCACCAAACCAAGATCCTCAAGATCGGCCATGACGTTCCGAATCGTCGCTGCCGAGAGATCCAATCCTGAAAAGCGTGACAGGGTCCGCGAGCCTACTGGCTGGCCTTCCTCGATATATCTCTCGATTAAGGTTTTGAGTAGAACTTTTGAACGATCATCCATGATTGGAGTAATTTTATGCCTATGGTTTAATCGTCATATGTTAAGCCCATCAAGCAAACCCTTGCAGAAGAAGTTTAGGCGCGTAACCCTTGTGGGTAAGCACCAAGCAGATGGTATTGGCCAGCATTTACTTGAATTGGCCCAAATCCTCACCAATCATGGCTGCGAGCTCAGTATTGAGGGGTCCACGGCCGCCCATTTGCCAGAGGCCAATTTGCAGGTTATCCGGCTCCAGGATTTTCAGAAATCCACGGATTTGGCGGTGATTTTGGGGGGTGATGGCACCATGCTCGGCATTGGTCGCCAGATCGCAGGTACGGGGGTGCCGCTCTTGGGAATCAATATGGGGCGCTTGGGCTACATGACCGACATCCCTTTTGAAGAGGCCAAAACGGTTCTACCGCCCATGATTGATGGTCATTATGAAATCGATGAACGATCGCTTCTAGAGGCTGCTGTATGGCGCAACGATCAAGAGATTCATCGTGGCCTAGCCTTAAACGATGTGGTCGTAAATCGTTCAGGACTCTCAGGAATGGTGGAGCTCAAGGTGCATGTCAACGGCTCCTTCATGTACAACCAGCGTTCTGATGGGTTGATCGTGTCCACCCCAACCGGCTCAACCGCATACGCGCTCTCAGCAGGCGGTCCCATTTTGCATCCCCGCGTGCCAGGGATTGTGCTGGTACCAATCGCCCCCCATGCTCTCTCCAATCGACCCATCGTATTGGCCCAAGAGTCCCAAATTACGATCGAAGTTGCCGGTGGCCGAGAAGTAATTGTGAACTTTGATATGCAATCATTAACTAAATTACAAATCGGTGATCGGGTTGAGGTAAAGCGCTCGAACAAATCCATCTCCCTCCTACATCCACTGGGACACAGTGATTACCAGACCCTAAGAGAAAAGTTGCACTGGAACGAGTATCCTTCCACGTTTTAATCTGGGCAAATCAATATGCTTCAATCATTAGCATTGCGTGATTTTGTGATTGTGGATCACCTAGAACTTGATTTTGGCTCGGGTTTTAGTGTTTTAACTGGTGAAACCGGTGCAGGTAAGTCGATTTTGCTCGATGCTCTCGCCCTTGCCCTGGGCGAGCGTGCCGATACCAGTCAAATTCGTGAAGGCTGCCAACGCGCAGAGATCGCTGCCATTTTTCAGGTTGAAGAGGATCTACAAGATGAAATTGCAGCATGGCTAGGCGAGGCCGACTTCCCGCTCGAAGATGACCATCGGATTGTGATTAAACGCAGCATAGATCATTCAGGTCGCAGCAAAGCCTACATTAATGGCAGCGCAGCCTCATTAAATCAATTACGCGAACTGGGTGATCGTCTGGTGGATATTCATGGGCAACACGCCCACCAACTCCTTCTCAAGACCGGTGCACAACGCGAGCTGCTCGATCAACATGCCAATCTTCATGACCAAGCAGCAATTGTGGCGCAAGCATATCAATCCATGAATGCCACTGCCAAGCAATTACAGCAAGCTGAAGCGGCCGGCGCCGATTTACAACGTGAGCAAGAACGTCTCCAATGGCAGCTCGATGAGCTCAATGAAATTGCACCACAAGCACACGAGTGGGAAGAAATCCAAACTGCGCATGCACGTCTAGCCAATGCTGCCAAGATTATTCAGGGGATTGAGCTTGCGATTGATAGCCTCAGCGATTCTGAGCAATCGATTGAATCACAACTTCATCGAGTACAGCATGCGATTGATGATTTAGTGAGGCATGATCCTAATTTGAATGAGATCAATGAAAGTCTTCGTAATGCTCAAATTCAAATTGACGAGGCGATTCATGGATTAAATCGATACCGACAAAAAATGGATTTGGATCCAGATCGTCTTGCAGAACTCGAAGCCCGAATGCAGGCTCTCCATACTGCGGCCCGCAAATACAAAGTCAATCCCGAGCAATTGCCAGAACTCTGGATTAGCTCTCAAGAAAAATTAGCGGCCTTCACGGCAGCACAAGATATCGAGTCTTTGCGTCAAAAATTTAAGGTTCAAGAGTCTGAATTTCTGAAACTTGCTAGGGATTTATCAAAGCGTCGTCATCAGGCAGCCGCAGAGCTCAGCCAAGCCGTCAGCGATGCGATGCAGCACCTCGCAATGGCAGGCGGTAAGCTGCAAGTTCTTGTGGGTCCAAGCGAAGCCAGTCGTCATGGAATCGATCAAATTGAGTTTCTGATCGCCGCGCACAGTGGCAGTACACCTAAGCCTTTGGCCAAAGTTGCCTCTGGGGGAGAGTTAGCGCGCATTAGCTTAGCCATTAGCGTCATTACCAGTAAGGCAAGCTTTACCCCAACCCTAATCTTTGATGAGGTGGATTCTGGCATTGGTGGAGCAGTAGCTCAAACGGTTGGCGAACTATTAAAGCAACTAGGTCATTCCCATCAAATCCTTTGTGTTACTCATCTAGCTCAAGTGGCCGCCCAAGGCGATCATCATTTCAAGGTTAGCAAACAAGCGTTGGATGGCAAAACCAATTCCGAAGTCAGGAGTTTGGGCCGTCAAGAACGCATTGAAGAAATTGCTCGGATGCTAGGTGGCACAACCATTACTGACACTACGCGGCGACACGCGAGAGAACTGCTAAACCAAACCTAAAGTCAATTAAACAGGTTGCGAGGGAGCGCCAAAGACTGCGTCCCACAGTTTGGTCACGCACGCTTTTGCTTTCGCAAAATCAGGGTGCTCATGGATGGATACCCGAATTTTTTCCGCTCCGTCCAGACGTAATCGATGTTGTTGGGCCCGAAACATGCGATAGGCATTCCCAATTTCAAGCGCATCCATCTCAGAAATTAACTGGTGCTTTGCGGCAATTCCTAAAAGTGCAATATTGCCTAAATTACCCAATAAATCAGGGTACTGGCGAGCGAACCCCAAAACCAAATATTGAACAATGAATTCAATATCGACCATGCCGCCGGGATCATGCTTTAGATCAAAATCGTTGGAGGGATTAGGATGGCCAGCATGGACCTTATGGCGCATCTCAATAATTTCATGTTTGAGATCAGAATGATTTCGTTCGTGGGCAAGAACCTCTTTGCGTATCTCTTCAAATTGGGCTCCTACATTTGGATCGCCAGCAGCAAACCGCGCCCGAGTAATGGCTTGATGCTCCCAAACCCAAGCAGCGTTATCCCCCTCGCGCAATTGATAGCGTCGAAAGGAATCAAGGCTAGTTACCAAAAATCCTGCGGCTCCATTGGGGCGCAGGCGAGTATCGATTTCAAATAAAGTGCCGGCAGCGGTCAAGGTCGTCAACCAATTAATCATGCGCTTACCGAGTACCGAATAAATCTCCTGAGCCGCATAGTCGGTTGAAGATGCGTCATACAAAAACACGAGATCAAGATCTGAGGCATAGCCTAACTCTTTACCGCCTAATTTCCCATAGGCAATCACTGCAAATGGCGGTAGATGTTGAGGATTGAGACCAAACTTCTCTGCAACCGATGGCCAAACGCGCTCATAGGTTGCCTGCAATATCAAATCAGCCAATGCAGATAAGCGATCACTCACCCGCTCAGTAGTTAGACCTTCTGGAGCACCTATTCCTAGATCAGCTAGGAGAATCAAAAAAGTTTCAGTGTGATGCGTTACCCGCAGGATATCCATGGCATGATCTGGGCTCGCCCCATCTGCAAGGGCGTCATCTAAACGCAAATCAAGATTTGCCTTTACTTTGTACCAATAACTCTCAGGATCATGAATCAGCTCAGATTGCGCATTAGCTGATAACAGATCGTCTAATAAATGAGGGTGCCTTGCTAAATATTGAGCAGCCCATTGCGAGGCATTGAGAAGCATCAATACTTTTTGCAAGGCATTGGAGTTCTCGGCCAGAATAGATAGATAGGCGCTACGACGACAAATGGCCTCTAAGAGATCAAAAAATCGCAAGAGGGTTTGATCTGCATCGTCTGGATGATCAGCCTCAATATCATTCGCGGCTTTTTTTAATAAGCTTCGTATCGTAAGTCGACTTTTCTCTGGCAGTGATTTGGCACGGGAGCTCTCCTGCCAGGCGCTCCACCGCTCATTAGCCATGGGAAATAAATCAGCATTGGGTTGCCAGCTTGCGTCGTTTACATCAATTTGTAAACGATTACTTTCGTCTAAGGCAAAGGCCTTTTCAAAATAACGCGCCACCTGATTTTGATGCTCGGTAAGCGTTTGCATAAACTCTTCGAGACGCCCTTCTTGATTCGGTCCAGCCATGGCTTGCGCCAACTGCGCTCTCGCATCATCCTGCTCGGGTAAATAGTGTGTCTGCTGGTCTTCCCAAATCTGGATGCGATGCTCTAAACGCCTCAGAAACACATAAGCAGATTTGAGGGCTTCAATTTCTTCTGCGCTCATCAGCCCACCCTCTTGCAATCGATCTAAGACCTCAAGGGTTGGACGAATTCGTAAGCGCGGATCAGTGCCGCCCCGCATTAACTGAAACATCTGGGCTAGAAACTCAATTTCACGGATTCCACCGCGGCCTAACTTAATGTCACGCGATCGCCCGCTGCGTTGATTACTCCGCTTATCTGCCTCTCGCTGAATTTGTGCATGCAACTCCCGAATGGCTGCAATCACACCGTAATCTAAATGGCGGCGATAAACAAATGGCCGAATAATTTGCTCAAGCCCCTTCTCACATCGAACATAATCGGGGTGTGATATGGGCGGATAAATCATACGGCCTTTAATCCACGCATAGCGCTCCCACTCACGTCCTTGGACAAACAAATACTCTTCGAGCATTTCTAGACTACAAACTAAGGGTCCAGAATCCCCATTAGGTCGCAAGCGCATATCCACCCGGAACACAAATCCATGCGCATCATGCTCAGAAATCATTTTGATCAGACGCCGGCCTAGCTTCGTAAACCACTCGTGGTTTGAAATCGAACTTGCCCCATGTTGGGTCTCACCTTCTTCCTCGTACAAGAAGATCAGATCAATATCCGAGGAAAGATTGAGTTCACGACCACCCAATTTACCCATCCCGACAATGAGAAGTGGCAGTTCATAGTCTTCGGTCCGAGCCCAAGGTAGACCAAACCGCTCTTGTAAATCCGCACGAAGATAACGCACGACTAGCCCAAGTGCTTGTTCCGCAAAATAGCTGAGTGCCTGGGTTACCTCCAATAAAGGGGCCAGTCCATTGAGGTCTCGGCAACCAATCCAAAGCATCAACTGTTGACGAACTAGCCGTAGCTGACTCATGAGTGCCGCCTCATCCAACTCCTGACGATCGAGAGCCCGGTTTATTGGCAGGAGCAACTGATCGATTTGGGTAGCATCGACCTGTGTATGCATGCGCTCCTCCAACCAAGTGCGCCAATCCACGTGGGCACTTAGCCAGCGATTTGCATAAAGGGAGTTTTTCTCCAGAAAAGAAAGGGCGTCTTGATTGGAAACCATACCTTATCTTAATCGCTACTAGCCCAATCAACGAAGGGTGTCGGATAATGGATAGCAATGACAGAAAAAAAGTATCCGTTACGCCTCAAAGACCTTCTCACGATGCGGCCCGACGCCACCTCGTGGTCACGTTGGTCGCGCCGTCTGGTAATTTTGACTCTCGTTACAGTCGGACTCATGATTCTTGGACATCTGGTAATCCGTTTCATCATTTGGCCCCAACTCGAAACCTCAAAACCCGCTGTCGAAAAGTTACTGTCACAACGCATTGGCGTTGAGGTCAAAATCAATGAACTCAATGTCTACTGGCAAGGGATCCGTCCAGTCTTTGATATTCGCGACCTAGAATTTGTGGTCGATTCCAAACGCAATCCGACGACGATTGCAGATGCACCTCCTCTAAAGATCGCTGACATCCGAGGAGAACTCAGTTGGTCATCGTTTTATCACCTCAAACCCTATTTCACAAAATTACATGCCAGCAATGCAGTGATTCAAGTAACACGTGACTCACAAAAACGTTTGTATGTCGCTGGCATTCTTGCGGGTGATGGCGGCGATGATTTCCATCTCGAAAATTGGTTGTTTAAACAGGGTGATTTAAAGATTTCTGATATCAATATTCTTTGGAAGGATTTCTCAAAGTCCAAAGCAGATGCCGCAGATCTACGCATCGAGTCCATGCAACTACGAAATGGAATTCGGCAGCATGAACTTGATGCCGCTATTTATAGCCCATGGCATCAAGGCACCCTAACTCTCTCGGGAAAATTTTCTCACCGTCTTGGTGGGCAAGCGGGTCATTGGCGTGATTGGATTGGCGACTTTCAGTGGAAGGTCGCACAACTCAATCTCGGCCAATTTAGTCGTGATTTTGAAATCCCTTTTAAACAACTCAGTGGGGTGCTGGACTCATCAGGGTCGATTGCCTTAAATAAAGGCATCCCCGATGGTGGACAGTTCAAACTAGCAATCGAGCAACCCGTCTTTCAACAATTAAAGAGCAATCAGGCGCTTGAGTTTGGACGTTTGGAAATGGAAGCGAAGCAATTCACCTCTGGAAAGTTCATTTCGCTTGGGGTGCAGCAATTTGCCTGGTTAAACAAGAATCAAAAACCAGGAACCCCCATGGAATCTCTGGCACCCATGACTTTTGGCTGGCAGGCGCCCAAAGGCGATGGGGAGCTTGAGAGGTTTGCATTCTCTTCGGCAAAAATTAGTCTTGAGAACCTCAGTCTGTTTGCATTGAACCTGCCCATTCCCAATCGAATCCGCCAGGTTTTAGAACAAACCGAACCTCGTGGTGAACTGATCGATGTTGATATCACATGGGCCGAACCAAAATCCAATATTCCCCTGATCGGTGGCCTCTTAAGTGGCCAAGGACCTAAATTTACTATTACCGGCACCCTCAATCAGGTGGGCATCAAGGCTTACCGGGACACTATCCCAAGCATTGCCAATTTAAGCGGCACGATTACCACCAATCAAAACCAAGGCAGCATCAAACTCAACTCACAAAATTTGCGATTAGTAATTGCCGACTTTTTAGCAGAGCCACGCCTGCAGTTCGATAGTGCAAGTGGAGCGCTTAGTTGGTCATTAAAAAATAAACAATGGCAAATCGGCTTTAACCAGCTCTCCGTTAACAATCCGGATATCGCATTAATTGCTGATGGTAATTACCTAATTGGTAAAGAAAAGGCACCGGATACTTTAGATCTAACCATTCAGTTTCCTAGAGCAAAGGCACAAACAATCTACCGCTACCTCCCTGCAGAAATGTCAAAGGACGCGCGTGCCTATATTGAAAAGGCATTCATTGGGGGCGAGATTAATAATGGGCGCCTCAGAATGAAGGGGGATCCTAATTTGGCCCCTTATGATGCTCCAGGAAGCAGCGAATTTGCATTAAATCTACCGATTTCTCAAACGGTTTTTCGACCAGCCCCCTTGTTTCCATCCACAAAAGGCAGCTGGCCTGAATTCACGGAAGTAAATGGTGTCGTTTCTATGCAGCAAGCCAAGCTGATGGTGGCTATCAAAGATGCTCGCTACCAAGGTCTTCAAATTCAAAATGTCAATGCAGAAATTCCAAATGTTTCTAGCGCAAAGCCTGTCCTCAATCTCAAAGGAAACATCACTGGCCCGATGAATGACATGATGGACTATCTCAGGACAACACCAATTCTTCTCACGCGTCCAGAATTAGCAAAGAATCTGAAGTTATCAGGCCCAGCAAAACTTGATCTAGATCTCCTTTTGCCCCTACAAAATACAGATGACGTTAAATTAAATGCTTTGCTGAACTTAGATAACAATGTTGTCGTTTGGTCTGATCTTGCTCCTTTTAATCAAGTACGAGGCAGCATTCGCATTACCGAAGATCTACCTCGCTTTGAACAGGTAAGCGCTGAATTCTTTGGTGGCACGATCAATATTCGACAAAACACGGCGCAATCGCAAACCAAACAAGATCTTTATGATCTCAATGGAACAATTGATCTTGAACGCCTTGAACGTCACTATGCCAATCAAGTAGGTCGCCAATCTCAGCAACTCTTAAAGGCACTGGATGGTAAGGCTGCATTTAAAGGCAAACTAGGTATTACTAGTAACACCACAGATCTCAATCTCGACTTAGATTTCAATGCTCTAAGCACCACCCTTCCTGAACCCCTCAGTATCAAGAAGGGCAACAAACTAAACGGGATTTTTCGTTATCAGTCCAACGCCAGCGAGGGAGCGCCCAAGCGAATTGCACAATGGTCCGCACAAATTGGGAAATCAATCACCCTACAAGGAAAGCAAGGTCCAGATGGGATTGTGGCGCAAGGAATTGGAATTGGTGCCCCAGCCATCATCCCTGAGCGTGGCTTGGGTCTCAATTTGCAAGCAAGCGATCTCAATATTGATGCCTGGCACCGCCTTTTATTTTCGAACGATGGGGTAAATAACAAACCCGAGGCTGCCAATATGGCTAGCTCTACAGATGGTGTCAATGGCCTTCAAGTATTTACAGCACGCGTCAATCAAGCGATTGCCATGAATCGCTCCTGGCCCAATCTTGCCGTAAGCGCCAAATTAGGGGGTGATACTTGGCAGCTGAATTTGAAATCTCCCAATCTTGAGGGTGACATTCAGTATCAGGAAAGAAAAAATTCCGATCTTCTCAAAGGCAAATTGCTTCGTTTGCATATTCCTCCAAGATTACAAAATCTGACAAATTCAAGCGCATCCGCTGACAAAGAGGTATCACTTAATGCGATTCCTGAACTGGATCTAAGTATTGATGACTTTAATTTCAATCAATACAAACCAGGCGCGATCGCAATCAAGACACGTAATAGTACAAATCGCATCACGATTGAAAGTCTCAAAATTAACAATCCAAGTTCGTCATCAACGGTCACTGGCGAATGGACAAGCGATGCCCAAGGCAATAATGAGCGCGTCATCATCGATACGACATCACAGGTTAAGGATCTGGGAACCGTGGTTGCCTATTGGGGCAATCCCAAAGCAGTTGAAGGCGGGAAGGGAACAATCAACGCCAAATTGGATTGGAGCGGTCCTCCCTACAATCCCTCCTTTGATACCCTGGCTGGCAATGTCAAGATCAATCTAGAAAATGGTCGCTTACTTCAAGTGGACTCCGGTTTTGCCAAAATTATTGGGGTGTTCAGTTTGCAAAGCTTATTAAAGTTTGCAACCTTTGATATTCAAGGTAGCCTTGGTAGTGTAGTTACCTCGGGAACCGCTTTCAACACTCTTTCTGGTGATTTTGTTTTGCGCAACGGTGTCGCCCGAACACAAAATTTCACGATGCAACTCAATCAAGCTCGCGTTGCCACTAGCGGTCTCGTGAATATTCCCAAGCAAACCCAAGACTTACGAATCACCATCTTCCCAACGATTGATGCAACAGCAGGCGCTCTTGCGCTCTTCGCAGTCAATCCGATTGTTGGCGCTAGCGCTCTGATTGGGCAATATTTAATCAGCAATCAACTAAACCGCACACTTCAGACCGATTACCTAGTTCAGGGAAGCTGGGATAAACCTGATGTAATCCCGCTGGACCAAAATGGCCAGCCTTTAGATCCAAAAGTGCTTGAGACCATCCGCTCTCGAAATTTATTGCGTGAGCAAAAGATGCCGCCAGCACCAAGCCCATCAAAGCCAGTCCCCACCACCCCAGCGCCTGCCAATTAACTACTAAAGCTTTAGTATTTAGTGGTATGGCAAATAAATTAACAGTAGCAGCAATTCAGATGATTTCATCTGCGAATTTGGCAGACAATCTGAGCACTGCTGAACGTCTAATCAAAAACGCGTCTGACCAAGGTGCAGTAGTGCTTGCGCTACCTGAGTATTTTTGCCTAATGGGCCTTGCGGATACCGACAAGGTCAAAGTGCGGGAGACCTTTGGTCGTGGTCCGATTCAAGACGCGCTTCAAGGCTTTGCTCAAAAGTATCAGATCTTCTTAATTGCAGGAACCATTCCCCTCGAGGCGAGTGATCCCCAAAAGGTGCTAAATGCGAGCTTAGTATTTAATCCTGATGGTCAGTGCATTGCCCGTTACGACAAGATCCATCTATTTGGTTTTCAGACGTCTAATGAGCGCTACCAAGAATCTGAAACGATTGAGGCGGGCAACCAACCTACAACGGTTCGCATTTTGTATGAGGGCAAGGAGTGGGTGTTTGGTTTAAGCATTTGCTACGATCTTCGTTTTCCGGAACTCTATCGACAGCAGGCTGGAGTTGACTGCCAAGTGATTCCAGCTGCATTTACCCACACCACAGGCAAGGATCATTGGGAGATTTTGCTCCGTGCCCGGGCTATTGAAAACCAGTGCTATTTTTTAGCATCTGCCCAAGGTGGGCTTCATCAAAATCAACGTCGTACTTGGGGTCAATCCATGCTGGTCGACCCCTGGGGCAATATTGTTTCTGAACTCGCCACTGGCGAAGGCTGCGTGCTTGGTGAGCTAGACTCAACTGCACTCGAAGAGGTGCGCTCTAAGCTACCCGCCCTAAACCATCGTAAGCTTATTTAAAAGAACCATGAACTCACTCGCTATCCCAAACCTTGCAACAACTGCAAGCCCACAAGAGGCTCTCGACATTGCCCATTCTTTTTTACTCAAGCCCAATGGCCTCAGTCCTTCTGATCTTGATCAACTGTTTGGGGTGATGCATGCGCATCGCTTAGATGATGCGGATTTATATTTTCAGCACACACGTAGCGAACAATGGAGTTTAGAGGAAGGGATTGTCAAATCCGGTAGTTTCAATATTGATCAAGGTGTTGGTATTCGTGCGATTTCGGGGGATAAAACGGCATTTGCTTACTCGGATGTGATTAGCTCTGAAGCTTTATTAAAGGCTGCCCATGCTACTCGTGTGATTGGCCCCAAGGGTGGCAAGATTAAAGTCCGCGCCCCACTTTCTGCATCGACCCATACCAATTCAACTCTATACAGCGCCCACAACCCTCTGGACTCATTAACGCCCCCAGAAAAAATTGCGCTCTTAGAGGGGATTGAGCGGCGCGCGAAGGCACGTGACCCACGCATCATTCAGGTGATGGCTAGTCTTGCGGGTGAGTTTGATGTCGTCATGGTAGCTCGCTCGAATGGCTTATTAGCTGCCGATATTCGCCCGCTTGTACGAGTATCCATCCATGTCATTGCCGAGCAAAATGGTCGTCGAGAATCCGGCTCTGCCGGCGGTGGAGCACGCGCCGACTACGGTTTTTTTGATACCCAGCGTATCGATCAGTGGGTCGACGAAGCAGTTGATCAGGCCCTCCTAAATCTCGATTCCCGTCCAGCACCTGCAGGTCCAATGACCGTTGTGATGGGGCCGGGATGGCCCGGTGTACTGCTGCATGAAGCCATTGGTCACGGCCTCGAAGGAGACTTTAATCGCAAAGGATCTTCTGCGTTCTCTGGACGCATTGGTCAGCGTGTAGCCGCTAAGGGTGTCACGGTGGTTGATGATGGAACACTCAGCGGACGTCGCGGCTCTCTCAATATGGATGATGAGGGTACACCCACGCAATGCACCACCCTGATTGAAGACGGTGTTTTAAAGGGCTATATTCAAGATAGTCTGAATGCACGCTTGATGGGAATGCCACTAACAGGCAATGGACGGCGTGAGAGCTTTGCCTCGCTGCCCCTACCCCGTATGACCAATACCTACATGCTATCTGGTCAATATGACCCAGAAGAGATTGTGGCCAGCATTGATCGAGGTCTCTATGCTGTGAACTTTGGTGGTGGGCAAGTTGATATCACGAGTGGCAAATTTGTATTCTCTGCCTCGGTGGCGTATTGGGTGGAAAAAGGCAAGATCCAATACCCCGTCAAAGGCGCAACCATTATTGGCAACGGCCCAGAATCTCTCAAGCAAGTGAGCATGATCGGCAACGACCTTCGTCTAGATAGCGGGGTGGGCGTATGCGGCAAAGAAGGGCAAAGCGTCCCGGTTGGTGTGGGTCAGCCAACCTTGCGCATTGATGAGATGACCGTTGGGGGCACGGCTTGATTTGCATGCGTTTGTATTGGATCGCACCGACCTCTATGAGGCTTTAGAATAGAGGGTATGAGTACAAAACCCCATACCCCCCAAGAAAACTGGTACGCAAGCTTAGATAAAACCTCTGCGACCGATGATCAACGTGTCGGCAACATTACTGTTTTGCCGCCTCCCGAGCATTTAATTCGGTTTTTTCCAATCGTAGGTACTCCAACTGAAAAATTAATCGGGCGTACTCGGGACAAAATACGGAACCTAATTCATGGCAAGGATGATCGCCTCCTAGTAATCATTGGTCCTTGCTCGATCCATGATCCTTCCGCAGCATTGGAATATTGCCAACGCCTCATGAAAGAGCGTACTCGCTTAGCAGACGATCTAGAAATTGTCATGCGCGTCTATTTTGAGAAACCCCGCACGACAGTTGGTTGGAAGGGACTCATCAACGACCCCTATCTCGATGAGAGTTTTAAGATTGAAGAAGGCCTGCGTATTGCGCGCCAAGTACTCATGGAAATTAATCGCTTGGGCATGCCAGCCGGCAGCGAGTTCCTGGATGTGATCTCGCCTCAATACATTGCCGATCTAATTTCATGGGGTGCAATCGGCGCCAGAACGACAGAGAGTCAAGTTCATCGCGAACTGAGTTCTGGATTATCTGCGCCAATCGGATTTAAAAACGGTACTGATGGCAATATCAAAATTGCAACCGATGCGATTCAAGCGGCGCATCGGCCACATCATTTTTTATCGGTACATAAAAATGGTCAGGTTGCAATCGTTGAAACTAAGGGCAATAAAGACTGTCACGTGATTCTGCGCGGTGGCAAAGAACCCAATTACGAAGCAAAGTATGTTGAGGCAGCGTGTGCTGAACTAGAAGCTGCAAAGTTACCAGCCTCTTTGATGGTTGATCTATCGCATGCCAATTCAAGTAAACAGCATCAACGGCAAATCGATGTTGCTAATAATGTTGCTGAACAAATCGAGCGTGGATCCCGTAAGATTTTTGGGGTGATGATTGAAAGCCATCTAAACGCCGGCGCTCAGAAGTTCACACCCGGCAAGGATGATCCAAAACAGCTGGAATATGGCAAGAGTATTACCGATGCCTGCATTAACTGGGATGATTCTGTGAAGGTGCTTGAACGTCTTGCCCAAGCGGTTCGCAAGCGGCGGCGCGCCTAGTTATGTTTTATTTATTAGGAACGCGGCTTTAGGCCGCGTTTTTTCTTTCTAGTTGTCTTGTGCTTTATTTTGATTCTTCCACAGTACGTCTTGACCACCAGCGGCTTGGTTTAAAACCCGGGCAATCACAAATAGAAGGTCGGATAAGCGATTCACGTATTGACGCGGCGAGTCCGCAATTGGGTCAACCCAACCCAACTTAACAATCGAGCGTTCAGCGCGTCGACAAACCGTTCGACAGACATGCGCTTGAGCTGCTGCACGGCTTCCTCCTGGCAAGATAAATTCTTTTAGCGGAGGCAGATTGGCGTTGTAGTAAGCTAACCAAGTATCGAGCTGTTCGACTTGCTCAATTTTTAATAGGGTGTAATTAGGAATACAAAGCTCTCCACCCAAGTCGAATAAATCATGCTGGACTCGCAGGAGTAATGCCTGAAGATCAGAAGCAATTGATGGAGGGAGATCTTCGGTCATCAAAACCCCAATTTGGGAGTTGAGCTCATCCACATCGCCCATCGCACAGATGCGTAAATGATCTTTTTCAACTCGGCTACCGTCACCAAGGCCAGTCATACCGGCATCACCAGTTCGGGTTGCAATTTTTGATAGTCGATTTCCCATGAACAGATTATAGGTAAATGGCTAAAATAGACGAATGAATGCCCCCGCTTCTTCTGCTGAAATCCAATCTCTACAGGCCAAACAGGCTATCTTGGTCGATGCCTTACGGCCATTTCTAGGGGATGATGCCCTGCTTTGGCAGCCCGAGGACACCATTCCCTATGAATGCGATGGCTTGGCGGCTTATCGCAAAATGCCCCTAGCAGTAGCGCTTCCTGAGAATGAAGAGCAAGTGGTGAATATTCTGAAGGTCTGCAAAGCCCTGGGGGTTCCTGTAGTACCCCGCGGCTCGGGCACCGGTCTCTCAGGTGGTGCAATGCCAATTGAACAAGGCTTGGTTTTATCGTTAGCCAAGTTCAAAAAGATTTTGCAGGTCGATCCCTTTACACGCACTGCGGTCGTACAACCAGGTGTCCGTAACCTGGCAATCTCAGAAGCGGTCGCAAAGCATGGTTTGTACTATGCGCCTGATCCATCCTCGCAAATTGCTTGCTCGATTGGCGGAAATGTCAATGAGAACTCAGGTGGCGTGCACTGCTTAAAGTATGGCTTGACGCTTCACAATGTATTGCGAGTCCGTGCCGTCCTCATGAATGGTGATGTGGTGGAATTTGGCAGTATGGCACCAGATTCACCAGGTTTGGATTTGTTAGCTGTATTGATTGGTAGCGAAGGAATGCTCGGTATCGTCACAGAAATTACTGTGAAGCTCGTACCAAAACCAAAATTAGCACGCGTCATTATGGCCAGCTTTGATGATATTGAAAAAGGTGGTAATGCAGTCGCCGCCATCATTGCTGCGGGGATTATTCCAGCTGGTTTAGAGATGATGGATAAACCAACCACGCGTGCTGTTGAGGAGTTTGTGCATGCTGGTTATGACCTCAACGCAGAAGCAATCTTATTATGCGAATCGGATGGAACCCCCGAAGAAGTCGAAGAAGAAATCGCACGCATGAATGCCGTGTTAGAAAAGCAAGGGGCTAGTCGCATTCAAGTGTCTGAAAGTGAGGCAGAACGTTTGCGCTTTTGGAGTGGACGCAAGAATGCCTTCCCCGCCGCTGGTCGGATTGCGGCAGATTATTACTGCATGGATGGAACCATTCCAAGGCGTCATATTGCAACTCTACTCAAGCGCATCAAAGGCATGGAGGCCAAATATGGTCTGGGCTGTCTCAATGTCTTTCATGCGGGAGATGGCAATATGCACCCCCTCATTTTGTTTAATGGTGCCGATCTGGATGAGTGGCATCGGGCTGAAGAGTTTGGTACTGAAATCCTTGAGGCCTGTGTTGAGCTCGGGGGCACCATCACCGGTGAACATGGTGTGGGGATCGAGAAGATTAATTCCATGTGTGTTCAATTTGGCGAACAAGAGCGTGAGCGTTTTTGGGGGGTTAAAGCAGCATTTGATCCAGATCGTCTTTTAAATCCTGATAAAGCCATTCCAACTCTTAATCGCTGTGCCGAATATGGACGGATGCGTGTCAGCGGTGGTGTATTGCCCCACCCCGAATTGGAGCGCTTCTAGGCATGAACGAAACCGTACTATCCCAGTTTCGTGAGCAAATTATTGAGGCTGGTAAACAGAATCAGGTGCTATCGATTCAAGGTGGTAATACAAAATCATGGTACGGCAACCCAAACCAGTCTCCCATTTTGAGTACGAAACCGTATCAGGGGATATTAGATTACCAACCTGAGGAGTTAGTAATCACGGCGTGCGCTGGCACACCGATTGCAGAAATCGAGTCAACCTTGGCCAAAAATAATCAGATTCTGCCGTTTGAGCCGCCCCACTTTGGAGAAGATGCGACTTTTGGGGGTGTGATTGCTGCGGGCCTCGCTGGCCCTGCTCGCATTAGCTCCGGAAATTTACGGGACTTTGTTTTGGGAACTCGACTCATGGATGGTCGCGGTGAAGACCTATCCTTTGGCGGCAAGGTCATGAAAAACGTCGCCGGTTACGATGTCTCGCGCCTGCTACCGGGTTCACTAGGAACGCTCGCTCTGCTTTTGGAGGCCTCTGTAAAAGTACTGCCAAAGCCCGCTGCCACTGCGAGTCTACGCTGCAAGACGGGCGCTGCCAATGCATTAAAAGTACTCAATGAATGGGCTGGACAACCTTTACCGCTCAACGCCAGCGTATGGATCGGTCATGCAGGTGATGAAGGCGAGCTAACGATTCGATTGGCAGGCGCTAAGGCGGCGGCCACCTCTGCTAGTCAAATGATACAAGATCGACTTGGCGCTACCGTACTCGATGATTTAGAGGCTGATCTATTTTGGCGTAATCTTCGTGAGCAGCAGCTTTCTTGGTTTACTCAAATGCCAAATCATCATGCACTTTGGCGACTCTCCTTGCCTGCCAACTGCCCAGTGCTGGAGATACCTAAGGATTGCTCACCAGCAATCATGATGGAGTGGCATGGACAAGAGCGTTGGATTCAAGGTCCTGCTAATCAATCAACGGCGAACGTGTTACAAAAACTCGCACTACAGCATGGCGGGCATGCGACCTGCTTTCGATCCTTGAATGCCGATGGGTTTGAACGCTTTACATGTTTGGAATCCAATCCACTAACTGCCGGATTAGAGGCTGTACAAAAACGCTTGCGCCATTCCTTTGATCCCTTTGGCGTATTTACCACTGGGCGCCTACCTTAAGTATGGAAACAAAATTAGCTCCTGAGTTCATCAATACTGTTGATGGTATTGAAGCAAAACGTATATTAGGCAAATGCGTACATTGCGGGTTTTGTACAGCAACTTGTCCAACCTATCAACTTTTGGGTGATGAGTTGGATGGGCCTCGTGGTCGCATTTATTTGATCAAACAAATTGCTGAAGGTCAGACTCCCACGGAAAAGACCCGAACCCATTTGGATCGTTGTTTAACGTGTCGAAATTGCGAAAGCACCTGTCCCAGCGGTGTGGAGTATGGCAAGTTAGTTGATATTGGCCGTAAGTGGGCCGAAGAAAAGACAGCCCCTCGCCCCGTTGGGCAGAAGTTAACGCGTTGGCTATTAAAAGAAGGGTTAACTAACAAACCTTTATTTGATTCAGCGATGCGCATTGGTCGCATCATGCGTCCACTGATGCCCGCCTCCCTGGCTCGTAAGGTTCCCAATGGCTTGCCAGCAGGTCCAAAGCCCAATCAACAGCACAACCGCAAAATGCTCATGCTCGATGGCTGTGTTCAGCCTGGCATGCTACCTAACATTAACCATGCCACACTACGGGTGTTTGATGCTTTAGGTGTTCAGTTAATTAGTGCCCCCAAAGCGGGTTGCTGTGGTGCGCTACGGTATCACCTCAATGATCAAGTCGGCGGTCTGGCGGATGCGAAACGCAATATCGATGCGTGGTGGCCATTCATTGAGAATGGCAAGGACTCAGTAGAAGCGATTGTGATGAATGCGTCGGGCTGCGGAGTGATGGTCAAAGACTATGGTCATTTATTGGCGGATGATCCTGTCTATGCAAACAAAGCAGAGCGTGTCTCGCAATTATGTAAAGATGTTTCGGAGCTCTTACCTGAGTTTAAAGACGCATTAATTAGTCGAATTGGCGCACATCCAAAACCTGGTGTGGTTTACCATCCTCCATGCACATTGCAGCATGGTCAACAAATTCGCGGGAAGGTAGAAGGTCTTCTCGAAAGTCTGGGGATTTCAGTGCATTTATGTGCTGACAGCCATCTATGCTGCGGCTCAGCGGGTACATACTCGATTTTGCAAGCCAATCTTTCTGAGCAATTACGGGCTCAGAAACTTCAAAATCTTGAGGCCGCCTGTACGCAATCAGGATCTAAAACAATCGTCTCTGGCAATATTGGCTGCATTAGTCATTTACATCAAGATGATCTACCTGTGCGCCATTGGATTGAAATCATCGATCAATTGTTGCCAAAAAACCCATGAGTCGGATTACTGATCGCCTGATGGCTGTTCGGCATCGCATTGATGCAGCCGCTGAACACTGTGGTCGGGATCCTGAGTTAATTGAATTAATTGCTGTTAGCAAAACCTTTCCGGCGAGCGCGATTGAGGAAGCGATGCATGCTGGTCAAAAAGCCTTTGGTGAAAATTATGTCCAGGAGGCAGTCGAAAAGATTCAACGACTCGATCAACTGCGTCCATGGCTGGAGTGGCATTTTATTGGTCCGCTGCAAAGTAATAAAACATCGGATATCGCCCAACACTTTGATTGGATTCACACCATTGATCGCGAGAAAATTGCGCAACGGCTCTCGGATCAACGACAAGCCCATAGTCGTCTGGGCCCCCTTCAGGCATGCGTTCAGGTCAATATCAGTCAAGAAGAAAGTAAGTCGGGTGTAATGCCAAGCGATACCTTGCAACTGTGTAAGGTGGTAGCTTCGCTTCCGGGCTTGGTATTGCGAGGTCTTATGGCTATCCCAGCTCCCAGTTCCAATGAGGCCGAGCAGCATGAAGCTTTTGCAGCAATGCGGCACTTGTTTGAGGATATTCGGATGCAAACTCAAAGAGTGGCTGGTTTTGAAGACTTTGATACCCTTTCCATGGGAATGTCCGACGATCTTGAGGCGGCGATTGCTGAGGGTGCCACGATGGTGCGCGTTGGTAGTGCAATTTTTGGAGAGCGCAAACAAAGCGCTAAGATAGAGTCATGACAAATATCCAACCGATGAATACCGTATTTATTGGTGGTGGCAATATGGCCAGAGCGATTATTGGTGGTCTCTTGCAGCAAGGGGCCAACTCAAAGTCCATTTGCGTGATTGAACCTCAAGCACAAACTGCCAAACTGCTTGAGAATGATTTTTTGATTCCAACCTATGCGGCTGTAAGCGATGCGCGTCAGAAAATTGATACAGCACACATCATTGTTTTAGCCATCAAGCCCCAAGACTTTAAGACCGCAGCCACTGAACTAAGTAAGTATTTGCAAGCTGTTGCTCATGGCCCCGTGATCCTGAGCATTGCAGCCGGAATCCAAATTGCTGATATGTCACGCTGGCTTGAATACTCCGCATGCATTCGTGCCATGCCCAATACCCCTGCCCTGATTAATCAAGGGATCACCGGTTTATTTGCACCAGCTTGCGTCAGTGAGCAGCAACGCAAATACGCTCAAATGATTGGCTCCGCTGTTGGTAAAGTCATTTGGGTCTCTGATGAATCCCAAATGGATGCGGTGACCGCCTTATCAGGAAGCGGCCCGGCATATGTATTTGCTTTTTTAGAAGCCCTTCAAGCTGGGGGGGAGAAGATGGGGCTTGCGCCAGAGATCGCTCGTGAGTTGGCTAATCAAACTCTGATGGGCGCGACCACCCTTGCTCTCCAGTCTTCCGAATCCCCCGCGAGTCTTCGTCAAAAAGTAACCTCCAAAGGTGGAACTACTGCTGCTGCACTTGATGTCCTTGATCAACGGCAGTGGGCAGCGATTTTGCAAGACGCCCTACTGGCTGCTCAAAAACGTGGGGCGGCCATGGCGAAAGAATTTGGGCAATCCTAGACTACGAGCGCAGCGCTAGCCCAAGCACAATTCCTAAAAAGAGCGCAGCCCCCAACCAATTGTTGTGTAAGAAGGCTTTAAAGCATGCTTCGCGCTGCCGGGTGGCGACTAATCGCAGTTCGTAAATAGCGCAACCGAGCGCTAAGAACCAGCCCACATAGAACCAAGAACTCAGGTCAATCATCTCGGCCACCCAAATTTGGGAGGCCAACAAGAGCCCATAACAAATCGAGATTGCCGTTACATCAAACCGCCCAAAGGTAATGGCAGACGTTTTAAGTCCCAAGCGTAGATCATCATCGCGATCGACCATGGCATAGGCAGTATCGTAGGCAATCGCCCAAAAAACATTGCCAGCAAATAAAATCCAGGCCTCTAGCGGTATGTGATTTTGTACTGCCGCAAACGCCATGGGAATACCAAAACCAAATGCCAGGCCAAGGATTGCTTGAGGGATTGAAAAAAAGCGTTTCGTAAAGGGATAAATGGCTGCTAAGAGAACTGCCACAACCGATAACTGCTTGGTCAAGCCATTTAAAGGCTGAATCAATCCAAATGAGATCAATGCCAAAATCACGGCGATTGCAATTGCCTCGTACTTAGATATTTTTCCACTGGTAAGTGGGCGATGCTGTGTGCGTTCTACGTGCTTATCAAAATGACGGTCAGCATAGTCATTAATCGCGCAACCAGCACTGCGCATCAAGACCGTTCCCAAGCAAAAGATCAATAGGATGATTGGGTTTGGAAAGCCATCGCTTGCAATCCAAAGGCCCCAAAGTGTTGGCCACAGTAGTAAAAGAATGCCGATGGGCTTATTCAAGCGCACCAGATGAATATACGACTGCAAACGCCCAGAAATCAGAGCAACCTCGCTCCAGGTAAGTCGCACGCTCGAATGGTCCGAGCAATCGCCTTCATAGCCTCAACCCTGGGATAGCCTTTACGCCAGACCAAACTAACGCGCCGCGTTGGCTCAGGTGATTCAAATGGGATGTAGAGGATCAATCCTTCACGATCATTTGGATTACTGACTGAGGTGCGCGGCAAGACCGTAATTCCGATTCCGCCGGCGACCATTTGTCGGATGGTCTCTAGCGAGGATCCCTCAAAACTACGATGCTCCCCAAGCGTTAGGCCTGTGCCAAATCGATTGAGTTCTGGGCAAACGCCCAGCACATGATCCCGAAAGCAATGGCCTGCCCCTAGCAAGAGTGTATTTTGTTCCTTCAGTTCTTTTTGGCCAATCGATGTTCGGTCTGACCATTCATGCCCTTTAGGGATCGCCACCAAGAAAGGTTCTTCATAGAGATCAACAAAATCCAAGCCAGCACTTGGAAATGGGTCCGCCAAAATGGCACAGTCAAGCTCTCCTTGACGCAACATCTCGATTAAACGGACCGTAAAGTTTTCTTCCAAAAATAATGGGGCCTTCGGTAAGGTGTCGCGTGCTACACGAACGAGACTGGGTAGCAAATAAGGAGCGACGGTATAAATTGCACCAAGTCGCAACGGTCCAGATAGGGGATCCTGCCCATGCTTTGCAAGATGCTTGAGTGCGTTGGCTTCCTCGAGTACCCGTTGTGCCTGCTGAATAATCACGGCACCAAGGGTTGTGAGAGCCACGTCTGAACTGGTGCGCTCAAATATTTGGGTTTGCAATTCTTCTTCTAACTTTTTAATCGCAACCGATAAAGTGGGTTGCGATACATGACAGGCTTCAGCGGCACGTCCAAAATGGCGCTCACGAGCAACTGCAACGATGTAACGAAGTTCAGTTAAGGTCATATGCTTATTATCAGGCCTTTAGAAAATCTGTGCGCGAACCCAGCCAGCGTCCCAAATGCGCTTCAACCAGCTCTGGGTAGGCGCGTAACCAATGCTCAGCAAGCTCTTGTGCAACCTGAATTAACCAGGCATCGCGCTGTAAATCGACAAAGCGCAACATGGCTTCACCCGACTGCCTTGCTCCCAAAAGCTCGCCAGGACCACGCAAAGCAAGATCGCGCTCCGCAATTACAAATCCATCAGAAACCTCGCGTAGGGTCTGCAAACGTTCTTTAGCAGCCAAGGATAGAGGCTCGGAATACATCAAGATGCAGGCTGACTGATTAGAGCCCCTGCCAACACGACCTCGCAATTGATGGATCTGTGCATAACCAAAGCGTTCAGCATGCTCGATCACCATTAGTGCAGCATTGGGAACATCTACTCCAACCTCAATCACCGTGGTTGCCACCAATACGTCAATCTGACCGGCTTTGAAGGCGGCCATAATGGCCGCTTTCTCATCCGCTTTCAGACGCCCATGAATCAAAGCTAGCTTGTATTCGGATAAATATTCAGATAACTCAGCATGACTAGCAACTGCTGTTTGTAATTGCAAGGCTTCTGACTCTTCAATCAGCGGGCAAACCCAATAGGCCTGAAGACCCTTTTGCAACCACTGCTTCAAACCCTCAATCACCTCGTGGCGCCTAGCATCTTTAACCAATTTGGTGGTAATTGCTTGTCGTCCCGGTGGTAACTCGTCGATGACCGAGACATCGAGATCGGCATAATAGGTCATTGCCAGGGTTCGCGGGATCGGGGTAGCAGACATCATGAGTTGGTGGCAGTAGTAAGTTTCTGAACCAATACGCTGAGTGATCTCCAGGCGCTGACGAACCCCAAAACGATGTTGCTCATCAATCACTGCCAATCCCAGTGCGGCGAATTGAACGGCATCCTGAATGAGCGCATGCGTTCCCACAATGATTTGAGCTGTACCCGATGCAATCATTTCTTGTGCATGTTTTTTTTCTTTCCCTTTCATGCCACCTGATAACCAAACCACACAAATGCCGAGTGGCTCAAACCACTCCTTAAATTTCCAGTAATGCTGTTCTGCCAAAATTTCAGTAGGCGCCATGATGGCCGCCTGAAATGAGCGCTCCACTATCTGTGCGCTGGCTAGAGCTGCGATGATGGTTTTACCGCTCCCAACATCACCTTGCAAAAGACGATTCATGGGAAATGGTTCGGATAGATCATGGGTAATCTCCGACCATACTCGTTGCTGTGCATTGGTGAGCTCGAACGCCAGGGAGCGCATCAGTTGTAAAGGAAGGTTTTCTAATTTCTTTGGTGAGCTCGATTGTTTTGGCGGCGCAGGACGCGCTCTGCGAGTAGCATGCGCTCGCTTTAAAGAAATTTGTTGCGCAAGGAGTTCTTCCAATTGCACCCGACGCCAAGCGGGATGGGTTCGCTCAATGATGGATTGAGTATCAGCATCAACCGGTGGCTGATGTAAGTAATAGATGGAATCTCGTAGGCTCCACTTCATCACGCTTTGTGCGGCAGGGCTTAAAGCGCTCTGCGGAATTGTTTCTGCCAACCAGGCTTCTAAGCCGGGATCCTTCAAGGCATTGAGTACTGCCTTACGAATTTTGGCCTGACTCACTCCCGCAATCACCGAATACACCGGGGTTAGGCTTTTGGGCAAGGGTGTATCAGGCGATACAACGCGCACCGTCGGGTGGACGATTTCTGGGCCGAAATAACCATCCCGAATATCACCCCGAACCCGTACATGGACCCCAACTGCCATTTGTTTTTGTTGACTGGGGTAAAAATTTAACCAACGAAGGTTTAAGCTACCTGTAGCGTCCTCGATCGTCACTAAAAGCTGGCGACGGGGTCGATAAACGACTTGACTACGAATCACTCGCCCTTGGGTTTGAACGGGACCTTGGAATGAAGATGCACAGGCCTCGTCAATCGTCCACAGCTCGGTTTCATCCTCGTAACGAATAGGCAAATGAAGAGCCAATGCGGCAGGCGTAGTCAGCCCCATTTTCTCGAGTAGATTAGGAGACCCCTCACGGCTCGGTGTTTTAGGTGCTTTTGTGTTGGACTTGGCTCTCATGGTTAGAATCCCAACACCGATAGTAATGCCATGCAATTATCCGACTTCAACTACGACCTCCCGCCTGAGCTAATCGCTCAGCATCCTCTTCCACAACGATCCGCCAGCCGGCTCTTGGAGCTAGCGCAGACTGCGGATGGGAGACCTGAGTGCATTGATCGTTCATTTACCGATATTGTCCAATTAATTGGTCCAAACGATCTCCTTATTTTTAATGACACCCGAGTTATTCCAGCCCGCCTGTTTGGCCAAAAGGAAACCGGTGGACAGGTTGAGGTTTTGATTGAACGCATCACGGGGCCCAATCAAGCGATTGCTCAAATTCGTGCATCCAAGGTCCCAAAACCTGGTGGAAAAATTCGGCTGCGTGCCTATTCGGACATAGTCGCGCCTGAGACCGCCCCAGAACTCGTGGTGAATGGTCGAGTCAATATTGGTGGCAATAGTGATTTCTACGAAATTTTATTTCCTGAGAATGCAATGTCTGTATTAGAGAGCTATGGTGAACTCCCATTACCTCCCTACATTAGCCACACACCCGATGAGGAAGATGCCAATCGATACCAAACGGTGATGGCTCAAAAACCCGGAGCGGTAGCCGCTCCAACCGCGGGCTTGCATTTTGATGAGGCTCTACTCAAGCGCCTACGGGATCATGGGGTACAACAAGCAGCTATTACCTTGCACGTTGGCGCAGGGACATTTACCCCAGTCCGGCATGAGGACTTGGCGCTCCATCAAATGCACTACGAGTGGTACTCGATCCCGAAAAATACGATAGAGGCAATTGAACGTACCAAACAAAATCAGGGCAAGGTGATTGCTGTGGGCACTACAAGCATTCGAACACTGGAAAGTTATGCCATCACCGGTCAACTTGAAGGTGAAACGAATTTATTTATTACGCCTGGCTTTGAGTTCAAAATCGTCGACGCACTCATCACGAATTTTCATTTACCAAAGTCAACACTTCTCATGCTTGTTAGTGCCTTTGCTGGAGTCGATGCGATTCGCTACGCCTATGCACATGCTATTCGCGAGCGCTACCGTTTCTTTAGCTATGGTGACGCGATGTTCCTACGGCGAACCTGAGACAATGCGGGTATGAGCCCACTCGAATTCACATGCATTAAAGAGGACGCCGATAGCCACGCGCGTCTTGGGAAAATGCGCCTACCCCATGGTGAGGTTCAAACTCCTATTTTTATGCCAGTAGGCACCTACGGTACCGTAAAAGCCGTTACCCCTCGTGACCTACACGAAATGCAAGCCCAAATTATCTTGGGCAATACCTTTCACTTATGGCTGCGTCCTGGCTTGGATGTCATTCGTAAACATGGCGGCCTGCATCGATTTATGGGCTGGGATAAACCGATCCTAACTGACTCAGGAGGCTTTCAGGTATTTAGCTTGGGCGCTCTTCGCAAAATTACCGAGGATGGCGTCACCTTCTCTTCGCCGATTAATGGCGATAAATTATTTATGTCGCCAGAAGTATCCATGGAGATTCAGGCAACGCTCAATAGCGATATTGCAATGCAATTTGATGAATGCACACCCTATGAAACTCAAGGGCAGCCCACTTCCGAAAAATCCGCGAGTGAATCTCTGCAACTGTCACTACGTTGGGGCGAGCGCTCGATCAAGCGCTTTCGAGAACTCGAAACCGGTAATGCCCTATTTGGAATTGTTCAGGGTGGCATGTATGAAACACTTCGAGACGAATCACTCGCGGGTGTAGCCACTCAAGGCTTTGATGGGATTGCGATTGGGGGTCTATCGGTTGGCGAACCCAAGCCTGAATTTGAGCGCATCTTGAGTCATACGGGGCCGCGCCTACCCAAACACTTACCGCATTACCTGATGGGGGTTGGAACCCCTGAAGATTTAGTGCTTGGGGTCAGCATGGGGATTGATATGTTTGATTGCGTGATGCCAACGCGTAACGCCCGAAACGGTTGGCTATTTACCCGCTTTGGGGATCTCAAACTTCGCAATGCCGGCTACCGTGACGATGATCGACCGATTGATATGCAATGCGCCTGCTATACCTGCCGACACTTTACCCGCTCGTATCTGCATCACCTCCAAAAAGCCAATGAAATCCTCGGGGCTCAGTTAAATACGATCCATAATCTTCACTACTACCTTGAGCTCATGGAAGGCATTCGCTCTGCTCTTAAAGAGGGGGTTTTCTCGCAATTTAAAGCCCTGTTTCATCGCCAACGCCAACGCGGCATTGAGCCCCACCAAGACTAAGGCTTTAGGGTTAGTCTCAAAATCCCGGCTGAGCGCCAGTCGGTTTAGAATTGCGGCTTATGTGTCGTAATTAATTGGAGGCCCCAAGATGTTGATTAGCAATGCTTTTGCGCAAAGCGCGCCTGCTGCAGGTGGTGATGCTGGTGGATTAATGAGTTTTATTCCCTTAATCCTTATGTTCGTGGTGCTTTATTTCATCATGATTCGTCCACAGATGAAGCGGCAGAAAGAGACCAAAGCGATGCTCGAGGCACTAGCAGCTGGCGATGAGGTCATTACTGCCGGTGGTATTTTGGGGAAAGTCACTGCTGTTAAAGATCAGTACGTAACCCTTGAGCTAGTTCCAGGTACCGAAGTGCAGATGCAAAAGAATGCAGTAACGAGCGTTCTACCCAAAGGTACGATTAAATCCGTTTAATAAATCAGGGCGCTTTATTGGCGCTCACTAAGCCAGCACTATGAATCGCTACCCCCTTTGGAAATACCTTGTTATTGGGGTAGCTCTCGTCATTGGTTTTTTGTATGCCTTACCCAATATCTTTGGTGAGGCACCCGCAGTTCAAATCTCCGCAGCCAAACCTACGATAAAGGTCGACCTCACTACCCAATCTCGGATTGAGTCACTGCTGAACGAGTCAAATATTCAAAACACGGGGATTTTCTTTGAGCGCACTGGGAATGTCGGTAGCATCAAGATTCGCTTTGAAAATACCGATACACAACTCAAAGCACGGGATTTAATTAATCAGAAGCTCAATGTGGATCCCAAAGAGCCCAACTATATTGTGGCGCTCAATCTTCTCTCCAATACACCCAATTGGCTTAGCTCAATTAATGCTCTTCCTATGCCTTTGGGTCTTGACCTGCGTGGTGGTGTGTATTTCTTATTGCAAGTCGATATGCAAGGAGCAGTCCAGAAGAAACTGACTTCCTTGGCGACTGATATTCGTGGACAACTGCGTGATAAAGGGATTCGTCATCAAGGCATTGAGCGCGCAGGCGACGCCATTACGATTCGCTTTGGATCGACTACAGAAGCAGATGCTGCCCGCGCGGCACTAGCAGGCCCTCAAGCTGATCTAGAGTGGCTTCTGGAGAAATCAGCCGATGGCGCCAAACTGGTTGGGCGATTTAAGGCTAGTGCACTGAAAGAAGTTCAAGAGAATGCTGTCAAGCAAAACATCATCACCCTCAATAAACGCGTCAATGAATTAGCGGTCAAAGAGCCGGTGATTCAACAACAAGGGGCGGAGCGCATTGTGGTGCAACTTCCAGGCGTTCAAGATACTGCGCGCGCCAAAGATATTATTGGTCGTACTGCAACCCTTGAATCCCGCCTAGCGGATCCAGTCGCTTCAACGATTGGCCTCAATGAAACCCCGCCACCCGGTACCGATGTATTTCGTTTTGGCGAGAATCGCCTCGGGGTTTTTAAAAAATCCGTGATCTTTACTGGCGATCGCATCACGGATGCGAGCGCTGGCTTTGATCAGAACCAACGTCCCTCTGTCAACATCTCACTTGATGCCGCTGGTGGACGAGTGATGCAAGAGGTGACGCGTGAGAACATTGGTAAGCCCATGGGCATGATTCTGTTTGAGAAGGGTAAGGGTGAGGTGCTCACCATTGCGACGATTCAAAGTGAGTTTGGCTCCAAGTTCCAGATTACTGGCCAACCCACCACTGAAAGCGCCAATGATCTTGCACTCCTTCTGCGCGCTGGATCCTTAGCCGCCCCCATGGAAATTATTGAAGAACGCACCATTGGCCCCAGCCTTGGTCTTGAGAACATTGAGAAAGGATTTAAATCCTTGATTTATGGATTCGCAGCCATCGCGATTTTCATGATTGCCTACTATCTTCTATTTGGCCTATTTTCGGTCATTGCCTTGGGCGTCAATATTGTTTTACTCATTTCTTTACTTTCGATGCTGCAAGCCACTCTTTCCCTTCCAGGCATTGCCGCGATGGCTTTGGCGATTGGTATGGCGATTGACTCTAACGTTCTCATCAATGAGCGGATTCGAGAAGAACTCCGCAATGGTGCAGCTCCCCACACCGCAATTGCAATTGGCTTTGATAAAGCATGGGCGACTATTTTGGACTCCAATATCACTACCTTGATTGCTGGAATCGCCTTGCTTGCTTTTGGCTCTGGGCCGGTTAAAGGCTTTGCAGTGGTCCATTGCCTCGGCATTTTGACCTCCATGTTCTCCGCGGTCTTTTTTGCCCGGGGCGTCGTCAATCTTTGGTACGGACGACAAAAGAAATTGCAATCCATTTCAATTGGCCAAGTTTGGCGACCACAGGGGAAATAAGTTATGGAATTTTTCCGTATCCGCAAAGACATTCCCTTCATGCGCCATGCATTGCTACTCAATGCATTCTCATTCATTACCTTCCTGGCGGCAGTATTTTTTATCTGGCAAAAGGGCTTGCATCTCTCGATCGAGTTTACGGGTGGTACTGTGATGGAGATAACCTATCCTCAAACTGCCCCGCTTGACACAATTCGTGATCAGATCGCAAAAATTGGATACACGGATACCCAAATTCAGAACTTTGGGAGCTCACGCGATGTCATGATTCGATTACCGCTCCAACGGGATCAAACGGGTCAAGTCATTCCATCCGCACAGCAAAGCAGCGCAGTCATGCAAGTTCTCGAAGCAAATAATTCGGGTGCTAAATTACAACGAGTGGAGTATGTTGGTCCTCAGGTTGGCAAAGAGCTTGCAGTTGATGGGGTGAAGGCTCTCATCTTTGTTGTGATTGGCATCATGATTTATCTCGCATTTCGTTTTGAGTGGAAATTTGCGGTTGCAGGTATTTTGGCCAATCTGCATGACGTAGTTATTATTCTCGGATTTTTTGCTTTCTTCCAATGGGAATTCTCGCTCTCCGTTTTAGCTGCTGTGTTGGCGGTTCTTGGCTACTCGGTTAATGAATCAGTGGTGATCTTTGATCGAATTCGTGAAAATTTTCGCAAGCAACGTAAAATGAATACGCGTGAAATTATTGATAGTGCGATCACGGGCACGATCAGTCGAACGGTTATTACGCACGGTAGCACCGAAATGATGGTTATCGCCATGTTGATTTTTGGTGGCCCAACCTTGTTTTATTTTGCTCTAGCTCTAACGATTGGCATCTTATTTGGAATCTATTCCTCGGTATTCGTTGCTGCTGCTATTGCGATGTGGCTTGGAATTAAACGCGAAGACCTGATCAAAGCCGATCGCAAACCGAACGAAAACAATCGCCCTGATGATCCTAACTTTGGAGCGCAGGTCTAAGCTGTTCTAAGATTCGTTGAGTTGCGCCTTGATGTTCTGCAGCAAAACGAAGTGCCTTGCCCGAACGATCTTGACGCTCTCCAGTATTAATAAGAAGCGATTCAATGGTTTTCGCTAGGGCATCCACCAATTCGGGATTACTATCACCGGTTACTCGGATCGCCGCACCGCAAACAATTGCGTCTTCACTGGCCTTCTGAAAATTGTAGGTATGTGGGCCCAAAATCACTGGGCAACCATTTGCACACGCTTCAATTAAATTTTGTCCACCGGTTGGCAAAAGACTGCCGCCCATCACTACAAAATTACTCGCTGCGTAATAAGCCGCCATCTCGCCCATCGAGTCGCCTAGCAGAACATCAATCTTTGCCCAATGTAAGGATGGGTCCATTTCTTCACTAGAACGTGGATCACTAAAACTCGAGCGTCGCTCAAAGGCCAATCCCGTTTGATAAATAAGATCGGCAACCTCAGAGAATCGATCAGGATGACGTGGCACCATGATCAGTAATGGCGGATGAGGCCAAGTGTTGGTCTTCAGAATATGCTTCCAGGCATCCAAAATGATCGATTCTTCGCCAGCTCGGGTACTGGCTGCGCAAACCACAAGGCGTCCCTGGGCTTGAACAACATTTTTCCAATGCGTTCCTAGGGCGATTGTTTCGGGTTGGCTGGCAATATCAAACTTCATATTTCCAACAATCCGCACGCTCTCAACACCAAGGGCTTGATAATGCTTCGCATCATGGGCTGACTGCGCCAAAATAGCCGTGAATGACTGGAATAGTGCTTGCCCCGCTCTCCCAAAACTCTGTACCCGCTTAAAACTACGTTCGGATAAGCGAGCGTTGATCAGAAAAAGGGGGATCCCTAGTTGGCGCGCCCGAAATACAAAACCAGGCCAGGCCTCGGTTTCCATGAGAAGGCCCAATCGGGGCTGAAAATGCTTCAAAAAGCGTTCGATCGCCCAACAAATATCGTAAGGTAAGTAGACTTGTACAAGTCGACCCTGTTGAATCGCTCTCCAATATATCTTGCTGCCAGCCTCACGTCCCGTGGGAGTCATGTGGGTCAAAAGAATCGAGTGGCCCTCATGGAGCAGTGTCTCGATTAAGGCTTGTGTGGCATGCGTTTCGCCTACCGAGACCGCATGAATCCATATCGGCCGACTCTGAAATTTCTTCGTTTGATTGAATCCAAAGCGCTCGGCTATATGATGACGGTAACCACGATGGTGACGACTGCGCCACAAGAGCCGACCGATGACAACGGGTATTAAGAGATGCCAAATTGCCTCATACAAAAAATAGAGGCCAAAGGGGTAATGCGCAGCTGGGCGATTGGATCGACTCAACGCTTACTTGGCTTCAATCGCGATGCCAACTCTGCGGCTTTGCCCGTATATGAAGCAGGGGTCATTTTTAGTAAACGCTTCTTCTCTGGCTCAGGAATCGCAAGGGTTTTAATAAAACGCTGCAAGATATCGCGTGTAATGGCCTTACCGCGAGTTAAATCCTTTAATTGCTCGTAGGGGTTTTCAATCCCATAGCGGCGCATCACGGTTTGAATAGGCTCAGCGAGAACTTCCCAACAATCATTTAAATCGGATGCAATCGCCGCAACATTGACCTCTAATTTAGAGAGTCCGCGTAAGGCGCTGTCATAAGCCAATACGCTATGGCCAAATGCTGGACCCAAATTACGTAAAACGGTAGAGTCAGTAAGGTCACGCTGCCATCTTGAAATCGGAAGCTTTTCGGCTAAATGACGCAGGAGTGCGTTCGCAATCCCAAGATTACCTTCAGAGTTCTCAAAATCAATTGGATTGACTTTATGCGGCATAGTAGAAGAACCAATCTCGCCTGCCTTCGTTTTTTGCTTAAAGTAACCCAGAGAAATATAGGCCCAGAAATCACGATCGATATCTAGCAAAATTGTATTGGCACGAGCAATGGCATCAAATAACTCAGCCATGCCATCATGGGGCTCAATCTGAATCGTATAGGGATTAAATTCCAAACCAAGACGCTTTTCGACAACCCCTCTAGCAAACTGCTCCCAGTCAAAGTCTGGATATGCTGCTAGGTGAGCGTTGTAATTACCGACCGCACCATTCATCTTGCCAAGTAGCGCGACATTGCTAATCGCCTGAATCGCTCGCTCTAGGCGTTTTGCCATATTGGCAATTTCCTTACCCAAAGTGGTTGGTGAGGCTGGCTGACCATGGGTTCTAGAGAGCATTGGAATGGTGGCATTCTGAACCGCGAGCTCATTTAAAGCCTTCAAAACTAAACGCAGTTGCGGGATTAATAC
This sequence comes from Polynucleobacter sp. HIN11, assembly GCF_030297675.1. NCBI lineage: Bacteria > Pseudomonadati > Pseudomonadota > Betaproteobacteria > Burkholderiales > Burkholderiaceae > Polynucleobacter > Polynucleobacter sp. HIN11. The sequence continues at coordinate 1,514,485 of NZ_AP028142.1, forward strand.
ATGATCACGTGCACCTCGCAACATCAGACCATGTGAGGTGTTATTAATATCCTCCGAAGTACACGCAAAGTGGATGAACTCGCTTGCCTTAAGTAATTTTGGACGTTTTGCTACTTTTTCTTTTAACCAATACTCAACCGCCTTGACATCGTGGTTGGTGATTGCCTCAATCTCTTTGATACGCTGTGCATCTGCTTCCGAAAAATCACTGGCCAGCTTTAAGAGAAATGCTTCATCGGCTGCATCAATCTTAGGAATATTCGCTAACTTTGCTTCGCTCAGGGCCAAAAGCCACTGGATTTCGACCACCACCCGCTGTTGCATAAATGCTGCCTCAGATAGCCAAGGACGCAGGGCATCGAGTTTTTTCGCATACCGGCCATCGAGTGGTGATAGTGCTGTTAAGGAAGATAGCGTGGACAAGGGGTTCTCATTACAAAGTGATCAAAACTTGATTTTAATGGGTTTATGGCTGACCTCATAGATTGCTATACTGCGCCCTTATGAAAATTATTGGATCTTTAACTAGCCCCTTTGTTCGCAAAGTGCGCATCGTCATGGCGGAAAAAAAGATTGATGCCGAACTGGTCCTTGAGAATGTATGGAACTCAGAGACCACCATTGCAGAATTTAATCCCTTAAGTAAGATTCCGTGCCTTCTCATGGATGATGGTGGTGCCATGTTTGATTCGCGAGTGATTGCTGAATACATTGACACCCTAAGTCCAGTTGGCAAGCTCATCCCTGCCACTGGGCGGGAACGTGCTGCGGTTAAAACTTGGGAAGCCCTAGCCGATGGCGTAATTGATGCTGGTATTTTGGCGCGCCTAGAAAAAACCTTTCGAAATGATGGCGAGCAAAGCGAAAAGTGGCTTGAGCGTCAAATGCATAAAGTGCATCAAGGCATGGAGACCATGTCAAAGAGTTTAGGTAACTCAAAATGGTGCCATGGCAATCAATTTAGCCTTGCTGACATTGCCTTGGGATGTGCGCTTGGCTGGTTTGAATTACGCTTTCCTGAGCTCAACTGGAAAACTCAATATCCAAACCTTGCCACACATTTTGCACTACTATCGGATCGCCCCTCATTCAAAAAGACTGCGCCGCCTGCGCAGTAATCAATCCTTAGCGAACGATAATTCCACCGCCCAAGCAAACATCTCCTTGATAGAGAACGGCGGACTGGCCTGGCGTCACTGCCCACTGAGCCGCCGCAAATTGCAACTCGAAGGAATCGCCTTGCTCCGCAGTGATTGCGCAGAGGGCATCTTCTTGCCGATAACGGGTTTTTGCGCTGTATTGGCCCAGCGGCGGTTCATGACCCGAGATCCATGAGGCATCCATTGCGGCCAAGGTTTCGCTCAATAACCACGGATGATCGTGGCCTTGTGCGACATAGAGCGTGTTATTCGCAAGGTCTTTGCGGGCCACATACCAAGCATCACCGGTTCCATCTTGGCTGCCACCCAAACCAATTCCTTTGCGCTGCCCCAGTGTAAAGAATGCCAAGCCCATATGCTCGCCCAATTTCTTGCCATCGACACTGAGGATGGGACCTGGGGTTCTCGGCAAATAGCGGTTTAGGAATTCTCGAAATGGGCGCTCCCCAATAAAACAAATCCCGGTTGAATCTTTCTTACGAGCGTTAGGCAAACCCAAATCTGCAGCAATCTCACGAACCTCTTTTTTGGTGATTTCACCCAAGGGGAACAAGACTTTTGATAATTGAGCTTGAGTTAAGCGATGCAAGAAATAGCTTTGATCTTTCGTCAGATCCCGGGCTTTCAGTAGTTGCACATGATCAGCATGACGCTCAACTCGGGCATAGTGCCCAGTGGCAATCAAATCAGCCCCCAAATGCATTGCGTGATCTAAAAATGCTTTGAATTTAATCTCGGCATTGCAAAGCACATCCGGATTTGGTGTGCGACCTGCTGCATACTCTCTCAAAAAATCAGCAAACACACGTTCACGATACTCTTGGGCAAAGTTCACTGCTTCAACATCGATCCCCAAAAGATCAGCAACAGATACAACATCAATCCAATCTTGCCGTGCAGAACAATACTCATCTTGATCATCGTCTTCCCAATTTTTCATGAAAAGACCAAGCACCTCATAGCCCTGTTCTTTCAGTAACCAGGCGGCCACCGAGGAATCAACGCCCCCAGACATGCCTACCACCACCTTTGGTCTGCCAGAGGGTGTAATTTTTTGGGATTCTGTGGCGATCATGGATGAAAAATAGAAATATTAGGGGAAACCATTAAAAAGTGCGAAAATACGGAAATTGTTTCAAGCTCACATATTGTAAAAGTCTCGGTCAAGCTCTGGCCAAAGGGATATACAGGAGACTGGGCGGGCTAGCTCACAAGGCATGGCTAATTAATTAAAATGGTTCCTTTTTTAAAAATTCTTGCTTTTGGAGATACGCCATGCGCATTGGAGTGCCGCTGGAAACCAGACCCGGAGAGACCCGGGTTGCCGCGACCGCTGAGACCGTTAAAAAGCTAATAAGCCAAGGTCATCAAGTCATTATTCAATCAGGTGCAGGGGTTGGCGCCAGCCTTCCCGATGGTGCCTATCAGGCCGTAGGGGCTAGCATTGGGTCTGCAGCCGATGCATTTGCCTGTGAGATTGTTCTCAAGGTTCGTGCGCCTCAGGCTGATGAGCTAAAGCAGATTAAGGCGGGATCCGTCCTGATTGGTATGCTCGATCCCTTTGATAATGCAGGAATTTCTGCCATGGCAGCTCAGGGAATCACCGCTTTTGCCCTCGAAGCCGCGCCACGGACCACCCGTGCGCAAAGCATGGACGTCCTTTCCTCCCAAGCCAATATTGCCGGTTACAAGGCCGTGATGTTGGCCGCTAATGAATATCAGCGCTTTATGCCCATGCTGATGACAGCTGCAGGAACCGTAAAAGCTGCCCGCATCCTCATCTTGGGTGCTGGAGTTGCCGGTTTGCAAGCTATTGCGACCGCTAAGCGCCTAGGCTCAGTGATTGAGGCCTCTGACGTACGCCCTGCTGCCAAAGAGCAAATTGAATCGCTTGGCGCCAAATTTGTCGATGTACCTTATGAAACTGATGAGGAACGCGAGATTGCTCAAGGGGTTGGTGGTTATGCTCGCCCCATGCCGGAGGCATGGATGAAGCGCCAAGCGGCACTGGTGGCTGAGCGTGCAGCCCAAGCAGACATTGTGATCACCACTGCATTAATTCCGGGGCGCAAACCCCCTGTTCTCTTGCATACCGATACCGTTGAGAAGATGAAAGCTGGCTCTGTGGTGATCGATATTGCCGCTGGGCGCGGTGAGAACGGTTCGGGGAACTGTCCACTGACTCGTGCAGACCAGGTGATCAATCACAACGGCGTAAAGATCGTTGGTTATACCAATTTACCAAGCATGGTGGCTGCCGACGCCTCAGCCCTCTATGCCAGAAACTTGCTTGATTTCATGAAGCTCATCATTAACAAGGAAGGGCAACTTGCCATTCCAGCTGCAGCCGATGACGATATTGTTGCCGCCTGCTTGATGTGCCGTGATGGCCAAGCCATTCGCACCAATTAATTATTGAGGGAACCAAAATGGATGCTGCTGCTATTCAAAGTCTATTAACCGTCCAGAACATCACAGTTTTTGTGTTGGCTATTTTTGTTGGCTACCACGTGGTGTGGAATGTCACACCTGCTTTGCATACCCCGCTGATGTCGGTCACGAATGCCATTTCAGGGATCATCATTGTGGGTGCAATGTTGCAAACGGAAGTCATCAACGGTGATGAAATCACCCTAACGAGCTTGATTGGAGCGCTGGCTATTTTCCTAGCGTCCATCAATATCTTTGGTGGTTTTATGGTCACTCGGCGAATGCTTGAGATGTTCAAGAAAAAAGCTCCGAAGAACGAATCGGCTGGTCACTAATAAGAGAGCACATCATGTCAAACTTCACAGCCATTTCTTATCTCGTTTCGTCCGTGCTATTCATTTTGGCACTGAAAGGACTCTCATCCCCAACCACCTCGCGCCAAGGCAATGTCTATGGCATGGTTGGGATGGCACTTGCGGTAGTTACTACCTTCCTCATTCCAAGCTTTAAGCCGGTATATTGGTTAATTGGTGGAGCAATCATTGCTGGTGCCATCATCGGTTCGATTGCAGCACAGCGAGTGCAAATGACCAAGATGCCTGAGCTTGTCGCTTTAATGCACTCCTTTGTGGGTTTATCAGCGGTATTAATTGCGATTGCTGCAGTCTTTAATCCTGCCCAAGCTCATAGTGGTGCCCAGAAGATTGAGTTATTTATTGGGGCCTTTATTGGTGCAATTACCTTCACCGCATCCGTCATTGCTTTTGGAAAACTCTCTGGAAAGGTAAGCGGCAAACCAGTGAGCTTTTCGGGGCAACATTTGCTCAACTTAATCATGGCGATATTGATGGTCGCTGCTGGCATTGCGTACTTCCTCACCGACAGTCACGCCGCATTCTTGATCATGTGTGCAATTGCTTTGGTGCTCGGTATCACCTTGATTATTCCGATTGGTGGCGCTGATATGCCAGTGGTGGTATCGATGCTCAACAGCTACTCTGGCTGGGCAGCGGCTGGTATTGGCTTTACTCTCAACAACCCAGTGTTAATCATTGCGGGTGCTTGCGTTGGATCCTCTGGTGCGATTTTGTCCTACATTATGTGCAAGGCAATGAACCGCTCAATTACCGCTGTCTTGCTCGGCGGCTTTGGTGCTGAAGCCGCTGCTGGTGGCGACGATGGCGGCCCCAAGAACTACAAAACAGGTTCTGCTGAGGACGCGGCTTTCTTAATGACTAACGCGGATACAGTAATTATCGTTCCAGGTTATGGTCTTGCAGTAGCGCGTGCTCAGCATGCCCTTAAAGAGCTCACCGAGAAGTTAATTCATCATGGTGTTACTGTGAAGTACGCGATCCATCCTGTTGCTGGTCGTATGCCAGGACATATGAACGTACTGTTAGCCGAGGCAGAAGTTCCTTACGATCAAGTGTTTGAGATGGAAGACATTAATAGTGACTTTGGGCAGGCAGATGTGGTTCTCGTTTTGGGTGCCAATGACGTGGTAAATCCTGCAGCACGCACGCCCGGTAGCCCAATTTTCGGTATGCCCATTTTGGAAGCGTTCAAAGCCAAAACCATCATCGTCAACAAACGCTCGATGGCAGCTGGCTACGCCGGCCTCGACAATGAGCTTTTCTACATGGACAAAACCATGATGGTCTTTGGTGATGCCAAGAAGGTGGTTGAGGACATGGTCAAAGCGGTGGATTGAGTCTGGATAGCCTTACCCAGTAAGGCTTGAAAGCAAAAAAGAATATGGAAGGCCTAAATCTGTCCTAATTGGGGGGCAGAAAATGGCAACATTCAGAAATAGACACGGGAAGTGGCAAGCCCGTGTTCAACGCAAAGGGCAGCAGCCCGTCAGTAAATCATTTCAATCCAAAGAAGATGCCCAGAGATGGGCTAGGCAAATCGAGGCCGAGATTGATAAAGGCAGCTATACCAACATAGCGCTAGCTGAAAGAACTCTGTTTAAAGACGTTATAGAGCGCTATATCCAAGAAGTAACCCTCAAAACTCGCAGTATGCGAGAGGACACTTACCGCCTCAAAGCGCTAGCAAGGCATCCCGTAGCGAAATTACGTATGACCGCCCTAACCCCCATCAAGGTTGCCGAGTATCGTGACGAGCGATTAAAGCTTGTATCGAATGGAGCGGTGATTCGGGAGCTATCTTACTTTTCCAGCATCATTAATCACGCTAGGCGTGAATGGGGAATCAATATGATCAACCCGTTACCTTTAGTGAAGAAGCCAGCCAGCCCCCAAGGGAGAAACCGAATACTCACAGAAGAAGAGCTGGGTCGGCTATACGCAGCACTCACACCAAGAGTAAAAAATGCAAACCATTGGATATTGCCCTTAACTAAGTTTGCTCTTGAAACTGCCATGAGGCGGGGTGAAATCTTGGGGCTACGTTGGGAAGACATCGACCTACAGAAACGCACCGCTTTTATTCCGCTGACTAAAAATGGCATGTCTAGGCTGGTACCACTTAGCACTGCAGCCCTAGAAATACTACTAGCACTGCCAAGAAATTTAGATGGCCGAGTATTTCCAGTTACACCATTCACCCTATCTGCTGCAATTGATAGAGCGAGAATCAAAGCCAAGCTTGAGGACTTTCATTTTCATGATCTCAGACGCATGGCAATTACCAGACTGGCCGAAAAATTACCAAACTTGATTGAATTAAGTGCAGTAAGTGGGCATAAGAGCTTGGCTATGCTTAAAAGGTACTATCACCCCGACCCTGAAAAACTTGCAAAAAAACTAGGTTAATTAAATAAAAAACATGTGTACAGCTTAATTATGGCGAGATCTTAAATTTTTCAATAGAATCCAAAAATCAATCCAAGGTGTGGCTACCGACAATAGATGAACAGCCAGCATCGTCGTAGGCAGTGGGCTATACGACCGCTACAAAAAGATTGATCTCATTGATATTGGAGATCTTCTATTTCGTAGCCTGATCTCCATTTTTTAAAAATTTTGGAGTCATTAAATGAATAAGCAAGTTGTTGTAATCGCCCCTAATCTAGAGAAAATCCCAGCTTTATTAAAACAAAAGTCAAATTGGTTATGCTGGAAACGGGCAGAATTAAAGCCAAATGGCAGATACGGAAAACTTCCTACAAATGTTCATGGGAGGGTAATTAATGCCCACGATACAAAGCACCATGTATTGATTGAATCAGCATTCGATAGTTATCTTTCTGATAAGGCTTCACTTGATGGAATTGCCCTTGACCTACCTGTCGACCCTCAAATATACGGCCATACTGATGATGGACAACCTCTTTATTTAATTGGTGGGGATATCGATGAATGCATAACGTATGAGGGCAATAAACCCGTGATGAGTGATCAAGCCAGGAGTGATTTAAAAGCACTGGGCACTCCTTATTGGGAACTCTCTCCATCCGGGACTGGAATTAGATGGTTTGGCTTACATACAAAACCGCTTAAGGGTGGCAATAAAAATGGTCGAGAAATGTATTCAAGCGGGAGGTTTTTGACTGTTACCGGAAAAAGTAAGGGTGGAGAAATTAAGATACTGCCCCCAAATATTGAACTTCTTGAGCGAGAGTGGTTTGGATCTACCAAGATAAACAATACCAATGCCGATCTACTGGCGCACCCATCAACCTCTTACTATCAATTACCTGAAAAGATTAATGATGGAGAGGGTCGTAATTCTGGACTACTTCGCTATGCAGGTCACCTTCGAGCTAAAGGCTTATCCCAAGAAGAAATTGAATTAAGCTGTATTGGATTTAATCAAGTAAAAATTAATCCGCCTCTACCAATAGAGAAAGTATTGGATATAGCTAGGCGATACGAGAATCAAACTGCATTTCCCCATGAAACATTTCACAAAGATGCATCCAAAGTTAAAGAATCTGGTTTTGCTCTTAATTTAGATACTGGCTTAATTAAACTTGTAGCCTCATCGCCTAAAAGACCATTTATTGCTGGTGATGACATCATCCCTTTGGGAACATATAGTGCGCTAGCTGGTTGGGGTGGTGTCGGTAAAACCAACGCTGTGATTTCTTTAGCGACACAAGCTTCTATTGGAGGGGTATTTGCTGGTCGGGATTGCAAAGAAACATGTGTATTAATGCTTGCCTGCGAAGATAGTGAAGCTGAAATTAACGCTAGGTTTTGTGCTGCTATTGAAAATCTTCCTAAAGAGAGGCATGAAGATGCCCTGAAAAATATAAGGGTATTTAGCCTTGTTGGTCAGGATATCCAAATGGTCAGGATGAGTGGCAGAAATGCTGTACCAACGGGTAAATCTGAGACTCTCATTAATGCAATACATACTCTTAAACAGCAGACTGGAATTGATAGGTGCCTTGTCATCATTGATCATGCGCGGATGATTGCCAGCGTTGATTGGAATGATTCTGCTCAAGCCACTGTTTTTACTAGGGAAATGCAGCACATCGCTTCTGAAACTGGTGCTGGCTTAGTCGTTTTGACACATACCAATAAAAATTCTATGAAAGCTGATCATGCCGCTAGTCAAGGCGATATATCGGGCTCAACCGCAATTGTTGATAACGCACGGTGGGTTGCTTTGGTGCACGGTATGAATGATGCAGATGCCAAATCTCTCGGGATCGGAATGGAGATGAGACAAAACTACGTTTCGATGGAAATTGTTAAAAGTAATTATTGCGCAATCGGCAGAATTGGGTGGTTTATTAAACGCACCATTAATCATCATTCAACATCGACTATTGAACATATTGAATTAGTAAAGCCGATCCTGACCAAACCGGGAGATAACGCACTTGAGAAGCGCTTAATCGATTTCATAACGAGTCATTCTGGCCTGACCATCAATAAGATTAAAGGCTTTTCTGGCACTAAAGGTGTGCTGAGGGCTAGTGAAAAAGCGGTGGTCTCTGCAATTCAAGAATTAATTGATAAAGGTATGGTGAAACTAGAAACCCCCTCGGATGAGCAACTTAAAACGCTGGGGTTACCCAAAAATACTTCCGGGATTCTACTTGTGCCAGAGGGGGTTAAATGACATCTCATAACACCACCCAAGTAAAGCAACCGTCAGGCTCAACATGGGACAAAACTCAAAAACTAGGCGCAAACCTAAGCTGGATATACGTTTGCGTCAGATTTTTACCCCCAGGTAAATTGGGCACCTCAAAACTGGGCGCAAGGGCCATGAAATATAAGGGTTTGCGCCGGGTAATTTTCTCCTACGTCCTTACGGACGGTGCGTGGCCTTACTCACACGCCACCGATCCTTTGTCAAAAGGGACTTTCCATGCAACCTGACAACATGCAGCCACCACTCATTAAGGAACCCTTATATCTCCAAATCCAGCGTCTAAGGGAGGAGGCTGCTGCAAGGACCTTAAATACGAATCGCCTAAAAATCGATGCTCAGGGCACATACACACCAGAGGAAAAATTGATTCTGTGGATTGAATCATTAACACCGGAGCAATTAAAAAGACCGTATAAAACATCTGAAGTTATCAAACTAGCATCACTTACGGGCAAATACCGTGACTACCCAGCACTACAAGAGGTAGCACAAATACTCCGTAAGCATGGATTTGAGCATAAGCGTAACTGGACTAAAGCCAGTAGAAATCAACGATATTGGAAATTTAAAAAATAAAAATGATCTCTGTTTCAATGAGAATTCGTAATGAAATTACTGCACACAGAGTTGCCGCAAGAATAGCTGGTATAACGATTCATAATCTGCCATTTAATCAATCATATGATCACCAAGAGGGGGTAGATAGCGGTGATCTATATTCTTATCAAATAGATTATTTACCAATTGAAGCTCAAGTACTTCTTGCAGAACATCAATTGATTAAAACCCAGAACAAGATCAGAGCTTGGCAATGTCAAGAATCTGAAAACGGGATAAATAAGACAGTCGGAATTAATGACAAAGAAAGATATCGGATCTTTAAAAACGCCCCGGCTTATGTGGGGAGCCAAATGAATGCGGCAATCAAGGTCTTAGAAAGGATAGATCCAATCATTGGGGCTGCATGGCAACATAGAAATTCGAAGTTTTATTCAAATGTTAAGCAAATAGAGCATCAATGCCCGAGCGCAACTGGTTGTAACAGGAAGCGAATGGATTTACTTACCCCTATTCTGACCGCTTATCTAGACGATATAAATATGTTTATTGAGGTTTTGATTTATAAGTAACAGACACGGTCCCATGCGGCCCCTTTTCGGTACTTAAATATCCCATCGCAAGAAACTTATTAAGTCAATTTATGCGTAAAAAGCCTCGAAATCTTCACTGCTCCTCTCTAAAGCTAAAAATATCCGTTTAACTTGGGTTAATTTATCCTTTTATTTCATATAGTGGAATCAAAATAGCGTATGCTGGTTATAGGGCCATTTTTTATAAGCACTTAGGAAACTGCCTAGAACATGGAACACCAAATCAAACCCACATCGCCATCCAATGGCTTAACACTCAAAGAAGTTGCGGATGTTATTGGTGCCACTTGCGAACAAGTTCGGAAAATAGAGGCCAAGGCACTCATCAATTTACAAAAGCAATTAGACCTTCGAAATCTGAAGCAGATAAATCAAATTATCTGACCTCAATACAACCATCATAGGAAAAATACATGAATAGTCCTTACCCAACTGAAAATGACTCAGAGCATATTGAAGATGTACCGACCCTCTCAGCAAGATTTAAAGCTACTAGAGCCATATTAAATGCTATTACCCGGGCAAAAATTACAGACGGAACATACAAGCCACAGAAAATTATTTGTAGATTTACGCCTAACGAGTCGGTAAGTAAATGGCTTAGTAAAACCGCTGATTAAAGTTTTGCGGCTGCAAGCAACTGACTAAGTGGAAATCTAAGAGCTTTAGAAATTTTAAGGAGATTCATCAAGGCAAGGTTATGCTCACCCCGCTCAATTCCACCCATATAGCTTCGATCAATCCCCACCTCATCAGCAAAAGCCTCCTGTGAAAGCCCTAAATCTTTTCGCATTTGCCTTATTGCTTTGCCCAAGGCCTTTAGCTCTTTTGATCCAGCATAACTAGGAGAAGGTTTTGCCATAGGCAGCATATTTGCCTATTGACTTGTTTAAAACCACGGGAGATGATACCCAATTTATTATCAGAAAGATAACTGATGAATGAAAAACAATTAAAAGTAATAAAGATAGCGGCAGCAATTATTGGATTGATGCTAATTTATCCTCCATATCGGATTTATGGATATGGCACAAATAGCAACGGCATTGTGGACACTGGGTATGAATTTATATTTTCCCTCCCTGATAGAGCAGTTGTTGATATCCTCACTCTCCTAATTCAATGGATTGGTGTGGCCATAGTTGCATTTGCAATTATTCAAATTAATCGAAACAAATAAATGTTTACAAATTTCATTAGAGATGTCAGAAAATTAAATCGTGTGAAAAATACATGGGGAATTATTTATAAAGAATATCGATTTTCGCCATCATCCGGCCTAATGAAGCATGCACAAAAAGCACTTTTTTCTATGGCTGATTTCATGGATGAGCATAATTTAGCAGTGTATTTTTTGGGAATCTATGGAGAAAGCATTGACACCGGAACACCGGGATCTAAAGAACAGTTTGAAAGATTTAAGGAAAAAATTAAAAATCAAATTAATCTTGGATTAGTCGAGGATAAGACTGCTCTAGAGGAATTTATTTCTCAAGCCGAACGCTTTGATGTAAATTGCGAGGAGCTAAAAACATAAAAATATTTTACCTATCAATTGTCATTCTGATAAGTACTGGTTGTGCTCAAACTCCTAAAACTGTAATAACCTCGAATGGAACGGAGGCCCTGCAACTACGCTGCGGTGGATCAACAAATACATGGAACACTGGTTACGCAAAAGCAAAGGAATACTGCTCTTCTGGATTTTCAGTCATCGATCAAGAGCAATTCATGCTAGATCTTGATCTTCCAATCAGAATTCTAACTTTTCGCTGCAAATAGTCTCAGACGTAAAACGTGTGTATATCCAATCGTGTAAAGGGCGCTATATGCAGGTTACTTAAACCCACCCGACACCCCACATCCCCATTGTCCATCCCCTACCCCACTGCACGGCTTGCCATAAGTATCTAGATTTCATACAGGTACGGCCTCGAGTCAATGCATTCAATAAGTTCTGGCCTAATTTAGGCCTAATAAGAGTATGATTTTTATCTTTAACAAAACAGATTTAGTCTTTAAGTTCTTTTGAGTGCGTCTAAGTCGCTGATTCCACTACACTCGCAAAATGTTGATATGTCTTTGGTGATGCCAAGAAGGTGGTTGAGGATATGGTCAAAGCAGTGGATTAATAAGGCCCCCATTGGGGACTAAAAAATGGGGCAAATGTGCCCCATTTTTTTTATTCAATTTAATTAAGTTGAATTTTTGATTTCTCTATTACAGATTTCCAACGAACAATATCTGAGTTGTATAGATCAGTAAATTGCTGAGTATTCATTGGTGCAATTTGAACTCCTGCTTTAATAAAACGATCTTTCAATTCTGGCGTATCCAACAATCTCATAATTGTGCTATTGAGTAAATTAATAATTTCTTTAGAAGTGCCAGCCGGAACAAATAATCCCTGCCATAGGGCCATCTCGTAGCCCTTAACACCAGCCTCTTGCATCGTTAGCAGTTCAGGGGCGCCACTAAAACGGTTTTTACTCGTAACCGCTAATGCTCTGACTTTTTCACCTTTATAGAGAGGCAAACCCACCGGCATGCCTGCAAAGTAAAAATCAATCTGACCACCTAAAACATCGGTTGCTGCTGGTGAGCCGCCTTTGTATGGAACATGGATAGCCTGTAAACCAGTAGTGGCTAGAAATAACTCGCCAGCCATGTGATCAGAATTACCGATGCCCGAGGATGCAAAGCTTAATTTACCGGGGTTTGCTTTTAGTGCAGCGATTAAATCTGCAACACTCCTCACCTTTGAGTTATTGTTCACAATCAAAATATGCGGGGTTGCGGCCACCCCCACAACTGGAATTAAATCTTTTTGACCGTTAAATGGTAATTTAGGATTAGCGGCTACATTGATAGCTAAACCATTTTGGGCAAATAATACGGTGTAGCCATCTGGAGCACTTTTAGCAACCGCGTCCGCAGCCAGACTTCCAGCCGCACCCCCACGATTCTCAACAATAACAGGCTGTTTCAACGCAAGACTCAAGTCATTAGCAATGATACGCCCAACAATATCAGTGGAACTGCCTGGCGCATAACCGATTAGCATTTTGATTGGCTTATCAGGATATGCTGCCGATGCAGGTTGAATCAAAACTCCCAAAAACACTACAAAAACTGTTGTTATAAATCCTTTTTCAAACCATTTCATTTTTGTCTCCTGTATTTAATAACTACAAATTTAAAGTTGATACTCCACTTTCAGATGCGCACTTATTTAGTGCACTTAATAATTCTTGGCTAATGGGTATTCCAAATTTAAGTCGTTGCTCCATTACTCTAGCAGCACCCTCTCCAGGAATTCGTATTTCATTCACCCCTGGCAATTTGCTTGATTTTTTAATATCCATTACCACCGTAGTGACACGTTTAATGAAATCTTCTGGGTTACCAAATGCCGCCGGATCAACTGCAATCATTGCTTGGCCGGTGTTAGTGATCAAGTCATGATGCGCATTGAAGTCGATAGTCTCTTTTCCAACTGCAGCACCATTGAGAGACCCGGCTAGAAGGCCAATCATAAGAGCCAACCCATATCCTTTGTAGCCACCAATCGGCAATAACGAACCTTCTGCAGCAGAGCTTGGATTTGTAATGGGGCTTCCCTTTTTATCAATCATCCAACCAACTGGAATTGACTCTCCTTTTTGGGCTGCAAGTTTGATCTTTCCATAAGCTGCCACTGTTGTTGCAATATCCAGTAAAACGATTGGATGATCTTTTGCAGGAACGGCGATCGCAATCGGATTAGTTGACAATAAAAGATCAATGCCGCCCCAGGGAGCCATATGGTTAGCATTACCGACAGCCATATAAATCCCAACTAAGCCCGCCTCAGCAATTTTGCGAACATAAACTGAAGCTGCACCCGAGTGATTTCCATGGTGGCTACCAGTCCACGCCACACCAAAATTTTTTGCTTTTTCAATCGTATGTTCAACCGATCTTGCCATGACCAAATGGCCCAATGCATTGTCACCGTTAATTAAGGTAACGGCTCCGCGATCTCTCTCAACGTGAATATTGGGTCGTAAGTTAATCCCGCCGGCACGAATACGCTTGATGTATGCAGGTAGGCGAAAAATTCCATGCCCATCAGCCCCCACCAGGTCCGATTGAATCATCAGATCTGCCACCAAAAGTGCATCCGCATAAGGTATTTGATTAGCTATCAGGGCATTCGAGATAAATTCTTGGGCTTTACCCACTGGCAAAAATAAGCTGGTCATAAAATTGAACGATTTCGAGTATCTTTAAATTCCATGTTGTAAATGTAACGATTCTCTGGATGATAAGTGACGGTGGCCTCAAATAACTCATCATGGGCGTTGTAATAGCGCCGAATAATGACAAGGCATGGTTCACCTATTTTGACCTTTAATTTTTTTGCTACTTGAGCTGCCGCTCCTGTTGCATAAACATTCACTTCGGCACGATCAATTCTGGTTCCGTATTTACTCTCAATTTGTTCAAAAACCATGGACTGCGTATGATCTGGTTCGGATGTCAATGCAGCAAATTGAGGGAGTATGTAAATATCGGTCCATGCAATGATTTGCTCAGAATCCTTTTGCTTTCGAATCGCCCCAATGTGATACCACGAGGAGCCCGCTGCTGCTCCGACTAACTTGCTTTGGATTGGATCTAGCTCAATAAACTCCTCTACCAAATTTTTGCGATATGTATCATCGGGGTAGCACAAAATGTCAACCGGGGAATTGAAACTTTGTGTAAATTTTCTGGGTATTTGTCGAGAAATAACTTGGGTAGGGGCGCCCTGCCGCCTGAGAATGAGGCCATTTGCCTCTAAGGTTTGTAATGCATGTCGAAGCGTGTGACGGCTTGCATTATGGGTTCGACAGAGAGAGCTCTCTGATGGCAAATTTGATCCAACCGTCCAAACACCCTTTTGGATTTTAGCCATCAGGGTATTTGCGAGGGATTGATAAAGAGGTGTTCGCTTTGACAAATTATGTAAGACCAAACATCTTTTTACCAGCGACTGGTAGTCGAGCTTTCAATATGTCACCTGATAACGATTCTGTAATGTACAGATCCTTTCCATCCGGCCCACCAAAGCATAAGTTCGCAAGATGGTGATGATGGGGATTTTCAGAGTAAATCAAATGTGTCGGCAGCATATTGCTATCAAAACGCCAAATGCCAATTCCCAAATGGCACACCAATAGTCCGTTTTCAGAATCCATCTCGATACCATCGGGACCGGCAACTCCCCCCGTTAGCTGAACTGCAACTCCTGTCTTAGAAACTGAACCATCCGCCATTAATGGCAAACGCCATATTTGTTGCGAGCGCGTTGCGGCAACGAATACATGTTTTTCTTGCGTATTTAAAGTGATCCCATTCGGGCTGGGAACATTCAGTGCCAAGCGATCTAATTGACCATTTGCACGCAAACGAAATACCCTACCCGTTGGATCGGCAATTCCTGTTTGTCCCTGATCTGTAAAGTAAAGATCGCCATTAGCTGCGAAATGCAAATCATTTAATCCCTTAAATGCCTCGCTATACATCGAGCCTAATACCGTCTCTAACTTACCAGTTTTGGGATCCAATGCCAAAAGACCCATCTTGTAATCACAAATAAATGCACGGCCATCCTTGTGGAATTTCAAGCCGTTGGGCCAGCCGTCATATTGGGTAATTAGCTCCCAGTCCCCCTTTGGCGTAATTCTAAAGATTCGACCGAATGGAATGTCGACAAACCAGAGATTCCCCTCTCGATCAAAGGACGGTCCCTCCAAAAAGCACTCCACCTCAGCATTTTGTCGATTGGGGTCTGACCAACCTGTTCTTGATTTTTTTCTAAATTTAGCGGGCATCGACATGAATACTTCTGTCTTGATTTTTTCCACAGGCTGGAAGGGGTTATGCATCGTCATCCAAAGACTCCCAAAAAGTTATACGTATAAGTTTAAATTACAGTTCTTGCAACAACATGGATATTTAACCATAAACAGTGATAAGCTTTCTCCTATACATTTTGATTTACATCTTTTATCACAACTTATACGTATAAGTATTGGAAACACATGAAAAGTATTGTTGTAATTGGCACAGGGACAATGGCCTCAGGAATTGCGGCAGGATTCATTTCACAAAGCGTACCTGTCATCATTTTGGGTCGTAGCAAAGAAAAAGCAGACTCTTGCTTACAAAAAGCGTTGGAATTAAGCCAAAAAATTGGCTTTTCTGGCAATTACGATGGTCAATCCATGGGGGCTATCAAAAATCTTCAATCCTCAGAGAAGCTGGATGATTGGAACCAATGGGGTCAGTCTCAATGGGTCGTAGAAACAATTACTGAAGATCTGTTCATCAAACAGGAGCTCTTCAAAAAGCTTGACCACCTTGTCCCTGAGCACATCCCAATTGGCAGCAATAGTTCAGGCTTTCCAATAACAAAAATAAGCAAAGGCTTAAAAACTGCGAATCGCATGTTTGGTGCACACTACTTTATGCCGGCAGAAATTGTGCCCTTAGTCGAAATTGTCTTAGGTGAGCGCTCGGACGAAAAAATGGCTCAGCAAGTCGTTACGCTATATCGCGATATCAAGAAAAAGCCTGTTCTAGTCAAAAAAGATATCCCGGGATTTCTAGCAAACCGTATTCAACATGCTCTTATGAGAGAAGCATTATCACTGGTGGACTCGGGCATTGCAACCCCTGAGGATATCGATGATGCCGTTCGATTTAGCTTTGGATTTCGCTACGCTGCTGTTGGCCCAATGACGCAAAAAGAAATATCAGGTTGGGATGGAATGGCAAATGCCGCCAAAGAAATTTATCCTTCGCTATCTAATATTGATTCGTTACCAAAAACCTTACAAACCTTAATGAATCAGGGCAAAACAGGGATGAAGGCTGGTGAGGGATTCAGGAAATGGGGTGCACCTGAAATAAAAGAGGTAATGGATTCGTATGGGAAGAGACTCAAAGCTGCTTTTGATGTTCTCAACATGAAATGACAGAGTACTCTTTGGCGATTGCTGATTTCAAAAGCATAATGTCTGGATCAATTCCTATTCCAGGCGCATTTAATTTCGAACTATCTAGCAATCCATTTTCTGCGACCAGTGGTACTTTGCATACATCAAAGCTCAGGTACTGATTTGACATGCTATATCCCCAAGGAAGCCGCCCTAAAGCAAATCCTATTGCAGCAGTTGCTGCGGCACTAATTGATGTTTCTGCAACCTTACAAGCCAAGTTAATCTTTAAGTTATTATTTTCTAACATCAAGGCGCACTCCATTGCCTCAATCAATCCGCCTGTCTTGATTAATTTAAGGCTTGCCCCATCAAATGCCTTTAACTCAATAAATTGTTCGACTTCACGAAGTCCATGGATTGACTCGTCCAATCCAATTGCAATTTTTGATTCATTTTTAAGACGACAAAAATCAAATGTAGATGAATTGCTAGTAATTAATTGTTCAGCAAATGCTAATCGCCCAACCTTATCTGATTGTGTAAAACGTATTGCATCCTCTATATTCATAGCGCCGTTTGCATCGACTGAGACAGTATCTTCCCCCAATAAATTTAACAACGTTTCGACACGTTTGATATCCTGCTCCAAGGGTAGCAAGCCGACCTTTATCTTCCAATGTCGATATCCCTGTCGACGCAAGGATTCGGCATCCATTTGCTCTTTTTCAATACTTCCCCCAAGCATCCGGAGTATTGGGATAGGCAATGGTTTATCTAAGTCGTTTTTTTTAAAAAGCGTCCTCAAGAATTTCCATAAAACGACATTCTCTTTTTGTGTATATATGTCTAGAAGTGCCATTTGCAAACAGGACTTAGCGGATGAATTCCCATACAAGACCTTATTAAGCTCAGCCGTTAAATTTCGTGGGTCCTCCCAGCTTATCCCTCGAACCTTTTGCACGAGATACCGAAGATTAGCCAATAAACTATCTAGAGTCTCTCCGGTCATGAGGGGCGCAACTGATGCCTCCCCCCATCCCGAATACCCCTTTTCATCAACGAGTTGTAAAACTACTGTTTTGGCATCAAAAACTGTTTCCCCGGACATTTTGATTGGATCACTTAATGGTATAGATAGGGGATATATCCGGGCATGAGCAATTTTCATTGGCATTTTTATAAATAATTATTCACAGGAGATCAGTATGCGTAATTTTATTTTGGCATTATCTGCGATCGGCGTATTTTTTTCATCAACGTCACAGGCTCAATCTTATCCAAATCAACCAATTAAACTAATCATTCCATTTGCTGCAGGTGGTCCATCTGATGTTTTAGCAAGAGGCTTCAGTCAAAAATTGGGCGAGACCCTTGGTCAGCCAATCATTATTGATAATAAGCCTGGTGCGGGAACAAATCTTGCAGCGGATCTTGTATCCAAATCAAAAGCGGATGGCTATACACTTTTTCTAATGATGGTTGGCACACAGGCGATTAATGAATCGCTCTACAAAAAGCTGCCTTACAACACTATTAAAGATTTTGCACCCATATCGTTGGTTGCCTCTTCCTCCCTAATGTTAGTAGCCAATCCTGGGGTTCCAGTCAAAAATGTGACTGAGTTAATCGCATACGCAAAAGCGAATCCGGGTAAAGTTAATTTCGGCTCTTCAGGTACTGGAACTCCATTGCATCTTGGTGGCGAACTGTTTAACGTTCAGGCGGGGGTCAATTTAGTTCACGTTCCTTATAAAGGTGCCGCACCCGCACTTACCGATGTTTTAGGCGGGCAAATACAAACTGCAATGGTCGGCACTCCCGCAGCGCTTCCGTATGTTAAAACTGGTAAGTTAACTGCAATTGGCGTAACCAGTCTTAAGCGATCTCCTAATGCTCCTGAAATTCCAGCAATTTCTGAAACGCTACCTAAATTTGAGGTTGAGTTGGTCTATGCAATGGTCGCACCTGCAGGCACTCCAAAAGACATCATAAGCAAGCTAAACACCAGTCTAATTTCAGTGCTTAATAACCCCGAAATTAAGTCTCAACTTAATTCGAAAGGATTTGATGTTGTTACAAGCACTCCAGATCAGCTTGGTGACTATATAAAGTCAGAAATTGCAAAATGGGCGCCGATTGTAAAAAAATCTGGTGCAACTGCGGATTAAAGTTTGGCACTGAAGAAATAACAACATGATTGAACTTACAAATAAAAAAATAATTGGGCCAGTAATTCGCCTGCACCCCAATGACAATGTCGTTGTGGCACGGATTGATGCCTCTATCGGAATGAGCGTTCCTGAAGAGCACTTCACAATACGAAGCCAAGTTCCCGCTGGTTACAAAATTGCTTCACGAAAAATTTTAAAGGGTGACCCAATTTTTAAATACAACGTCATTGTTGGATTTGCAAGAACAGATATCGAGGTTGGCTCGATGGTGCATTCCCACAATACTGAGTTTCGTGAATTTGATAGGGACTATGCCTATTCAAGTGAATACAAACCCGTTGACTATATTCCAACCGAACAAAGAGCCACCTTTCAGGGAATTATTCGCGAAGATGGCATGGTAGCAACTCGTAACTATATTGGCATCCTATCGACAGTAAATTGTTCCGCTACCGTTGTCAAAAAAATTGCAGAATACTTTACTGCTGAGCGATTGGCTAACTATCCAAATATTGACGGGGTAGTTGCTTTCTCACACTCCATTGGTTGCGGAATGGAAATGACTGGTGAGCCAATGCAGCTCTTAAGAAGGACGATGGCAGGTTATGCACGCCATCCAAACCTTGCGGCAGCTCTAATCATTGGTCTGGGCTGTGAACGCAACCAACTAAAAGGTCTCCTGGAGCAAGAAGGTCTTAATCCGAACTCGCGTTTACATACATTCATCATGCAAGAAGAAGGTGGCACCCGAAAGACCATTGAGGCTGGAATTGAAGCAGTCAAAAAACTATTACCAGAGGCTAATTTATATAAAAGATCAACTGTATCGGCCAGTCACCTATGTGTAGGCTTGCAATGCGGAGGGTCGGATGGGTTTTCATCTATCACTGCAAACCCCGCATTAGGCGCGGCGGTTGATTTATTAGTACGTCATGGAGGGACCGGTGTCCTATCTGAAACTCCAGAAATTTATGGTGTGGAACACACCCTAACCCGAAGAGCAGCATCAGAAGAGGTTGGGAAAAAGTTAATTGAGAGGATCCGCTGGTGGAAAGATGAATACTCAGTTAATCGTGATGTTCAAATTAATGGAAATGTTAGCCCCGGTAATCAAGTAGGTGGGCTGGCAAATATTTTTGAAAAATCACTTGGTTCCTCGATGAAGGGTGGCACAGGCCCATTAATGGATGTTTATAAATATGCTGAACCAGTTAAAAGTAAAGGTTTTGTCTTCATGGATACACCAGGTTTTGATCCAGTTTCTGCGACTGGACAAATTGCCGGGGGAGCAAATTTGATTGCCTTTACAACTGGTCGTGGCTCGATGTTTGGCTCAAAGCCTGCACCCTGCATTAAATTAGCTACCAATACCCCGATGTTTATGCGACTTCAAGATGATATGGATATCAACTGTGGTGAAATTTTAGATGGCACTGTTTCCGTGCAAGAAATGGGTCAACACATTTTTGAACTCTTTTTACGTATCGCATCTGGCGAAAAAACAAAGAGTGAGCTGCTTGGCTTAGGGGATCATGAGTTTGTTCCATGGCAAATTGGAATTATGAGTTAAACAAATCTAAAGTTTAAGAAAATAAAAAGGGCAGCCTAGGCTGCCCTTTCGTTTGGACCGAAGTCTTAATTACATCATTCCGTCCATACCACCCATACCGCCCATGCCGCCCATGCCGCCTGGCATACCGCCGCCAGCAGCTTCCTCTTTTGGAGACTCTGCAATTGCGCAGTCAGTGGTTAGCAATAACGCAGCAACGGATGCAGCGTTTACTAATGCGGTTTTGGTTACCTTGGTTGGATCAATCACACCTTGAGCAACTAAGTCACCATACTCGCCCGTGGCAGCGTTGTAACCATGATTACCTTTACCAGCGGCAACTGAATTCACTACCACGCTAGCCTCATCACCCGCATTGGAAACGATGATGCGCAATGGCTCTTCCATCGCACGCAACACAATGCTAATACCAGCGTTTTGATCGGGATTATCACCCTTGAGTCCAGCAATGCCTTGCTTCGCACGAATCAATGCAACGCCACCGCCTGGAACAATGCCCTCTTCAACCGCTGCACGGGTTGCATGCAATGCATCATCAACGCGCGCTTTCTTCTCTTTCATTTCTACTTCGGTTGCGGCACCGACACGGATCACAGCAACACCACCAGCCAATTTAGCGACACGCTCTTGTAATTTCTCACGGTCATAGTCGCTGGTGGCTTCGTCGATCTGCACCCGAATATTCTTAACGCGGGCTTCGATCGATTTCGCATCGCCTGCACCATCAATAATGGTAGTGTTCTCTTTGCCAATCTCAACACGCTTGGCTTGTCCAAGATGCTCAAGAGTGGTCTTTTCCAGGGTTAGGCCGACTTCCTCAGCAATCACTTGACCACCGGTCAAGATTGCAATATCTTCCAACATCGCTTTACGACGATCACCAAAACCAGGAGCCTTCACAGCGCAGGTCTTTAAGATGCCACGAATGTTATTTACTACCAAGGTTGCCAAGGCTTCACCCTCAACATCTTCAGCAACAATCATCAATGGACGACCTGACTTAGCAACTTGCTCGAGAACTGGCAAAAGATCACGGATATTGCTGATCTTCTTATCAAACAAGAGAATATAAGGGTTCTCCAATACAGCAGTTTGCTTCTCAGGTTGATTAATGAAGTATGGGGACAAGTAGCCACGGTCAAACTGCATACCCTCTACTACTTCTAACTCGTCTTCTAGAGACTTACCATCTTCAACGGTAATCACACCCTCTTTACCAACTTTCTCCATCGCTTCAGCAATACGCTTACCAATGCTCTCATCGCTATTGGCTGAAATTGAACCAACTTGTGCAATTTCTTTGGTGGTAGTGCAAGGTTTGCTGATTTTTTTGAGTTCTTCAATCGCAGCAGTTACCGCTTTATCAATACCGCGCTTGAGATCCATGGGATTGTGACCAGCAACTACGTATTTCATACCTTCACGAACGATTGACTGAGCTAGTACAGTTGCAGTTGTCGTGCCGTCACCCGCGATATCGGCGGTCTTCGAAGCAACTTCCTTCACCATCTGAGCACCCATATTCTGGAGCTTGTCTTTGAGCTCAATCTCTTTAGCCACTGACACACCGTCTTTGGTGATGGTTGGGCCACCAAAGGAGCGCTCGATCACCACATTACGGCCTTTGGGTCCAAGAGTTACCTTAACTGCATTTGCAAGGATGTTGACACCCTCAACCATCTTGACACGGGCGTTATCGCCAAACACTACATCTTTTGCTGCCATGATTAAATTCCTTTCTAGTTGCCTAATTACTTCTGAACAACGGCCATGATGTCTTCTTCGCGCATGACAAGAAGCTCGTCGCCATCAACTTTTACGGTCTGACCTGCATACTTTCCAAATAGAACGCGATCGCCAACTTTGACATCGGGGGCATTTAATTTGCCACTGTCATCCCGCTTGCCGGGGCCAACGGCCAATACCTCGCCCTGATCAGGCTTTTCTGCTGCGTTATCTGGAATCACGATTCCAGAGGCGGTTTTTGTTTCTTGATCTAAGCGCTTAATAATCACGCGATCGTGTAAAGGACGTAGATTCATTCCCTCTCCTATGTTAGTAAATATTAACTAATAAAATTTATTGCCTCATAATCTCTGCACTTAAAGCTAACTATATGATTTATATAAATATTTTCAATTAGATGAAATAATTTATAATCATTATTAGCACTCTAGTGTAGTGAGTGCTGATTATATAGGTGTTCATTCGCCGTTTTCAAGAGCCTGCTCCCTCAACGCCAATATGGGTTTTGGATGATGCATTACATGGTCAGGCAGCCGTAGGAAATTTCCTACATATAAATCATCTTTATGCCCTTACTTAAAACAGTTGGCATGCATAGACTCGTTGATATTCGATTGGAGAAAAGCATGAGCCCTAAATCACGGCTTTATAACTTGGTGATGGCATGGAAGAACAAGCCCTTCCGTGAATTGCGTGACATTGAGCGGCCATATTGGGAAAGCCCAAAAGATAAAGAAGAATTTACTCATCGCCTACCCAGAAACTCCGTTGATGAACTTACGTATCGGGGAATTGATTTTGAACCCATCTTCAATCGCTCGGGAAGTGCCCTAAAGGGGGTTTTATTTCGGCCCCTATTAACAGCAAGCTCATCCGAGGTTTTGCGCTTTTGCATGGAAGGGATTGATGCTATTCATTACTGGCAATGCAGCAATCGCATCATCCCCCTCATTCTTCCAATCAATGTATCCAATCTAAAGATTGCATCATGCCTTGATGGGCTATGCGATCTGATTTTAAATTCAAGGCTGCCCATTGGTCTGATTAATATTGGCTTTACAAATCACCAAGCGATCGATAGCGAATTAAGCGCTGCCATCACAAAGCTCAGGCGATTGGGAGTGCTATTCCATGCCCTTCAGTTTGATGGAAACCCGAATACCATCAAATTAATTAGCCAGTTTCAGTTTGAAGCCGTTCATTTCGATGCGTCGCACATCCGTGAGACAAACTCTTCGAGCGGCACTCAGTTAATTGATCAAATCCACCTATTTAAGAAGTGGTCCTGCAAAACCTATTTTAGTAACGTGACTTTTGTCCGCGATAACGAACTTGCCTATCAACTGGGCATCGATTATTGCTACGGCAGTCTAATGCTCTCACCCGTCAATCGACATCAAATTATTCATATTCAAGATAGTCGCATTGGTAAGGCACTTTTTTCCATTCAAACATCAAAATAACTTTAACCACAAGGAGACCTGTAATGCGTAATAAAGTGATGTTGATTGATGATCATCCGGCCATGTTGATGGCGTTGAAGTCCATGCTGTTGAACCAAGTGCCATTTGAGGTGGTGGCTCAAGCCCAAAGCGGTGAAGAGTGCCTCAGTGTTTTAAAAAATGTCCAACCCGATATTGTGATTTTGGATTTGGATATGCCCAAAACCGATGGCTTTGATGTCATCCGAAAAATTGGGATCTCTTACCCCAACATTCGTATCCTAATCCTATCGAGCCTTGATGAGCAGGTATATGGAGGACGAGTACGCTCTTTGGGTGCCCATGGCTTTGTGAACAAAACAGCTAGCGCCAATATTATTTTGGCAGCCTGCGTTGCCGTTTCACAAGGCTATACCTTCTTCTCAACGGGGCGTAATGGCCATGCGGCCCTATCGGATAGCGAGAAAATGGCATCTATTTCTGACCGAGAATTACAGGTCATGAAATACCTTGGCAAAGGGAAATCCAATGCAGAAATATCGGACCACCTCAATATCAGCAGCAAAACAGTTGCAACCTACAAACATCGTTTATTTGATAAGTTAGGGATCTCCAATATCGCTGATCTGGTTCTCTTTTGTCGCAACAACCACATCATTGAGGGCTAGGATTGGGGCATAGCGCGATGCATTCCTTATTTGGCTGGGTATTTAGCCTAAGCATCGCGCTTTGCTTCCAATGCGCTCACGCTCAAGGAGGCTTTCCCCAATTTACCCTAGCGGAACAAGAATGGATCAAAGCCCATCCAATCGTTCAATTTAGCATTCATGAGAAGTATCGCCCCTACTGGGATAGCGGCATTTATCCCAAACTACTATCAAAGTTAAAAGATTGTTCAGGCCTCGAATTTTCACCAAAGTGGCGCAGTTCTGATGAGGCTGGCATTCATCAAGTTCGTAATGGCGAAGTAAGTCTTGTAATTGATCCCAATCGGAAACTGGAATCGGCAGTTCCTGGCCGACTTACAGAGCCAATCTTTTGGGGACAAGATGTGATGATGGCAACGCAATCGAATATCACGTCTTCATTAAATCCCAAGGTTGAAAAGACCGTCTTTTTTGATCGTGGCTATGACTTTACAGGACCAACGAATCAAGCGCGCCTTATCAATTCACTAGAATTAATCGCTCAAGAGCTATTAACTGGAGAGGCACACTTTGCAGTGATGCCACTGCGCTTGGCGCTATATCTTAGCGAACAGCTCAATCTTCAAAACATACAAATTCGGCCTTTAGGCCACAAGCCATTTGCTTATCGATGGCTGATTGCAGAACAAGATCGCATCCTGCACTCGATTGTGCAAAAATCATTACATGAAGCAGATCCCATCTTCATGGGTGAGCTATTAGCGATTCCATCCTTAGCGCCAAATCGATCGGGATATCTGGCAAATTGGCTCTGGTTTGGCATCGCCGGCTCCTTTGCATTGATTGCATTTCTGATTGGGCACCATATTTGGCAACGTAAGAGGCAATTCCGAACGGAATCCGACCTATTAAACATTGCTCAAGAGGCTAAAGATGCGAGCGATGCTAAATCCGCATTCTTGGCTACCGTTAGTCATGAAATTCGTACACCGATGAATGCGGTCATTGGCGCCCAGGAACTATTGCTGAAGAATAGTTCATTGAACCCACATCAACGCGAGTTATTGCAAAGTGCCCACACGTCGGCAGCCTCTTTATTGGGAATGCTCAATCAAGTACTCGACATGGCCAAAATTGAAGCGGGAAAATTTACCGTCGAGCATGAGCCTGTTGATTTAAAGCAAATACTCTCTGAAATTAATCAAACTTTCTTTGGGTATGCGAAGAATAAAGGCCTTCACCTTGCCAGCTTTATTGATCCTAATATTGCCGATGTATTACTGCTCGATCCCCTACGGATTCGTCAAATTCTTCACAATCTCCTCAGTAATGCCATTAAATTTACAGAGCAAGGTCTCGTGTTTTTTGAAGTTCGGATATTGGCTAATGACCATGCAGGCCAATTATTGGAGTTTCGGGTAATTGACCAAGGTATTGGCATGGCCAAACAGGATATTGACCGGGTAAAGATGCCTTTTGAGCAAATTCGTTCTCACCCCTCAACGAACAGCGAGTCTGGCTCGGGCACCGGGCTTGGGCTGAGCATCACCAATCATCTCATTGAGCTGATGCAGAGCCAATTAATCATTGAGAGTGCGCCCAGTTTGGGAACAAGCATTCATTTTGTCATGGCATTTTCTAGAACTTGTCACCCGATTGAGAATGTTCAACGCTCTCTGAATTCAGCAGGCCATCCTTTGCTTAAAAACAGCAGGGCGCTGATTGTCGAAGATCATCCCGCTAGCCGACAAATCCTTTATTTGCAATTACAAAGCCTTGGTGTTCATGTTGACCAATGTGCTAACGCTAGGGAAGCCCTTGAATGCCTTCATGAGGATGTCTATGACGTGATTCTCACGGATCACTCAATGCCCGGAATACATGGTACGGATTTGGCTCGCATGATTCGCTCGATGGGTTATCGCGATATTGTGATTATTGGCATTACAGCCGATATCTATGCTCAGACTTCACAGGACAAACTCATGCAATCCGGTATGAATGGTGTTCTGATTAAACCAATCCGCCTAGAATGCCTTGAGTCTGAATTACTGAAACAGTTACATTCCCGCCCCACAAAAACACCCATTAAATCTTCAGATACCTCTCTACAGATGAATCACTTGATTCTGGAGGAGGTTTATAAAGTTCAACTTGAAACGCTAGAGACTCTTCAGGGGAAAATTGATCGTAGCTCGCTCATGAGCTTGATTCATAAAATCAAGGGGGGCTCATTACTCAGCGAAGATCAATTACTCTATGATCAATGCGTTCATTTAGAAAAATCAGATGCTGAGCTGAAGGCACTACAGCAATCATTCCAAGAAAGTCTTACCGCTAGCAATCATCGCCTAGACAAACAGATCAATGCGCCTGGTTAATCCAAACGAGCTCATCCGCTAATCTAGGTCTTTTAGCATCAGGGCTAGCGTTTATTCACCGCATCTTTAAAGGACTTGCCTGCAGAAAATTTGACCGTTTTTGACGCTGCAATCTTTATCGCCTCACCGGTCTTTGGGTTGCGCCCCATGCGGGCTGCGCGCGAACCTAAGGAAAAACTCCCAAACCCCACCAATTGCATCGTATTGCCTTTAGCAACACTCGCCTTGATCGCATCGAGAGCTAAATTAAGCACCTCCTCCGCTTTGGTTTTACTTAAATCCGCCCCATCTGCAATCACATCCACTAAGTCTGCTTTTGTCATGATCTTTTTCCTTTAATTGGGAGTTATTTATCGAGAAGCGAATTGCCATTATTTGGCTAAACTGGATCTCCACGTTTATCCTAGCAAAGATATGCAGAAAATCTGTAAATACTTTTAGACAAAGTAAAAAAATAATGGGATTTATGAACTTTAGTCCGCTAAGTTATATTTTTTTAACCCGAATTCTAGGGTTAGTACTAACGCTTACTTGCCTCACTGCTTTTCTTGGTCAAGCTGCTGTGGCTCAATCCTCGCTTCCCAGCGGGGTTGAGCAGGCAATTAAACGAAGTGGTATCCCAAAAGATTCGATCAGTATTGCGGTTAGCGAAATTCCATCGGCAGCCAATCCAAAACCTGGTTCACGCACGATCTTGAACTGGCGTGATGAAGTAGCAATGAACCCAGCCTCCACCATTAAATTACTCACTACCCTGGTTGCGCTCGATATCTTGGGGCCAAAGTACCGATGGAAAACTGAACTCTTCACCGATGGTGCGATCAAAAATGGGATCCTAAAAGGCAACATCTATTTTGTGGGTCATGGTGATCCCAAATGGATCCCAGAAGAGCTTGATCGCTTAACGAAACAATTGCGCGCTCTTGGCATCCAACGAATTGATGGTGATTTGGTTTTTGACCGAAGCGCGTACGCCAAGCAAGTGATGGAAGAGGTCACGATTGATGGCGAAATCTTACGTGCCTATAACGTTCCGCCAGATCCTTTGTTGTATGCCTTTCGCACCCTCTCTTTTCAGATTAATCCGAATAAGAATGGTGACGGCTTTCAGATTAGTTATACCCCGAAGTTAGCCAGACTCTCGGTCCAAAACGACATTTTGATGAGCTCGGCTCCATGCGATGGGGCAAAGCGTAATCTCCGCCTTGAAATGCTTCCCAACCCATTGGAGATTGCAAACTCTCAAGTAAAGAATAAATCGACAATCCAGTGGCAAGCTATTTTTACTGGCGAACTACCTCAGAACTGTCGCGGGATTACATTCAATGTGGTGAAGTTTGATCCGGATACCTTTCTAACCCTCGGATTTACTGCGGCATGGGAAGAAGCTGGGGGACTTTGGGTTCGACCGCCTCGCGGTCAAGCAGGATCAGTGCCCGTGTATGCTCGCCCTCTTCTAAGTATTGAAGGCTTAAGTCTTTTGGAAGCCTCCGAGGATATTAATAAGTTCTCAAACAATGTGATGGCTCGACAGGTTTTTTTAACTCTAGCCCTTGAAAAAATTGGTAAACCTGCTGATATTGAATCAGCAAAAGGTGTGGTCCAAGCTTGGCTGAACCAGCGCGGATTGAATTTTCCAGAGCTCGTGATTGAGAATGGTTCAGGCCTATCCCGCAATGAAGCGATCTCTGCGCGCAACCTGAATAGCCTCTTGATTTCAGCTCAAAACCTACCGATTGCTGAGACCTTTGCCGCTACCTTGCCGGCCGCAGGATCCGAGGGAACTATGCGAAACCGCTTGATTACTCAACTGCGTAAATTTTTACACCTCAAGAAAAAGCCAGAGGCCCGCATCAAAACAGGCTCTCTAAACAATGTTCGTACTATCTCGGGTTATGTCTATAGCAAATCAGGTCGGATCTATGTAGTGACCTCGTTCATCAATGATCCCAAAGCCAATCGAGGCCAAGAGGTTCACGATCAATTGCTTACATGGTTATTGGAGGACGGCCCAGATCCAAAAGATGCGCGCTGAAGCCGATCACGAACTGCATCCCACGCCTCAGTCTTTGGAGGGCTTGGGATCAAAATACCTTGGTATTGGCCTTGATCAAGATCTCTTAAGAGGCGATAGAGTTGCTTTGCAAGTAAAGCCGGATCCATCGCTATTGCTATGAATGTTAGATTGTTGAGATAGGCTTTGAGCTCAGTCTCATAGGGTGAGTGCTCCTGCTCCCAGAAGAGTAGTGCAAATTTGGCTTTAGGTAGCTCATGAATCAAGGAATCCAGTTGCGATGCTAGGTCAGAAGCTGAATACAAATACAGAGCTGTATGGGGTGCGTAATGAGCCAGATGGGTGCCAGATACTCGGGGCTGGTTTACAGCATTTCCGCGACTCACCACATCAATTCCGGTGCTTGCCTTAATCATGGATGGGCTAATTGATCCTGGACGAAGTAATTTGGGTGGCCCTTCGCCAGAGACATCCAAAATGGTTGACTCAATCCCATGCTCACAAGGACCGCCATCCAAAATTAATAAATCCGGATTATTTGGAAACTCAGCCTCAACGTCGGCAGCCGAAGTTGGTGAGATGCGCCCATAACGATTAGCCGACGGTGCGGCAATGCCGCCCCCGAAACGCTGCAATAGCTCTTGGGTCAATGGATGAGCCGGTGAGCGAATCGCCACGGTGGCCTGTCCTCCGGTGACAGAATCCAAAACCGATTTACTTTTTTCAAAGACCAAGGTTAGAGGTCCCGGCCAAAAGTGCTTGATCAAAATCAGTGCGCTCTCTGGAATATGACGAGTCCAGGGGCTTAGGATAGTCAGCCACTCTTGTTCAAGATCTTTGCTGCCGCTTGGTGGCGCCTGAACATGAACAATCAAAGGATGATCGGTAGGTCTTCTCTTGAGTTGGTAAATTTTTTGGATTGCATCGCGATTACTCGCATCAGCACCTAAACCATATACGGTCTCGGTAGGAATAGCTACAAGTTTACCGGTCCGAATTGCATCAAGAGCACAATCGATTAAGGACGAATTCGGCTTGGTCATTACCAAATTTAAGGATCAATCCCCAAATGAGTGGCAACTTCCGCACACGCTTGCTTTGCTTCCTCAATGGTATGACCTAAGCAATTGATATGACCCATTTTGCGACCAGGCTTGGGGCTTGCTTTGCCATATAAATGCAATTTAGCACTGGGATGATCGAGCACTCGATTCCAGGCAGGCTCTTGCATTGTCCCAGAACCAAACCACGCATCCCCCAAAATATTGAGCATGGAGACATTGGTCAGCAAACGTACATCCCCTAAGGGTAGACGAGCCATGGCTCGCACTTGTTGCTCAAACTGACTAGTTACACAAGCGTCCATGGTGTAGTGCCCTGAATTATGGGGCCTTGGCGCAATCTCGTTCGCGATCACGGTTTGATCTGCCAACACAAAGTACTCGACACACAAAACGCCGACATAGCCCATTTCTTCTGCAATCAACTGACTAGCGCGAATGATTTTGGGAACTAAACCCACTGGAAGGGATGGAGATGGAACGGTACTAGTATGCAAAATCCCGTTTCGATGAACATTCTCCGAAATCGGATACGCAACAGATTGTCCATCGTGACCGCGTACCACCAATGCTGAAACTTCAAATGCCAGTGGCATCCGTTTTTCAAGTACGCAAGCCACGCGACCTAATTCATGCCAAGCCTTCGCTAAATCATGATGTTGATGAACAGTGACCTGTCCTTTGCCGTCATAACCCAAGCGCGATGTCTTTAAGATCCCTGGAAACAAATGAGCTGGCAGCTGTGCAAGATCACTTTCTGAACGAATCACTGCATGAGGAGCTGGGCCAATCCCAGAGAGGCGTTGGCATTGTTCTAAAAACTGCTTTTCCTCAATTCGGTCTTGCGCAATTGAAACACAAGCACCGCGAGGAGCAACAAAAATCCCTTGTTCTTCAAAATAGTCCAAGGTCTTTGCAGGAACGTTCTCAAACTCGGTACTAATGGTCGCACAAAGTGCTGCCATTTCTTTCAATGCGCTTACATCGTCATAATTGGCGCAAAGATGCTTCTCCGCAACAGCGCCTCCAGGGCTCAAGGGGTCAGGATCCAAAACACAAACCTTATAGCCCAGCGATTGAGCCTCGTGCACAAACATGCGTCCTAATTGACCGCCACCCAAAATACCAAGCCATGCCGGCGGAAGAATTGCGGATTGATGTTTCAAATTAGTACTATGCGATGAACTCATTATGCGTTTGGATTGGGTAACTTAAGGCAACTTCATTGCGCGGGCAGCTTGAGTTTGCTCCGCACGAAACGCATGCAATTTTTTTGCTAGCTCCGGATCCGAATGCGCTAGCATGCCAACGATATGCAAGGCTGCATTTGCTGCGCCTGCCTCGCCAATCGCAAACGTTGCTACTGGAATACCTTTGGGCATCTGCGCGATCGAATACAAGGAATCCTCTCCTCGTAAATACTTGCTAGGAACGGGAACTCCCCATACCGGCACAATCGTTTTAGATGCCAACATTCCTGGCAAATGAGCCGCCCCGCCTGCCCCAGCAATAATGGCTCTCAAACCCCGCCCCTGCGCAGATTCAGCGTAGGCAAACATTTCATCGGGCATGCGATGGGCAGACAGCACTTGTTTTTCATAGGCAATCCCAAAATGCTCAAGCATCTGGACTGCGTGCTGCATCGTATCCCAATCGGAATTGGATCCCATTACCACGCCTACGATGACCGGACTCGTCATGAATACTCCAAGAATCTCAAAGTTGTATTATCGCAGTCTTTATTGGGGTCTAGGCACCCATCACTGGGTTAGGCGTTGCCAGGCCTCACGGTATTTCTCAGCGGTTTTACGAATAATCTCATCGGGTAAATGGGGGGCGGGTGCCGTCTTGTTCCAAGGCTTATCTTCAATCCTGACAGACTCGAGCCAATCGCGTAAAAATTGCTTATCAAATGAGGGTGGATTGGATCCGACCTGATAGGTGTCTGCGGGCCAAAACCGCGAAGAGTCGGCCGTTAGGATCTCATCCATTAATACCAGCTGTCCTGCAGCATCTAATCCAAACTCAAATTTTGTATCCGCAATGATGATTCCGCGCCGACGCGCGTAGTCTGCCGCTTCGGTATACAACTGAATACTGGTATCTTTAATTTTTTTAGCTAACTCAACCCCAATGCGTTGTTCAACCTCTGCATAAGAAATGTTTTCGTCGTGGTGACCCATCTCCGCTTTAGCAGCAGGAGTAAAAATAGGCTCCGGTAGTGCTTGCGCATTTTGCATACCACTTGGTAGCGTAATTCCACAAACAGAACCGGTCTCTTGATAGTCTTTCCAACCACTGCCTGCCAAATAGCCTCTAACAACGGCCTCAACCAAAATGGGTTTTAAGCGCTTCGCAACTACCGCGCGACCGCGCACTTGATCTGCTTCAGCAGCATTCACCACACTGGTGGGGTCAATACCGGTCAAGTGATTCGGAATGACATGGGCCAAATGAGAAAACCAAAAATTACTCATTTGATTGAGCACAACACCCTTCTCAGGAATAGCTTCTTGCATCACCACATCGAACGCAGAAATACGATCAGTTGTAATCATTAATAAACGATCCTGATCAATCGCGTAAACATCGCGCACCTTACCTCGCGACACTAATGGCAGCGAGGAAATCGAAGTGGTGTGTAAGGCATTCATGATTAACGAACTTTAATAATTTTGAGAGTATTGGTGCCACCAGGCTGATCCATAGGCTCACCAATTGTTAAAACAATCGTGTCACCTGACTTCACAACCCCTAACTTCTTTAAGCGCTCTTCAACCTGAAGTAAAGCAGCCTCTCGATCAGCTCCTTTACCAATACTAAAAGGTCTGACATTACGATACGTGCTTAAGGCGCGCTGGGTTTCCACACGACTAGTTAAGGCAAATATGGGTACCCGAATGTTATGTCGACTCATCCAAATCGGCGTTGAGCCAGAGTCGGTTAAGGCTGCAATCGCTGTGGCGTTAAGATGATGAGCTGTGAAGAGTGCGCCAAGGGCAATTGCTTGATCAATCCGTTCAAAGCGCTGGTCTAAGAAGTCCGTGTCTAGGTGGACTACTTCAGACTTCTCTGCTTCGATGCAAATGGCGGCCATCTGCTCAATGGTTTTCACTGGAAACTGACCAGTTGCTGATTCTGCTGAGAGCATCACCGCATCAGTACCATCTAACACTGCATTCGCCACGTCGCTCACCTCAGCGCGAGTAGGCACTGGAGCACTAATCATCGACTCCATCATTTGGGTTGCAGTGATCGTAAATTTATTGGCGTCTAAGGCCATCCGAATCATACGCTTTTGCAATGCAGGCACGGCTGGATTACCAACTTCAATCGCCAAATCACCACGCGCCACCATGATGCCGTCGCTCTCATCAATAATGCTTTGCAAGGCTTCGGTAACAATCGCTTCAGCTCGCTCAACTTTAGCAATCAAGCGTACTTTGCCTTTACCATGCTTCGCACTTGCTGTATCTGCTAACTTGCGGGCGTAAGCCATATCGGCCCCATCTTTAGGAAAACTAATCGCCAAGAAATCGATTCCCATGGAAATCGCGGCATCCAGATCAGCAATATCTTTCTCAGTGAGGGCGGGTGCTGTTAAGCCACCGCCAGCACGATTAATACCTTTGTTGTTGGATAAGGGACCACCACTCTCCACGCGGGTGTAAATTTCTCCGCCCTTCACTAGGTCGACCACCAAAACAATCAAACCGTCATTGAGCAAAAGTCTATCACCCGCTTGAACATCGTTCGGTAGATTTTTATAGTCCAACCCCACGCGCTCTTCATTGCCAAGCTCGCAGTTGACATCGAGGATGAAGCGGGCGCCCTCTTGAAGAATAACTTTTCCATTGGCAAACTTGCCCACCCGAATCTTCGGGCCCTGTAAATCAGCCATGATGCCCACTTCACGATCGAGCTCTTTAGATATCTGACGCACCAGGTCATAACGTGCCTGATGATCGGCAACGGTTCCATGTGAGAAATTAAGACGAACCACATTGAGTCCCGCACGAATCATGTCGCGCAAGACCTCGGGCTTCTCGGACGCCGGCCCCAGCGTGGCAATAATTTTGGTAGCTCGTTGCATCATTACTCCTTCGCGCGCTCTGCAAGCACGGCAAATGCAGGCAGGGTTTTGCCCTCAAGAAACTCTAAGAACGCCCCGCCTCCGGTTGAAATGTAGTCCACTTGATTCTCGATGCCGTATTTTGCAATGGCGGCTAAGGTATCCCCACCACCAGCAATCGAGAATGCTGGCGAGTGAGCAATAGCTGCTGCAATCATTTTGGTGCCGCCGCCAAACTGATCGATTTCAAAAACGCCTAAGGGGCCATTCCAAACAATCGTGCCGGCATGCGCCAACATCATCGATAGTTGCGCAGCTGTTTTAGGGCCAACATCCAAAATCATGTCGTCTGGCGCTACCTCATCGACCGGTACCCGATTGGCTCTGGCTAAAGGCGATAACTCATTAGCAACCACCACATCCTCAGGAATCGGAACTCGCGCCCCGCGCTTTTCCATGAGCGCAATTATTTCTTTGGCTTCATTCACTAAATCTGGCTCAGCCAGTGACTTACCAATATTGAAGCCTTTGGCTAATAAAAAGGTGTTGGCAATCCCACCACCAACGATTAATTCATCGACTTTCTCGGCGAGCGACTTCAGAATGGTTAATTTGGTTGATACCTTGGAGCCCGCCACAATGGCCACTAGCGGCCTTCTTGGTTCGGCCAGGGCGCGACTCAAGGCATCGAGCTCAGCAGCCATTAAAGGGCCAGCACACGCGATCTTGGCAAATCGGGCAATACCATGCGTCGTCGCTTCAGCGCGATGCGCCGTGCCAAATGCATCATTAACGTAAACATCGCATAAGGCAGCCATTTTTTTAGCTAACTCATCCGCATTCTTTTTCTCACCCACGTTAACCCGACAGTTCTCCAAAAGAACCAAATCGCCTGGGTTCAGTTCAAAACCACCATCAACCCAATTACTAATTAATGGAACCTTACGATTTAAGATCTCCGCAATGCGATGGGCAATAGGTGCCAAACTATCTTCCGCCTTAAACGCTCCTTCGCTGGGCCGACCCAAATGAGAGGTCACCATCACCGCCGCTCCGCCATCTAGGCACATCTGAATTGCCGGGATCGATGCCCGAATCCGCGTATCTTCGGTAATGTTGCCAGCCTCATCTTGAGGGACGTTCAAATCAGCACGGATAAATACCCGCTTTCCTTTGAGCCGACCAGATGCTGCGAGATCACTAAGGCGCTTTACATGAAGCAAGGTGGTGGACATAGACTATTAATTTTGGAGAAATTAGAGTATTTGAAGTAGGAGTTCCATTTTAGAGCCAGTAACGCACTAAACTAAACACGGTCATACCTAATATCAGGGTTGGTAGCATCTGACGAGTCCAGAAGTACACCACAAAACCTGCTAATCCTCCCCAAAGATTGGGGGATTTCCAGTCCATTTGGCTAATTTCGACTGCTCCTTGGGGTAAAAGCAGCTCAGGCGCAACAATGCCCACAATCGCTGCTAGAGGTGCATAACGAATCGCTCTTAGAACTAACTCAGGCACTTGAACGCGTGCACCCAAGAATACAAAGAAAGACCGGGTTAGAAGAGTCACGAGGGCCATCCCCCCAATCAGTAAGGCGATCTCAAAAGCGCCCAGGGAATCCGGTCTCATCGCATTGCCTTGGGTGAGCGGTCAGCCAAGATCCCAACCACGATCGCTGCCAAAATGGCCGCCGTCAAATTAAGCTTGAGCGGCAAACTATAGGTCAGGATAGCGACAATCGCAGCAACAATCGCTGCCCAGCGGGCTGCGCGATGATCCAGCATTGGGACAATCACAGCAATTAAAGCCAAAGTCCCGGCAAACTCCATCCCCCAATCATCTGGGATTTGACTTGCGCCCAGGACGCCCAGAATCGAACCGGCTTGCCAGATACCCCAATTGCCAGTGGCAAGCCCATACATAAAGTAAGTACGGTAATACGCATCTTTTTTCCTCTCGGACACCGCTTGCACCTCGGGAAAGCGGCTGGTGTACATCAAGTACCCAAAATCCGCTGTGAAATAACCCAAGATGGCTCTGCGCCAAGCGGGTAAGTGCGAAAAGTGAGCTTGCACGCCAATGCTAAAAATCACAAAACGCAAGTTCACGATGAATGCGGTAATCAGAATCGTAAAGACAGAAAAACCGGCCCCAATCAGCGGAAGGGCAGCAAGCTGGGCCGAGCCCGCAAAGACGAATAAAGTCATCGCCAGTGCCTGCTCAGTGCTTAGGACCGATTTACCCATCGCCAAGCCGGTCACCACCCCCCAACTAAAGATGGCAAGAGCCGAGCGTGACATGGTTTTCAGCCCATCACGCCACGCCGATTGCTGTTGCTGGTTCCAGCCCAAGTAAGGCAATTTAGCTGTCAGGCGAGCGAAATCCATAGATGAGCTAATTATAGAAAGGCCAGCTCATTGGGCGGCAGACCGCGTGATTCCTCTGCTCTACAATAAGGCTTTAGGGCTAAATTGCATAAAAAATCCGCAAGCCCGCCACAACATAAAGGTGCTAATGATGTCGATGTCTGACCGCGATGGAGTTATTTGGTTCGATGGCAAGATGGTCCCCTGGCGGGATGCCAATATTCATGTACTTACTCATAGCCTTCACTACGGCATGGGCATCTTTGAGGGTATTCGTGCCTACAAGACCGAAAATGGAACTGCAGTATTTCGCTTGGCCGAGCATGTCAAGCGCCTCTTTAACGGCTTAAAGATTTTTCAGATGAAAATCGATTACAGCGAGGAGCAAATTGCACAGGCCATTCTTCAAGTTGTGCGTGATAACAAATTGGCCTCATGCTATATACGCCCCATTATTTTCATCGGATCTGAAAAGTTGGGTATTTCGCCAACCGGCAATAAAGTGCATACGGCAATTGCAGCATGGCAATGGGGTGCTTACCTTGGCGAGGATGGGATTAACAAAGGGATTCGGGTCAAAACCTCATCCTTTACCCGCCACTTCGTAAACTCTTCCTTAGTTCGTGCAAAAGCCTCTGGTTACTACATTAATTCCATCTTGGCGCATCAAGAAGTGGCTGCCAATGGCTACGATGAGGCCCTCCTGCTGGATACCGAAGGTTACGTCTCTGAGGGTTCAGGCGAGAACATGTTCATGGTTCGCAATGGCATTGTGTTTACTCCCGATCTCGCATCCTGTCTTGATGGTATTACTCGAGACTCGATTATTCGTATTGCCAAAGACTTAGGGTTTGAGGTTCGAGAAAAGCGTATCACCCGTGACGAGGTGTACTCTGCAGATGAAGCCTTCTTTACTGGTACCGCAGCTGAAGTTACTCCAATTCGCGAACTGGATGACCGAACCATTGGCGATGGCAAACGCGGTCCGATTACCAAACAAATTCAGGATGTCTTTTTCGATACGGTATACGGTCGCAACGACCGTTATCGTGCTTGGTTAACCACTGTCTAAATTTAGATTGCTATGAGTGATTTAAACGAACTAAATGCGGTCATGGTTCACGGCAACGACTTGCCGCTGCATTGCCCAACCAAAGATACTCCAGCCTGGAACTATCACCCGCGTGTTTTTCTGGATATTCTTGCTACCGGTCAGGTGAAATGCCCCTATTGCGGCACTGAATACCACTTGATTCCTGGCACCGAACCACACGGCCACTGATATTGGCTCCAAACGGAGCTCCGCTATGTCACGCATCCTCGTTATCGCCCCACATTGGATTGGGGATGCGGTCATGTCCTTGCCGCTCATCACCCTCATTCATACCAAGTTTCCTAATTCCAGCATTGATGTTCTGTGCACCCCATGGGTAGGCCCTATCTACCGCGCCTGTCCTGCCATTGAAACAATCGTCGAACGTGATTTTCAGCACGGCGCTCTGCAGTGGAGCTTACGACGATCAACCGCGCGTGAGCTCAAGAAACAAGCTTATGACGTGGCATTTGTGCTACCGAATAGCATGAAGTCGGCACTGATCCCGTGGCTTGCGGGCATCCCAACGCGGATTGGCTACCAAGGCGAGTTTCGGTTTGGGTTAATCAATGTTTCGCTGCCCAATCCATCACGCCAAGCGCGCACGCCCATGATGGAGCACTATGCAAAATTATTAGGTGGCGCGCCAAACCAAACAAGCAATCCTCAAAATCTGCCATTACCAAAATTAAGCATTGATTCCACTCTTACGCAATGGGCAAGGGGCAGGATCGAAGAGATCGGTGGTGTACCTCTTTATGTATTTGCCCCTGGCGCCGAATACGGCTCTGCAAAGCGCTGGCCAACGAGTCACTTTGCGCAATTAGCGAACCAGATCTTAGAAGACAATCCAGATGCGAGGATTATTATTCTGGGGAGCCGAGCCGATCATGTGCTTGGCCAAGAAATTGTGCAATCTACCAATTTATCTGATCGTATCCACAATTGGTGCGGCGCGATTCCCTTAGACCAATCGATGGCACTCATCGCACAATCCACATGCCTGATCAGCAACGACTCAGGTCTGATGCATATTGGCGCAGCCCTATCGATTCCACAAATTGCTATTTTTGGTTCAAGCAATCCCAAGCACACGCCGCCCTTATCCCCAAAGGCCCAAATCATTTGGCTCGAATTAGACTGTAGTCCCTGCTATCAGCGCACCTGCCCACTTGGGCATCTCAATTGTTTAAATCAGATCGATTCACAACGCGTCTACAGTATGCTTACACCAATAAAGGTCCAATAAATAGCTTATGCCGCGCTTCGCACGACTCTTTCAGAATCCCGATGAGGTGATTGATGCCTGGCGTGAGACCCTGCGGCAAGGGGACGTCGAAGGAGCCCTCGCCTTATGGCTCGATGACGACTCAATTACTTGTGTGCTACCAGAAGGTAATCGCTTAAGCGGTCATGCGGAGATTCGAGCGGGGCTAGAGCGCATGCTCGCAAGGCCCCTCTATTTAGAACCGATTGCTTGCATCGAGCACATTACCGTGAGTGCTGCAGTGTTTGATTCAACCGAAGCTGTCTATTTTGAAAATAATCAGATTGAGGCTGATTTCATGATTAATATCACACTAGTCCTCATGCAAGATGGCAAAGGCTGGCGCATCGCCCATTTACACGCCAGTCGTTCTCACGATGATGACTTTGAGTTTCCGAGCGATCAGCACGAGCTGCACTAACTCTTTTTTTGCTCTTTTTGCTCTTCGCGGTATTGATTCTGAAACACGCGCAATCGCGCATCAATCACTGAACCCAGATAAAAATCATTACCGGCAGCCGAGCGTGCAATTTTCAGCTGCTCAATCGCCGATGGCCAAGCCCCTTCGGTAGCGAACTTCTCAGCAAGTGCGTAATGCCGCAAACCAATCTTTTTATCTTGGTCATACGCGCGCGCCAACAAATCCCACCAGATCGTCTCATTCGGTTGTGCTTTGGTCTTCGCTCGTAACAAAGTAATGGCCTCATTAGCTCGACCCAAACGCAGTTCTGCATTGACCGTCGCCACAGCGGCAGAGAATGAAAACGGATCCGCCTTGGCCGCATTTTGGGCATACTGTAAGGCCTCCTCGGGCCTACCTCGTGCAAGGGCTAACTCAGATGCCGTGTAATCAAACGATAAGCTCTGACGCTGCACAGGTGATCCGGGTGCCAAGACATTTTGCGCTACAGCCCGAGCTTTTTGCAAA
This sequence comes from Polynucleobacter sp. HIN11, assembly GCF_030297675.1. Lineage (NCBI taxonomy): Bacteria > Pseudomonadati > Pseudomonadota > Betaproteobacteria > Burkholderiales > Burkholderiaceae > Polynucleobacter > Polynucleobacter sp. HIN11. The sequence continues at coordinate 1,554,037 of NZ_AP028142.1, forward strand.
AAGCTTTCTGCCTGATCAAAGCGCCCCTGACGTTGGGCAACCAAGGCTAAGCCATAGAAGCCCTCCATTTGCTTTTCGGGGCTGGCCTGCTTACTCAAACTCTCAAATAAATTACGTAGATCAAATAAGCCACTGGTAGTCCCACTCTGCTCGATGCGCGCTCTAGCTTTAATGAGATAGAACTCGAGCGCACTGGGCACCCGATTTTGTACAACGGTCCTCGCCCGGTCTTGCATATCAGCAATACGGTCAGTAGTTAAGGGGTGAGTGCGCAAATACCCCGGCACACCACTATCCATGATTCCATAAGCCTTTTGCAAACGCTGAAAGAATACGGGTGCGCCATTTACATCGTAACCACTGGCTTGCAAGATCTGAAAACCAATTCGATCGGCCTCGCGCTCTGCGTCCCGCGAATACGAGAGTTGATTCTGAATCGCAAGTGCCTGGCCACCCGTGATTAGGCCGGCAGCAGCGCCAGGATTACTAGCAGCTGCTAACGCACCCAGCACAATGCCGGCTAACGCAATGATTGAATTGGTTCCTTGACGCTCCAAAGAGCGCGCCAAGTGACGTTGCAATACATGGCCAATCTCATGACCCATCACCGAAGCGACCTCTGAATCGGTCTCCGCAGTAATTAAGAGCCCCGTATGAAAACCAATAAATCCACCGGGCAATGCAAACGCATTAATCGATGGGTCCTTCACCGCAAATACCTCATAGTCGTATGCGGCACTGCCTTGGGCATTTGCTCCACCCAGTTGCAAGCGTTTTGCAGCTTGCATCAGGCGCCGCTCCATCGAATTGAGGTAATCATAGATGGGCCAGTCATTAGAAAAATCCCGATCCCTACGAATCTCCCGCATGATCTGCTCACCAATCTTGCGCTCATCTAGGGGGCTTAAAGCATCACCTCCCGGATCACCCATATCGGGCAACACCAAGACGGGTTGCGATTGCAAAACATTCCGAGAGGGTAAATTAGCTGAGCGCGCTTCCGGTGACTGAATCACCCGCCCAAGATTCTCCTTAGCTACATTGTCTTGGGTGACCGACACCCCTGGCTGCTGGGCGAAGGAAGAGGCACTTAAGACCCCGCTTAAGTACAAAGCAACGATTCGTTTTACTTGCTTCCCCATGCCTATATGGTAAAACCTCTTGTATGAACAAACTCACGCATTTTGATTCCAGTGGCCAAGCGCATATGGTTGACGTTAGCGATAAAGCGTCTACCCACCGGGTAGCCATTGCGACTGGCTGTATTCAAATGAATCCTAACACCTATGAACTGATTGAGTCGGGCGGTCATAAAAAGGGTGATGTACTTGGCATTGCCCGAATCGCCGGAATTCAGGCGGCCAAGAAAACAGCTGATCTCATTCCTCTCTGCCATCCAATTGCACTCACCCATGTGAGCATTGAGTTCCGATCCGATCAGTCTAGCCACACGATTTATTGTCAAGCCAGGGCCGAAACCACGGGGCCCACTGGCGTTGAAATGGAAGCACTTACCGCCACCCAAATTGCTCTTCTAACAATTTACGACATGTGCAAAGCCGTTGACCGTGGGATGGTGATGAGCGATATCAAGTTACTTGAAAAGAGCGGCGGCAAATCGGGAGATTGGAAGGCGAGCTAACTACTCGCCCCAACTCAAGGGGTTACTTACCCACTCGACACTCTGCCGGTAAGAGCTTAGCGGGGAGATTGGTTTGCTCCGAACGGCAGGACCAGCCGCCCGACCAGGTAACTAAATTACTTTGTGAGAGATCAATTGCGCGGGGTGAAGCGACATCTGGCTCATTAGTCGGAATCAAAATCAAACTATTTTTACCATCGGGCGCCACCGATGTTTGGTAATCAATGGCAATCGCCCCACTTGGCAAGATCTCAATCTCTTTCACACTCCGCGTTGGAGTAAATGAAAAAGACTCTTGAGTAACCCGATCCATCGGGCTTGGCCCTTTGCTAGCGTATGCCTCGGTCACTGCCAATTTAGCGCTAGATGCAAGATTTAATCCTTCGACAACTCGCCCGCGAGCAATGTAATCCTGATACTGTGGCACAGCAACGGCAACTAAGATGCCAATAATGGCCACGACAACCATCACTTCAATTAATGTAAATCCCCGTTGATCGTCTTTGACTTGATGTTGTGTATGCATAAAAAATCCCCTCCTCGATGGACCTCTATCTTCGGACAGAAATCCATCGCAGAGGGGTTTAATTAGTGTCAGTAATCCTTGATTTTAATATCAGTGCTTACGCAGCTTTGGAATTACTTTTAGCACGACGCTTCATCAACTCGCCAAAAGCCATCACAGCAACTGCGCCAGTGATACCAGCAATCGTAGAGTATCCGGCCATGCCCTCACCAAACTGCTTGACGATTGCAGGATCGGTCACCATCATGCCGCCAGCAATCCAACCCAAGAGACCAGCACCAGCTGTCACAATCAATGGGAAGCGATCAATCAAGAACAGAACCACCTTACTTCCGGCAATAATAATCGGTACCGATACGATCAATCCGAATACCACATAACCAACCTGATGAGCAGCATCATCAACTTGGCCTGCAGCGCCAGCGATCGCGAGGACATTATCTAGACTCATCACGATGTCGGCCACGATGATGGTCTTAATTGCAGCAAACAGCTTGTCTGGGGCATCTAAATTGTGCTCTTCCTCATCGTGCTGAACCATCAACTTGTAGCCAATCCACAAGAGTAATGCGCCTCCAACGAGTTTCAAGAACGGGATTTGCAATAAGGTTACTGCAAACGCGACTAAGATGACGCGCAAAATAATGGCGCCAGCCGTACCGTAAATGATGCCCTTCTTACGCTGATTTGGATGCAAATTACGACAAGCCAATGCAATCACAACCGCATTGTCACCGCCTAATAAAAGATCGATGATGATGATTTGAATCACGACCGACCAGTCAATCATTGCTAAAAGTTCCATGTCTTCCTCTAATTGTTATAACTACTTACCCAAACATTTCATTTCAACATCGCCTGCCATTACAACTGAATTCACAAACTAAATCATTGCTTTTAGTAAAGTCGCCATCTCAGAAGGGTTTTTGGTGACCTTAAATCCGCATTCTTCCATCACAGCCAATTTGGCATCCGCGGTATCGGCGCCACCGGAAATCAACGCGCCCGCATGACCCATGCGCTTACCCGGGGGCGCTGTTACACCTGCAATAAAGCCGACAACGGGTTTTTTCATATTGGTCTTGCACCAACGCGCCGCCTCAACTTCATCTGGGCCACCAATTTCGCCGATCATAATGACCGCGTCTGTCTCGGGGTCTTCATTAAACATTTTCATCACATCAATGTGCTTTAAGCCATTGATGGGGTCGCCACCAATACCAACCGCGGTTGACTGGCCAAGCCCAATCGCGGATAACTGTCCCACAGCTTCATACGTTAGGGTGCCAGAGCGGCTCACAACTCCAATGCGACCTTTGCGGTGAATATGACCGGGCATGATGCCGATCTTGATTTCCTCAGGAGTAATCAAGCCAGGGCAATTAGGGCCTAACAACAAGGTTTTCTTACCGCCCTTGGCTTCTTTTTGCAGCATCTTATTGCGAACTTCAAGCATGTCGCGTACCGGAATACCTTCGGTGATGCAAATAACCAAATCGAGATCGGCTTCAACTGCTTCCCAAATCGCTGCAGCAGCGCCTGGAGGCGGAACATAGATCACCGAAACCGTAGCACCGGTTTCTTTAGCTGCATCTTTAACAGTTCCAAAGATCGGAATCCCAAAAATCGACTCGCCGGCTTTTTTTGGGTTGACGCCAGCCACAAAGCAGTTCTTACCATTCGCGTATTCCTGGCACTTCTCCGTATGAAACTGCCCAGTCTTGCCGGTGATTCCTTGGGTGATAACGCGTGTATTTTTATTAATCAAGATTGACATAGTGATTTCCTCAAATTAGATGGTCGCTTACTTGCCTTGCACAGCCGCCACAACTTTCGTTGCCGCCTCAGCCATGGAATCAGCACTGATGATGGGTAATCCAGAGTCAGCCAAAATCTTTTTGCCTAACTCTTCGTTGGTACCCTTCATCCGAACCACCAAAGGAACAGATAAATTGACTGCTTTACACGCTGTCACTACGCCATCGGCAATCACATCGCAACGCATGATGCCGCCAAAAATATTGACCAAAATAGCTTTCACGCTCTTGTTTTTGAGCATGATCTTGAAGGCCTCAGTTACTTTCTCTGCAGTTGCGCCACCACCCACATCTAAAAAGTTGGCTGGTTGACCACCAAATAATTTGATAGTGTCCATCGTCGCCATGGCCAAGCCTGCACCGTTGACCAAGCAACCAATATTGCCATCCAGAGAAATATAGGCCAGATCAAATTTAGATGCTTCAATTTCGGCAGGATCCTCTTCATCCACATCACGATAGGCCACGATTTCAGGATGGCGATAGAGCGCATTTGAATCAAAGTTAAATTTCGCATCAAGAGCCTTAATATTTCCATTGCCCTCTAGAATGAGTGGATTAATTTCCACCAAAGATGCATCGGTATCCCAATAGGTTTTGTAGAGATTCTTAAATACCTCACGAGCCTGGGCTTGAGATCCCTCTGGAACACCAATGCCTTTGCTGAGTTGATCGCACTGCGCATCGGTTAATCCAACTAATGGATCAACAAATACCTTAATAATTTTCTCGGGAGTCTTTTCAGCAACCTCTTCGATATCCATACCGCCCTCACTCGAGGCCATGACAACCACCTTCTGGGTGGCGCGGTCGGTCAAAATTCCGAGGTAGTACTCTTTTTTAATATCAGCCCCGTCTTCAACCAATAGACGTCGCACTTTTTGTCCTTCGGGGCCGGTCTGATGGGTTTTTAATTGCATACCCAAGATTGCGCTGGCGTATTGCTTCACTTCATCCATGCTCTTGGCGACTTTCACGCCACCGCCTTTGCCACGACCGCCCGCATGAATTTGTGCCTTCACAACCCAAACTGGACCGCCTAACTTCTTCGCGGCTTCGATTGCCTCATCAACGCTAAACGCTGGAATACCATTGGGTACCGGTACATTAAATTGGCGCAGAATCTCCTTGCCTTGGTACTCATGAATTTTCATAACAGCTCCTGGAATGATTAAATTTCAACGCCAGCGTGAAAAGCTATTTTCCTTGATGGGGCCCTTGGGTCATTGACCCAAATCAAGGCAAAAAAGGCTTAAAACGCCCTCAAAAGACCCATAAGTCTAACATTTTCACTGCACCAAATTGGCTATTTGGAGGGTGTCCGACCGCTAATCAGTCGGTTAACAAGCTCTGGATGAAAACCCTTTGAAACCAAGAAGCGGTACTGCTTGGCTCGCTCCTTTGGGTCCGAGGAAGTTTCACCAAATTTACGAGCCCACAAGGCCTGGGCGCGCTCATATTCAGATGAACTTAGCTCATGACTTAGCTCTGCAATCATGGCAGGCTCAATGCCGGCCCGCTGCAACTCGTCAGCCACACGGCGCAAACCATAGCGTTGACTGCGCCGCCGCACTAGGGCCTGAGCATACCGCTCATCTGATAGCCAACCTCGGGCCTCAAAGTCATTCAAAACCTGGGTAATTTGCTCTTCAAGATCGGCCGGTGGGTTGTCATCTGCCTGACCATATGAGCGCTGTAACTTTTGCGCTATCTCATGACGGCTATATTCACGCCTCGACAAAAGGCGCAAAGCCCGAGCTTTGAGACTCGGGCTTTGTTGAGAAGCGTGGTCCGATCCCGGCATTAAGCGCTCGCGGATTCGATCTCCTCATCGTCTAGGGTCTCACTAATGAGGGTGCCGCCACTTTTAACGCCGAGCTTTTGCCGAATCTTCGCTTCGATCTCTTTGGCAATCTCAGGGTTCTCTTTTAAGAACTCGCGCACATTATCTTTGCCCTGACCGATGCGATCGCCGTTATAGCTATACCAGGCACCAGATTTTTCAACGATCTCAGCCTCAACGCCCATGTCAATAATTTCGCCCTCACGCGAGATCCCCGAGCCATACATGATGTCAAAGATCGCTTCGCGGAATGGTGGAGATACTTTGTTCTTCACGACCTTCACGCGGGTCTCGTTCCCAATCACATCATCACCCTTTTTGATACTGCCAATCCTACGAATATCAAGACGCATCGAGGCATAGAACTTAAGGGCATTACCGCCAGTCGTGGTTTCGGGAGAGCCGAACATCACACCAATCTTCATGCGAATTTGGTTAATGAATATCACCATGGAATTGGTACGCTTGATCGTGCCTGTTAACTTACGCAAGGCTTGGCTCATTAGTCGCGCCTGCAGTCCTGGCAATGAGTCCCCCATATCACCTTCAATCTCAGCCTTTGGAACCAAGGCTGCGACCGAGTCGATCACGATTAAATCAATTGAGCCTGAACGTACCAGCGCATCGGCAATTTCCAACGCCTGCTCACCGGTATCGGGTTGAGAGATCAATAGATTGTTGACATCGACGCCTAACTTAGCGGCGTACTGCACATCCAGTGCATGCTCGGCATCAATAAATGCGCAGGTCCCACCGAGCTTTTGCATCTCGGCCACAGCATGGAGAGTTAATGTAGTTTTACCGGAGGACTCTGGGCCGTAAATCTCAATCACACGCCCACGCGCCAAGCCGCCGACGCCCAGAGCAATATCGAGCCCCAAGGAGCCACTCGATACGACCTGAATATCTTGATTAATTTCTGCGTCGCCCAGACGCATGATCGAACCCTTACCAAACTGCTTTTCAATTTGGGCCAAGGCAGCCGTTAGTGCTTTTTGCTTCTCGCCGCTCATCCCTGCAAACTCTGATGAGGCTGATTTTTTCTTGTCGTCCATGGCCATCCTTTTCTAGATATTAGTTCGGTTTTGCTCGCTTAATTGCTGAAATTCATACTGTACGCTTACTGTATATAAAAACAGTATTATTTGCAAGTGGGCGTTTCTGATTTATCAATATGAATGGCTTGATTTTCAAATAAGTAAGTACTTATTTACTTATAAGTACTTGATTTCTATATAAATATCACTTTTCTCTGGCAAAGTGCAGAAATACCGGCATCGCTATTGCCCAAATAACAGCCAAGTAAATAAGAGCAAAAACCTGTGTCTCAGAATTTAGCCAAGACGCTGCCCCCAGGCGGACACCCGCTTCGTAGCACATGGGCCCGGCAATCGCTCCCAACACGGCGGCTAAGCCATTTTTACCCTGCAACCAAGACATCGATTCTTTCAGGGTTGTGGCAAAGACCAGCCACAGCGCCCACATCCAAACCGGTGAAATCGCCGCAAATGGAAAATCCGATTCAAACTGAATCCAACCGAGTTGAACCAAAATCGTGTCAGCAATCAGGCCGTAAATGAATACTTTGAGCAATAGCTCATGTTCATTGCGGGCATTGCGATGTAACCAAAGGTAAACCCCGATGCAGAAGAGTGCGATCGCAAGCGCCGCACCTAGTTGCTGGTGTGCGGCACCCAAGATACAAGCGAACCAACCAATCTGAAATAAAACAAAATTCCAGATCTTGCGCCAAGTGCTCCTTGTAATTGCTAGAGTCACAATAATCAATCTAGCGTTTATAGAAAGCTAAGGTGACCTCACCCAAATAAATCCCAAACTTACTCATTTCGGCTTTATTGAGCATGACCTTATCGTCCATCAAATACATCCAATCATTAAATTGCACGTGATAGGTTTTACCATCGACCGGCAAAGCCAGGGTGTAGCGCCAATTGAGCGCATTACCTGCTAATTCGCCTACCGCCTCGCCGATCACATCACTGGCAGTTCCACTGTAACGACCTGGCGCCACCTCAGTAAGCGTCCAAATCCGCTTTTGCTTGGTGCCATCAGAGTAAACAAAATCCTCATCTAGAGTGCCAACTTTTTTGCCATCCTTGACTTCCCATTTGGCTTTAATAAGCACCTTGAAACGTTTAACAACCTCGCCACTGCGATTGGTAAAGATTCCGTAGGCATCGATCTCGCCGTTAAAGTAAGTTGCCAAATCCAATTGAGGGACTTCTTTGCTATACATTTGCACGCTCGGGCTTGAACAAGAAGCCAGCCCAAGGGACAGAACAGAAATCAAAGAAATGATTATTAGACGCTTGAGTCTAGTGAACATAATGAGCACCAAGTAAAGAATTAAGGATTCGGGCAGTTTGCAGCAATTAAAGCGGGTGGACAACGACTTGCAATGAGTGCAGAACGCAACTTCGGTACGCTGGTTCGCTCATCAAGCCAGATTCCAAAAAAGGCTTTAGCAAATGCATCGCCAGGAATATCACCGATGGGTTTGCCGTTATGCAGAAATAAAGTTCCGCGATCGGGAAGATGAATACCAACTAAGGTGTCACCAGAGGCAATGTCCGGAAAGAGTTTCTCGAGGCTTTGCAACCAAACCATACGCTGCTTCTCAGGAACCCCCAGACGCGTCATCTCATCAATGGTACGCTTAGCGAGATCCGCTCCTTTAAAGGAGCGGATGTAATGAATTTCTAAGGCAAAGCCATTTTGTCCCTTTGGATCAGCCACATAGTAGCGAGCGTCGTAAACGTCAAAACCCCAAAATGTGAGTCGGCCCTGACCCTGCAAACTTGCAGTCTCAATATAGCGATAAACCGGGGATTTGGTACCGGAGGCGCTCGCAAATACCCAGCTTGACCCTAGAAGAGTAAGCAAAAGACAGAGGGTTGGGTAAAGAGGCCATTTCATGCTCCCAAGCATAGAGGAGTTTTGCGACTCTTGCACAAACCCACTTATGGGGCCTCAAATAAAAAAACCCGCTCCGAAGAGCGGGTTTTAGCTACTGAGGATTAAACCTTAACTAGATTGAGTATTCATGGTGTCGCCACGTAACGTTGGGTAACGAACATGGTCGATCAATTCCTGAATATCTTTCCGTGGAGCTGGGGTTACCAAGCTCACTAGGATGGTTACTGCAAAACCAACTGGCACGCCAAATAGGCCTGCAGAAATCGGCTGAATGCCATACCAAAGTTCAACCGGTGAGGTCACACCAAATACACCACGCAACCATGGTTGAGTCATGATCATGTAGTAGATGGTGATACCAAGACCAGCAACCATGCCAAGGCAAGCACCAGCTTTTGTAGCACGCTTCCAGAAAATACCCAGTGTCAAAGCGGGGAAGAAAGATGCCGCAGCGAACGAGAACGCTGCTCCCACCAAGAACAAGATATCAGCTGGCTTTTGAGCTGCCACATAGGCTGCTGCTAATGCCACAACCAAGAGCAATGCTTTGGAGATTGCCACACGCCGTGCTGCAGACGCATTAGGATCAATCATCTTGTAGTACAAGTCATGAGACAAAGCGTTTGCAATGGTTAAGAGCAAGCCGTCAGCAGTTGACAACGCAGCAGCCAAACCACCAGCAGCCACCATGCCTGAGATCACGTAGGGCAGGCCACCAATTTCTGGGGTTGCCAACACGATGATGTCACCACCAATAGTCATCTCTGCAAGCTGGAAGATACCGTCTTTATTGACATCAACCACGGAGAGCAAAGCAGGATCAACCTTTGTCCACGCTGCAATCCACGCCGGTAACTTATCAAACGGTGTTCCAACCAGAACGTTGAAGACCTCATATTTCACCAGCACTGCAAGCGCAGGGGCTGTGAAATACAACAAGAAGATGAAGAACAGCGACCAGGTCACCGACTCACGCGCTTGTTTGACCGATGGTGTGGTGTAAAAGCGCATCAGAATGTGTGGCAAGGCTGCAGTACCTAACATCAAGCAGAAGATCAACGCCAAGAAATTACGACGTGAAGTATCAAATGCGGTACGTGCTTTTTCATCGCCATTTGGATCACCTGCAAACTGCTGTCCATGACGAGGCATATTGGCTAATGGATTTGCCCGATTATTAGCGCTGGTTCGCTGAGCTGTCCAAGCCTTCTTCGCAGCTTCTGCATCTTTTGGAACAGCAGCTAGCGCTTTTTCTGCAGCAGCAATTTCTTCAGCGGGTGCATTAGCCGCCTTTAGATCAGCAACCTTCTTCTCCGCAGCGGCTTTATCAGCAGCTAATGCAGCTGGCACATCCTTTAACTTCTCAGCTAAGGCATCGGCACGCGCTTTGAAGATGGCGCGAACTTCAAGTTCTTTTGGATCCTTGATGAGTTCTGCTTCCCGAGCGGTCACTTTTTCAAGCTGAGAACCGTATACCAACTGAGGCAATGGATTACCGGTTTGCTTCACCGACAACCAAACCACTGGAATCATATAAGCGATGATCAAAATGATGTACTGGGCCACTTGGGTCCAGGTCACCGCGCGCATACCGCCCAAGAACGAGCAGACCAAGATACCAGCCAAGCCTAAGAAAATACCAATCTCAAAAGGTACGCCCGCCAAACGGGTGGTAATCAAACCAACACCGTAAATCTGCGCGACCACATACACAAAGGAGATCAAAATCGCAGCAATAATCCCGATAAAGCGTGGCAGATTACCGTCATAGCGAGCGCCTAGGAAGTCTGGAATCGTAAACTGACCAAACTTACGCAAGTATGGAGCAAGGAATAGTGCCACTAAGCAATATCCGCCGGTCCAACCCATGATGAAGGCCAAACCACCATAACCGGTAAGGTACAAGGTACCCGCCATCCCAATAAAGGAAGCGGCCGACATCCAGTCCGAACCAGTTGCCATACCGTTATACATCGCTGGTACGCGGCGTCCCGCTACATAGTATTCTGCAGCATCGTTGGTGCGACTCATCACACCGATACCTGCGTAGAGCAACACCGTGGCGCCTAAGAAGACGTAACCAACTGTGGCACGTCCCATGCCCATTTGCTCAAGAATACCTACGATGATAACGAATGATAGAAAGCCAAGAGTGTAAAAACCATAGACTTTATTTAGCTGCTTTTTAAAGGCTGCATTACTTTGGCCAGATCCGCCAAAACTGCCGCCTGCATCAGGTGTCATTCCGGCCATGATTAATCTTCCTCCACTTCGGCGCAATCGTATTCTTGATCGAGCTTATTCATGTAATGCGCGTAATAGGCGATGATCAATACATAAATGACCAACGATCCTTGCGCTCCCATCCAGAAACTAAATGGCCATCCAAAGAAATTGAATGACAGGTCTCTGGCATAAAAGCCAACAACAAAGGTCACAACAAACCAAATGGCTAACAGAAAAGCTGTCATCCTTAGGTTCTTCGACCAATATTGTTTCTGCGATTCTGTTAATTGCATAACAGTTTCTCCTTAGGTTATTAAAAACATCTACAACAAACTTCGTACTACAACATCATTAGCTAGACCGTTAAACCGGTTTCCCGCTCTAACTGTTTCGCAAATTTGGGTTCAAACTCTTTTAAATGCTTGATGATTTTTACTGCTTCTTCGGGTTCTTGGCGATCCACGTAAACCCTTGCTAATTGGTACCAACCATAAGGGCTCATGGGTTGCAGTTGAGTATTTTTTTTCAAAGCCTTCACTGCATCATCAAAACGACGCTGCTGAATTAGGGTTAGCCCTAATCCATACCACGCTAAATCTAACTTCTCATCAAGTGCGAGCGCTTTACGAAAACTAAATTCGGCATCTTCAATCTGCCCCGTTTCTTCTTGCAAAAACCCGAGGTTGTACCACGTTTGAGCATTGGTATCCGAACGCAAAACCACCTTTTTATACATCTCAATTGCGCCTTGTTTATCGCCCTCTTGGGTCTTAAGGTAAGCAAGGCTCGAAAGTACGTAGGGATCATTCGGAAACTCACTGAGCATCTGTTCAAACGTATCGATTGCCTTATGACGAAGCCCGAGCACAATAAATACAGAGGCATAAAAACGGAAGAGGTGCCAACGAAGTCTTACTGACATGTCTCGATTCCAATGGAGACGCAGTGCTCAATCTTAGCGAGAGTCACAGCAATATAAAGAACGGCAATAATACAAAAGGCTACAAACGGAATTTGATGGTCAGCAATTTGCTTTGGGGAAATAAAGCGCGCCATCTTGGTCCATGGCTTATTAATGATTTGAAAGATCTGATAAAACAAATTGGTGTCACGCTTTTGCCCAGATAAAACAAACAATAAACCCTGACCCATTAAAGCCAGTCCACCGATGTACAAAACCAGTTGAGCAATATTCAGAAATAAAAGCACAAAAGCCTTTTGGGAATTGAAAAAAATGCCAATGGGCATTATGGTTGGGTCGCAATCATGCCCAAATCAGTGATTTCCCTAGTAATTTAAAAATACTTTTCTAGGAATTAAGGGCTTACCCTTAATTTGTAAAATTTAATTTACGCTCTAGGTATCCAGGTTGCCGCTTTCGCTAGGTTTTTAAGCTCAACAAGGCTCTTTGCCTCTTTTCGAATGGAATTCCATAGGCATAAAAGCAATTCACATGTGGCAAGAGTGTCGGCTGCAGCCTGATGGCGAACACTGCATTCAATGCCAAAGAACTGTAACCAATCGTCTAAGGCTCGTGCTTTGGGATGGATACCAGACACCGCAGCCAATGGCTCAATATCAATCCAATCATTTGCCAACGGTGATAGGCCAAATTGTTTGTAAGCACGCATAATCATGCCCTGATCAAAAGGCGCATGAAATGCCAGCAGTGGCGAGTTGCCAACCCAATCACGAAATTCTTCCAATACTTCAACCGGCGGTCTTCCGGCTGTTTGCGCACCTACACCAATGTGATGAACCAATATATTGTCTTTATCGGATGCAAACTCTTGGCGAAGAATGGCTTCGTAACTATCCCCGATAACAATTGTCGGCTTTGTAAAACCCGGTCCAATCTGTATAGCAATCGCCGCAATCGCAAGTAAGCGATCGCGGCTGGGATCAAGCCCGGTAGTTTCAACGTCTAAGACGACCCAACGAGTGGGTTCGGGCCCAGATGAGCCAATTCCAAAGCGAGCTAAAAAATTAGCGAACATAATCGAGCTCAAGTCGTTGCTGCAAATTACGGACCTCTGAGAGAGACTCGCGCAAAATTGTTTTGTCCACTGAATTCAGCCCCTCGACGGCAACTGCATTAGGATTGCCACCGATTACATGACCATCAATTTGAGCGGCAAGTCGTAAGGTCTGTAGATACTCAAAGGCCGCAATCCATGCGTCGCTTTCTGATTCATGCAGATTCAGTGCCCGGCCAATCGCGGCTAAGCGCTCGCGCGTATTCACGGCAGCAACCCCATTGGCTAATGAATAAATACGAGCACAATCCACCACGATCGCCGTGCCTTGCAACTTAATATCAATGATTTGCTGGCCATCAAGCTCTTTCGTTTCTAGACCACCTAGCCAATTGAACGGCACTTTCCACTGCAAGGAATTTTCAACTAATAATTTAATGAAACGTGGGGTAGCCTCAGCATGCTTAACGACGTATGCACGTAACGGCTCCAATAAGGACTCGTTACCAGCAAGTGCCCTGAAATCAAAAAAGATACTGGCATTTAGCAAATCTTGGGGGCTGCCTTGTTCAATCCAGCGCGCAAAGCGCTCTAACCACTCATGTTGACTAATGCAAAGCTCAGGATTGCTTGCCATGATATTACCCTTGCATAATGGATAACCACAGGCATCGAGGGCGTGATTAACATCCTTGGCAAATGCCAGATATCGCGCTTTATGCGCAATCTCAGAGTCCAATAAAATGAGAGCATTGTCCTGATCAGTCGCGATCGTTTGCTCACTTCGACCCTCCGAACCAAGCGAAATCCAAGCAAAGTGATCCAAACTTAAATCATGCCGCTTGGTAAAAATACGAATAAGCTGAGCAGTTAATACGTCATTGAGATGACTAATCAGGGCAGTTAATTGTCTAGCCTGCACACCCTGTCCCAACAAATTACGAGCAAATTTACGAATATTGCTCGCGCAATCTTTTAAGCCATCGACATCATCGGCCAAACGAATCGCACTGCTAATGTTGTTTAGTGATAAGCGTTGCAAAGAAAATAAATCGCGCTCTGAAATAATGCCAACCAGCTCCCTACCACGCAGGACTGGTAAATGACGAATGTGATGACGCGACATCATGAGGCCAGCGGTCTCTGCAGTATCGTCCAAGGATAAAGTTTTAACGTCACGCGACATGACTTGGGATATCGGTGTCTCTAGGGGTATTTGTGCAAGCGTGACCCGACTCAAGACATCGTAACGGGTCAAGATACCAACAATAGCCCCTTCTTCATCGACCACTAAAACAGAGCCCACTTTTTTATCATGAATCAATTGCAAGGCGTCTTGCAAAGGAGTATCGGGAGAAACAGAGATCGGCTTTTTGAGTGTCAGATCCCTCAGTGGACTCTCAAGTGACTGCTCTGTTAACGCTTGAGAAGCAAAACTATTTCGTAAAGCTGCTCTTGATTCCTCGAGAAGCTTCAAAATACGATTATTTAGAAAGTCACTGAAGGGCTTGGAGTGTTTGGCGAGCTCATGCATGCGCTCTACGGGCAAGGCTAAGCAGAAACAATCGTCGATTGCCACGTACTTTACTGTGGATGGAAGTCCCCCATAACAAGCGCTGACAGCCAATAGATCACCCGGGTCAAGCTCAAATCCAGTCTCTTCAAAACCAGGGATCAAACGGCGACCCGATACCCTTCCCTGTCGAATCAGATAAAGTATCTTTGGCGCTCCGTCTGCCGGTGAGAGAATGACTTCTTCAGGGGCAAAGTACGTTTCAGCAGAATGATGTAGAAAGAAATCAACGTCTTGCTCTGCCATCTTTGAAAATGGCAGTACGCGCATTAATTGCTGACGCAAATTCTGTATTAGGCTATACGAAATCGACGGCTTATTTAAACGATCACCAAATTCCATCACCTAGATTCCTCAATGTAAATCAACGATAAGGGTTTATTTCATTATGATGACTATGGAATTCCATATCAATACAATGATGGTATTGCGGGTATTACTGATTGTTTTAGTCAACTTCTAGGAAACAACTATGTCGATGTCGCCAACCCTGATCAATATTGTTAGTACAACAATTTTTGCACTGGCAGTCATTCATACCTTCTCAACAAAATTTTTTGAGCATCTCGCACACAAACAGCCCAATCATGCGGGGGTTTGGCATTTGCTGGGTGAAGTTGAAGCAGTCTTTGGTTTTTGGGCCATGGTGCTGGTTACTTTCTTCTTCTTCTACAGCGGCAATCAAGCGACTATTCAATACCTTGAAAGTCTAAATTTCACAGAGCCTTTGTTTGTGTTTGTGATCATGGTAATTGCCGCAAGCAAACCAGTACTTGAATTTTGTTTACTCTTAGTCAATCGTGTAGCAGCGCTAATTCCAATTAAAAAATCGGTTTCCTTCTTTTGGGTCACCCTCTCACTAGTCCCTCTTTTGGGATCCTTCATTACAGAGCCTGCCGCAATGACTGTGGCTGCTTTACTACTCCGTGACTACTATTTCGCCAAAAAGATTTCGCCAAAATTGATGTATGGCGCACTTGGTGTTTTATTTGTTAATGTCTCGATTGGCGGCACCTTAACCCCCTATGCCGCTCCTCCAATCTTGATGGTTGCTGCCAAATGGAATTGGGATATTGTTTTCATGCTTCAAGAGTTTGGATGGCGATCCTCGTTAGCGGTTTTAGTGAACTCGACTATTTTGACAGTTCTATTCAAAAAAGAATTGGCAGGATTGACAACCAATCCGAATGAAAAACGACTGGATTCCATTCCCTTTGGCGTTATTTTGATTCACCTCCTCTTTTTACTGGGTGTGGTTGTCTTTGTTCACCACTCGGTTATTTTCATGGGTCTTTTCTTATTCTTTATTGGCTACACAACGGCCTACGCGCGCTACCAAAACAAACTGATTTTCAGGGAGAGTTTGATGGTGGCATTTTTCTTGGCTGGTTTAGTAGTACTTGGAGGGCAGCAAAAATGGTGGCTACAACCCTTACTGGCCAATTTAGATGCCGATACGGTCTATTATGGCGCTACCGCTTTAACTGCCATTACCGATAATGCAGCCCTAACCTATCTTGGATCGTTAGTGGATGGTTTGTCCAATGAGTTTAAATATGCATTAGTGGCCGGGGCTGTTACGGGTGGCGGCTTAACTGTGATCGCCAACGCGCCCAATCCAGCGGGTTACTCAATTTTGCGGCCCAGTTTTGAAGATGGCGCAATTAGTGCCTTATATCTTTTTATTGCGGCGCTGCCGCCAACCCTCGTTGCAATTATCGCCTTCCGGTTTATTTAGATGCGATATCAGCTGATTGCATTTGATGCCTATGGAACCTTGTTTGATGTGTACTCCATCGGCACGCTAGCAGAGCAATTATTTCCAGGTCAGGGAAAAGCTCTTGCCGTACTGTGGCGAAATAAGCAACTCGAATATACACGCCTCATTTCATTGGCTGATCCCAATACGAGAGGTAGTCAACACTACCAATCTTTTTGGGATATCACAATTGCAGCTCTGCGATTTGCATGCGCTCAATTAAAACTAGACTTAAGCGCTAAGAATGAATCTGCCCTGTTGGATCAATATGCACGTCTTGATCCATTTCCAGAGTCAGCTACGGTGCTCCAAAAGCTCAAGGCGACTGGTATCAAAACATGCATCCTCTCAAACGGTAATCACGAGATGCTGTCTTGGGCCAATCAATCGAGCGGCTTGTCCCAATACCTTGATGAAGTGATATCGGTGGAGGAGGCGCGTCAATTTAAGATCACCCCCGCAAGCTATCAACTCATTCTGAACTATTTTTCAGTACCACTGCATCAGGTACTGTTTGTATCGTGTAATGCTTGGGACATCATCGGCGCCAACTGGTTTGGTTTTGACACCTACTGGGTCAATCGCTACGAACTACCGTTTGAAGAAATAGGCAAAAAGCCACGATATATCGGATCCGATCTCAGTGGGATCTTAGGCCACCTTGATCTTATTCCGTGACCATCGCAAAAAACTCGTAAGCCAGATAGGCCACACCAATGGCAATGGTGGTGTATACAAAAGTATGCACAAAGGAATTTGTTAACGCTCCAAGGCGCTCGAGCAAGAAACTCAAAAAAGTATATTCAGCGCTCGCATTTTCTCGCCAAATCCGATAAGCAACCCCAAACTGGTAGATATTAAATACCAACCACAGTATGAGGGCGATTTGAATAGCGATTGTGATGTATTGCATGCTGCCATTCTAGAGCTTTTTAATGATCAGCCAATATCATTACAATGCGAGCAATACAGTAAAGGCAGATCTTGGACTTTTCCTACCTCATCAATTTATTTCTCAATCTTGATAAGAACCTCGCACTGATTGCTAGTGAATGGGGTACCTGGATCTATGTTCTGCTCTTCGCAATTATCTTTATTGAGACTGGTTTGGTGGTTATGCCATTCCTACCCGGTGATTCCCTATTGTTCGTTGCCGGAGCTCTAACCGCTGCAGGCGACCTTAGCCTTCCAGTCCTCATGATCTTACTCACCAGCGCAGCCATTTTGGGCGATGCTGTCAATTATTCGGTTGGGCGGTTTGTCGGTAACAAAGTTTTCTCGTGGGAGAACTCACGCTGGTTTAATAAAAAAGCCTTTGATGAAGCCCATGCCTTTTATGAAAAATACGGCCCCATCACCATTGTGATTGGGCGCTTTTTGCCATTTGTCAGAACATTTGCGCCCTTTGTAGCTGGCGTTGCTCAGATGCGCTACCCTGTATTTGTCTTCTACAACATTATTGGTGGCATCATCTGGGTCTGTAGCTTAACGGGGCTTGGTTATTTGATTGGCGAGCATCCCTGGGTGAAAAGTAATTTTTCGATCGTGGCACTCGCAATGATTATTATTCCTGGCTTGCCGGCGCTTTGGATCTTTCTGAAAGAACTTACGGCTCGCTTTCGTAAGCGCTAAACCTTCATGTCAAATTCTGATAAACCAATTTGCATTATTGGTAGTGGCTTAGCAGCCTACACGCTGATCCGTGAGTATCGCAAGCTCAACCCTGAACACTCCATCACTTTAGTCACTAAAGAGTCTGGTGATTTTTATTCAAAGCCGATGCTATCGACTGCAATTACTGGTCAAAAATCAGCGGAGCAACTCGTCACGAGCTCGGCAGCCAAAATGGCTGAGCAATTGCATCTCACCTTATATGCCCATGCAGCAGTTAAGAAGATTGATCCGGCACATCGAATCATTTCTGTTGTGCTTAAGGATGGTCAATCCGTTGATATTGAATACAGCCAATTGATCCTGGCGCTTGGCGCTGATCAAATTAGCGTTCCGATCGATGGGGACGCTAGTGATGCAATTTTGTCGGTCAATGATTTATATGAATATGCAAACTTTCGCAAACAGCTCGACGGTAAGAAAAAAGTTGTCATTCTCGGCGCGGGTTTGATTGGTTGTGAATTTGCAAACGATTTGGTACTTGGCGGTTATCAGGTTGAAATAATTGATCTTGCAGACCGGGCCTTGAATCGCTTATTGCCAAAACCCATCGCACAAGCACTTGAGCAGCAGCTATCCAGTCTTGGCGTACTTTGGCATTTAGGAACCAGTATTCAATCGGTATCTCACGATGGCGATCAACTTCAAGTCATTTTGACGAATGGTCAAATAATCCGTGCAGACTTAGTGTTGTCAGCCTTAGGGCTGGCCCCCAGGATTCAATTGGCTAAAGAAGCGGGAATTATTGTTCATCGTGGGATTGTTGTGAATCGTCAGCTAGAGACCAGCGCCCAGAATATCTATAGCTTAGGTGATTGCGCAGAAGTTGAGGGTCAGGTACTTCCGTACGTAATGCCAATCATGCAAGCTGCTCGTACCTTGGCCATGGTTCTGGCCAGACAAGACGCATCCTTAGTCTATCCAGCGATGCCGGTAATGATTAAAACGCCTGCATTGCCCTTGATTGTTTCCCCTCCACCGATAGGCGGTTCAGGCTCATGGTCAATCAAGCAACTAGATGATGGTATCGAGGGACTTTTCCATAACACTAAAGGCGAACTGATTGGTTTTGCCCTGGCTGGATCAGCAACGAGTCAGCGGGCTACGCTCACTAAACTCCTTCCCCCAATTTTGGGAGCTTCCTAAAGGCGCCAGAATAAGCTTAGCTTTTGTGGATCGCCTTCTTTGATAACCACACTACGCTTCAGTAATTTACCCTGATAACTTGCCTCAACAGTGTATTGTCCTGGTGGGGCATTAAGCAGCATTAAGGGTCCATCGCATACAGTCTCTAAGATGGATTGTTGTTTGGCGTTAAGTACGCGGATATTAATACCCGCAATCCAAACGCCACGCCCACTTCCATCAATCTCTGACATCTCAATCAGTAGTGACCACTTTTTAGCAGCGGCAAACATGGCAATAGACTCGTCACTGCCAATGCCGCCAGTGATGAAGGTTGTATCCCCTTGCGACTTACTGGGTGGTAATTGAGCAAGGCTTGCACCGGATAGGAACCCGGCACAAACCATCAGACATTGAATCACAAAATGACGCATGAAGATTCCTAGCTGTATCTCAATTATTTCAACGCAGAGCCAGGTAGGGGCTTTAAGGGCGACTCCATTGCAAACACGACGATACGCCGCGTCATATCTTGAAAAGCACCAACGGAGCTTGAACCCAGACGGAATGGCTCACCCTGGACGGCGACCATGCCGCCCGCAATAAATTCTTTCGTTTGGCTATCGGTCACACGGTTTTCAACGACCAAAGCAGGTGTTTTTGAATTGTTCCCCGTTGCAAATGCGGCCGCATTCGCAGCCAACCCAATCGGGGTAAAGTTCCAGGGCTTAAGACCATCGGCCGATAACTCAGCACCGGTGATACCAACGGCTACGCGAGCTACGCCAGGACCAGGCTTATCGACTAACTTAATATCGGATCGTCTTTGAACAGCTTGGCGCATCGCCTCTTCTAAAATTTTCTTGGTTTGCGCAATCACCTCAGGCGTAATCTCTTTGGTGTACTCGGTCTGATTTAAGTAAACAGGATCAATCATGACCGCGGTATAACTCGAAGCTTGAATACCTGGCTTGATATAGCGCCATGCCCGAATATCTTTAGGTGTATTACCAACCACCTGCAGCACGTTGTAGTTTGGCAAAAATCCAGACTCGGGCATACGCTCAGTCATTACTTTGGGACCGCCACCACAGGCAGTTAAACCAAAAACGACTGCACTTACTCCAATGGCTAATTTAATCTTCATATTCTTTCCCAAAAGGTTGATTACGAACGAAGTGAATTCATGCACTTGCATTTGATACTCGACGATAAGGCGATCAATAAGTAACTAATGATCCCGATGGTAAATACAGTTGCATCTTGCGAATGAAAAAACAGTAATAATCCAATAATAGTGATTCCGACGGCAAGGCAACTGAGTATGGTTTTTAAGAACATGGCTCCCCCAACAATTGATAAATAAGTATAAGAGTGATTTAGAAATTCGAATAGTGCCTAATGGCCTGTTAAGTCCGGAACATGAAATACACGGCACCGAGCAAACAGAGACCCGCCCAAAGGTAATCGGTCTTGAATGGCTCACCCATATAAAAGACTGCAAATGGTATGAATACGCTAAGAGTAATGACTTCTTGGGCTATTTTTAACTGACCTAGGGAAAAATACTCATAGCCGATTCGATTGGCAGGAACTTGCAGAACATATTCAAAAAATGCAATTCCCCAGCTCACAAAGACAGCGATCCACCAGGGTTTGGCACTCAAGTCCTTCAGGTGGGCATACCACGCAAAGGTCATAAACACGTTCGACAGAAGCAGTAACCCTATAAATGAAAAGGGGCCGGTTAGGGAGCTTAGTGTTGGCATTAGCGAGATCTCAACGTTATAAACCTTCACTTTACTAAAACCACCTGACTTTTTGATCTAGCGCAAACTGCCCCGCCCGCCTCTTGCTAGACTGCGATCAACTCGAGGTAAAAATGCGACTTATATTATTTTGTGAACAAACCGGTGCCCGTATAGACCCCAAGCAATCGGCCGCCGTCTGCGCTGCGAAGCATGGCTGTGACTCTCATCAAAACTGCCCGTTGATACCCATGTCATCAGAGACAAATCAACAGGTAAGCACTCTAGCCCCTGTCAATATTTCCTCATAAGATAAAACTGTTTACACTCTTCCCAAAAGAAGAGGGCCCCAATGCGAATGGTTTTGTATCTATTAATTGCGTTAATACCCATCGGTATGGTGTATTCACGACTTTTAGATCAATCAAAGTTAAGGGATTTTTTTATTGCCATCTCGTATCTGAGCATGATGGCATGGGCATTTTTCTTTGCCCTACTCCTAGAGATGCTCTTTCGGATTCCCCTCAAGTACTCTGTTGCTATTTTGGCCGTTGTAATGGCGTATGCTCACTTTCGAACCATCGCCTATCTGCACAAAAAGCGTCAGGGGAATTAATCAAGCCTGATCATTTTTGCTTTCAAACTTGACTTGCATGGCCTCGTCTTGGGGTGCGTCAAGATTTAATGGCATATGCACCATTTTTTCACCATCCCACTTTTGGCCACACCAACACTCTCCGGCGTCATTAATAATGCAAACACCGGATCCACAACAACGGCTATCCGACTTTTTCATTTCTTCACCTCATTGATTTAGTCTTCCACCACTTCCCAGGTACTGTCGCCCAACTTACGAACTACCTGGCAAAAAGACCAGCCTGCTGGAACACCACAACTCCACTCGCTGGGAGCGTTTTGAACTAAACGATAGGAACCGACGCTCTCATCCTGATACAAATAATATTTTTTGCCATAGACTGGGCTAAAACTAAACTTAGCCGCATGAACCATTTCGGTTGCATCTAAACGTGCTTGTAGCGCTTTCGCTTGACGCATCAATACTGCGGCCTGCTCCATGATGCGCTCATATTCTTGATTTGCATGCGCCCTAGCAATATTGATAGCTTTGTCTTTTTCCTCACGAATGGGAACCGGCGCAAATTTCGGTGCGCCCACTTCCATGGGGTACTCAATGGCGTTATGCCGGGCTGGATCAGTATCTTCAATGCGCATGATCACTGAATTCTAGTGGTTTATCAGCAAAATCACAGAGCCCAACCTAGGGTTTTTAATTACTGATAAATCTGTATAGTGAAATTGACAACCTTGCTATTAAATGAAGGCTGATTTATTTCCTTTGAATTTAAGCCCCGCAAGGGGCTTCTTTTTTGGACTACTTCTCGACAAAAGCCCGCTCGAAGACATAGTCACCCAGCTCTCCAGAGGATGGAGAAACTTTAAAGCCCCGTTGATCCAATAACTCGCTGGTTTCTTTCAGCATTGCAGGGCTGCCACAGATCATGGCGCGATCCACCGCCGGATCAAGTGGTGGCAATCCAATATCGGTAAACAATTTTCCAGATTCAATCGCGGTAGTTAAACGACCCGTATGGGAATAGGCTTCGCGTGTCACCGTGGGGTAATAAATGAGTTGATTGCGTACCAACTCCCCCAAAAACTCATCATTGGGCAATTCGTTTGTAAGGTAGTCCTGATAGGCAAGCTCACTCACTACGCGAACGCCGTGGACCAAAACAATTTTCTCAAACCGCTCATAGGTATCTGGATCACGAATAATACTCAGAAATGGAGCTAAGCCGGTTCCAGTACTAAATAGATACAAATGCTTTCCCGGGTTGAGATCATCAATCACAAGGGTGCCAACGGATTTCTCGCTCACAAGAATGGGGTCGCCCACCTGAATATGCTGAAGCCGCGAGGTCAATGGGCCATTGGGTACTTTGATGCTAAAGAACTCCAAATGCTCCTCATAGTTCGGACTCACCACACTATAGGCACGAGCCAATGGCTTACCATCCACTTCAAGGCCGATCATTAAAAAATGGCCGTTACGAAAACGTAGTCCACGATTACGGGTCGTTGTAAAGCTAAATAAACTTTCGTTCCAGTGCTTGACAGAGAGCACACGCTCTGTTTGGTAGGTGGCCATAACTATTCGGGGGTTCGCATATAAGAATCAATCCCTCCATTGTAATGAATGGACTTATAGCGCTGGATAATCGGTGTAACCCTTTTCATTGCCGCCATAGAATGTGGCGCGCTGATAGGGGTTTAATGGAGCGTTTAACTCAAAGCGTTTTGGCAAATCGGGATTGGCAATAAACAGTCTGCCAAATGCAATCGCATCGGCCTCGCCATCAGCAATTGCTTTCTCAGCGCTGGCTTGGTCAAAGCCTCCAGCCAACACTACCTTACCCGTAAATAAGGAACGAAATAGTTGGCCTGTACGTGGCGCATCAGCCACCAGCTGATCATTGCCCCCGGCAGTCGTTGCGCGCGGCTCAATTAGATGCAGATACGATAGATTGAATCGATTGAGTTCGTTAATCAAATAGGCAAACAAACCTTTCGGATCAGAATCAGCAATATCATTGAATGTGCCATAAGGCGATAAACGGATTCCGACACGACCACTACCCCAAATAGGAATAATGGCCTCTAGTATTTCCAGCACTAATTTACAGCGATTGGCTATCGAGCCGCCATATGCATCAGTTCGCTGATTCGTACGATCTTGTAGAAACTGATCTAACAAATAACCATTGGCCGCATGCAACTCGACGCCATCGAACCCAGCGGCTTTAGCCTGTTCGGCAGCATGCACATAATCAGCCTTCAACCGCCCAATCTCTTCGAGGGTTAATGCTCTTGGGGTTTCATACTCGTCCAAGGACCAAGATGCGGTATAGACTTTGCCTGCGGGTTGAATGGCTGAGGGAGCAACTGGCAAGCCTTCATCCGGATGAAGTGAGGAATGGGAGATGCGCCCAACATGCCATAACTGCAAAACAATTTTGCCACCCCGCGCATGCACTGCATCAGTCACTGTCCGCCACGCAGCCACCTGCGCATCACTGTAAATACCGGGGGTTGCAGGATAGCCTTTACCCAATGGTGAGATTTGTGTTGCTTCACTAATGATGAGGCCAGCAGAAGCACGTTGCGCATAGTACTCGGCTGCCAATGGTCCTGGTACGCCGTCATCACCCGCACGCATCCGGGTTAGTGGTGCCATTAAGATTCGGTTTTCAAGGGAGAGTAAGCCAAGCGTGACGGGGGTGAATAAATTCATTGCCAACCTTTGTTAAGTTCCATGTAAAGTGTGGATTTTATAGGCTATCCATATAAATTTCTGATGACATCTACGGCAAAGTTTCAGGCAGGTGACCAATTAATTCATCTCAAGTCAGGTGGACTCTATCGTGTGATTGGCTTAGGAAAGATAGAAGCTAATCTTGATGATGTATACATTTATGAGGCGCTTCGCAACCAAACCTTATGGGTTCGACCCAAAGCAGAGATGGAAGATGGCCGCTTTGTAAAGCAACTCGGGTAATGATTCGATGTTTTTAGAAGAGGTCGATTTACAAACGTCTACCAAGATCGATGCTTTGGAAGCAAAGTATCGAGAGATTGAAGCATTTACGCGCCTGCTATTTGCCGATATGGAAGAGGATGAACGAACTCGTCATGAAGCCATCAAGCGCCGCTTTGAAGAACTCAAAGTGACTCTATTTAAAAACTCAGACCACATCTTGAGTCAATCCAAACATCCCGATTCTGGGTCTGTCCAAAAGGCATTACGCGAGGCACAACTCAATATGATGTTCGATTGGGAACAATTTGGGCTCACCGAGGATATGTTTTTCAAGTTGTATCAGTGCCACCGTAATCATTTGATTGGCGATACTGATCTGAAAATGCGAGCCACTTTAATCCAACAAATATTGGCAATTGAGACCAACCTCACCTTGCTCTTCAAAATTCGGCAACTGACTTCATGATTCCAAAACTCCTACTAATTCTTTCTTGTTCGCTAATTGCTGGGCTTGCACATGCTCAAGCAACCTTTGTCGTCGTGGCAGCCAATATGAAAGACGCATTTATTGAGATCCAGAATCAGTTCCAGCAGGAGAACAAGGGTGAGTTAAAGGTCATCTATGGCTCTTCCGGAAACTTTGCTTCACAAATTATGAACGGCGCCCCGTTTCACCTATTTATTTCTGCAGACGAGCAATATCCTCTTGAGCTATTTAAAAAGGGGAAAACGGTCAATGAGGGCACTATTTATGCGATTGGCAAATTAGCGCTGATTGCCAATAAAGGCAAAGGAATTGCTCTGGATAACTCTAAAGAGAAAATTACAGATGCCATCAAGAGGGCTAATAAGGTTGCTCTAGCAAAGCCCGAACTTGCACCCTATGGACGTGCAAGTATTGATTATTTAAAAGCTAGTAATTTATGGGAGTTGGCAAACTCGAAGATTGTATATGCCGACAATATTGCCATGGCAGCGATGTTTGTAACGACGGGGTCTGCTGATATCGGCTTTACCGCCCTCTCGATTGCTAGATCACCATCTGTTGCCAAACAGATCTCCTCTGTTGAGCTAACCGAAGGCTATCAGTCCATTAAACAACGGATGGTGCTAATTAAAAATCCCACCCCAGATGCAATACGGCTCTATGAGTTTATGCAATCGCCTAAAACCAAAGAAATACTGCGTTCCTTAGGATATCAAGCCCCATAACTAAAGCCCCTACATCATTAGGGCTACCCTAACCGTGAATTCATGCTTAACTAGTGTGGTGAACATTGGTGATAAAGATTAATTCCGAATGCGATTTCTTTTGTTCCTATTTCTTCAGTTGGGCATGATCACTTTGGTAGATGCGAACACATCTTTCAAAGATTCGGTCAAATCCAAGGTTGAAACCATTTGGACCCAAGGTGATGTGGTCGGGTATTTGCCTTTGTATACCTACCATATGCCCTATGCCTATCCTCCAGAGAAGTTAGATCAGTACACCGATATCCCACTAGGACTTGGGATTGGGAAGGGTCTATATAACAATCGTGGTAATTGGGAGGGGCTCTATGCCATGACCTTCAGAGACTCTCATGGCGTTTATCAATACATGGCTGGATATGGTTGGATCCCAACCTGGAACTTGTCTGCCAATGGAAATTGGAGAGTCGGCGCAGGAGCAACGGTATTTATGATGTCGCGGCAAGATATTTTTAATTACATCCCTTTCCCTGGATTGCTCCCTGTCGGCTCACTGGGCTATAAAAATCTCAGTCTTCAAACTTCCTTTGTGCCCGGTGGCGATGGTTTTGGGAATGTTCTTTTTACATGGGCCAAATGGACTTTTAAATAAGACATCTATAAATGCTCAGATACCTAGTCCTCTTTGCTAGTTTTGTCGTCTTTAGTGGATATGCCCCTCTCTCCTTAGCTCAACCCACTGGGATTTCTCAAAGTCCTGGACTGAAAGCGTCTGTCAGTGCAGTTGGCATTAATCAATTTAATACCAATCTAAATTCTGGGGGTAGCTTTGGATGGTCGTATGCCAGCGCATCACTCGGACTTCTAAACAATGTCTCTCCAGTCACTACAGTTGGTGTGTCATTACGCTATGAAACCGAGTTTTGGAACTGGAGCAATATGCAGGACTATAACTTGGGAGGCAAAAATCCTTGGGGCACCATTCAAAGCCCTGGGGTGAGTTTTATTTACTCCCATAAATTTGATTCGGATTGGAAGCTCAATTTAATTCCTACCATTGAGTCAAATGCCGAACAAGGTGCTGAGCTTGGTAACTCTTTAACCTATGGCACGATTGTGAATGCTTCCAAGCAACTTTCGCCCACTCTCAATCTTGGTTTAGGTACTGGAGTCTTTCGACAAATAGATACCAATCGTATTTTTCCTTTCATTGTGATTGATTGGAAAATTACCGACCGCTGGAATCTTAACAATCCATTTCCTGGCGGCCCTGCTGGTGGCGCAGGCCTTGAATTGAGTTATGCGGTCACACCCCAATTTAAGATATCAGGCGGTGCGGCTTATCGAAGTTACCGCTTTCGTCTGAGCAACTCCAGCGCCTATGCTGGCGGCGTCGGACAAAACAAATTTGTTCCCATTTTTGCGCGATTCTCATATGCATTTGATCGAACCACTTTACTAGATCTCTATACGATCGCTAATGTCGGTGGTAGCGTTTCAGCAATTGATCCAAATGGTAATACTGTACTCAGCACCAATTACAAAACAGCCCCTGCGATTGCCTTGAGTCTAGTAAAGCGCTTCTAATTCCAGGAATGGCCGCCAGTTAATGTCGCACTTATATTAGTTGCAGGATTCACAATTCTGGGAATTAGCTCAGCTGGTTAGAGCGACGGAATCATCAGCTCGAAGTTTCGGGAAAATTCTCAGTCGTTTTAAACGATAAATTAATCGTAGTGGGTCCACATCCTCAAAATACGAACAGTCTTTTCTTTACGAAAAACCTCGTAAACTAAACGATGTTGAATATTGATTCTGCGAGAATAAGCACCCCTTAAATCCCCCACCAACTTTTCGTATGGCGGCGGATTTTGAAACGGATCTACTGCTAATAGATCCAATAAATTCTGGGCTTTATCTCTTAATCCAGCAGCTGAGAGTTTTTTAGCGTCTTTAAGGGCAAACTTGGAATAGGCCAAATTCCAAGCTACCACTTCAATGTCCTTTTGCTCTTAGCCAAAGGCTCAGCCATGGATTCTTTAATGGACTCGCGCATTCCTGGGATAGCTAATAGATACAGCGTTTCCTGAATGGCACTCCAATCTTCTTCAGAAATTAAAACGGCATTACTGCGCTTGCCTGAAATAAGCACTGGCTTATGTGTTTCTGCAGTTTGATCAATTAAGCGATATAAACCTGCTCGCGCTTCACTTGCGGTTAATGTGGTCATGATTTAACTCCTTTCCAGCATAGTACGTAAAAACGTACGTTTTGTCAATGGATCAATCAATCCGCTGAACTAAAAGAAAATAGCTAAATAAGTGAGCAATTGTGATTCTTGGTAACACGTGGCGGGATCGACCATGGCTGAGCACGCCTGACTCTAACTCTAGACTGTCGTTTTAAATGACATTTCCCAAGCAGGATTTAGCACCGCAGCCACAACGGTTTGAGCCATCAGACAGAGTCAGCCACAGCTGGCACATTCACACAGCACCACAGTCAATTTGCTACAATCCTTAGTTTGGCGAATTAGCTCAGCTGGTTAGAGCGACGGAATCATAACGATGATTTTGAGTAATAAAACAGTTTTACAACATTGGTTTAAGCATACGCTCACTATGTTGTTCGATTCGCACCACTCAACACGGCACTCACTAATCTAAAACACATTCGCAGTAGCGTTCGCAGAACATCGTGTGAGATTTTGACAACGATGTAGCGGTTAATCGTCGCAGAAAATTTCTAACGACAGCACACTACGCTGTGTATGAAAGACCTTCGGTTTATTTTCACCACAGCCACCAAAAAAATACCCTCATCTCTAAAACTCTTTGACGGCAAACTCACTGTTTATAAGCGTTCGCAGTCTGCACAGTGGCAATGTCGCTTTAAACTCAGTAATGGCAAATGGCACAGTGCGAGCTGTGCTACTACTGATTTAAGCGCAGCAAAACAACAAGCAATACTGTTATATGAGACTGTCAAACTGAAAGTGGATGCGGGTTTAGCGATTCACACGAAAACATTTGGGCAAATTGCACGTGAAGAAATTACACGCTTAGCACGAGTGGCGACCACACGACAGAGTGAGCGCAAATACAAAGACTATTTGTTTATTTTGGAAAAATATCTCATTCCGTTTTTTGGCAGCTATGCAGTTGCTGACATTAATGATGAAGTGGTTGCCGAATTTAGTGCGTGGCGTTTAGCAGAAATGGGGAAAGATGCAAAAGCGATTACGAAGAAACATCACGCAATGGCATTTAATCACATTGTGCAGATTGCACGTAAGCGTGGTTATGTATCAGTGAATAAAGTCATTGCCCAATTAGACATTAGTGGTGCAAAGAGCGAACCACGTCCTGCGTTTAATAGTGAAGAGATAGCGCAACTGTATGTCTATATGCCACTGTGGCAAAAGGATGTAATCCACAAAGACTCTGAAGCAGCACGTATCTTATGCACGGCATATATAAAGTTTTTAGTGAATACTGGTGTGCGCCACAGCACCGAATCGATGCCACTACGGTGGAAACACTTACAGTGGCACTATATCGGTAGTAAGCGTTATTTGCGTATATGGGTAAGTGGTAAAACAGGAGCACGTTATCTAATTGCAAAACACGATGTCATTAGCGTATTAGAAGAGCTGCTTAAGTGGCAACAATTACCGTATCGCACATTAGATGAAGTGATTAAAGCAAAGTTGGATAGACGCATCTTTACGCTACCCACAGGCGAGATGCCTCACCTACTCGAAAACATCTTTCGCCACTTAATGATCAAAAGTGGCTTACTAAAGAATGCTGCGGGACAGAATCGAACCTTATACAGCTTACGACATACCTATGCAACGGAAGCGTTAGCAAAAGGAATTGATATTCATACGTTAGCCAAACAAATGGGAACCAGCGTGGTAATGATTGAAAAGCACTACAGCAAACTAACTGCGATGATGAGTGCGGAGCGATTGGCTTAAATATCGTTTTGAAACGACTTTTTATTCACTTATTGCGACCCAAGTTGGGGGGGGGGGGGGGGGGGGGGGAATTTAAAACCGTATCCGCATATTGCGTAAAACCCGAAATCACCTTAATTAATTTATCGGTGGGCTCGATGTATTTCACTCGCGCATCTATATCATCACTGCGATGTTTAATCCACTCTTCTTTTAATAGGCGTTTGTAATGATGCCGAATGGCAGTGTAGCTATGCGGCAAAGAGGAGAACAAAGACTTAACAGTAATGCTTTGATTTGTTTTATATGCAATTACTATCTGCAATAGTAAGTCATATGCTACTAATGAATTAGCAATAGGCAATAACTTTTTATCGCAGCCTCGCAATAAAAAGAGCTTCGAAATAATTTCAGTTTCTTTATCCACAAAACTAATTAGTAATTATGTTTTTTATAACTATAAGATTCCTTTTAAATATTTGCAATTCTAAAAACATTTAAATTAAACATTTGTTTTTGCTATTTGTTCATTTGTAAATTTAATTACAAAAAGCAACAATAGTGCGCTATGGATAACAATGAATATTCAGAAAAAGAGCTTTTGTATTACAAAACTCGCTTTCTTCAAAAAATTAGCAAAAGCTTAAAACTGACTAATGCACTATTAGCATTTTTCGCAGTTTTGTATCTTTGCCAATTAGTATTTCCACTCTTTGTTAGCAGTAATTAATATGCAAACACAAGAAACACAAACAACGCAAGCAGATGAAATTAGCATTGAAGATATTGCTAAATTTATTAAAGAAGAGTTTTGGAAAATTTCTATTTCGGGCTTAATAGGAATTGGAATTGCACTAATTTTTAGCTTCACATTTGGAAAATATGAAGCTAAGTTAATTTACACAAATTACAGTGGAATAGATATCCCGAGATTAAAATCGCTACAAGTATCTCTGCCCAAACTTTATGAAGAAACTGAAAAAAATGATGCTAAGAATGATTTTTTAAAAAGTGAAAAAGTTTGGGAATCTTCAGTTAAACCAAATATCCTAATAAAAAAATCAGATGGAAAAGATTTATTAGATGTTTCAGCACTCACCAAAGCCTCCAATAGCATTCCAACTATTGAAATCGTCGGTTATGGCACTTCTAAAGCTGTAGCAATTAAAAATGCAGAAACAATCAGTAATTTTTTTATAAATGGCTCTTCTTACCTTCAATTGCGTGATCTTATTCGCAACTACGATTTGAGATCAATTTCTGTCGTTAGCAATGCACAGAAGAAAGTGTCCGCTTTAGAAATTGAATCTGTTTATTTAGAAAAAAGAATTAAAAATCTAAATTCACTTAGAAATCAATTCCCAAATGCTATCAATGCAGGCAGTCAAGTAGTCGATGCAAAAGATAGTGGAGCAAAGTATCTTCCAATATCGACTCAAATTATCGCAGCAACTACAGATTTAAATGGAATACAGGAACAATTAGCACGACTTAGGGATGAAGAGTTGCAAGTTAAAGTCTATTCAAGCTTTGCAGATAGTGGTAAGAAGATATTGACGGAAACTTTTGACCCAAAACAATTAATTGATACGCTATTAGCTGTTATTGAGGGAATCCAAAAGTCAATTCCACCCTCTAATACTATTCAAGTTAATGCAGCAGAATCGATTAGAGTTGATTTGAAATCAATTGAAACCGATAACCTATATGGATTACGTCAAATTGGTGAGATTGATGTTTCGAGTCCTAAATATATTAAGTATTTAGGTATTGGTTTATTCGCTGGGCTAATGTTTGGCTTTATGTTCAGCATAGCACTTAGACTGAAATCTAAATTTTTCTAAATTATGTCTGTGTCAATAAAGCGTTTCTTTTCAGCTTTACTATTTTTTCTGTTTTCATATTCTGCATACTCTCAAACACAACCTACTAATTTTGTAGCTAAATTTGAATATGACTTAAAGCTTAGCGTTGATGCAAATAAGCGTGCAGCTTACTTAAAGAAAAATAACGAACAACCAAGTGCTTATGAAAGAGTCTTTACTGTGCTTACAGGAACAGTTCAGGTTGCGAATGTTGTAGATGACGTTAAATTTACACAAAGCTCCTATCAAATAACATCGATTGGAAATCTAATTGCAGGTCTATCAACTGCACTCGGAGGACAGCGTTTAGTTAGAGAATCAATTGGCACTATTAACGCAAATGGGCTGCTCTCTTCTGTCTATCAGGAAAAGCGCGGCAATACGGATTTATTAATTAGTCGTTATGAACCTCCTAAAAAATCAATTACTTTTTTTAAAGCTTCTTTTCGCAATCCTATTAATTCCACTGTGTTAGAAGGACAGCTTATTGATTTAGTGAATGTGGGCTATCAGTTTATCGGTCGCCCTCTTCCTACCAAACCAATCACTTATCAAGTAAGTGATGCACGTTCAGTAAAACGCTATACCCTTATACCCGCAGAGGTTTGGGAGTTTCCAATCGACGGTAAAAAAATTAAAGCGACACGCTTTTATAAGACAACGTCTAAAGACGATACCAATACGTTTGAAATTTGGTTTTCGGAAGGAAAGAATTTACCAATACGCTCTGTTATTGGACTTAGTGAGCAATACGGCGCAACGATTCAGGTTGATTTAAAGAAACTGCCAAATTTATAACGATGCAACGTAATTCTTTAATCGTAATGATTTCAATCTTAGCTATTTGCTTTGTTGTGCTGACTCTTATTTTTCAAAATATCTGCAGTCCTACTAAAAATATTGTCTCAAATTCTGCGAATGCATTGATTGAGAATGTTATTCCTCAGCCTACAAATAATCAGAAGCAACCTGACCCATTAAGTTATGAAGGCGTAAAGCGTGTGATTGTGAAGTGGGTTTCGCAATACTGCGCAAAGCAGTAGATTTTAATTAATATGCTTAAAAAAGCGCTTCTTCATCTATTGCTATCATTATTCTATGCTATTGGTTCTTTTTTATTGATATTTGGCAATATCTTTATTCATTTATCTGAAAAAATTTTAACTTACTTAGATAAAAAGTAATCTAAACCAACTCCACTGCCCTTCGCTTCATCTCGTCATTGACGTCAATATACGCCTGTGTTGTCGTAATACTGCGATGCCCTGCTAAGCTCATTAGCACACGCACACCTATGCCCTTATTTGCTAAATTCGTAATAAACGTGCGTCTGCCACTGTGTGAGCTCGCGCCGTCAATGCCCACACGCTTATACAGATAGTGGAAGAACTGCGTTAAGGTATTGGCACTAAAGCCATTGCTATTGGCTTTCTGACTGTAAAACAGCCTTTGATTGAGATTGGTAGGAATATAACTGCGTCAATACAGCTCTAACTCTTTACGCAAACGTTCATTCACAAACACAATACGAGCGTGATTGCCCTTCGTTTGTGCTGCAGTAAGTCGTATCTCTGCTTTGATTACGCCACTGCTATCAATTACATCGCTGTATGTAAGACTCGCTACTTCTCCCACACGCATTCCACTTAAAAATGTGGTCATTATGATGGCGCGATTACGTGCTGCGTGTTTGCGAGTGGCGACGTAATCCAATACGCGTCGTAGTTCCGTTTGCGTCAGCGTCTTTGCTTGCTTACTCATTGCGGTTTTCTCCTCTAAATCTAAGCATTACGTAAGTAATACTATGTATTCTTTGTTTGTTATTTCCTACCTCTTTTTATCTGTTTTTTATGCTATTAATTTCTTTCCACAAAACAATGAGATAGCAGCAGTCGCATTACAGATATAACAAAATTGCTATTTCCTTATATTGGTTTATTTAGTGCAGCACGTATTGATTACTTCATTTTTGTAGTCAAAATGCCACATATACAGCAGAGTATTTTTTAGCTTCGCTGCATAGTGTTCTGTGTCATTAATACAAAGACACGTGAAGTTAGCTAAAACGTGCTTATTTGACGTTTTTGACGTATTTACGTAGTGGTTTTGTAAGCGTAGTGCTTGATGAGTAATGAAGCAAACTACGTTTGCTTGTGCTTTCACAAAAGCTTCGCTTTTGTTCAGCACATCTTTCTTTCTTTTCTTTTTTCTTATTTCGTTTGTTTGATGGATTACTTATTTGATTACTTCAATGAGAAGTAATAAAGAGAAATAAAGCAATATTGATTTTAATGATTACACTGGTTTTTGAGCAAAGAACGGCTATACGCATACTCTTTAAAGTATTCGTTTAGTCGTCCTTACTAATAAACTTCACCACTACTGGTTCCGTCGCATAGTCCTGTAATACAGTTTTACGTAAGACAATCGTATTAAAACTTACAACTCACTTCTGCATTGATTTGCATTGTGAGCTACTGTGCGGCACTTACTCTATTGTGTGATTTGCTATTACAGCAACAAATCACAGAGCACAGACGCATTAGCCGTCATATTCCAATCTGCGTTTTTGTCCTTTTTTAGCGCAGCGACTTATCTGCGGTATTTGCCTATCTTTGCCTATTTTTCTTACTGTGTTTATTTAGGTGCTTGTCGATTTGCCTTAATTTTTCTACGTGCTTTCTTAATGTGTCGATTTGCCTTAAATTCTGCTCGTTTTAGCTTTTTGCCTAAATTCATTACTTCATACGTTTGGCGCTTCGTAATACTGCTGCGCTTTTGACTGTGATTGGCGCAATAGTAAAAGTCCATTAATACGTCTTTTTGCGTCTCACTTAAGAGCTCAATTTTGTGCTTTAGTAAGTAAAACGCTGTCTTTTGCGCTTGTAATAGCCATATGTCCGTTTTTTCAAACTGTGCAGTGCTAATGCCATTCGCTAATAGCCACTGTGCTGTTTTTTGCTCATTTTTAAGGGTTTTAAAGTCTGCTGTATTCATACATTTATTTAGCAATACCTAATAAAAGCCTAAAATTTTCTATTTTTCTTATATAAATCAGCTACTTAGAAAGCGTCGTTTTAAACGACATTTCTGCTATTTTTGCCCTATTTGCGTAGTGCTGCATATGCCTAAATCTATTAAAAATAGGCTGTTTTTAAGCTTTTATTAGGCTTTTATTAGCTTATTTAGGTGCGTATGTGGGATAGCGTTAAAAACACGCTAAAAACCACCTAAAAATTGGTAGGAATTGCGCTTTATTGAAACTACAGTGTGCGTATTGCATTGATTAGGAGAAACGCATATGAGCACATTAACTTCACTAAAACTGTCTGCTGCTAAAAAACCTGCGCATTTAAGTGCAGTGGTGATTCGTCGCAATAAATTGATAGCCAAATTGTGGGAGCAAATCCAACTGGCTAAAAGTCAAATTGAGGGCACTGCATTTACGGTAAAGAAGTTTAGAAGTATTAAAGACAGCGAAACGGGACTGCGTAAAAGTGTTGAAGTGAATAAACGCATACGCGAGTGGTGGTTTAGAAACGATGCGGGTAAGGTTTGTGTGAGCATTCGCTACGGCACGCAAGTCATTGAGTTAGCAAAAGGCAAACACAGTATTGAAGTGGAGAATGCACAGGCACTGATTAAAGCATTAGAGACCGTAAAGCAAGCAGTAGAAGCGGGAGAATTGGATACACAGATTGAGAATGCGGGCAATCATTTGCGCAGTGGCTTTCGTAAATCCTAATGTGTGCGTCGTGTTGAAACGACACAGTGAATAGCGATAAGTGCATACGGGTTAAATAGTTGTATGCGCTTTTTTGAGATTTCCAATCATCATTCCGTCGCTCCAACGAAACCACAGACGCCCGCACAAGCTCGCATTAGGTCATTGCAGCAGCAAAAAAACAGTGTCAATCGTGCGCTGCAAGCAGAACGTAAGCGACAGCGCATCGCACGTGCGCAGCAGTCATTAGCACGTGCGACTGCACCCATCACTACGATTAAACAGATTTAGACACCCTAAAACAGGATTAAAGCCCGTAGCCACAACGGTTTGAGCCATCAGTTAGAGTCAGCCACAGCTGGCACATTCACACAGCACCACAGTCAATTTGCTACAATTCTCAGTTCGGCGAATTAGCTCAGCTGGTTAGAGCGACGGAATCATAATCCGCAGGTCCGGGGTTCAAATCCCTGATTCGCCACCAAATTCTGCCCTCAGCTTGTCTGGGGGCTTTGTTTTTGGACTGTTTATTGGTAAGGTATCTCGATGATTTCAAGAACATGGTGGATGATCTTTGGCTTTATTGCCCTTGGCCTGGGCTTTTACATGTACATTCGGGATAAAGACCTCATTGGTATCGTGATTGCTATCTTAATTTTATTTGGTGCCTTCTCGACTAAACCCAAAAAATAGTTTGTTATGGATCCAAAAACACGACGGGAGCGCGATGAAGCGGTTAAGCGTAAATATATTTATAAACCGGTCTTCATTATTTTTGGCATCCTAAATCTTTTAATCATTGCCCTATTTGTTATTTCTCTCTAGGTGATTTTTTAGTTCGTCGGATTTAGCTTCTAAGCTATATGGCTTAACCAGCAGCCAAACATGATTGGGCACCATGTTTTTCATCTTCTTTGGCAGTTCTCTGCGAAGATGCAATACCGTTTCAATGGCTTTCATCTCCACCCGCGCTCTTGCGAACTCAAGCCCCCTGGGTCCAATCTTTGGCATGAGCCACCCGACGATGGGTCTTAACCAATTGGGCATCTGTCGCAGCGGCAAACCGCCAGCGGCTAACTCAACGTTTTTCATAAATCCTTTGACCGGACCCACACGATTACCAGCGCTCTCTGGTTCGCTTAGTTTGATTTGATTACCTAATAAATTCAGTAATTCCTCTCCCTGTTGATTGCGCACAATTAACCATTGCTCGCCAGAGCCGCCCATGTAGCCAACCGTGATATCGGAGAGAGCATTGGTGTAATCCACGCAGGTTCTACACGTCAACGGGAAAAAATCAGGTCTAAGCTTGGATAACGGCAGCATCAAAAATGGAATTGTTTTTTTTCGTCCATCTTGATATCTCAACTCCACATGGTAGTCGGCTCTAAACTCTAAATAAGTGATCTCTTCTGGACTCTCATCAATCAGTTGTAAAAACTCGTGAAAGTTCTCAGTGCTGGTATTGTCTGAACAGGGTGTGCCAATCACATAGAGTTTCTTTAGGTTTAACTCTTTTTCTAAGGCCCTCAAGGCATAGACCTGGCAAGGAATGCCAATCACTCCAAGCCGTTGGTAATTTCTTTCTCTTGCGACGTCAAGAAGCGCTAGAAGCGGGGCGTATCCCATCCGCATACCCCGTGCTTGATAGAGCTCTTTTGCATCTGTAATTAGGACAGGCATGGGACGCCAGCGATCGTCAGGATCTGGTGCCATTGTTAATACGGCATCTACTAAATTGTTCTTGAGAAGTTGGCTAGCAATCGAGGTTGTGATTCCGGTCCACTGGGCACCCTTGAGCGGATCATGCATACTGGCTCGGTACATCTTGCGATAAACTCCAAAGAAGAGTTGATCGCCACTCAATGCTCGGTCTTTTCCATGAATTGCTTGCTCAAGGGATTCGTATTGAGGGTCAATAAACTGACAGGCTCGACCACAGCGCTTGGGATCAGATGAACGAGAAATGCCACAGTCAGTACAGAGCTCGCGCTCGGGCGCAGGGCCCGAGTGCGAGAGTGATTCAATGCCAATTACTTTTTTACCATCCAATTAATTTAGGCAACCATAGTGAGATTTGAGGGAACTGGAACACTAAGTATAGTGTCACGCCCTGCATCGCAATAAAGGGTATGGCGCCTTTGTAAAGGTGTTTAATTTGTACCTCGGGTGGAGCAACCCCTTTGAGATAAAAGAGGGCCCAACCAAATGGCGGGGTTAAGAATGATGATTGCAAACATACCGTAATCATCATTGCTACCCAAACTGGGTCGGCACCTTGGGATAACAAAACAGGCATAAATAGCGGGACAGCAATATAGCTGATCTCAATCCATTCCAAGAAAAACCCTAATACAAAGATAAGGAGCAACATCAACCAAATATCACTATTGAGACCCCCAGGCACGACATTAAATAATTTGGCAATCAACTCTTCGCCATTGAGCCCTCTAAAGGCTAAAGAAAAGACTTGGGCACAAATCAAAATAAACATCATGAGGGCACTAATCTTGGTGGTATCAACCATCGTTGCCTTTAAGCGCTCCCAGGTTAAGCGGCCAGAAAATGCGGTTACTAAGATTGCCCCAAAAGAGCCCATTGCTGCAGCTTCTGTCGGAGCAGCAATACCGCCAACAATGGAACCCAACACAGCAATAACTAACATGATGGGTGGCACAACCACTTTCCAGAATCGAACCCAAAGCTCTTTACCCGAAACCTTACTTCTTTCCTCAAGGGGAATGGGTGGCATCAGATTAGGTTTAATCAATCCCTGGATATACAAGTAAATGATATATACCGTGGTTAGCAACAAACCAGGCATAACGGCGGCAGCAAATAGAGTACCCACTGAAAGTTGCAAAATGTCAGAGAGCAGAATAAGGATCAAACTAGGAGGAATGATTTGACCCAAAGTTCCAGACGCCATAATTGTGCCGCAGGCAATCCCTTTGTCATATCCCCGCCTTAACAGAGTTGGTAAAGTGAGCAGTCCGAGCGTGATGATGGTGGCGCCCACAATTCCGGTCGTAGCTCCCATTAAGGCGCCAAAGAGAATGATGCCGATTGCCATACCACCCTTAACGCCGCCAGCTAAATGGCCAATCACATCGAGTAAATCATCGGCAAGCCTTGATTTCTCGAGCATGATGCCCATGAAGATAAACAGTGGAATCGCTAGCCATTGATAGCCGCCAACCACCCCAAAGACACGGGCGGGCAGCAAATTAAAGAGCGTGTCACCAAAGCCAATAAAACCAAACACGAATCCAACAGTTGCCAGTGAGATCGCAACGGGCACACCAATCATGAGCATGACAAAAAACCCGCCCAACATCAAAAATGCAATGATCTCGGGATTAAACATGATCCACCCCCTTGTTTCCAGGTCGGTTGAGATAAACCCGAATTGCTTCTGCAGTCCCCTGCAATGCAAGCAATCCAAAGCCGAATGGGATTAAGCCCTTGATGAACCAGCGTGCCGGTATGCCACCCGGATCAGGCGACTTCTCGCCAATCGAAAATGATTGCCCGACATACCCTATCGACACTTTGATAAAGATCAAAGCAATCAACACGGTAAGGATGGCCGAGAGCATATCGACAATGTATTTTTTCTGCGGAGTGTAATTGGCGTAAAACAAATCAACCCGTACATTGTCACCACGGAGTAAGGAATAACTCATACCGAATAAAATCATGGCCGCTAACAGGTGCCACTCCAATTCCTGAGCCCAAACACTTCCAAGACTCATTGAATAACGCAAGACCACATTGATGACGATCAGTAAAACAATTGACAAGGTGAGCCAGGAGGCCACCTTGCCAAATACATCAATCAAGGTCTCAATGCGCGACGCAATAACTACCGATGCTTTTTGCACTGAATCTCCCAATTTGTTAATTAACCACGAACCTTGCTGTGATAGGCTGCTTCACTGTAGACTGCCCAAGCATCGTATTTTTTCTTGTAGGCAAAATAGGAGTCATGAACCTTCTTGGTAATCGGATCCTTTGCAGCTTCCTCATTCAGAATCTTCATGGTTTCATCACGCATCGCTTTAATGACAGAGTCTGGTAATTGCAAGGCTTGCACGCCTTGCTTCTTCACTAAATCTTCCATAGCATCTGCGTTATTTTTCTGACACCATGCTTCACCAATCACATTACAGGCCGCAGCAGCATTGGTAACAACTTCCTGTAGATCTTTTGGTAGTTTCATCCAAGCTGCTTTATTGATCAGTAACTCAGACGTGGTTGCGGGCTCATGCCA
Organism: Polynucleobacter sp. HIN11; assembly: GCF_030297675.1. Taxonomy (NCBI): domain Bacteria; kingdom Pseudomonadati; phylum Pseudomonadota; class Betaproteobacteria; order Burkholderiales; family Burkholderiaceae; genus Polynucleobacter; species Polynucleobacter sp. HIN11. Next base: position 1,593,453 of record NZ_AP028142.1, read on the forward strand.
GCCGGTGGTGTAATAAAACTTAGCAGCCTTTTGTAAGCCAAGACGACGGTCTTGGAATGGGCCAACAAACTCAGCAGCATCAATTACGCCGCGCTCAAGTGCTGGAAAAATTTCTCCGGCGGGTAATACCTTCACGTCTACACCTAATTTGGCATAGACTTTGCCAGCCAACCCAGGAATGCGCATCTTCAAACCTTTAAGGTCAGCTACAGAGTTGATTTTTTTCTTAAACCAACCTGTCATTTGAACACCAGTATTACCGCAAGCCATGGCCACCATTCCAAACGGGGCATACACTTCGTTCCACAAATCATTACCACCACCGTCATAGAGCCAGCCATTCATACCCTGAAAGTTAAGGCCAAATGGCACGGCGGTGAAATATTGTGCAGCTGCTGTTTTGCCAGTCCAGAAATAGGCATTTGCATGATTCATCTCAACTGTGCCTGCACGCACTGCATCAAAACCCTCAAAAGCTGGGATCAGTTCACCTGCACCGAATACCTGAATACGTAAACGACCACCTGACATTTCGAGAATACGCTTCGCCAAATCAGTAGCGCTACCTGGACCATCCATATAAAAGGGTGCGCCTTTTGGATAGGCACTGGTCATCTTCCAATTAAACGTTTGTGCAGACTGAGCCTTTACAATGGCAGGCGCAGCAAGGGCGGCACCAGCAACACCAGCACCTAAACTTTTGGTTAAAAACTTACGACGGGTTGAACTCATTTGTTTTCTCCTTGGTTATGAAATTCCAAACAATGTGTTGCGAATACATGAAGTACTTAATCGAAGCGATATGCCAAAATTTAGTAGTTCACTGCTAATTAAATTTAGTGGGAAAAATTAGACGTGCACTGGATTCATTCCCAAAATCAGTGCATTAATTCGTTAATTTGGGGAATTTATTCCTCGTTTTAGTTCAAAGGAAAGTATTGCTATGCAACCAAAATGGGGTATCCGTGGAATGGCCGTTGCGCCCCACTCACTCGCTTCTCAATCAGCGCTTGCAGTTCTCAGAGAGGGCGGCAACGCCTTAGAGGCAATGATTTCGGCTGCTGCAACCATAGCGGTCGTTTATCCGCATATGAATTCGATTGGTGGGGATTCTTTTTGGGTGATTCATGCGCCCGGTAAAGCCATGGGAGGCATTGATGCCTGCGGAGGCGCTGCTGGTTTAGCAACTCGCTCGTGGTATCAAGAGCAAGGAATCACAGGTGCAATTCCATTTCGTGGACCAGTTGCAGCGAATACCGTTGCTGGAACGATTTCTGGATGGGGGGCGGCCTTTGAACTCTCTAAAAAGAGTTTAGGCGGCAGATTACCCTTATCTCGATTACTCGAAGATGCGATTCACTACGCCGAGCATGGTGTTCCTGTAACCCATAGTCAGTCTGTCCTCACTGAGAAAAAACGTGCTGAGCTGACACCGCAACCTGGATTCTCAGAGACGTTTTTAGTAAAAGGTAAGTCTCCAGCGACTGGCAGTGTGTTTTATCAAAAGCGCCTTGCAAATACTTTGCATCAGATCGCAAAAAAGGGTACGAATGATTATTACCGCGGGGAGCTCGCTGAGTTGATTGCAAAAGAACTCAAACAATTGGGCAGTCCACTGCGCCTCGATGATCTCCATCGCCACCATGCAAAATTAGTTAACCCCTTGCACCTAGCTCACAGTTTGGCAGATGTATACAACATGACGCCCCCGACCCAAGGGGTAGTGTCGCTGATGATCCTGGGCATTTTGGATCAACTCAAACTCAAACAATTTGCAGTCGATAGTCCAGAGTATGTGCATCACTGTGTAGAGGCTACGAAACAAGCCTTCAAGATTCGTGATCAATACATTACGGATCCTGCATATATGCAAAAGCATGCCCAAGAATTTTTATCGCCTAGCTTTTTAAAAACACTAGCCAATAAGATCGATCGTCAGCGTGCCCTACCCTGGGGTGCCGGCCGAGGACCCGCAGACACCATTTGGATGGGCGTGATTGATGGCGAGGGCCGTTGCGTATCGTTTATTCAAAGTATTTATCATGAGTTTGGCTCCGGAATTGTCTTACCCAAAACAGGCATTAACTGGCAAAACCGCGGTTGTAGCTTTTCATTGGATCCAAACGCACTCAATACCCTTTTGCCTTACCGCAAACCATTTCATACCTTAAATCCCGCCCTGGCTTTATTTAAAGATGGCCGGTCTATGGTTTACGGAACCATGGGTGGTGATGGACAGCCACAAACCCAGTGCGCGGTATTTACGCGAACTGCCATTTATGGACTGGATCCACAGGATGCGATTAGCCGTCCTCGCTGGTTATTAGGACGTACGTGGGGACAAACTAGTGATACGTTGAAATTGGAATCCCGTTTTGATCCAGCGCTAGTTCAACACCTTCGCGACATGGGGCATGACATTGAGATCTTGGCTGAGCTTGACGAAACGGTTGGACACGCAGGTTGCATTATTCGCGAGCCATCGGGCATCCTCAAAGGTGGCTGGGACCCCAGAAGCGATGGTGCGGTAGCATCGTTCTGATGAAACCAACTCTATATAGCTTCTGGCGTAGCTCCGCTGCCTTTCGGGTACGCATTGCACTCAATCTAAAAGGGATTGAATACGATGTGATTCCAGTCCACCTTCGCAAAGGCGGTGGTGAGCAGCTCAAGGAATCCTATCAATCCCTCAACCCAAATGGCTTAGTGCCTCTGTATATCGATGCGGGCGTTACCTTGCATCAATCTGCGGCCATCATTGAGTTCCTCGAAGAAAAATACCCCAATCCAACCTTATTACCAATGAACATCGAAGATCGGGCCTGGGTGCGTGGTTTGGCACAAGATATCGCCGCTGATATTCATCCGCTGAATAATCTTCGGGTTCTGCGCTATCTCGTTGGCAAACTTGGGGTTAGCGATGAAGCGCGCGTAGCTTGGTACAACCATTGGCTTGAAAAGGGACTTGTTAGTCTAGAAAAACGTCTCTCGAACAATCCGCGCGTTGGCCAATTCTGCTATGGCGATCAGCCGGGTATGGCCGATGTATTTTTAGTTCCACAAGTCTTTAATGCATACGATGCCAAGATCAATTTTACTAGCTATCCAACCCTAAATCGGATTACACAAAACTGCATGCAACTGTCTGCATTTGTGAATGCATCTTGGGAACATCAAATTGATGCAGAAGGAAAAAATCCAGAGCCTAGCTAGGCGTCATCCACCACACTAGGATCGATAGCGTAAATAAAGAACCTAGGGTAGTAATAAGTACGACCCTTGAGATCAGCGAACCATCGGCTCGGTAATACTGAGCCAGCATGAATGGGCCTGTACCCGTTGGCAAAGCGCTGACTAATACTGCGGCATAAACCCAAAACGTCGGTAATCCCAAGATAGGATCAGCTACCACCCAAACAACGAATGGCTGCAAGATTAGTTTTACAAACACAAGACTCCAAGTGGTCTTTGCAGGTGCGGCAGTTTTTTGAACCAAAAATAATCCAATTGACACCAAGGCGCACGGGCTAGCTGCAGCGCCCAGAAAACTCACAAACTGGCGCAGTGGCGCATAGAGCTCTAATCCAGTGGTCGCCCATAGCGCCCCACAAAATGGTGCGACTAATAGAGGATTGGTTGCCAGCGATTTAGCAACGGTTTTAATAATTTCACCAAACGGTTTTTTGGCATGCACCCCGAGCTCAATAAAGATGATCGCCACTGCAAACAGTGCGCACACCACAATCAAAGTCGCAATCACTGCGGGCCCAAGTCCGCTTTCACCAAACGCAAGTAGCAGAAGCGGGATGCCCATATAGCCAGTGTTCGCATATGAACCGCTCAGGCTTTGAAAACTAGCAACGGTCCAATCCTTAGTTTGAATCCGGTAATAAATTAAGAGGGCCAGATAAACTAAAATGGCACCCGAGCTAAACGCAATAATGAAACCTGGTTGCCACAACTCCTGCCAATTACTGTGGGCAGTGAAGTCAAACATTTGAGCAGGAAGTGCGAGCCAAACTACAAACCGATTGATTTCGGTTGATGCATTCGAACTTAATTTACCGGTTTTGCCACAAATGTATCCCGCCAGAATTAAGGCGAAGATCGGAATAATGACGTTAAGAACGTGCAGCAATGAAAACCTATGAAATTTTCTTGAGGGTTTTGCGGTAGCGGACAGCGTTCTCGACGTAATGTGAGGAGATGCGATTCATCTCAGCAATCTGCTCCGGACTCAACGTTTTCACCGCTTTGGCTGGCGTTCCAATAATTAGAGAGCCATCTGGAAATTCTTTTCCTTCGGTAACTAACGCACCCGCACCAACTAAGCAATTTTTACCAATCTTGGCACCATTAAGGACAATGGCATTAATTCCGATAAGACTGCCATCGCCAATCGTGCAGCCATGCACCATCGCCTGATGACCAATTGATACATTCTCACCCAAGGTAAGTGGCCAGCCATAGTCGGAGTGCAAAACGGCAGAATCTTGAATATTTGTGCCAGCTCCAATCCGAATCGGCTCGTTATCGCCCCGAATCACTACACGTGGCCAGACATTGGCATTTTTACCAAGATGAACTCGCCCAATGACTTCGGCAGAGTCTGCAACCCACGCCCCTTCTGCTAGCTCAGGGGAGATACCATCCAATTCATATATCGCCATCCTCTCATTATAGTGAGGCTAAATTACCAGTTGGACTCACGATCTGGAGTGGCAGAAATTTTATGAATACTAAGATCAGCTCCATCGTATTCATCTTCTTGGGACATTCGAATCCCAACCGATGCTTTAAGAAGCCCGTAAACCAAAAATCCACCGGTTAAAGCAACCGCTACCCCCAATAAGCTACCGATTAATTGTGCAATAACATTGACACCGCCAAGCCCGCCTAAGGCTGTGAGACCAAATATACCTGCAGCGATACCACCCCACAAACCGCACAAGCCATGCAATGGCCAAACACCAAGTACGTCGTCGATCTTCCAACGATTCTGTACTTTGGTAAACATATAGACAAACAAGGCGCCAGCGACCAATCCCACAAAGAGGGCCCCCAAGGGATGCATCAAATCAGAACCTGCACACACTGCCACCAGTCCCGCTAACGGCCCGTTGTATGAAAACCCTGGATCGTTACGCCCCACAAACCATGCAGCAAGTGTCCCGCCGACCATGGCCATCAGAGAGTTCAGAGCGACTAAGCCGCTAACCTTATCGATGGTTTGAGCACTCATCACATTAAAACCAAACCAACCAACGGTCAAAATCCAGGCGCCTAAGGCGAGAAACGGAATGCTGGAGGGTGGATGCGCTGCGATCTGACCCTCTTTTGAATAGCGTCCTCGGCGCGCACCCAATAACAAGATAGCAGGCAAAGCGAGCCAACCACCGACCGCATGAACCACAATCGAGCCCGCAAAATCATGAAACTCATCACCTGTGAGATTTTTAATCCAACCTTGTATTCCATAATGTTGGTTCCAAACAATGCCTTCAAAAAAAGGATAGATGAAACCAACAATCACAAAGGTAGCAATCAATTGCGGATTAAACTTGGCGCGTTCCGCAATACCGCCAGAAATAATTGCTGGAATCGCTGCAGCAAATGTTAGTAAAAAGAAAAACTTGACGAGATCAAAGCCATTTTTTTGCGCCAATAATTCAGCATTTGAGAAAAAGTTGACCCCGTACGCAATGCTATACCCGATGAAAAAGTAAGCAATCGTGGAGACTGAAAAATCCACCAAAATCTTAATTAGTGCATTGACTTGATTTTTCTTACGCACGGTTCCAAGTTCCAAAAAAGCAAACCCCGCATGCATAGCCAAAACCATAATTGCGCCCAACAAAATGAATAGGACATCGGCCCCAGATTTCATCGCATCCATTAATACCCCTATTTTTGTAAGTGATTTTTCGGTATTATGTTTCGAAGTGAAGCAATACGATCGCAATATTGCACTCTTTCGGTGCAAATTATGTTTTTTAAGGGACTAATAATGAAAAAACTGTTTCTATTACTTGGATTAGGCGTATCTTTTTTAAGCACCCCAGTCATGGCTGAAAACAAAGCCTTAAGTACCCAAGAGCTCGTGAAGTACTGTCAGCTTCCTGCTAGCTCGGAATTTCGGTCGTTTTGTGTTGGTTACTCAACTGCGATTTACGATACCTACCTCGTAACCCGCCACCCAACGAATGCCAAACCGTTTATCTGCCTAAAGCAACCTGCACCCCCGATTGATACCGTCATTGCAGATTATGTGAATTGGGCAAAGCAAAATCAGCAATACGCTAATACCCCTGCAGCCGATAGCGCATTGCGTTACCTTGCCGGTCGCTTTCCTTGCGGTAAATAATTTTTATTTAGGAGAATTTGGTCATGAAGAAATCACTACCTATCATTCTTGGTTCCGCATTGTTGATTACGGGTTGCTCTAATATGGATACGACCCAACAGCGCACCTTATCCGGTGGCGCAATTGGCGCAACCGCTGGGGCGGTTGGAGCCGCAATCTTCCATAGCAACCCGATTTGGGGTGCAGTCGGTGGCGCAGCAGTTGGTGCAGCCTCGGGCTACGTGTACGACATGTATGAGAAAGACAAGCAAGCCCAATACAACAAAGGCTATCAAGCTGGTAAAGCGAGCTCTACCAACTCGAATAGCTCTTCATCAGGGTCAAAGTAATTCAGTATTAATTTCAATCGTGCCAGTAAGTGCCTTGTGAACAGGGCATTTATTGGCAATCTCAAGCAATCGCCCTGATTGCTCTGTATCGGTGATACCTACAAGCTTGATTGAACGCTTGAATTTCTCGATCTCGTTTTCTCGTTCAATATCCACTGTCACAATTGCATCCTGTAGATCCCAAGACTTTCTCTTGGCATACATTTTGAGGGTCATGCCTGTGCAGGCAGCCAAAGCTGCACCCAGATACTCGTGAGGCGATGGTCCTAAAGCATCACCGCCCTTGTCTTTTGCAATATCCGAGATAAAACGATCATTACCTACCTCTAGGGCCTGCTGAAAATTACCACTACCAAATCGAGATACCACTGCTCTCATACCCAATCCTTTATGCCAATAGCATTTGATTAATGCGTTTTACAAATCCTGCGGGATCCTGTAATTGACCCCCTTCCGCAAGCAATGCCTGGTCAAACAAAATTGTTGCCCAATCGTCAAATTGCTTATCCTCGTATTTTAATTTGAGAACGAGTGGGTGCTGCGGATTAATTTCTAAAATCGGTTTGCTATCCGGGGCCTGTTGGCCTGCGGCCTTAAGCATTCGTAATAAATTTGCGGAGAGCTCATGCTCATCAGCAACCAAGCACGCTGGCGAATCGGTCAGGCGTAATGTAACCCGGACATCCTTCACTTTGCCATCAAGGGATTTTTTCATACGCTCGATCAAATCCTTGTACTGCTCTTCGGTTTCCTTTTGCTCCTTTTTCTCAGCCTCATCGGCCAAGGCACCTAGATCAAGACCGCCTTTTGCAACCGATACCAAGGCCTTACCGTCAAACTCATGGAAATAGGACAGCATCCATTCATCGACTCGATCCGATAGCAGCAGAACCTCTACCCCTTTTTTCTTGAAGATCTCTAGGTGGGGGCTATTCTTGGCAGCGTTATAGGATTCACCGGTAACGTAGTAAATCTTATCTTGCCCCTCCTTCATGCGACTGACATAGTCAGCAAGCGCAACCGTTTGCTCGGCAGAATCAGTGTAGGTACTCGCAAAGCGCGCTAATTTCGCAATCCGCTCTTGATTGCCGACGTCTTCTCCGATCCCCTCTTTAAGAACCTGACCAAACTCTTGCCAAAACTGAGCATATAGCTCTTTTTTAGCAGTATCCTCACTATTAGCCAACTCCTCGAGCATGGTTAAAACTCGCTTGGTTGAGCTCTCACGGATAGTTTTGACATCGCGTGATTCTTGTAAGATTTCACGAGAGACATTTAATGGTAAATCGGCAGAATCAATCACACCCGTGTCAAAGCGAAGGTACATGGGCATTAACTGTTCAGCGTCATCCATGATGAAGACACGTTTTACATAGAGTTTGATGCCATTGCGCTTATTACGATCCCACAGGTCAAAATTAGCTTTCTTGGGAATGAATAAGAGTTGAGTGAACTCGCTACGTCCCTCAACCCGATTATGTGAATACGTTAGCGGGTCTTCAAAGTCATGGGAAATATGTTTATAGAACTCTTTGTACTGCTCGTCAGTAATTTCTGACTTGGGTCTAGCCCATAAGGCAGTTGCTTGATTGATGGTCTCAAACTCATCTTTTATAACTTGCTCTTTTTTTTCTTCGTCCCATTCCTCTTTCTGCATCTGGATGGGCAAGGAAATGTGATCCGAATACTTACGAATGATGGATTTCAATTTCCAAGAAGACAATAACTCGTCTTCGCCTTCGCGCAAGTGTAAGGTGATCGAGGTACCACGCTCAGGACGATTGATGGTTTCAATCGTGAATTCGCCAGCACCTTGAGACTCCCAACGCACACCCTCGGAGGCGGGTAAGCCCGCACGTCGCGTTTCCACGATGATGTTGTCAGCCACGATAAATGCTGAATAAAAGCCAACACCAAACTGACCAATCAGAGCAGCATCCTTTTGCTGATCGCCAGAGAGTTTTGCAAAGAACTCTTTGGTGCCTGAACGGGCGATGGTTCCGAGATTGGCAATCACTTCATCCCGGCTCATGCCAATCCCGTTATCACTGATGGTGATGGTTTTAGCTTCTTTATTGAAGCTGATTTTGATCTTTAACTCTGGATCGGACTCGTACCAATCCGAATGGGTCATCGCCTCAAAGCGTAACTTGTCAGCAGCATCCGAAGCGTTTGAAATGAGCTCTCGTAAAAAGATTTCCTTGTTGGAATACAAGGAATGGATCATTAACTGCAAAAGTTGTTTTACTTCAGCCTGAAAGCCAAGGGTTTCTTTTACTGTGCTCATCGGAAATGTCCTTTTTTGTTTAATTTTTGATTGCTTAACATATTGGGGCAGCTTAAGCAATTTCAAGAGCCTAAATCGTATCGATAATCGCCTACAATAGGGGTCTTGCCCCCCGCTATAAACCTGAGATCGGCGTATGAAAAAGCTTTATATCAAAACATTTGGCTGCCAAATGAATGAGTATGATTCGGACAAAATGGCCGACGTACTTCATTCAGCCCAAGGCATGGACCAAACGGATCAAATTGAAGATGCTGATGTCATCTTGCTAAATACCTGTTCCATCCGTGAAAAAGCCCAAGAAAAAGTGTTTTCTGATTTAGGACGTTTGCGGGAGCTAAAGCAGTTAAAGCCTAACCTTTTAATTGGCGTAGGCGGATGTGTTGCCAGCCAAGAAGGTAAGCAAATTATTAATCGTGCCCCGCATGTGGATTTTGTCTTTGGCCCACAAACCCTGCATCGTTTACCAAAACTAATTGATGAGCGACTCGCCACTGGTCAATCGCAAGTGGATATCTCATTTCCAGAAATTGAGAAGTTTGATCATCTCCCGCGCTCACGTCAGACCAAAGGTTCCGCCTTTGTCTCCATCATGGAGGGCTGTTCAAAGTACTGCAGCTACTGCGTAGTACCGTACACACGCGGTGAAGAGGTATCTCGCCCCTTTGAGGATGTACTCACTGAAATTGTGGGCCTAACCGAACAGGGTGTGAAGGAAATCACTCTATTAGGTCAAAACGTCAATGCCTATCGCGGGCTCATGGGCCATACATCAGAGATTGCTGATTTTGCCCTGCTCCTCGAATACATGTCAGAGATACCGGGGCTGGAGCGGATTCGATTTACCACGAGTCACCCAAAAGAATTTACCCAACGCCTAATTGATGTCTATAACCGAGTCCCGCAATTAGTAAGTCATTTACACCTTCCCGTACAGCATGCCTCTGATAAAATTTTGTCGGCAATGAAACGAGGCTATACGAGCTTAGAGTTCAAAAGCATTATTCGCAAAATGCGCTCTGTTCGTCCCAATCTCTCGCTTTCAAGTGACTTCATCGTAGGCTTTCCTGGGGAAACCGAAGCTGACTTTGAGAAGCTAATGGATATGGTGACCGAACTGCAATTTGATAATAGCTATTCATTTATCTTTAGTCCTCGGCCCGGCACTCCTGCAGCCAATCTAGAAGACGATACGCCCTATGAAGTCAAATTAAAGCGCTTGCAACGTTTGATTGCGCAAGTTGATTCTCAAGCACTTACGGTCAGCCAAGCAATGTTAGGTAATGATGAGCGCGTCCTGATTGAGGGCTTAACGAGAGATAAGGCACATTTACTAGGGCGTACTGAGAACAATCGTGTCGTCAATATCGTGATCCCTGAAGGAGATGCTGATCAAAGCGCAGTCGATCAATGGATTGGACAGATGTTAGAGGTTAAGGTCACCGAAGTTCTAAAGCACACTCTACGCGGTGAAATTATTCATTCTTTGGTTTAGATTGATTAATGAGCCAAACCTTAAACCTTGATCTCCAGTTTGCTACGCAAGCCCTGCAAAATCAGGTTTTGAGGATTACGAGTTTGGCGCAAATTCGTAAATGGGCTGGGGCCTGTTTTCAATACAAGGCAATGATCACGCTTCGGTTTGTAAATCAAGCCGAGGCTCATGATCTCAATCTATTTTTTCGCGGCTTTGATAAGCCGACCAATGTTCTCACTTTTTCCTATCCAACACAGGGAAAATCGATCGAAGCAGACATTGTTTTATGTCTTCCAATCCTGCGCAAAGAAGCTAAAGAACAGCAGAAGCCGCTCGTGGCCCACCTCGCCCATCTTTTGATTCATGGCTGCTTACACGCCAAAGGCTATGACCATTTAAAGCCAAAAGATGCCAAACAAATGGAAGCCTTAGAGATCAAGATATTGCAATCGCTTGGCTTTGCAAATCCTTACTAAAAATGATTCGTTTGATGGAGAGTCATCAAAATGTTTTATGCTGTCTATTAATTTATGTCAAATAGCCTGATTGATCGCCTAAGCGCGTTTTTTTCTGACCAGTCTTCTGATCCCAAAGCGCAGCGCAAAGAGTTGATTGAGACTCTTCGTGAAGCCCAAGCCGAAGGGCTTATGGATGCCGATGCCCTTTCAATGATCGAGGGTGTTTTTCAGGTTGGCGAATTATCCGCTCGCGATATTTTGCTTCCTCGCGCCCAGATTGACTGGATTGATATCAATGCGCCCTTATCTCAAATCATTGCGGATGTGGTTAAAACTGGTCACTCGCGCTTCCCAGTGTATGAAGGCAATCGAGATCAAGTCATTGGGATTCTATTAGCCAAAGATCTCTTGCGCCATTTCACTGAAAAGGATTTTCAGGTTCGCGACTGGCTTCGGCCAGCTGTATTTATTCCTGAATCAAAGCGTTTGAGTGTACTGCTCAAGGACTTTCGCAATAACCGTAATCATTTAGCTATTGTGGTCGATGAATACAGTGGTGTGGCTGGCATGATTACGATTGAGGATGTGATTGAGCAAATTGTTGGTGATATTGAAGATGAGCATGACATCGATGAGGAGGCCGACAATATCACCGTCTTAAAAAATGGCGACTATCGTATCAAGGGCATGACCGAATTAGAACAGCTCAATGATGAGTTAAAAACTGACTTCTCGGCAGAAGATGTAGAAACCGTTGCCGGGCTAGTCATTCAACATTTAGGTCGAGTACCAAAATTTGGCGAGCGGGTTCGTATTGATGGTTATGAATTCGAGGTCCAACGTGCCGATCCCCGTCAGGTCCATATTCTTCTGATGCGCCGCATTGCAACCCCCAACGTTTCTACCACCGATTCTTAATTGCAAAGTAGTCGTCTTCAGGCCAATCCCGTTGTTTATGGCGCCTTACTTGTTTTTTTAGGGGTTCTCTTAGCAGTCGCGAGTGAGCTTCCCTTTAGTGGCTTCATTCAAATTGCCATATTTGCTTATGTTCTATACATACTGGGCGGGAACGGCGAGGCAAAATCCAGTCAGGCATTTCGGGATGGATACTTACTTGGCCTGGGCTATTTTGTAATCGCTCTTTGGTGGATTTTTATTAGCCTACACGATGTTGGTGGAATGACAGTCTGGTTATCAAGCCTTGCTGTTTTCGCTCTAGCCAGTCTCATGGCGATCTATTTTGGATTAGCTAATCTGATTGCAAAGCAAGTTACTTATTCTGCGTGGCGATCTCTTGCGATACCTGCCGCATGGGTGCTAACCGAATATTTGCGGGGTCAGATCTTTACTGGCTTTCCCTGGATGGGATTTGCCGAGTCGCAAGTAAATGGTCCATTTGCCAATATTGCACCCTACTTCGGCGGCCTAGCCTGTACCTTTTTATTTATCTGGACCGCCTTGCAATTGAGTCGACCCCGACTACGAAATATCGTTGGCATCGTGGGAGTGGTTGTAATTATCCAGATCTTGGGAATGTGGTCCTTCACCAGCCCCAAAGACTCACCCATCTCAGTGCGACTGATCCAGGGAAATTTTGAACAAAGCCTCAAATTTAATCCCGCCGAAATTCTTAAACAGATTCATTTCTATCGTGATGCAATTGTTAAAGCCCCGGCTGACTTAATCATTGTCCCTGAGACTGCATTCCCATGGCCCGAGACAGATATTCCTGATCAGTCGATTGAACGCATTCAAACGTTTGTGAATGAGACAGATAGTCATGTGTTACTTGGCTTAATTGGCAAAATTACTAAAGGCGATACTGCGGTTCAGTATTCCAATCGAGTCAGCGGGTTTTCTAAAGAGCAGTCGATCTACCGCTACGATAAACATCACTTAGTTCCTTTTGGCGAATTTATTCCTCCAGGTTTTCAGTGGTTTGTGGATGCTTTTAAAGTGCCGATGAGTAACTTTGCCAGAGGATCGATTGATCAAGCCCCATTTTCAATTCGTCCCCGCTCCAATACAGATCGCCCCCTTTATGCAGCCATCTCAATTTGCTACGAGGATATTTTTGGTAACGAAATCGCCACCCGAATTCGTAATAGCCAAGATCCAGTTAATCTTTTAGTGAATGTGACCAACTTGGCTTGGTTTGGCCAATCGCAAGCCCCCATGCAGCAATTGCGCCTCTCCCAATTGCGCTCTCTTGAAACTGGCCTGCCCAGTTTACGCGCCACTAATACCGGAATCACTGCAGTGATTGATGAGCGTGGACGAGTCATAGCAAGCCTTCCCCAATTTGTGCAGGGCGAGCTTGAGCTGCGTGTACAAGCCTTTGAGGGACGAACGCCTTATGTGATCTGGGGTAATTGGCCAATTTTGATCTGGGTACTTTTTACCTTGGGGATTGGCTATTGGCGAAGAACACGACCGAACTGATTTTTTAACAAGTCCTTGGTTTGCCGAGTAAAATCAAGGTCTTATCTAAAAAATCATTGTGTAGCATGCTAACGTTTCAACAAATTATTCTCAAACTTCAAGATTATTGGGACCAACAGGGTTGTGCGCTGTTGCAGCCTATCGATCTCGAAGTTGGAGCCGGTACCTCGCATACAGCCACTTTTTTGCGAGCCATTGGTCCCGAACCCTGGAAGGCAGCCTATGTTCAACCTTCACGCCGTCCCAAGGATGGTCGTTATGGTGAAAACCCAAATCGCTTACAACACTACTATCAATACCAAGTTGTTTTAAAACCAGCACCTGCGAACATCTTGGATTTGTATCTAGGTTCCTTAAAGGCTTTGGGGCTTGATCTGAAGCAAAACGATATTCGTTTCGTGGAAGATGACTGGGAGAACCCGACCTTAGGGGCATGGGGCCTTGGTTGGGAGGTTTGGCTTAATGGGATGGAAGTGACTCAATTTACGTATTTTCAACAAGTGGGTGGCTTAGATTGCAAACCCGTGTTAGGTGAGATTACCTACGGAATTGAACGTTTAGCGATGTACTTGCAAAACTGCTCAAACGTCTTTGATCTTGTCTGGACAGACGGTGTGACCTATGGTGATGTATATCACCAAAACGAAGTAGAGCAATCGCGCTATAACTTTGAGCACTCCAACACAGAGTTCCTGTTCGCAAACTTTAATCAGTACGAGAGCGAAGCAAAGCGCCTAATGGAGCAAGCGCTTGCACTACCTGCGTATGAGATGGTTTTAAAAGCAGCCCATACATTTAACCTTCTGGATGCGCGTGGGGCTATTTCAGTCACAGAGCGTGCTGCTTATATTGGTCGTATTCGCAATCTATCACGATTGGTCGCGCAAGCGTATTACGAATCACGCGAACAATTAGGCTTTCCCATGTTGCAAACCAAAGCGCATTAAGGCATTAATTTCTATATGAACCATCTCCCCTTACTGCTCGAACTATTTACCGAAGAGCTTCCCCCAAAATCACTCAAACGTTTAGGCGAATCCCTTTCACAATCGATTTACGAAAGTTTAAAGAAAGCTCAGTTACTAAGCGCCAGTAGCACCTGTGAGTCTTTTGCCAGCCCTCGACGGTTAGCAGTTCTCATTAGCGATGTATTGGATCAAGCGCCAGATTATCCGGTGCGAGAGAAACTGTTGCCACTCTCAATTGCCTTTGATGCACAAGGCAAACCCAGTCAAGCGCTTACTAAAAAGTTGGCAAGCTTAGGTCACTCTGATACTCCACTGAATCAACTGGAACGCAGTGGTGAAGGTAAAAATGAAGCACTTTATTTAAATATGATTGCCATAGGTGCGCGTCTTGAATCGACATTACAACAGGCCCTAGTGGATGCAATTCATCATTTGCCGATTGCAAAGATGATGCATTACCAGATTCAAACGCAATCAGGTGCAATTGAGGAAGTTCAATTTGCAAGGCCTGTGCACCGCATCATTGCATTACACGGATCGAAGACGCTTGCGATTCATGCCTTGGGAATTGATGCAAGCAAGCAAACTGAAGGTCATCGTTTTTTATCCTCCGGGATTATTACCATTGGCGATGCGCAGGAGTACGAGGCCCGACTTGAGGCTGCAAAAGTAATCCCTTCATTTGCCAAGCGCCGCGCTTACATTGAATCTGAGTTACAAAAGGCTGCCAACGGCCTGCGGGTTTTAATGCCAGACGCTCTTTTGGATGAGGTTACTGCCTTGGTAGAGTATCCGGCGATCTATACCTGCGAATTTGATCCTGAGTTTTTGAAAGTTCCTCAGGAATGCTTGATTCTGACGATGCAAACCAATCAAAAATACTTTGCCTTGATCAATCAAGATGGCACGCTAAGCAATCGCTTTCTCATCGTCTCGAATATACAAACGGATCAACCAAGGTCAATTATTTCTGGGAATGAGCGTGTTATTCGCCCCCGTTTGGCTGATGCTCGCTTCTTTTATCTGCAAGATCAAAAGCGCACTCTAGAATCACGCGTTCCTGATTTAGCCAAGGTGATTTATCACAATCAATTAGGAAATCAGTTACAGCGTTCTGAGCGGGTCCGAGCTATAGCCAATGAAATTGCTAACAGCCTGAATCAAACTGGATTACAGCTTAATCTACAAGAGGTTGACCGGTCTGCACAACTTGCCAAAGCCGATCTGTTAACGGATATGGTTGGCGAGTTCCCAGAACTCCAAGGGGTCATGGGGCGTTACTACGCCTTAGCTAATCGTGAAGCACCCGATGTCGCTGCCGCGTGTTACGAGCACTATCTTCCTCGGTTTGCTGGGGATTTTCTGCCACAAACCTTAGTGGGAACCGTATTGGCGATTGCCGATAAATTAGAAACTATTGTTGGGATTTGGGGCGTCGGTCTTGCGCCCACAGGCGATAAGGACCCCTATGCACTGCGACGCCATGCCTTGGGCATTTGCCGGCTGCTAATAGAAAAGAATCTACCACTCAATCTCAAGCAACTCATTGGTCTTGCGAAGCAGCAGTTTTTGAATCTAGCTTTGAAGATCGAGATTGATGAAGAGCTTATCTATCAATTTATTCTGGATCGATTAAAAGCATATTTAAAAGATCAAGTCGTTGATGGAGCTACATTTAGCCCCTTAGAGATTGATGCGGTACTAAGTACCCATCCGCAAAAAATCAATGACCTAATTGCACGTTTATTGGCCATTCGAAGTTTTAATCAATTACCGCAAGCAGCTGCGCTCGCAGGGGCCAATAAACGAATTAGCAACATCCTGAAGAAGGTTGATGGTAAAGTGAATGTGGAGATCAACTCAAGTTTGCTCACCATTGCAGCTGAAAAGAATTTATATACCACCCTTACTCAATTACAACCGCTACTCGATCAGAAACTCCAAGCCCAACAGTTGATTGATCTATTGCAAGATCTAGTCTCGCTCAGCGAGCCAGTGGATCAATTTTTTGCAGATGTGATGGTGATGGATGAGAATATTGAGCTTCGAAATAATCGCCTTGCTCTACTACAGCGCCTCCACCAACAAATGAATTTAGTTGCTGATATTGGCAAACTTGCATGACCGTTAAAGTCGATAAGCTAATTATTTTGGATCGTGATGGGGTGATTAACCAAGATCGTGACGATTATGTGAAATCATGCGATGAGTGGATCCCGATTCCCAATAGCTTAGAAGCGATTGCATTACTTTCTCAGGCAGGCTACACCCTGACTATTGCCACCAACCAATCGGGTATCGCACGTGGCTATTACAGCCTAAATGAATTGCATGCGATGCACCAGAAAATGATGGATTTGCTCAAACCACTGAGTGGCAGGATTGATAGTATTTTCTTTTGCCCCCATACTGATGCCGATCACTGTGACTGCCGCAAGCCTAAACCGGGCTTAATGCAACAAATTGCAAACCGTTATTTAAAAAGTCCTGCAAATCCAGCATTGCCATTAAGCAATGTTCCTCTCGTGGGCGATTCATTACGTGATCTTTTGGCAGGAACGGCTCTGGGCGCCAGTCCGCACTTGGTCCTAACAGGGAAAGGTCGCGATGTTAATAGGGCTGAGTTACCTAACAATGCTCAGATCCATGAGGATTTGATGGGTTTTGCACAATCAATTTTGGCGCAGTCATGATTTGGCTTCGTTCACTTCTTTTTTTTATTAGTCTTGTAACGTACACGCCGCTGTATGCAGTTTTCTGCTTAATTACATTTCCATTTCTAAATGAGCATGCTCGCTATCGCATCATTCAGTTCTGGGGTCGAAGCATTATCTTTTTCCTGGAATTCTTTTGCGGCGTTCGGTTTGAGGTTCTAGGAAGGGATAATATACAGGCAGTGATTGATCAGCCTGTGGTCATTCTTAGCAAGCATCAATCGGCTTGGGAAACGATCGCGTTCTTACAGATTTTTCCTAAAGAGCTTTGCTATGTATTTAAACGTGAACTGTTATGGATTCCATTTTTTGGTTGGGTGATTGGATTGCTGAACATGATTCATATCAACCGTTCGGACACAGGTGGCTCTGCAATATCAGTTGCCAATCAAGGCAAGGAGCGTTTAAAGGCGGGTAAGTGGATGATTTTGTTCCCTGAGGGCACCCGAACACCCGTTGGATCCCATAAGCCTTATCGTAAGGGTGGGGCCCGCTTAGCCGGACTCACGGGAGCAACCGTATTACCAGTCGCCCACAATGCCGGGCGCTACTGGCCACGAAATAGCTTTTTGAAATACCCTGGGCGCATTACAGTCTCCATTGGACCGTCAATACCCTCCCAGGGCAAATCTGGGGATCAATTACATGAGGCCGTAGAAACCTGGATCGAGGCTGAAATGCGACGAATTGACCCAACAGCCTATCAAGCCAAATAATCACTTCCCTGATAGCATCAACGCCCACTGAATATAACGTTCCACTGAAATATCTTGGGCGCGTGCTTTTAGATCCGTATCGGTCAGATTTAGTTGCTCAGCAATACTCTGTAAATTACTGCGTAACATTTTGCGACGCTGAGCAAAGGCCAAGGCCACAACCTGGCTGAGCGCATCCCATTGTGCTGGTGTTAAAGCAAAATCAGCACGCGGAATCATCCGAATCACTGCAGAATCTACTTTGGGTTGCGGCTCGAACGCAGTCGGCGGCACATCTAATAAATAATCCACGTGGTACCTTGCTTGCAACATGACCGATAAGCGGCTGTACTCTGAATCGCCCGCTGATGCAGCAATACGTTCCACCACTTCAGCCTGCAACATAAAGATTTGTTCATCGACCCATGGAGCTGCTGCAATCAGATGGAATAGCAACGGCGATGAAATGTTATAAGGCAGGTTGCCAATCAAGGAGCAACGCTCTTTCGAAAGCTTGGCTTGCTTAGCCCAGCTAGCAAAGTCGAATTGAAGAGCATCTCCTTCGTGAATGATCAGGCCATCTAACCGCTCTCGCTGTTTTGCTTCTTGCCATGTCTGAACAATGTCACGATCGATTTCAAGTACCTCAAGTTTTTCAAGTCGCTCGAGTAAAGGTCGGGTAAGCGCACCAAGCCCCGGGCCAATTTCAAGAACGTGCATGCAAGGTGTCGGATTTAAAGCATTCACAATCGCAGCAATTACTCCCTGATCGATCAGGAAGTTCTGTCCAAAGCGCTTACGTGCTCGATGCATCGTGATTCAATTTTGTAAGAGCCAACTCTCGTGCGAGTTGTAAAGCAGCAAACATACTCCGCCAATCCGCCCTACCATGTCCAGCAATATCGAGGGCTGTGCCATGATCAACCGAAGTCCTGATGTATGAGAGACCCAAGGTCACATTCACTCCCTTAGCAAAACTTGCAAACTTAAAGGGGGCTAAGCCTTGATCATGGTACATGGCCAAGACTGCATCAAATGAATGCAAGCGATCCGCATGAAATAAGGTATCGGCTGGATACGGTCCAGAAGCCAAAATCCCCTCGTGTTTAGCAGTCTCAATCACAGGAATAATCACTTCAAGCTCCTCGCGACCAAGATGGCCGTCCTCTCCAGCATGGGGATTTAAGCCGGTCACCGCAATGCGGGGCTTTGTAATCCCAAAGCGTGCCTGCAAATCTTTTTGCATGATTCTCAAGGTACTTAATAAAGTCTCAAACTGAATTGCACCGGCAACCTCACCAATAGGCAAATGGGTGGTGGCAAGAGCAACTCGTAAGGGGATTGCTTGCCCTTTGCCACTGAGTGCCTGGGGGATTTCACCGCACAACATCATGACGACCTGGCGCTGCTGATCAAGATCAGCCAAAAACTCAGTGTGTCCTGTGAATGGATGCTGCGGTGTATCCAAAATACTTTTTTGAACGGGTGCAGTGATGAGTGCGTGATGTTGACCAACTCGACATGAATCACTAGCCGCTTTTATCAAGGAAAGCACGTACTGCGCATTGGCTAAATTAAGAACACCAGATTGTGGTGGGTAATTTAGGGGGATATGTGCAACTTGGATTTGAGGCGGTAATATCTCATTTGCAAATAACTGCCGATCGCCAAATAAGCTGATCTCTACATCCGCATGATCTGCTACGAAGGCTTTGGCAGCTGCTAATGAAACTTCAGGGCCAATGCCAGCAGGCTCCCCAGTACTCAGTGCGAGCTTAACGGACTTGCTCATCCAGATTCAAAATCTTGACAGTCGCCGTATCGCGCAATTGACGCAACCAGTCTTGGTAGGCTTGCTCGAACTTACGCTCTCGAATGGCAGCTCGAGCAAACTCACGTTGCTTCTCAACCGTTAATTGTGCATCGCGCCGCTCGAGCACTTGAATTAAATGCCAACCAAATTCCGTCTTAACAGGATCGCTCACTTCGCCGATTTGTAAGCGGTTCATGGCAATCTCGAATGGGGGCACCAATTCGCCAGGACCCATCCAACCCAATATGCCGCCATTCTGGGCTGAGCCATCTTCCGAGAATTTCTTTGCCAAAGACTCAAAATCAGCGGTCTTAGCACGAATCTGATCACGATAACCTTGTAGGCGTCGCTCAACATCGGCGTCTTGCAATCCTTGACGATGACGAATCAAGATATGTCGCGCTAGTGTTTGCGTAACAATCATATTTTGTGGGGTGAGATCCGCCGGATTAGCATTACTAGTCGCTGCGCGGGCCCCCGTACCGCTGGAACGTCGATCCATGACTTTTAGTACATGAAAGCCGGCTGGGCTTCGTACTACTGATGGTGCCACTTGGCCAGGGCCAAGATTTCTTACAGCCTCAACAAAGATTTGAGGTAAACGATCTTGGGTCCGATAGCCAAGATCCTGAAACTTAATTCGAGAGTTCTCTTTATTGGCTTGAGCGGCCAGTTGCATAAAATCAGCGTCCCCGCGTGCTTCTTTTAATAATGCTTCAGCACGCTTTCTGGCATCAGCTTGAGCGCTAGGGCCAGCTCCGTCTTCTACCGGAATAAAAATTTGAGCAACTGCAATCTCTTCGGGGCCTGAGCCTGCTGCAGCAGGCTCTGCTCCGCGACGCTGCATCTGCTCAACAATAAAGTTATCGATTTCAGCATCGGAGATCTTAATTTGTGAGTCAACCTCTCGTTCTCGTAAACGCGCTTTTAGAACATCTTCACGCAACAACTCCCGATAGCGCTGAAAACTCATGCCTGATTTGGTAACTGTCTCCCGAAATTCATTGAAGGTCAACTTATTCCGAGTTGCAATGTCTTCAATAATCTTATTGAGCTCTTTATCGTTAACGGCTAAACCAGTTTGCTCAGCTTCCTGCATTTGAATCTTCTCTAAGATCAAGTTTTCGAGCACTTGCTTACGCAGCTCGCTACCCTCTGGCAGTTTTTTTCCGCCAGCTGGTGCTTGCTTTTGGATCGAGGCAATCCGATCATCAATTTCCTTGCGCGTTACAACCCCAGTGTTAACAACCGCCACTACGCCATCAATGTTTACGATCTTAGGCTCATTAGGAGACGGATTATTTTGTGCACCTAATGGCTGACTAAACAACACGCCCAAGAATCCACATACCATCAAATAACGAAGCATGCTGAACTTTAGGAATGAATCACGACACAAAATCATTATTGATAATTTTCGTAGGGTGAAGGTGGCAAAGGCTTGGCTACTGGTTGGTACCCAGGAACGTTCAGACGCATCTCATCGACTGGATTATTTCCAACACTAGCAAAACCTCTAAATTCTAATTGAAAAAGGACTTGGGTAGTGGTGATCTGGGAGGTATTACGGGCTTGCGAGTATGCAAACCGAGCGGTCCAACAATCTGCGTCATACTGCAATCCCACTAAGGTATTTAAGGTCTTCGCTGTTAAGGCATCGTATCCCCAACGGCCTAATACGCGATATTTTTTAAATATTGGCCACTCGCCAAACGCATTGTATTGATCGGTCTGAGTCACACCAGAGTTCGTGCCATCGGTTGGTGGATTCCAAACATTACGGTAGGCAAAATTAAGACTACGGCCTGGAGTCGGTCGCCACCCAGCACCCACGCTACTTTGTACAAAGCGGTTAAGTTGCGTGTTGTACTGTCCAAACAAATCAACGTTAAAGTTTCCCAGCAAACGGATCGTACTAGCGCCCAAGGTATCGGAATAACGTGTTGGGTTTTGGATCGTACCGTTCAAACCCACCCGTTGACCTGTGAAGTCTTGGCGTTGGGCCAACGTTACCGTAGCTCGCTCGGCACCGGTATTTGTTTCTAAAACACGACTAGTCAAGCCCATCGTTAATTTATTGTTATCAGCCACGCGATCATTACCCACGAAGGTGTTCTCACTAAATATTTGAGTAATACCGAAGCCAGCATCAGCAGTATCAAAGAGCGGGGTCTGTGCCTGACTTTGGAATGGCGTATATACATAAAATGCACGTGGCTCCATGGTCACAATCATGTCGCGCCCAAAGAAACCCTTCATCTCTCTTGCATCACGCTCAAACGCCAAACCAGAATCCAAACTAAAAGTTGGCAAGGCAAATCCTTGAATAGGTTGATTTAAGGATTGATTAATCGAGGTCGATGGACTATTAGTGAGCACCCCAGAATATTGATTGGCCTGAAAACTTAACTTGGGTCTCAAGAAATATCCTGGGGTAATTTGTGGCAAGGCGATACTACCCCGAATCACCGTTCGATCAGCCTGACTAAATGACCCCCCCTGTGGCATGCCAGAGGCTGGTGCATACAGATTATTGGTGTTATATGAAAAGCGCGTAAAGTCCGCATTGAATGTAATGTCAGGGGTTCGATTAAATCCACCTGAGAACGATCCCGGGGCGCCCAAGGCGCGCTGATTACGATAATTGGCGGTGACTTGGGGCAAGATGTTGTATGGAGAAGTAACAGGTGCTGTTGGGTCTGGCTGCAGGGTCTGAAAGGTCAGTGCCCGCGCTGTGAAATTCCAGTTTTTGATACCGCCATAATTGGTTCCCACTTCTTGCCGAAACTGATTCGTGACTGCGCCGCCAATGCCATATGAAAAATCGATCGGATATAAGTTATCCGACACCTTACTTACATTCGCGTAACCATTCCACGCTCGGCCCAACATTTGTCGCTGTTGCCAGTCGTACTTCCAGCGATCGCGCCCTAAAATTTTGTCGTAGTTCATGAACTGACCGCTAAGCGTTCCTGAATACTTGGGATCAATGTAACGAAGATCACCGCCTAGCAATGTGCCGCGGTGGTTCATGAACCGAGGTGTAACGGTGAGATCGCGATTCGGTGCAATATTGACATAGTACGGCTGTGCAATATCTAAACCATTTATTCGAGTTATAACCAATCACGGGAGCCAATAATCCGGAGCGACGTTGATTGGACGTAGGCAAACTAAAGTAAGGTGCGTAGGCAATCGGCACATCAAAGAAACGCATCACACCATTGCGCCCAGTCATTTGTTTCTGTTCTTGATCAACCTCAATCTGACTAGCCGTGAAATACCAATCTAAATTATCTGGACTGCAAGTGGTATAGGTGGCTTTATCAAAGATAAATACATCGGCTGACTCAATCGTTAGCCTATTCGCTTGACCACGCCCGCGCACATCCCGAAGCTCATAGTTCGGTTTATCCATCTCGCCTTCGCGTGCATCAACCTTAAAGCGTGCGCGGGGTCCTGAGAACTGAGTATTTCCTTTAATAAGCTCAACGTTGCCAATTAAATTTGCAATATCAGTATCAGGGTCATAATTAATTTCATCGGCCTTGATGATGGTGTTGTTCCGACGAATTTGAGCGCGCCCCTTCAAATTCATTTGACGATCAACCACCCCATCAATTTCATCGCTAAAGGTGAAGGTCAAGGCCTCACTATCTGGAATCGGTTTACCAACCCGTAATTGATCATCTAACTTTAAGACCGTAACTTCGGCACGACTAGGAACTAAGGTGGTGGTCGGGAGCGATCCAACTGGTAATGGTCGAGGTGGCTCGCCAATCGGAACCGGCGCTTGCTTTTGTAACTCCTGCTGAGTCTGGTTTTGTTGTGACGATGGTAATAATGGTGAAATCGTATTAACAACTGAGCCTAAGTTTTGGGCCATCAGTGGCATGGCTAGCATTAGAGGGCTAAGCAATAACCCCCGGCCCAGGATCACGAGCGGGGTCTTTAAAGATGCAAGATAGGCGCTGATGCCGGCGCGAAGGCGATAATGACTCATGGATCCAGACAGCCCTTATTATACGAATCGATCATGCCTGACAATCGCTTAATTCAACTGAATCAATGGCTTGATGGCCTAGTGGGCCGTTGGGGGCTAGAGCCCACCAGCTTGGCCCCGGCTTCCGCAGATGCCAGCTTTCGGCGCTATTTCCGAATAAATAGCTCTCACCCACAATATCCTAGTCTGATTGTGATGGATGCTCCGCCCGATAAAGAGGCCGTTTTGCCCTTTATTCAGGTTGCCAATCTTTTAAAGGATGCGGGGCTTCATGTGCCCCTGATCCTCGAAGAAAACCAGGAAAAGGGATTTCTACTGCTCAGTGATCTGGGAAATAAAACCTATCTGAGCGTCTTATCTCCCAATAATGCAAAAGCGCTTTACCGAGATGCCAGCCAAGCCTTAGTTCAAATGCAGCATGCTAGTCGTGAGGGCGTATTACCCCCCTACGATGATGCAACCCTGCAGCGCGAACTCGATCTATTTGATGAGTGGTATTTAAAACGCCATCATCAATACACCCTAAGTGATGGTGAGAGAAATGAACTTCATACCATTTTTCGGTTGATCAAAGAAAATAATCTCGCCCAATCGCAAGTATTTGTCCACCGAGATTTTCATTCTCGCAATTTAATGAATTGCTCTTCTAATAATCCTGGGATTTTGGATTTTCAGGATGCTTTATACGGACCGATTACATATGACATTGTCTCTTTATTGCGCGATGCTTACATTGAGTGGACCGAGGAAGAAGTGCTTGATTTCTTAATCGAGTATTGGGATATGGCCCGCGCAGCCGGCTTGAAAGTTCGGCCTGATTTTGCTGATTTCTATCAGGATTTTGAATGGATGGGGCTGCAACGTCATCTGAAAGTCCTAGGCATCTTTGCGCGCTTGTATCACCGTGATGGCAAAGCCAATTACTTAAACGACATTCCCTTAGTTCTCAAATACACGCGTGCAGTTGCGAGTCGTTACAGCTGCTTTAAGCCTCTTTTGCGGATTTTGGATCAGGTTGCAAAGCAGTCGTCTTAAACTGTTCACTATCGATGACTGTACAGAATCTACCTTGTCTTTTATTGGCCGCTGGTCGTGGGGAACGTATGCGCCCATTAAGCGACCATACTCCGAAACCCTTATTAAAAGTTCGTGGCAAATCATTGCTCAGCTGGCATCTAGAATCACTGCAGCGAGCTGGCATTCAACATGTGGTGATCAACCATGCCTGGCTTGGTAAACAGATCGAGGCGGCATTAGGTAATGGTCATCAGTATGGATTGTCTATTCAGTATTCTCCGGAGGTAACTGCCCTGGAGACAGCCGGGGGAATCTGCCAAGCGCTACCCATTCTCAACCCGGCCGACTTCTTTCTAGTGATGAATGGGGATGTTTTTAGCCCCAATTTTCCCATTCATGAATTGGTTCAACGTGTCAATCAACTCCGTAATCAAGATCAGTTATTGGCTCATCTTATTTTGGTTCCTAATCCACCCCATCATCCGACGGGCGACTTTTATCTTGACGGAACGATCGTACGCGGCGAGGAGTATTTGAATGCCAACTGTCCAAAACTGACTTTTTCAGGGATTGGCATCTACCACCGGAGCTTATTTGATGGCTTAAATCGGGGAGAAAGTGCTAAATTAGCCCCAATCTTACGCAGGGCAATGCTCAATCATCAAATCTCCGGTGAAAAATATTTAGGTTCGTGGCAGGATGTAGGTAGTCCTGAACGCTTAGCTGAACTAAATCGATCCTAAATCCATCAAGATGAATCGTCCCAACTCGCACAATCCGCTCATGCATGCCTGCCAACAGCGTCGTGATCGCTTGGCATCCATCATTCAAGCCAAAACAGGTGGTGGGGTAGTCATTCTAGGAACGTCCCCCGAAAAGGCACGCAATCGAGATAGCGACTTTCCTTATCGGCATGACAGCGACTTCTTTTATCTCACCGGTTTTGAAGAGCCTGCGGCTACTTTAGTGATGGTGGTTGCAAAATCCAGCTATGAGACCCATCTCTTCTGTCGCCCCAAAGATCTCGAACGCGAGATTTGGGATGGATACCGCTTAGGCCCCCAAGAAGCGCCCTCCCATTTACTCATAGATGCTGCATACCCAAACTCTGAACTAGACCAAAAACTGCCGGATTTCTTAGCGGATCAAGATGCGGTATACATCAAACTGGCCGCAGCCTCACAAGATGATGCATCGATGCGGCAATGGATGAATGCGGTACGTCAGCGCGCCCGCATGGGGATCAATGCACCGGAGGTATTTCATGACATTGAAACTATTTTGCATGAAATGCGTTTGTTTAAGGGGCCCGAGGAAATCGCCATCATGCGACAAGCCGCAGCGATTTCTGCGCAAGCTCACATTCGCGCCATGCGCTCTTGTAAGCCCGGAAAACGTGAATATCAATTAGAAGCGGAGTTGCTCTATGAGTTTCGTTATCACGGGGCCGAGAGTGTTGCTTATAACAGCATCGTAGCTGCTGGTGCGAATGCCTGTGTGTTGCATCACCGTGCAGGATCGGCTGAACTCATAGACGGTGATCTGTGTTTAATTGATGCTGGGTGCGAGCTTCATGGCTATGCCTCCGATATCACCCGAACCTTTCCAATTAATGGACGATTTAGTAGTGCCCAGCGCGCGCTCTATGACATTACACTCGCTGCCCAACAAGCAGCGGTTGATGCAACTCGTCCAGGCTATTCGTTTATCGATCCCCACCAAGCTGCGCTAAAAGTTCTGACTCAAGGCTTGATCGATGAAAAGTTGATTCGGATTAGCGAAGTAGGCTCTCTTGATAATGCCATTGAGACAGGAGCCTATAAGCGCTTTTATATGCACCGTACTAGCCATTGGTTAGGTATGGATGTCCATGATGTGGGATCCTATCGAGAACTTACCACTGTTACTCAACCTGATACTGAAAGACCTTGGCGCATTCTTCAAGAGAGTATGGTGCTTACCATCGAACCCGGTCTTTATATACGCCCAGCTGAGGATATTCCGCAGGCCTATTGGAATATTGGAATTCGGATTGAAGATGATGCTCTAGTGACCGCCAATGGTTGCGAACTCATTTCCCGTGGGGTCCCAGTTGATCCAGTTGAAATTGAATCCATCATCCGCTCTTAATGGATGAGCGTATGAACCCATCTCATGCAGTTGTCATTCAAGGCGGGGGTCCTGTCGGTCTTGCCTGCGCAACTTGGCTTTTACAAAAAAATCCACGTATTAGTCTAACCTTGATTGATCGCAATCCAGAGGATGATGAGCAAATTCAGTCAGGCGATCAACGTGGTATCGCGCTATCGCATGGCAGTAAATTATTACTGGATACGATCAACGCTTGGCCATCCAATTGCCCTGCGATTCACCGAATTCACGTCTCTCAGGTCGGTCGCTTTGGTCGAGCTTTAATGACGCGCGAAGAACTGGGGCAGGATGCCTTGGGTCATATTAGTCGCTATCGTGATATTCACCTGACCCTTAGAAAGGCACTGCGAGCTCTGGGGGAGCATTCACCTAATTTTGTATGGCATCACAACGCGGATGAAAGCTTCAATACACCACTAGCTGCATGCATCGTACATGCCGAGGGCGGGCTGTTTAAGCAGCAAGATTGGGTCGAGTCAGGCCGCGATTACCGTCAAGCTGCCCTCGTGGGCACTGTGGATGTTGAGCATCCAATTGCCCATCAAGCGTGGGAGCGTTTTACCGACGAGGGTCCGCTTGCGCTTCTACCCTCGCATCTTGGACCTAATACGCATAATCTGGTCTGGTGCGCCTCCCCAGAATCGAGTCAACGCCGACTAGCTCTCAGTGATGATGAGTTTCTCAATGAACTGGAGCATAGTTTTGGTCGGCGCCTGGGTCGATTTACCAAGATCGCTAATCGCCGTTTGTATGACCTTGGCTTGAACTACCGCAAAGAAATTTGCATTGATCATGAGGTATGGATTGGTAATGCCGCACAGACCTTGCATCCCGTGGCTGGCCAAGGCCTTAATCTTGGCCTACGCGATGCTTACCTAGTCGCTGAGAAACTCGCCGACCTCTTTAAGCAAACACAGGCAGTAACGCCTAATGCTGTGAAAACGCAACTGCTTGAGTATGCAAAAAGCCGCCAAATTGATCGGCGCGTAACGATTGGTATTACCGACTTCTTAGCACGCGTGTTCACGTCACCACTACTCCCCATTCGGGTCTCGCGTGGCCTAGCACTAAGCGCTCTCGCCTGGCTACCTCCTGTAAAAGTTACTCTCGCCAAGCAAATGATGTTTGGGCGGCGCTAGATTGCCTAAAAATTAAGCAGTTGAGTAACGGGTGTGGTACAGTGGTGCCTCCAATCCAGATCCATTTCCCTCGGTATGCAAATCGGTCCTTACTCACTAGCCAATGCTCTATTTGTTGCGCCTATGGCTGGTGTCACTGATCGCCCCTTTCGACAATTATGTAAAAAATTAGGGGCAGGTTATGCGGTCTCGGAAATGATCGCCTCCAATGCCATGCTGTGGAATAGTGAAAAAACCTTGAGGCGCGCCAATCATGTTGGCGAGTTCAAACCCATTGCAGTCCAAATTGCAGGAGCAGATCCAAAGATGATGGCGCAAGCAGCTCGCTTGAATGTGGATCGAGGCGCTCAAATCATTGATATCAATATGGGCTGTCCGGCAAAAAAAGTGTGTAATGTCGCCGCTGGTTCTGCCCTCCTAAAAGATCAACCTTTAGTACAGCAAATTGTGGAGTCGGTGGTTCATGCTGTTGGCACTGGCCCTGATGCGGTGCCCGTGACACTCAAAATTAGAACCGGCTGGGATCGTGATCATAAGAACGCGCTAGAAATTGCAAAAATTGCGCAGGACGCTGGAATTTCGATGCTCACGATTCATGGGCGTACCAGAGCGGATTTATATCATGGTGACGCCGAATATGAAACGATTGCGGCCGTGAAAAGCCATATCAGCATTCCGGTGGTTGCTAATGGCGATATCAACAGTCCCGAAAAAGCCAAGCAGGTTTTGCGCATCACTGGCGCGGATGCACTCATGATTGGACGAGCAGCACAAGGCAGACCCTGGATTTTTCGGGAAATTGAGCACTATCTAAAAACGGGTGAACTCCTACCTGCCCCACGGATTCATGAAATTCAAGCGATCCTCAATGAGCATCTACTAGATCACTACGCATTCTATGGCGAGTACACGGGGCTGCGAACCGCGCGCAAGCATATTGCCTGGTATTGCAAAGGCTTACGCAACTCGCATGCGTTTCGTCACCAAATGAATAGCGCCGAGGATTGCAAAACCCAATTGCAACTCGTCAATGATTATTTTGATGAAATGAAGCTCCACTCGGATCATCTTTTATTTTTAGAAGCAGCCTAATTGACCCATTATGAAAAGTAATAAACATCCCGTTACGGAGTGCATTGAGATCAATCTGCAACGCTACCTTGATGACCTCAAAGGTACACCGCCCAATGATATTTATCAAATGGTCTTGAGTGTGGTTGAAAAGCCGATGTTAGAACTGGTGATGGCACATGCCAAACAAAACCAATCCTTAGCCGCATCGTATTTAGGGATTAATCGCAATACCTTACGCAAAAAACTTTTAGAGCATCGCTTAATCTAATTATGATTCGTACAGCCCTCCTCTCCGTATCCGATAAAAATGGTATTGTTCAGTTTGCTCAAGCACTGCATGGCTTAGGTGTAAAACTGATCTCAACTGGCGGCACCGCTAAACTGTTGGCCCAAGAAGGCTTACCGGTTACTGAGGTGGCAAGCCTTACCGAGTTCCCCGAAATGTTGGACGGTCGGGTCAAAACCTTACACCCAAAGGTTCATGGCGGCTTATTAGCTCGACGCGACTCCAAAGAACATATGGCCGCCATCGCCAAGTACGGGATTGAACCAATCGATCTATTGGTGATTAATCTCTACCCCTTTACGCAAACGGTTAGTCAGGACCAGTGTAGCTTTGAGGAGGCAGTTGAAAATATTGATATTGGCGGACCAGCCATGTTACGAGCTGCCGCTAAGAATCATCAAGATGTCACCGTACTCATCTCCCCAGCGGATTACACAATGGTTTTGGATGAGATGCGTCGTAATCAGAATGCAGTTTCGTTTGCAACCAACTTAGCACTAGCCAAAAAAGTGTTTGCACATACCGCCCAATACGATGGAGCAATTGCGAACTACTTAAGTTCTTTAGACGATACGCAAGATCATCAGAAGCGCCACCCCTATCCACAGACTCTGCATTTAGCATTTGAGCGCGTTCAAGAAATGCGCTATGGTGAGAACCCTCACCAATCGGCAGCGTTTTATAAAGACCTCGTACCGCCTGTTGGGAGTCTCGCTCATTATCAACAGCTTCAAGGTAAAGAGTTGTCTTTTAACAATATTGCCGACTCAGATGCTGCCTGGGAATGCGTTAAATCCATTAGTCATGATCAAGCGGCGTGTGTCATTATTAAACATGCCAATCCTTGTGGCGTAGCGATAGCGGATACCGCAGAAAAAGCCTATCTAAAAGCATTACAAACCGATCCAACTTCTGCTTTTGGCGGAATCATTGCACTCAATCGTACCTGTGATGAGGCATGCGCTACAGCAATTGCAAAGCAATTTGTTGAAGTACTCATCGCGCCCTCTTTTACCGAGTCTGCCAAGGCAATTTTTGCTTCTAAGCAAAATGTACGTCTTCTCGAAATTCCGCTTCCTAACGAAGGGGCTAATCCTCTGAATCAATTTGACTTCAAACGCGTCGGGGGCGGTTTGTTAGTGCAGTCGAGTGATTCAAAGAATGTACTTCCCCAAGAATTACAGGTCATGACTAAACGTCAGCCGAGCCCCACCGAATTAGCCGATTTAATGTTTGCCTGGCGAGTCGCCAAGTTTGTGAAGTCGAATGCAATTGTGTATTGTGCCAATGGCATGACCTTAGGGATCGGCGCTGGACAAATGAGTCGGATTGACTCTGCCCGAATTGCAAGCATTAAGGCTGAGCATGCCGGCCTGAGCCTGAAAGGTTCTGCGGTTGCGAGCGATGCCTTCTTCCCGTTTCGGGATGGGCTAGATGTAGTTGTGGCTGCCGGAGCAACAAGCGTAATTCAACCGGGTGGTAGCATGCGCGACCCCGAAGTGATTGAAGCGGCTAATGAGCATGGCATTGCAATGGTGTTCACTAGCACACGACACTTTAGACATTAATCATGCGCTGGTTGGGTATCGATCCTGGCTTACGAACCACTGGCTTTGGAGTCATTGAACTTGAAGGCCAGCAATTGCGCTACATTAGTTCAGGCACGATTGAGAGTGGCGAAGTTGCCTTAGGTTTACCTCATCGTCTTGGCACCTTATATCAAGGTGTCCAAGAGGTGCTTCTTCGCTACCAGCCCGATGCCGCTGCCATTGAAGAGATTTTTTTAAACGTGAATCCAAGATCCACCCTCATGTTGGGTCAAGCACGAGGTGCCGTAATTGCCGCCCTTGTTTCAACCGGCCTTTCGGTCTCTGAATACAGTGCGCGTGGCGTCAAGCAGGCGATCGTCGGTACTGGTCGGGCCAATAAAACACAAATGCAAGAAATGGTAAAGCGTTTACTCAAGCTCAAAAAAAGTCCATCACCCGATGCAGCCGATGCACTTGGGGTCGCCATTTGTGCGGCTCACCATCATCAGGTTCAAATGAGTAAAGCAAAGCGTTAAGATAGAGGCATGATTGGACGTATCCATGGCACACTTATTACGATTTCAGCTCCTAAATTGCTGATTGATTGCCATGGGGTCGGCTACGAAGTCGACGTGCCAATGAGCACCCTGTATCAATTACCACCTGTGGGTCAAATGATCACCCTTCTTACGCATTTCCATGTACGCGAGGATCAACAACAATTATTTGGTTTTGCCACCGGAGCCGAGCGCAACGCCTTCCGAGCACTCATCAAGATCAGTGGGGTTGGGGCACGCACTGCCCTAGCGGTGCTATCGGGCATGAGTGTGAGTGAGTTGATTCAAGCAATTGCTACCCAAGATCCAGGTGCCTTAGTTCGGGTTCCTGGTATTGGCAAAAAGACGGCTGAACGCCTTTTATTGGAGCTCAAGGGTAAATTAGCCCCCGATTTAGGAATTTCCCAGAATCCATCTGGCAAGCCCGATACCACTTCCGAGGTGATTCAAGCATTGGTTTCCTTGGGATACTCGGATAAAGAGGCGCATCTGGCAGTTCGCCAAATCTCTGCCGATACCAGTGTCTCCGACGGGATTAAGATCGCCTTGAAATCTCTTTCAAAAGGTTAAGTCGTGGTAATTCATACTGATAACTTAGATGCTGATGATGGTGATGAGCGGATTGTTAACCCCGGGGCTGGGCAAGCCGAAGCCGTATTTGAGCGCGCCCTTCGACCAAAGCAGCTCGATGAATACGTTGGTCAAAGCAAAGCACGCTCACAACTGGAAATTTTTATCAATGCGACCCGTAAGCGCAAAGAAGCCTTAGATCATGTTTTATTGTTCGGCCCACCCGGTTTAGGCAAAACGACCCTAGCGCACATCATTGCCCGAGAGCTTGGGGTTAATCTTCGACAAACTAGTGGTCCAGTATTGGATCGCCCCGGTGATCTTGCCGCACTTCTTACCAACCTCGAAGAAAACGATGTCCTTTTTATTGATGAGATTCATCGGCTCTCACCAGTCGTTGAAGAGATTCTTTATCCAGCTCTTGAGGATTATTCGCTCGATATTATGATTGGTGAGGGTCCTGCAGCCCGCAGTGTGAAGTTGGACCTCAAGCCCTTCACATTAATTGGAGCAACGACGCGTGCTGGTATGCTAACCAATCCCTTGCGCGATCGCTTTGGGATTGTGGCAAGACTTGAGTTTTATTCGTCCGCTGAGCTTACTAAAATTATTGAACGTTCGGCCACCTTACTGAATGCCCAGATTGATCCCCAGGGTGCAAGCGAGATCGCGCGTCGCGCCCGCGGCACTCCTCGGATTGCGAACCGCTTACTTCGTCGGGTTCGGGACTATGCTGAGGTGAAGGGTAGCGGAGTAATCACAAAATCAATGGCTGACGCTGCCCTAGCCATGCTAGATGTTGATCCGATGGGCTTTGATGTCATGGATCGCAAACTACTCGAGGCGATCTTGCATAAATTCAATGGAGGTCCAGTCGGCATTGATAACTTGGCTGCAGCCATTGGCGAAGAACGCGACACTATTGAAGACGTATTAGAACCCTTTCTGATTCAACAGGGATATTTACAACGCACCTCGCGTGGCCGCATTGCGACTCGTCAGTGTTATGAGCATTTTGGCCTCAAGGCGCCAAGTAGCTCTGCAAACCTCGATTTACTCGATTGAGTGACGTTATTTTAAGAGCGTGACTTTAACAAAGCGGCGCTTACCAACTTGAACCACATAAGTGCCGGGCTCCAATTTCAGGGTCTTATCACTCACAACTGATCCATCAATCCGTACACCATGTTGCTCAATATTGCGATTGGCCTCCGAGGTCGATGGCACCAAATTAGCAGCCTTCAAAAGAGCAGCAATACCGAGCGGAGCCCCCGTTAACTCAAGCGTAGGAATATCGTCGGGTATTCCGCCTTTGGCGCGATGATTAAAGTCTTCCAGCGCCTTCTCTGCAGCTACCTGCGAATGAAAACGAGCCACAATTTCTTGGCCCAATAACACCTTGCAATCCCGCGGATTTCGTCCCGCAGCGACCTCTTGCTTCATGAGATCGATTTCGGCCATCGGTCTAAATGACAATAATGTGAAATAGCTCCACATGAGCTCATCGGAAATACTCATCACCTTGCCAAACATCTCATTGGCGGGCTCGTTGATACCGATGTAATTGCCCTTGGACTTACTCATCTTCTCAACCCCATCAAGACCCACCAAAAGAGGCATAGTCAAGATGCATTGCGGCTCTTGGCCATACTCTTTTTGTAGTTCACGACCGACGAGAAGATTAAATTTTTGATCGGTGCCCCCAAGCTCTAAATCACTATGTAAGGCCACTGAGTCATAACCCTGCATGAGTGGATACAAAAACTCGTGCACCGAAATCGGCACACCACCCCGATAGCGCTTGGTAAAGTCATCGCGTTCCAACATCCGGGCGACTGTGTATTTAGCCGCTAAGGTAATCATGCCGCGCGCGCCCAACGCGTCACACCACTCGCTGTTGTAACGTACTTCCGTTTTACTGGGATCTAAGATGATGCTAGCTTGCTGATAATACGTTTTTGCATTGACTGCAATCTCTTCTGGGGTTAATGGCGGACGGGTGCTATTGCGCCCAGACGGATCGCCAATCATGCTGGTAAAGTCGCCAATCAAGAAAATGACAGTATGACCTAGATCTTGTAACTGACGTAGCTTGTTTAAAACAACGGTATGCCCCAAGTGAATATCCGGTGCAGTTGGATCCAAACCCAATTTAATTCGTAAGGGTTTGTGAGTTGCTTCGCTGCGCGCTAATTTCTGTAGCCAATCCGCCTCGACCAATAACTCCTCACAGCCACGCTTGGTAACTTCCATAGCCTCAAGTACGCGCGGGGTCACTGGATAGGGTTTTGTGCTCATACCTAATTTTTTCAGTTAAATTAAGGGTTTAATTTCGTTAACGTGATATTGTCGCATTCTCAAGAAAGTTCGCCACACCCTTGAATTCTAATCAAGCAAACGCCTCGAGCTCTCTATTCATTGGGCTCATGTCGGGAACCAGCCTCGATGGTATCGATGCAGTCTTGGCTGAAGTTGATGCTACTGGCAAAGCTCACCGGATTCAGTCCCACAGTGTCGGGTTTGATGCGCACCTGAGGTCGGAGCTTGCCGAATTGCAATTTGCTTGCAGCAACGAACTTCATCGCGAACACCTTGCAGCCAACGCACTTGCCAATGCGTATGCACAGGCATGCCAAGAGCTGTTGCGGATTCAAAATATTCAGCCTAGCGCAGTCAGCGCAATTGGTGCCCATGGGCAAACACTGCGTCATCAACCCGCTTCCGATCATCTGAAAAGCTATACCCATCAGAGCCTAAATGCGGCCTTATTGGCTGAGCTCACTGGGATCACGGTCATTGCTAATTTTCGTGAGCGCGATATGGCTGCTGGTGGCGAAGGTGCACCTCTAGTGCCTGCCTTTCATTATGAGCAGTTTTATGATCCCCTTGAAAATCGTGCCATTTTGAACATTGGTGGAATTGCTAATTTAACGATTCTTCCAGCATCTGGTGAAGTCACTGGTTTTGATTGTGGACCGGGCAATTTATTACTCGATGCGTGGGTACATCACCATCTTGGAAAAGCGTTTGACGATGACGGACGGTGGGCCAGTACGGGCACACCCAATTCAGAACTGTTGGAGCGGATGTTACAAGACCCTTACTTTGCAAAGCATCCTCCCAAGAGTACGGGGCGTGACCATTTTAATTTGCACTGGCTAAATCATTTGATGATAGGGCTTGCGCTCTCCCCTGAGGATGTTCAAGCTACGCTCATGCAGCTCACGATTGATAGCATCCTTGGTGCATTACGCTCTTATGCGTGCAATACGCAGGCCCTGATTGTGTGCGGAGGCGGCGTTAAGAATATTGCCCTACTTGAGCTTCTTAAAATTCAAGCTCGCCATCAACTACCGAATCTAAAGATTGCCTCATCAACCCAATTTGGGATTGATCCCCAACTGGTTGAAAGTCTGGCTTTTGCCTGGTTAGCCTGGGCCTTCATGCAAAAACGGCCAGCAAATGTGCCGGCCGTTACTGGAGCAAAAGGTTTACGAATCCTTGGGACGCTCTACCCTGCCTGAAATCAATTAGGCTGAAAAGGATGAGCCACAACCACAAGTGGTAGTTGCATTCGGATTTTTGATCACAAACTGCGAACCATTGATATCTTCTTTATAGTCAATCTCCGCGCCCACAAGATACTGAAAACTCATTGAATCAACCAATAAAGTCACCCCGTTTTTTTCAAAACTGGTGTCATCCTCATTAACAGCGTCATCAAAAGTAAACCCATACTGAAATCCAGAACATCCGCCGCCCTGAACAAAGACACGAAGCTTTAACTCAGGATTTCCTTCTTCAGCAATTAAGTCAGCAACCTTAGCGGCTGCACTATCCGTAAAGATCAATGGCACTGGTGGCTCAGCCATGGCTGAAGCTTGATCAACAGCGGTATTGGTAGCGGTCATGATTACTCCCTTTTAAACATCTATACGATTGATTGTAGGCTCTAATTCCCCTATTTGCACAGGGTGAATCATGGCATGAGGGCAATCTGCTCGAGGCCCATGGATTCAGGAAAGCCAAACATGATGTTTAGGCACTGGACACCTTGGCCCGAGGCACCTTTCACCAAATTATCTTCAACCACCAAAATGACGAGGGTGTCGCCACCGTCAGGCCGATGAACCGCAATCTTCATGCCATTACTGCCCCGCACTGAGCGGGTTTCTGGGTGG
Organism: Polynucleobacter sp. HIN11; assembly: GCF_030297675.1. Taxonomy (NCBI): domain Bacteria; kingdom Pseudomonadati; phylum Pseudomonadota; class Betaproteobacteria; order Burkholderiales; family Burkholderiaceae; genus Polynucleobacter; species Polynucleobacter sp. HIN11. Next base: position 1,629,507 of record NZ_AP028142.1, read on the forward strand.
CTCCCCGCTGGCATGACATCCACGAAGGGCTCATTGGCATAAAAACTTTCATATAGGGCCTGAAAGTCGACCGATCTACCCTCTGCGGTTAACTGAACGTATAGGGTTGAATGGATCCCCCGAATCATCGGGGTTAGATGTGGCACAAAGGTCAAAGCCACCTGATCATGCCCTGCAATAGCCCTCAAGCCTTGCGTAATCTCAGGCAAATGACGATGGCCCTTAACGGCATATGCTTTGAAGTTATCACTTGCCTCAGATAGCAAGGTAGCAATTTCGGCTTTACGACCTGCGCCGGAAGTTCCAGATTTACAGTCGGCAATGATTCGCTGGGCATCAATGAGCAACTTTGAGAAGCCGTTCTTTGGCGATAACAATGGAGCAAGCCCTAGCTGCACCGACGTTGGATAGCAACCTGCCAAACCAACGATCCGAGCCCGCTTTATTTTCTCCCGATTGATTTCTGGCAAACCATAAACAGCCTCCTTCAAGATGTCTGGGCATGCGTGCGGCATTCCATACCATTGCTCAAAGACCTTGGTGTCTTGAAGACGAAAGTCTGCGGCAAGATCTAATATCTTCACATTGGCTGCGAGTAATTCTTTAGCTTGCGCCATTGCCACCCCGTGTGGAGTCGCAAAAAATACAGCATCACATTCAGTAAGCTTGGCATTCTCTGGAGTAGTAAATTTCAAATCCACGCGATTGCGTAAGGATGGAAACATTTCAGCAACAGCCATGCCGGCTTCAGATCGAGAAGTGATCGAATGCAGTTGAACCTGAGGATGCTGGGCCAAAAGGCGAAGTAATTCAACGCCCGTATACCCCGTGCCACCCACAATACCAACTTTAATCATGCTCTTCTCCATTGCCACTGATCATTAGACAAATTGTATAAAAATAAAGGGCCGCATTAGCGGCCCCTTCCAAACATTTCGGTGTCGCTTAACGCTTACTGAATTGCTTACGACGGCGAGCGCCGTGTAAACCAACTTTCTTACGCTCAACCTCACGGGCATCACGAGTCACCAATCCAGCTTTTGACAGGGTTGGCTTGAGAGCCGCGTCATAATCAATCAGCGCACGGGTTACACCGTGACGCACAGCACCAGCTTGGCCAGTCTCGCCGCCACCGCGAACGTTCACTTGAATATCAAACGTGGTTAGATTGCTGGTCAGCGCTAAAGGCTGACGAGCGATCATACGTGAAGTTTCGCGTGCAAAATAAGCGTCAATGGGCTTGCCATTCACGGTAATCTCACCTTTACCTGATTTAATGAAGACGCGAGCCACTGAGCTCTTGCGACGTCCTGTTCCGTAGTTCCAATTTCCGTACATATCGCTTCCTTAAATCTCTAAAGGTTTAGGCTGTTGAGCCGCGTGGGGATGCGTAGAATCGCCATAGACTTTGAGCTTCTTGATCATGGCGTAGCCAAGGGGGCCTTTAGGCAACATGCCTTTCACAGCCTTCTCAAGAGCGCGCGCTGGAAAGCGTGCTTGCATCTTGTCAAAGTTGGTCGAGCTAATACCACCAGGATAGCCACTATGACGGTAATAAATCTTATTGAGTCCCTTACTTCCAGTGACGCGAAGTTTGGATGAGTTGATAACGACAATAAAATCGCCAGTATCGACGTGAGGGGTAAATTCGGGTTTGTGCTTGCCGCGTAAACGGAGTGCCACTTCACTGGCGACACGACCGAGGACTTTGTCCGTAGCGTCAATCACGAACCACTCGCGCTTTACCTCATGCGGTTTTGCGGAAAAGGTTTTCATGATTACTTTCAAATTGTTTGGTCAACACACTCCAACTCAGAAATCGCACTTTGGCTCCGCTTATGTTTGCAGGCTCGCAGATCAGATCCCTCAATTGGTCCAACAAATTACCGCTGACCGAATCGGTAATTCAGTAAAGCCTTGAATTATATATCAAAAAAAACCCGGGAATCAATCCCGGGTTGAAATCCACCAATGTTTGGGTGGAGGAGACATCAGTAGAATGCAAACTTGATACTTAAAAAATGACTTTAAGTAAATCAAAATTGACATCAATAGAATAATTTTAGGACTAAACCTTGTGCATTGCAAGAAAAAATTTGGGTTTACCCTATATTTTATATAAGACTTATAGGGCCATTTTTTGATACAACGTATTGATTTAATTAGAAATAATATTATTTGAGGATTTTTATATGATGGAATGCAAAATCGACTGGTTACCTAGCGCCGGGATGGCTTTTATGGCACGGACGGGCACAGGCCATATCCTCAATATGGACGGCGCCCCCGAAGCGGGTGGGAATAACTTAGCACCTCGCCCGATGGAGCTCTTGCTGGCAGGCGCAGGGGGTTGTACGGCGTTTGATGTGGTTTTAATCCTACAACGCTCTCGTCAAGCCGTGAGCGGCTGTGAGGTGTCTGTAAAAGCGGAGCGCGCAGAATCCGACCCGAAGGTATTCACTAAAATAAATCTACATTTTTTGGTGAAGGGCTCGAACTTAGACCCCGGTAAGGTTGAGCGGGCGATTGCACTGTCTCACGATAAGTATTGCTCAGCCACTGCAATGCTTGGCAAAACGGCTGAAATTACCTACAGCTTTGAAGTAGTGCAGAGTTAACCGATAAGCCGGATTCTGTCGCCCTAATTTGCATTAAGGGGCAATCATTCCTCTAGGCCTGCAGTTACCTACAGGCTCAAGCTCCCTACCCGCAAACTCGACGGGCCATGTCAACATTTGCTTACTTGGGATTGCTCCGAGTGGAGGTTGCCGCGTTTCACCGTAACTGAATACGCTCGTCTCTGTGGCCCTATTCCGCACGTCACCGTGGATGGCTGTTAGCCAACACCCTGCCCTATGGAGTCCGGACTTTCCTCTCCTTTCTTACGAAAGCAGCGATTGCCTGGTTAACTCTGCGATGACAGTCTAAACGAGGAAACAAATTTGTACTGCTAAATTAATGGGCAATGGACCAGCCGATGGTTTCACCCGCACGCAAAGGAACAAGAATTGACTCCCCCATGGGGTACTCAAATGGTACGGTCCGGGGTTGATTCACAAGAGTTATTGTTTCTGTATGTCGAGGTAAGCCGTAATAGTCAGCACCAAAATGACTTGCAAATCCCTCGAGTCGATCAAGTTTCCCAACACTATCAAAAGCCTCTGCATAGAGACCCAGTGCATTGTGCGCGGTATAGCATCCCGCGCACCCACAACTACTCTCCTTTTCACCTTTTGGATGAGGAGCGCTATCCGTTCCCAAGAAGAAGCGTGGGTTACCGCTGGTTGCCATTTCTACTAATGCAACTCGGTGCTCCTCGCGCTTGAGGACAGGTAAGCAATAATGGTGAGGACGAATACCACCAGTAAACAAACTATTTCGGTTCATTAGTAGATGGTGAGCCGTAATCGTTGCAGCTAGAGTATTCCTGCCATCGGTATTGGCATCACGCACATAGTGGGCCGCTTGCTTCGTCGTAATATGCTCGAACACGATACGTAGTTCTGGAAATTGCTTACGAATGGGGTCCAAGATACGATCAATAAAGACCGCTTCACGGTCAAAGATATCAATCGCTTGCTCGGTAACCTCACCATGAATCAGTAAGGGAACCGAATAGCGCTGCATGGCCTCTAAAGCGGGGTATGCTTTTTTAATATCTGTGACACCGCCATCGCTATTCGTTGTCGCGCCCGCGGGGTATAGCTTAAATCCAATAATACCGTTCTCGCTAGCTTTTTTGACCTCGTTCGCTGAGGTATTGTCTGTGAGATATAAGGTCATGAGCGGGGAGAAATGACTAATTCCCAGTTGTTTTAATGCCTTCTGAATCCGAGCCTCATAGGCTTTGGCTAGATCAACCGTAGTAACCGGTGGTTTCAGATTGGGCATGATGATTGCGCGCCCAAATTGAGCTGCGGTATGCACCAAGACATCATTTAGGACAGCGCCATCTCGAACATGTAAATGCCAATCGTCTGGGCGCGTGATGGTAAGCGTTCTGTTCATGGTCAGTCGATCAAAATCATCCGAAAATCATTCACATTGGTTAAGGTTGGACCTGTATGAACTAGGGCATTGAGTTCAGCAAAGAAGCCGTAACAATCATGCAATTGTTGAAAGCGACTAGCGCGCAAGTCTTTCTCTTGTGCTTGTAGCCGTACTTCAGGAGTAAACCAAGCACCTGCATTTTTTTCACTGCCATCAATGCCATCAGTATCAGCAGCAATAGCGGATAGCGTTTTTAAATCAGCGGTTGCAGCAAACAAGGAAAGCAGAAACTCTGAGCAGCGACCGCCGCGCCCTTGAGTTCCAGGAGGTAAAGTAACAGTGCACTCCCCACCAGAAATCAGCGCCACGGGGAGCTTCGCCCAACTGGAATGACAGGCTATCTCGCGAGCAATACCTGCGTGTACAAGACCAACGTCTTTAGCTTCACCGGTAATCGTATCCCCCAGAATAATGGCAGTGTATCCAAGACCTTTGCAATATTGCGCTGCAGCCTCAAGACTGCGATGTGCAGTTGCAATTACATGATTACGTAGGGGATAGCGATGTTGATCAATATCCGCTTGCTTTAATGTTTCTGGGATCTCACCCGCTAATCCTTTTTGCAAATGGGCCAATACCGATCCTGGAATACTTCCTTCATCCAAATGGTATTTCGCGAAAATCTGTAGTGCATCAGCATAACTTGAGTAATCTGCTGCACATGGCCCACTTGCAATGTCCGCCGGATGATCGCCAGTCACATCCGAAATGAGTAAAGCCTCGACTTGAGCACCGCGCGACAGAGCAGCGCGCGCCAAATTACCGCCCAAGATGGCCGACAAATGTTTGCGGACAATATTCATTTCTTCAATCGGTGCACCGCTATTGAGTAAAGCTTCGGTGGTCTTACGCATGTCATCGATCGTGATTCCTGGCTGCGGCAAGGTTAATAAACTCGAGCCACCACCAGAAACAAGCGCAATAAGGGTATCCCCAGGCTGTAAGGTACTGACCAAGCGCAATACTTCCGCAGCACCATCCATTCCAGCCTGATCGGGTACCGGATGGCCGGCTTCAACGATCTTGATCTGTTGCGTTAGCGATGCATGACCATAACGAGTAATTACTAAACCATCGATTGATGTATCCGGCCAATGGCTTTTGGCATAGCTCTCTAGAGCACTTGCCATCGCAGCGCTTGCTTTACCTGCGCCAACCACGAGACATCGACCTTGCGGAGCCTTACCCTTTGGAAAAATTTTGGCAAGATACTCTGGAACGATTTTTTTAGGATCGGCAACGGCTAGTGCCGCCGCAAACGCGCCCTCTAAATGCAGCTGACGACTTGAGGAGGGCTGTGAGGTTTGCATTTGCCCATTTTAAGCCTAATTATCAATGGCTTGATCAGGGTCAATCGGTGCGTTTTCTTGTAACTGCCACATGGAAGCATAGCGGCCATTGGACTCTAAAAGCTCATAATGCGTACCGCGTTCGATGATTTGCCCGTGCTCCATGACTAAGATTTGGTCGGCATGTACTACCGTTGACAATCGATGGGCAATGATTAAGGTGGTCCGATTTTTTGCCAAATTGAACAATTCTTCCTGAAAGGCGCGCTCGGTCTTTGAATCAAGCGCCGAAGTAGCTTCATCAAAAATTAATAGGGCAGGCTTCTTTAAGAGGGTGCGTGCAATCGCAACCCGTTGCTTCTCACCACCAGAAAGCTTGAGACCGCGTTCGCCCACAGGGGTGTCGTACCCCTCTGGCAGATGTTCAATAAACTGGCTCATCTGTGCGGCACGCGCTGCCTCTACAATCGCCTCACGACTTGCCTGCGGGCTTCCATAGGCAATGTTGTAGGCAATCGTGTCATTGAACAAGACGGTGTCTTGAGGAACAATGCCAATCACTTTGCGTAGACTAGCTTGCTCCACATCTTGAATATTTTGGCCATCCAATAGGATCGCACCAGATTGCACATCGTAAAAGCGAAAGAGTAATCTCGCTAAGGTACTTTTGCCAGCCCCACTTTGCCCAACTACCGCGGTAATCGTCCCGGCTGGAATCGTAAAACTCAAATCCTTCAAAATCTCACGCTTCTCGTTATACGAAAAGTAGACATGCTCAAACCGAACCTCGGGGCCCTTAGCAAAATCCCGAATAAGCAAAGGCTTGGCATTTTTGGAATCTTTGATTTCTTGGTCTTCATTCAAAAGCGTGAACATGTGATCCATATCGGTGATCGACTGCTTCATTTCACGATAAATCACCCCCAAGAAATTTAAGGGGATGTATAACTGAATCATGAGCGTATTCACAAGCACTAAATCACCTAAGGTCATCGATCCATCGACCACGCCCTGAGTGGCTCGCCATAGAATTAAAACCAAGCCGACTGCAATAATTGCCTGCTGACCTAGATTCAGAATCGCTAAAGATTGTTGTGAGAGGATTGCAGCAGACTGATAATGCTTAAGATTTTCGTCGTAGCGACGCGCTTCAAAATGCTCATTTCCAAAATACTTAACAGTCTCAAAGTTAATCAAGGAATCAATCGCGCGTTGATTGGCTTTTGAATCCATTTCATTCATCGTTCGCCGATAATGAGTGCGCCATTCGGTTACTTTGATCGTATAAAAAATATAGATGACTAATGCAACAAAGGTAATAATTGCAAACCAAATATCGTAGTTATAAGCGAAATATGCCAACACCAAAGCGAATTCAATCATGGTTGGCAAAATACTGTAGAGCGAGAATGAGACCAGAGTTTGAATACCACGCGTCCCTCGTTCAATATCGCGACTCACTCCACCGGTCTGACGACCTAAATGAAACTGTAAGCTCAAGGCATGCAAATGCTCAAATACTTGTAACGCAATCTTGCGCACAGCACTTTGGGTCACTTTTGCAAAAAGTAATTCACGTAACTCGGAAAACAGTGATGCAAGTAAGCGCAATGCGCCGTAACCCACAATCAGGCCCGCAGGAACGATTAAATAACTTTGCAAAGAACCGGGCTTGATGTTCATGGCATCAATCAGGTCCTTTAAAACAATCGGGACACCCAAGTTAGCAAATTTGGCAGCCACTAAGCACAACATAGCAAAGAGAACCCGAAAGCGATGCTCAAACAGATATGGCAAAAGATCTTTAATGACTTGCCAATCCGAACGATTAGCGGCTCGCTTGATGGGCAGCATGCCACCCGATGGCTGGTTCTGAGCGCCTCTCATCGTGTCAACTGAGAGGAATCGTTGTAAAACTGCAAAATGGCATCTCGATTGGTATGAGAAAAACACTTTTGTGCAGCCTCTTGATAAGGCAGCCAAACATACTGCAAATGCTCCCGAGGCGCTAACCGAATCGTAGTATTTGTGGGAACCTCCAGAGCAAACCAGTGCTCCGTATTGCGCTCGACCCCCGGGGGGTAGCGATGACGCCAACCTGGATAAATCTCATACTGCACGGCATGATGAAGATTTTGAAGAGCATCCAAAGGCAGGGCTTGGATGTTGATACCGGTCTCTTCGGCCACCTCTCGAATCGCCGCGCTCTCGAGTGGCTCATCAATAAAATCAAGACTACCAGTGACCGATTGCCAAAATCCTGGCCGATCTGCCCGCTCGAGCAGAAGGACTTCCCGATTTCTGTTGTGAATAAGGACTAAAACCGAAATCGGGATTTTCAAATCAACCCACCGGATTGGTATTGCGTAACCGGATATGTAGTTCACGCAATTGACGCTCATCGACAGGACTTGGAGCTTGCGTCAATAAACATTGTGCGCGCTGAGTCTTGGGGAAGGCAATCACATCGCGAATCGACTCTGCACCCGTCATCATGGTCACAATGCGATCCAATCCAAACGCAATTCCTCCGTGGGGAGGTGCGCCGTATTGCAGGGCATCCAATAAGAAACCGAATTTTGCTTTCGCTTCGTCTGGCCCAATCTTCAGTGCACGAAATACCTGACTTTGGACAACCTCTTGATGAATACGAACCGATCCACCACCGATTTCGCTACCATTCAATACCATGTCATAGGCTTTTGCCAGGCATTTACCGGGATCAGTTTCTAATAGCTTCAGGTGTTCATCTTTGGGGCTAGTGAAAGGATGATGACAGGCAACCCAACGGGCATCATCTTCATCGTAATCAAACATTGGGAAATCAACCACCCATAATGGCTTCCAACCTTCTGTAAAGAGTCCCTGTTTCTTACCCCAATCCGAATGACCAATTCGCAGACGAAGATTTCCAATCGCATCATTAACGATCTTGGTTTTATCTGCACCAAAGAAAATCAGGTCGCCATCTTTTGCTTTGGTTCTCTCTAATATTCCGGCAATTGCAGCATCGTGTAGATTTTTTACAATCGGCGACTGCAATCCATTGCGCCCTTCTGCAACTGAATTAACCTTAATCCATGCCAAACCCTTGGCACCATAGATCGATACGAATTGCGTGTAATCATCGATTTCGCTACGGCTGATTTCTGCTCCGCCAGGAACGCATAAGGCTACAACCCGACCACCCTCTTGATTGGCGGGCCCCGAAAATACTTTGAAATCAACATCACGCACCAGGTCAGTTAATTCAGTAAATTCCATTGCAACCCGTAAATCGGGTTTATCGGAACCATAACGCGCCATCGCCTCTGAATACGGCATGATAGGGAATGGATTGGGTAGCTCCACCTTCATCACGGTTTTAAAAATATGTCGCATCATATTTTCAAAGAGAGAACGGATCTCAAGCTCGTCTAAGAATGCGGTTTCACAATCAATTTGGGTAAATTCAGGCTGGCGATCCGCACGCAGATCTTCATCACGAAAGCATTTTGTAATTTGGTAGTAGCGATCAAAACCGGCCACCATCAATAATTGCTTGAATAATTGAGGCGATTGGGGCAAAGCAAAAAATTGACCATCGTGAACGCGTGACGGCACCAGATAATCACGTGCGCCCTCTGGGGTGCTCTTCGTAAGCATTGGCGTTTCAATGTCAATAAATCCGGCCGCATCTAAATAACGTCTTGTTTCCATAGCAACCTGATAACGCAAACGCAAATTCTTTTGCATTTGCGGACGACGTAAATCCAAGACCCGATGGGTCAAGCGCGTCGTTTCAGAAAGATTGTCATCATCAAGCTGAAATGGTGGGGTTACCGATGCATTTAATACATGTAAGTCATGGCACAGAACCTCAACCTTACCGCTGATTAAATCTGGGTTCTCGGTTCCAGCCGGTCTTGCGCGAACCAAGCCTTTAATTTGAATACAGTATTCGTTACGGACCTCTTCGGCCTGTTTAAACATATCGGGACGGTCTGGGTCGCAAACCACTTGTACAAATCCCTCTCGATCGCGCAGATCAATAAAAATGACGCCGCCATGATCGCGCCGGCGATTAACCCAGCCAGCGAGGGTAATTTCTTGACCAATTAAAGAATCAGTAACCTGACCACAGGTATGACTGCGCATCGACATAAGTATTCCTAATGAGGTTGATTGAGGGTCTTGGGTTGAGCGATTCGAGGTGCCACCGAACCCATCGACACAATATGCTTGAGCGCTTCTTGCACGCTCATATCCAGCTCGATTACATTGGCACGCGGCACAATCATAAAAAAGCCGGAGGTTGGATTTGGTGTGGTTGGCAAAAATACATTGACATATTCACCGCCCAACTTATTGTTCACTTCAGGCGCTGCGGTGCCGGTTTGGAAAGCGATTACCCATGACTCAAGATGTGGATAACGAATCAACAGAGCTTTACGAAAGGCTTGGTTATTTCCAGAAAATAAAGTGGAGGAAACCTGCTTCACACTCGAATAAATGGAGCGCACGATTGGGATACGGGTCACGGTTCGGTCCCAGAGCTTGAGCCACCATTGGCCCGCAAAATTAATTGCAAGGAAGCCCGTAAATCCAATCACTGCCAATACGATCAGAATCCCAAGCCCCGGGATTTCACGGAAATGCCGTAATTCCCCTGAAAATTGACCAGGCGAAAGCGTAATGATGGCCGACATTACCCAACCAAAAATTTGATCGATGACACCCAGCCCCCATGTGATCACCCAAATCGTGACCGCCATCGGAATCCAAACCAAAATGCCAGCAATAAAGTATTTTTTCATGAGAATTTGTGCCTAACCCGCTATTTTAGCGAGTTAAGGCCAATTCAGGCGGATTTGCCTTAAATGGAGTGGATTCGGACCAAAACCAAAAGAGCGCCGACTAAGAAACCGCTGAGGAATAAAGCGATTCCGAGCCATTGGCGACGTTTGCGTCGCTCATCGATTAACAGCTGTTTCAGCAAATCCAACTCAGGGCGCTGCTCTTTACGGTGAACCTGTTCCAGGTTTTCAGCAATCAGACGTGGCAAGGTAGGCAAAATCTTCGCCCAATTTGGCGCCTCTTTCTTTAGCCCATCAATGAGTCCTCGCAATCCAAGCTGCTGGCTCACCCAGCGCTCCAAAATAGGTTTAGCGGTTTTCCAAAGGTCGAGGTCAGGGTCCAATTGACGACCCAGGCCCTCCACATTTAAGAGGGTCTTTTGCAATAAAGTAAGTTGGGGTTGAATCTCAACCTTAAAGCGACGTGATGTTTGAAAGAGTCGCATCAACACAATACCCAAAGAAATATCTTTCAGTGGTCGATCAAAATAGGGTTCGCAAACGGTGCGCACTGCGCCCTCCAACTCTTCTAATCGAGTATTTGCTGGAACCCAACCTGATTCAATGTGTAACTCGGCAACACGCCGATAGTCGCGATTAAAGAATGCCAAGAAATTCTGGGCCAAATAATTCTTATCAAACTCGCTCAAATTTCCAACAATCCCGAAGTCGAGGGAGATGTATCGACCAAAGGTATTGGGGTCCAAGCTGACTAAGATATTTCCTGGGTGCATGTCCGCGTGAAAGAAGCCATACTCAAAAACTTGAGTAAAAAAGATCTCAACCCCATCGATAGCCAACTTCTTAAAATCAACTCCTGCAGCGCGCAACTCATGCGTTTTACCAATTGAGACGCCATACATCCGCTCCATCACAATCACATTGGTATGGCATAAATCCCAAATCATTTCAGGAATCATGAGTTTGTCGGAGTCTGCAAAATTGCGGCGCAATTGGCTAGCATTAGCCGCTTCGCGCATCAGATCAAGTTCATCGTGCAAATAGGTATCAAATTCGGCGACCACCTCTCGTGGCTTGAGTCGTCGACCATCTTCTGAAACTTTCTCGACAATGCGTGCCAAGTCATGCATTAAAGCCAAGTCGCTCTCAATCACCGGCAAAATACCAGGGCGCAATACTTTGATGGCGATCTCTTTATTAGCCCACTCGGGATGCGTCTCGTTACCTCGCAAGACTCCAAAATGAACCTGCGCGACCGATGCACTCGCCACTGGCGTTGCATCAAACGATGAGAAAATCACTTCGATCGGGTGGCCTAATGCTTTTTCAATAATCGCCTTGGATTGCTCATTAGAAAAAGGCGGGACACGATCTTGAAGCTTCGCTAGTTCATTAGAAACATCATCGGGCAATAAATCCCTACGGGTCGATAGGACCTGACCAAATTTAACAAAAATTGGGCCAAGCGCCTCAAGTGCTAAGCGAATTCGCTCGCCACGAGGTAACTGACTTGGGGAGGTTGATGCAATGAGTCCAAGAAAGAACCGGCGCACACCGGGTCTCAAATTATCGCGAATCAGCCCAAATAAATTAAAGCGCCAAGCCGTATAGAAAATAATGCTTAGGCGAACAATACGACTCACAGTTAATCCCGACTTTTTTGTAAAAAGGAAATTCGTTTTTCAAGGCGCTCAACCGCATCACGAACTGCCTGGATCTCCATTTTATGAGAAACAAAATCGCGTTGATGCAATAAGACTTTTTTTTCCTCACTTAGGTACTCGACCATATTCCCTTGTAAATCAAGGATTGCTTTCTCTGTCGCTTTAGCAAAGCGTTTGGCTTGCGTACTAATATAGTGTGCGGGTGCATCACCGATAATTCTGGCTAAATCTTCCTCGTACTCCCAACGCAATTGATTTGAAAGCTTAGCAATCAATTGAGCCAATTGGGCATCGCCCGTTATTTTGACGGCTCTCATCGCCCGGTCTTTGATGGTTCCCTGCGGGGCGCTAAGCGCTGAAAAGCTGTTGGCATCAACTTCTAAAACCAAATTAGGATGCGGATGCACTTCAGATAAAAGAGCAATAAACGAGTCGTCCTGAATTTGCCATTGCATTGACCCGATTGGCAAAATTAACTCGATTACCTGCCCTTGATGATTACTTAAATCACGCAAAGCCCACTGCTCACGCTCAAGGACATGATTAATGGCGCGCACCAAAGCCGTTTTTGGGAAATCAAAACGCAGGTTCATAGTGTAAAAAACCCGCACAAGGCGGGTTTTCCAATCGGGGAAAAGTTAAAGCTTAAACCAATTGCTGAATACCAGCTAGAACCCAGCCTCCAGGACCATTGACGGGCTTCGATAAATTCCAAACCTCCCTAAATGGTTCAGCGGGTCCATCTGCCTGTTCCCGAATCATGCCAGTGAACTCAACGCTGCACAGGTAGGTATTCGCATCGGTCTCAACACCCAAGAGTTCAGCGTTTAGCGTGACTACATCGGTATGATTTACACCTTCAGCACGGCCCTGCAGATCACGTTGCAAGCTGGCAAACATTTCGGGGGTTGTAAATTCGCGCAATGCCTCAAGATCGCCAGCATCCCAAGCCTTTTGCAAACGTGTGAAGTAGTGTTTTGCATTGGCCAAAAATGCGATTTGATCAAAGCCTTCAGGCAGTTGATAAGCAGGAGCCTCATCAAGTATTGGGCTTGGCGATCCAAATCCAGCATTCACTGGATGACTAGGCGTAAAGGCAGGCTCTTGCCTCGCGGTTCGTTGCATTCCATTAGAGGCAGGCACTGGGCTTGGCATATTTTTAGCGCTGGCTGGCATAAAGCGGCGCAACACGAATAACAATACAAAACCAACTAAGACGGCCAATAAGAGTCCTGTCAAAAATGAAGCAGCGGCCTCACCTAAACCAAAATGCGAAAGCAAGTAAGCAATTCCAAGACCTGCTGCAAGACCGCCTAACATTCCACCTAAGCCCGAACGCTTAGCTGCAGCGGCTGGCGCAGCAGCTTGAGCAGGTGCCGCAGCAGGTTGCTGCGCTTGCTGTGCTGGTTTTTGCTGGGCCGGAGGTTGTGCTTGTTTTTGCTTAGGCGCGTTGGCTGAGCGACCGATGTTCGACCCACCGCCCAAACGCTTTGCGTCAACAACAGCGACATGCCCAACCGATAAAAAAGCAAAGGACAGTGCAAAAACACCGGCTTTTAAATAAGTACTTTTCATTGAATCAGTCTCCCATCTACGATCTGTAAGTATTACTTTACAGTGAATATCTAGTATTTAATACCAATATGCAAGGCGACGATACCCCCAGTCATCCTATGGGTATGGACCTCATCAAACCCAACGCTCTCCATCATGGCTTTGAGGGTTTGGGCATCTGGATGCATGCGGATTGATTCTGCCAAGTATTGATAACTAGCGGCATCCTTCGCAACCTTGTCCCCAAGCCATGGCAGCACCTTAAAGGAATATAGGTCGTAAATTGGGGCTATGAGTGGGTCTGGCTTGGAAAACTCCAAAACCAAAACCTTACCCCCAGGTCGAATCACCCTAGCCATCTCCGACAAGGCATGCTCTTTATGCGTCATATTCCGCAGACCAAATGCAACGCTCACTACATCAAAATGGTGATTTGGGAAGGGGATCTGTTCTGCATCAAACTGAATGCATGGAATTGCAAGACCGCGATCCAAAAGTCGATCTCGACCTACCGATAGCATGGATGCATTGATATCGCTTAACCACACCTCAGCCTCAGGATGAATGCCCCATTGCGCAGATTGCGCAAAAGAGTAGGCAAGGTCGCCAGTCCCACCAGCAATATCAAGCACCCGGTCGCCGGGCTTAACATTCGCTTGGGCTAAGGTAAATTTTTTCCAGAGGCGATGCAAACCGGCCGACATCAGATCGTTCATGATGTCGTATTTCGAAGCTACCGAATGGAAGACCTCGGCAACTTTCTCGGCCTTTTGAGACTCATCAATACTTTGATATCCAAAATGGGTCTTTGACATATTTAGTGCCCACAACCATGGGATTTAGTCACCATCGCAGCATCGCGATCAATACCGGCGATTTTGCAGCGCTCAAGGTAATCTTTCCACAAAGACTCTTGGTTTTCACATAACTCATACAAATAGTCCCATGAATAAAGACCCGAGTCATGACCATCTGAAAAAGTTGGCTTAATTGCGTAATGACCAACTGGCTCAATGTTTACGATGCCAACGTCTCGCTTACCCGTTTGTAAGACCTCCTGCCCTGGTCCATGACCACGTACCTCGGCTGATGGTGAGTAAACACGCAAAAACTCAAAAGGTAAACGATAGCTCTTTCCATTCTCGTATTGAAGCTCGAGAACCTTTGAGTTTTCATGCACGATTAAATTGCTTGGAATCATTACACTAATACCCTTTCAATTCCGCCTTGGTTGGCCTTAGTTATATAGCTTTCAAGCCAATTGTCACCCAATAAATGCTTGGCCATTTCAACCACAATGTAATCCGCCTTGGTCTCGCTATCGCCATCAAAACGCGATAAGCCTTGTAAGCACGATGGGCAACTGGTTAATACTTTAACTTCACCAGCAAAGTCTTTCCTTAGTTCGGTCGCACCCTTTTCCATTTCAATTTGCTTGCGATAACGCACTTGAGTTGAAATATCTGGCCGAGTAATTGCTAGCGTACCGGACTCACCACAGCAACGCTCGTTCTTCACAATTGCCGTGCCATCCTCAAGTGTAATCAGCTCATTGACTGTCTTCAAAGGGTCCTGAAGCTTCATGGGGGTGTGGCATGGATCGTGATACATATAGCGAACTCCCTCAACACCCTCAAGTCTTAGCCCTTTCTCGAGCAGGTACTCATGAATATCAATAATTCGACAACCTGGGAAGATTTGATCAAACTGATAGCCTGCCAGTTGATCGTAACAGGTACCACAGGAGACCACGACTGTTTTGATATCGAGATAGTTCAAGGTATTAGCCACCCGATGAAATAGCACTCGATTATCCGTAATCATTTTCTCGGCTTTATCAAAGTCGCCGTTTCCCTTTTGCGGATAACCGCAGCACAAATACCCAGGGGGTAGTACGGTTTGCACACCAACGTGCCAAAGCATTGCCTGAGTCGCCAATCCCACTTGTGAAAATAGTCGCTCCGAACCGCATCCTGGGAAATAGAAAACCGCTTCCGTATCAACACTCGTCTCCAAAGGATTACGAATAATCGGGACATAGTCTGCGTTTTCAATATCCAAAAGTGCGCGGGCAGTCTTTTTGGGTAAATTGCCGGGCATCTTCTTATTCACAAAATAAATCACCTGCTCTTTCAAAGCAGGCTTACCAACTGTCGCAGGTGGTGATTGTGTTTGCTGAACGGCCCATTTTTTGAATAATTGATGGGCAAAGCGCTGCAAGCCATAACCCCATTCAATCATCACCTTACGACTCATTCGGATGGTTTCGGGATTAGTTGCATTGAGGAATAACATCGATGCGCTAGTACCTGGATTAAAGCGGCGCTGCCCCATCTTACGTAATAAATTGCGCATATTCATGGTGACATCACCAAAATCGATTTTGACTGGGCATGGCGTATAGCACTTATGACAAACTGTGCAGTGCGCAGCAACATCGTCAAACATTTCCCAATGCCGAATCGATACCCCGCGGCGGGTTTGCTCTTCATACAAAAATGCTTCGATCAATAATGAAGTGGCAAGAATTTTGTCTCTGGGGCTATACAACAAATTTGCTCGAGGCACATGAGTTGCACAGACTGGCTTGCACTTTCCACACCGCAAACAATCTTTTACGCTGTCAGCAATCGCTCCGATATCGCTTTGTTGCATGATGATCGATTCGTGACCCATGAGTCCAAAGCTTGGGGTATATGCCATTTGTAGATTGGCATTTGGCATCAGCTTGCCTTTATTAAAGTGGTTGTTTGGATCCACTCGATTTTTATAAGAACGAAATTCTTTGAGTTCCTCGTCCGTGAGGTACTCTAATTTTGTAATACCAATGCCATGCTCACCCGAAATCACGCCGTCCAAGGAGCGTGCCAAAACCATAATGCGATCAACTGCACGGTGGGCATCTTGCAACATCTCATAATCGTCCGAGTTCACCGGAATATTGGTGTGAACATTGCCGTCTCCAGCATGCATATGTAAGGCAACAAATACGCGTTTGCGTAATATCTTCTGATGAATTGATTTAATTTCTTTTAATACCAAATCAAAGGTGGAGCCACCAAAGATGACTTGCAGTGGGGCAAGCAATTCGTTTTTCCATGAAGCGCGCAGGGTACCATCTTGCAACTGTGGGAAAAACTGATCTATTTTCTCTAACCACTCTGCCCAGCGAGACCTTACTTCACGCAGTAGTGTCTGGGCCTGAATGACGCGATCGCCCACCATTTCTGCTCGTGAAATATCCTCAATCTCGTCATTTGCACGAATCGGAAGTGTTGCTTGATTGATATATTGCTCGAGGGCATCAAGTAACTGAATTTTATTTTTAAGCGATAGCTCGATGTTAATTTGATCGATTCCATCGGTGTACTCGCCCATTCGCTCGAGCGGAATCACCACATCCTCATTAATCTTGAATGCATTAGTATGCTTTGCAATCGCCGCCGTTCTCGCTCGATCCAACCAAAACTTCTTACGCGCTTCGGCACTTACTGCCACAAAGCCTTCGCCTACACGCCGATTGGCCATACGCACCACTTCGCTAGTCGCAGCAGCAACGGCCTCCTCATCCTCTCCAGCGATATCACCGATGAGTACCATTTTGGGCAAACCGTTGCGTTTGGATTTTGTGGAGTACCCCACCGCTTTTAAATAGCGGTCATCGAGGTGCTCGAGTCCCGCCAATAGGGGTCCACCTTTTTTACTTAAATCATCCAAATACGCTTTGATCTCAACAATGCTTGGAATGGCTTCACGTGCCTGGCCAAAAAACTCCAAACAAACGGTACGCATATGCTTTGGCATACGATGCAAAATCCAGGTGGCACTCGTAATCAGACCATCGCAACCTTCTTTTTGAATACCCGGTAAGCCGGATAAAAATTTATCCGTCACATCTTTACCTAAACCTGCTTTCCTAAATTTAGCGCCCTCGATTTCTAAAACCTCGGAACGTAAAACCTTGGCTTGAGGTGCCGCCTTGCCATCCGACCAGATCAAACGAAACCGAGCAACGCCTTGATCATGAATCTTGCCAAGGTTATGGTCGAGCCGCTCAATATCGAGCCAATTTCCATCGGGATCCACCATGCGCCAACTAGCCAGATTATCCAAAGCGGTTCCCCATAAGACTGCTTTCTTACCACCTGCGTTCATAGCGATATTTCCGCCAATACAGCTGGCATCCGCTGAGGTTGGATCGACAGCAAAAACGAGTCCTTGTTTTTCTGCGGCATCTGCTACACGACGGGTCACCACGCCCGCCCCAGAGAAAATCGTAGGCACCGGAGCACTTAGGCCAGGCAATACAGAATGTACGACCGCTCCAAGATCAATTAACTTTTCTGTATTAATCACTGCCGACATTGCCACCATTGGAATGGCGCCACCGGTATAACCCGTACCACCTCCGCGCGGAACAATGGTCAGCCCTAACTCAATACAAGCTCTGACCAAGTTTGGAATTTCTGCTTCGGTATCTGGCTTGAGAACAACAAATGGATACTCGATTCGCCAATCGGTTGCATCGGTAACGTGCGCAACGCGTGACATTCCGTCAAATGCGATATTGTCAACATGTGTAAATTTGCTAAATATCCTCTTGGCCTGCTTGCGCAATTGCGATACGGTTTGAAAGTTATTCGCAAAGGATTCCACTGCAGTGCGAGCGGCTGACAGCAAATCGTTGACCTGTTCAGCAAAATCTCCAGAGATCCGTTTTTCAACCTCACCCAAACGATGCCATAGGGCCTGAATGAGTGCCTCGCGTCGTTTGGGGTTATCTAATAAATCATCTTGTAAATAGGGATTACGCTCGACGACCCAAATATCGCCCAGCACCTCAAACAGCATCCTGGCAGAGCGGCCCGTGCGTCGCACACCACGCAACTGCTCCAAAATTTCCCAAGCCTTCGCCCCTAAAAGACGAATGACGATCTCTCGATCAGAAAATGAGGTGTAGTTATACGGAATCTCACGAAGACGATGGGATTGCGTATCGATCTCAGACAAACTATCTAAGGAGATAGGTGCGTTCATAGTGGCCAATCGATTAAAGCTCTATTTTAGATGAGCTTGATCATTCCCGTTACCAATCGATTTGGCACAATATTGAATTAATTTAAGGACTTATGTACTAAGCATGGTACGCTTTCGTGATGAAAAATGATTATTTAAGCCGAATTGAGAACGCCAAGGTCTACGATGTTGCACGCAAAACAGAATTAGAGAAGGCTCGGGATCTAAGCGCACGCTTTCAAAACACGATTCTTTTAAAGCGCGAAGACAGTCAACCGGTCTTCTCATTTAAGTTGCGCGGTGCATATAACAAAATGGCCGGATTGAGCCCGGCGGCTCTTAAAAAGGGGGTGATTGCCGCCTCTGCCGGTAATCATGCGCAAGGTGTTGCACTGTCCGCCGCTAAACTCAAATGCAAGGCGGTGATCGTGATGCCAATCACTACCCCTCAAGTCAAAATTGATGCAGTGAAGGCTCACGGTGGCAAGTGGGTGGAACTGGTCTTGACCGGTGATTCTTACAGCGATGCCTATCAAGAAGCTCAACTGCTTCAGAAAAAGAAGGGGTACACCTTTATCCACCCTTTTGATGATCCAGACGTCATTGCTGGTCAAGGCACGATTGCTAAAGAAATCCTCGATCAACACCCCGATCCAATTGATGCCATTTTTGTGGCAATTGGCGGAGGAGGCCTAATCTCAGGAATCGGCGCCTACATCAAATCAGTTAGGCCAAAGATCAAAGTGATTGGTGTGCAAACGGTTGACTCAGATGCGATGAAACAGTCTTTGCAACTAGGCAAGCGTGTTGAACTGAAGGAAGTTGGTCTGTTCTCAGATGGCACCGCGGTCAAGCAGGTGGGCAAGGAGACCTTTAAGATCTGCCAACAGGTAGTTGACGACATTGTCTTAGTCGATACGGATGAAATCTGCGCTGCGATCAACGATGTCTTTACTGATACGCGCAGTATTTTGGAGCCCGCAGGCGCACTCGCTATCGCAGGTTTAAAAAAATATGTTGAGAAGCATCATCTCAAAAAGAAAACCTTGGTAGCCATTGCGTGTGGTGCCAATATGAATTTTAGTCGTCTACGATTTGTGGCTGAACGTGCCGATGTGGGTGAATTTCGTGAGGCAATCTTTGCGGTCACCATTCCTGAAGAGCGAGGCTCTTTTAAAGCGTTTTGCAAAATGCTCGGTAAACGCAATGTCACTGAATTTAACTATCGCATCGCACATGCCGACCAAGCGCATATTTTTGTTGGCATCGGGACCCAACGGGCGGGTGACAACAAAACAATTGCCAGTGCCTTTCGTAAAGCCGGATTTGCAACCATTGATCTAAGCCATGATGAATTGGCCAAAACGCATCTAAGACACATGGTTGGTGGTAGTTCCGCTTTGGCCAAAGATGAACTACTCTACCGCTTTGAGTTTCCAGAACGCCCAGGTGCGCTGATGCGCTTTCTAGATAGCCTGGCCCCGAACTGGAATATCAGCTTGTTTCATTACCGTAATCATGGGGCCGATTATGGACAAATCTTATTAGGAATTCAGGTGCCGAAGAACGAACAGCTGGCCTTTAAACAATTTTTAAAGACTTTAGGCTATCCTCATTGGGATGAGAGTAAGAATCCTGCGTACCGCCTATTTCTAAAATAAGATGTCCTATACCCTCGCTGGAAAACTAGTCGTTGCCATTTCATCGAGAGCACTCTTTGATTTTGAAGAGGAAAACCGCCTGTTTGAACAAAGTGATGACAGTGCCTACATGAAATTGCAACTAGAACGCCTAGCGATTCCAGCCCAAGTGGGTGTTGCTTTTCCTCTTGTTAAAAAATTACTCCGCTTTAATCAAGATCAACCACGTGTTGAAGTTGTAATCCTTTCACGTAACGATCCGGTCAGTGGTTTACGCGTATTTCGTTCTGCCAAACACCATGGACTTAGCATTGAACGCGGCGTCTTTACCCGCGGTAGGCCGCCGTATCACTACTTAAAATCGCTGCAAGCCAACCTTTTTTTATCAGCGAATGAGGAAGACGTGCGTGCCACGCTTGATACCGGCTTTCCGGCTGCGCGCGTCTACCCAGAATCAACCAAAATGGCCGAGAACAACCCTAATGAAATCCGCATCGCCTTTGACGGAGATGCTGTTTTATTTTCAGATGAGGCCGAACAAGTTTTTCAGGATCAGGGTCTAAAAGCATTTGTTGATCATGAAAGTCAACGTGCTGCCATTCCATTGCCACCAGGTCCCTTTAAGCCCTTGCTAGCCGCCCTTCACCAACTGCAAACGGAGGCTCTGCCTAAAAATGAAATGCGTATCCGGACTGCTTTAGTAACAGCCCGCTCCGCACCGGCCCATGAACGTGCCATTCGCACCCTGATGAACTGGGGAATTGATGTAGATGAGGCGATGTTTCTTGGGGGTCTATCCAAGCGCGAATTTCTCAAAGAGTTCGAGCCCGACTTTTTCTTTGATGATCAGACCGGTCATTGCAATGCCGCCTCCAGCGTAGCCCCAACAGGGCATGTAATTTCTGGGGTTAGTAATACCAACCGGTCTAAAGCCTAAATTTTTCTATGTCTGAATTTGTTCTCGGTCAGCAAAGTGCTTACCCCAATCAATATGACCCAGGTTTGCTATTTCCCATCCCTCGGGCTGAGAATCGCAAAATACTAGGTATTGAGGAAGGCTCACCTCTACCGTTTTTAGGAATTGACCTTTGGAATGCCTTTGAATTGAGCTGGCTAAACCCCAAAGGCAAACCACAAATCGCATTGGCTGAATTTGCGATTCCTGCAGAGTCACCATGCATGATTGAGTCAAAGTCGTTCAAACTTTATCTCAATAGCCTCAACCAGCATCATTTTGAAAATAGTGATGCGGTACGTAAGTGCCTGAGTCATGATTTAGCTTCGGCCCTGGGTAGTTCATTGCAAATCAAGTTGCTTGACCCATCCGCAATACAAGATCAAAAAAAATATCCACTAATGCAAGAACTGGCTGGTCAACTTCTCGATCGCCTTGATATTGAAGTCGATCAAACACAGATTGCTGACCCGCTACTTCTATGTGCAGATCAAAACTCAGCCCCGGTTACACAAACTCTGGTCTCGCATTTACTGAAATCCAATTGCCCGGTTACCGGTCAACCCGATTGGGCCAGTGTACAAATTCATTACCAGGGTCGGCCTATCGATGAGGAAGGGCTATTGCGCTACCTGATTGGCTTTCGTCAGCTTGGTGAATTTCACGAACACTGTGTTGAAAAAATCTTTTGGGATATTAAGAGACGCTGCCAACCAGAAAAACTCTCCGTTTATGCGCGCTACACCCGACGAGGTGGTTTAGATATTAATCCGTTTCGGACGGATTTCAATGCTGCCTGGCCTAACAATATTCGTCACGCCAGGCAGTAATACTAGAACGGAATATCATCATCCATTGCATCAAGTGCGTTCGCGCTTGGACTAGATGAACTCTCAGCAGGCTTAGAACGACCGCCTGACGATTCCTCTCCGGAACCAGCCATTCGCGCACCGAGCATTTGCATGCTGTCAGCAATGATCTCGGTGGAATACTTTTCTTGTCCACTTTGATCCGTCCACTTTCGAGTCCGCAAGCGGCCCTCGACATAAACCTGTGAACCTTTTTTGAGATATTGACCCGCAATTTCAGCCAACTTACCGAAAAAGGCAATACGATGCCATTCGGTATTCTCTTTCATCTCGCCTGTTTGCTTATCTTTATAGCGATCTGAAGTGGCCACTGAAATATTGGTGACAGCGTCACCACTGGGCATATACCGAGTTTCTGGGTCACGCCCAACATTACCAACGATGATGACTTTATTGACTGAAGCCATTTTGTCTCCCGAAGAAAATTAAATAAAAAGTGTGGCTAAAGCTACTTTGCGGTTTGCGACGATGGAATATCACGCATTGGCCAAGCAATTATAAGCCAGGCAATGATCAAAACAGTGCCCCCAATGAATACCGAAAGGTTGCCAAAGATCTGCATCATGAGTCCGCCGAGCGCTGCACCGGTAAATAATCCGACAGACTGAGTCGTGTTGTAGATGCCCAATGCCGCTCCTTTTTCATCTTTGGCCCAACGCGATACCATCGAGGGTTGCAAGGCTTCGAGTAAATTAAATCCGATAAAGTAAATCAACAATGCACTGACAATGGTTGTTATGGAATGAGCTTGCAAGAAGATGATTTGTGCAATCAATAGGATGACAACAGCTGTAAGTAATACAAGCCGTAATTTCTTTTTCTTTTCTCCATAAATAATTCCAGGCAACATCAAAAAGAATGAAACAACGACCACTGGAAAGTAAATTTTCCAATGGTCATCTAAGGGCATGCCCGCATCCACGAGTAAGCGCGGCACAACCAGGAACATGGCTACTTGGGTGGCATTAAGCACAAACACTCCCACATTGAGCCGGAATAATTCAGGTCTTAGAAAAATTTGCATCAGAGGCTGATGTTCACCCCGAATTTGCTTTGGAGGACTTGGTACCAAGAGCCAGGCAACCAAAAACCCAATCAAGCCCAACAGTGCCAATAACAAGAACATACCATCAAGGCCAATGGCCCGATAAATTGGCGTCGCAATCACCAATGAAAGGGCAAACGAGATGCCAATACTTCCTCCCACAATCGCCATTGCCGCAGTTCTTACTTGCTCGCGCGTTAAATCTGCTACCCAGGCAGACACTGCGGCAGAGATTGCGCCCGCCCCCATAAGTCCTCGCCCAATGGCAATCCACAACAAATCATCACGACTGGCTGCAATCAATGCGCCAGCAATAAATAAACTCAATCCCCATAAAACGACCGGCTTACGACCTACCCGATCCGAAAGAATTCCTAGAGGAATATGGAAAAAGGCCTGAACAATATTAAAAATTCCAAGGGCCAAACCGACCCATAAGGCATTCTCTCCCCCCGGTAAATCCTTGGCATGCAAGGAGAAAACGGGTAACAGCAAGAAAAGTCCCAGCATTCGCAAGCCAAAGATACCGGCAAGGGCAAGGGTTGAGCGTAATTCGGAAGAGTTCATGGGAAAAGGCTATATTAACAAGTTACGCTGAAAAATCATGAATAACGAAATCAAAATCCGTGGGGCCCGAACCCACAATCTAAAAAATATCAATCTGGATATCCCCCGCGAGAAGCTGGTAGTGTTGACCGGCTTATCCGGTTCTGGCAAAAGCTCTTTGGCTTTCGATACGCTCTATGCCGAAGGACAGCGTCGCTATGTTGAATCACTCTCAGCCTATGCGCGCCAATTTCTTCAGTTAATGGAAAAACCCGATGTGGATGTAATTGAGGGTTTATCTCCCGCAATCTCCATCGAACAGAAAGCAACTAGCCATAACCCGCGCTCAACCGTTGGCACTGTCACTGAGATTCATGATTACTTGCGTCTACTCTTCGCGAGGGCGGGCACCCCCTACTGCCCAGATCATGCTTTACCTCTTGAGGCACAGAGCGTCTCGCAAATGGTTGATACGGTTATGGCAATGCCAGCCGATGCCAAACTGATGATCTTGGCTCCTGTGGTGAGTGAACGCAAAGGTGAGTTCGTTGACTTATTTGAAAATCTCCAAGCTCAGGGGTTTGTGCGTTTTCGCATTCGCTCTGGCGGTGGCACGAGTAACGCCGCCAAAGCCGAGATCGTTGAAGCTGATCGTCTACCGCAACTCAAGAAAAATGATAAGCACTCAATTGAAGTCGTGGTTGATCGAATTCGCGTCAAAGAGGATATTCAACAACGGCTTGCCGAGTCATTTGAAACCGCCCTACGACTCGCCGATGGTAAGGCCATGGTAGTCAATATGGACACTGGGGAAGAAACCATCTTTTCTAGCAAATTTGCTTGCCCCATTTGCTCCTACTCATTACAAGAACTTGAACCTCGTCTCTTTTCCTTTAATAATCCGATGGGAGCCTGCCCTAGCTGCGATGGACTTGGTCACATCTCCTTTTTTGACCCCAAGCGGGTTGTGGCACACCCTGACTTGTCGCTCGCAGCAGGAGCTATCAAAGGTTGGGATCGCCGCAACCAGTTTTACTTCAAGCTCTTGCAAACCTTAGCGAAGTTTGGCGGCTTTGATCTTGAAAAGCCTTTTGAGAAATTACCCAAAAAAGCCCAGGACCTGATCCTCTACGGATCCGGGGATACAACCATTCCATTTGAGTACCTGAATGAAAAGGGTCGCTCGGTTGTGCGCGAACATGCCTTTGAGGGAATCCTTGCTAATTTTGAGCGGCGCTATCGAGAAACTGATTCGTCGGCTGTTCGAGAAGAATTAGCACGCTATCAAAATATTCGTGCTTGTCCAGATTGCGGCGGTACCCGTTTACGCAAGGAGGCGCGCTTTGTCAAAGTGGGCGATGGTCAGCAAGCGCGCGCCATTTATGAAATCAGTGCTCTACCTTTGCGTGAAGCTCAAGACTATTTCAATACCATCCAATTAAAGGGTGCTAAACGCGAAATTGCTGACAAAATCATTAAAGAGATCGCCTCGCGTTTGCGCTTTTTAAATGACGTGGGTCTAGATTACTTATCTTTAGAACGAAGCGCCGATACCCTTTCGGGTGGCGAAGCACAACGAATCCGGCTTGCCTCACAAATTGGCTCTGGACTCACAGGCGTGATGTATGTACTCGATGAACCTTCAATTGGATTACATCAACGCGATAACGATCGCTTAATTGCAACCCTCAAACACCTGCGCGATCTTGGTAACAGCGTATTGGTTGTAGAGCACGACGAGGACATGATACGGGCCTCAGACTATGTCATCGATATTGGACCTGGGGCGGGCGTACATGGTGGAAAAATTGTTGCCACTGGAACGCCAAGCGAAGTCGAACATCATCCTAATTCATTAACAGGTGCCTACTTATCTGGCCAAGAAAAAATTGCAGTTCCCCAAAAACGCACCGAACATGATGGGCGCTTTTTAAGCATCATCGGTGCGAGTGGTAACAATTTGCAAAAAGTGGATGCACACATCCCCGTTGGCTTATTAACTTGTGTCACTGGCGTATCTGGCTCTGGTAAGTCAACTTTAATTAACGACACCTTGCATCATGCGGTTGCCCAACACCTTTATGGCTCGAGCGCTGAACCAGCTGAACATGATCATATCGACGGTATTGAACACTTTGACAAAGTGATTAATGTGGATCAATCGCCGATTGGCCGCACACCACGCTCGAATCCCGCAACCTATACGGGCCTATTTACTCCGATCCGAGAACTCTTTGCTGGGGTCCCAGCTGCTCGTGAACGGGGATATGAAGCAGGTCGATTCTCCTTTAATGTCAAAGGTGGCCGCTGCGAAACCTGTGAGGGTGACGGCGTTCTCAAGGTCGAAATGCATTTCTTGCCCGATGTCTATGTACCTTGCGATGTGTGTCATGGCAAGCGCTATAACCGTGAGACCTTGGATATTCGCTATAAAGGCAAGAATATTCATGAAGTTCTGTCTATGACGGTGGAGCAAGCCCATGAATTCTTTGAAGCCGTTCCGGTAGTTAAACGCAAACTTAAGACCTTGCTCGATGTTGGTTTGGGATATGTCTGCCTGGGCCAAAGTGCCACCACCCTTTCGGGGGGCGAGGCGCAGCGTGTCAAGCTCTCGCTAGAACTCTCCAAGCGGGATACGGGACGGACCCTTTACATCCTTGATGAACCAACCACGGGATTGCATTTTCATGACATCAAACTATTGCTTGAGGTGATTCATACCCTGAAAAAGCAAGGGAACACCGTGGTGATCATTGAGCACAATCTGGATGTGATCAAAACCGCTGACTGGTTAATTGATCTTGGGCCGAATGGGGGCGCTGGCGGTGGTCAAATTATTGCCACTGGTACTCCCGAAGAGGTCGCAAATCACCCTGCTAGCTTTACCGGAAAATACTTAAAGCCCCTCCTTAAAAAGCAGGCTAATTCAAGCCCCATCAAGAAAAAAGATCTCGAAAAACTTGGGCTTTAGATCCTGCAAAGGGGTAGTCAGCATATACTTATCCCCATGAATGCAAAGAACCAACGCGCTCTGGAATTAGCCTGCACCACCCTTGATTTAGAAGCGGATGCGATTCGCAAAATGCGGGATCGCTTAGCCCAAGATGGGCAGTCAGCCTTGCTGCTTTCGGTTCAGCTTCTCGAACAATGCCGCGGCCGAATTGTTGTTTCAGGAATCGGCAAGTCAGGTCACATCGCCCGAAAAGTAGCCGCCACCTTTGCATCAACCGGTTCTCCCGCATTTTTTGTGCATCCCGCCGAGGCAAGTCATGGCGATTTAGGCATGGTCACTCGTGATGATGTATTCGTAGCGATTTCAAACTCCGGTGAAACCGACGAATTACTCACGATTGTCCCCATCATTAAACGAACTGGCGCAAAATTAATTGCCTTAACAGGGGATCCTAATTCTTCACTTGCTAAATTGGCAGATGCACATCTTGATATTAGTGTTGACAAAGAAGCTTGCCCGCTCAATATGGCACCAACAACTAGCACGACGGCAGCCCTGGCTATGGGTGATGCACTCGCTGTTTCTCTATTGGATGCTCGAGGCTTTAAAGCGGAAGACTTTTTACGCTCTCACCCCGGCGGAAGACTAGGTCGAAAATTAATTGCCCATGTCTCAGAGGTCATGCGTGATCTCTCAAGCACTCCCAAAATCAATGTAAAGGCATCGTTTGTAGAAGCACTTGCAGAAATGAGTGGTCAAAAGATGGGTTTGGTCGTGATTGTGAATGACACCAACCAAGTATTAGGTATTCTGACCGATGGGGATCTACGACGTTTGCTCGAAAAACAGGCAAGCATCGACTCAATTAGTCTGGCAGACGCCATGACCCCTAACCCAAGAACCATACCGCCTGATTTAATTGCTGAAGAAGCCATCGCAATGATGGAGCAACATCGGATTAATCACTTAATTGTGGCTGATCCTGAAAAACGCTTACTAGGCGCCCTCAACTTGCATGACTTATTTGCAGCTAAGGTAATTTAATTGATGGCACCGACTCTTCAATCACACACTACAAACCCATTAACTAACTATCCTCAAGCACTCGAGCGAGCAGCGCAAGTTCGTATATTGGTACTTGATGTCGATGGCGTTCTCACCAATGGTCAGGTTTTTTTTGGGCCAGACGGAAAAGAATCAATCAAGGGCTTTGATATTCAGGATGGCTTTGGCATCAAACTTCTTCAAAGCGTTGGGGTTGAGTGTGCCGTCATTACCGGTCGTCACTCAAAAATGGTGCTTGGGCGCTGTGATGAACTCGGTATTACGCATGCATTTACTGGTGTCAGTGATAAAAAATTAGCACTCCTAGAATTACAGCAACGGGTTACCTTTAATCCTGCCATCGACCTAGCAGTGATGGGAGATGATTGGCCTGACTTATCGATCATGCAATCTGCGGGCTTGCGAATTGCTCCTGCTCAGGCCCACGAAGCGGTCCGTCAAACCGCCCACTATGTCACGCAGGCCAAAGGTGGCTTTGGTGCGGTTCGTGAAGCCTGTGATTTAATCCTCAAAGCCCAGGGGCATTACGATTCGCTACTAGCCAAAGCCAGAGGCTAGGCAAACTCTTCATGAGACTTTCTCGGCACATTATTTATTTATGGATCGTACGCGGTTTATTACGTGTCCTTCCCTTTTTGTTAATGGGCTCGCTAACTTTGGCCACCTTCTGGCTAGTCAAGCGCAGTACACCGCCTGAGTCGCTTGCACTAGCACGCGTGCCACAACACGTACCGGATTACATTCTCAAAAATGCAACTCTATCCAATCTCGATGAGCAAGGACAAACAAAATACCGTGTTTTGGGAAGAAAACTAATTCACTATGAAGACGATGCATCGATCGATCTAGAGCGTCCGCGGATTCGTATCTTTCAAGATCAGGGCGCACCCGTTACAGTACGGGCCGAGCGTGGTCATATTGATGGTGATTTAACGATCTTGGATCTGTATGAAAATGGTGAAATTTTTCGTCCGGCTCAAGAGGCTTTGGGGGATCGCAAGGCTGCCCCCCAATTACTGGCCCGCTCAAGTTACTTCCAAGTTTTAATTAATGATGATATTGTGCGTACCGATAAACCATTAGAGCTTCAACAGGGAATGTCGATCATGAATTCAAGTGGTGGTGGAACGTTTAATAACGTCGATCACAGCGCAAGCCTTAAAGGGCAAGTACGTGGTCGAATCGAGCCTGCTGAGCAAAAGGGTCGTAATTGAGAACCCTGATTTTTATCCTGGCTCTTAGTGCGCTCTCCCTGTCTGCCAATGCCAATCAGGCTGATCGAGACAAGCCGTTGATCATTAATGCCGATCAAGTTGATCTTGATGATCTAAAGCAAAAATACACTCTAACCGGTGATGTTCTTTTAATACGCGGCAGCATGGTCGGCACGGGTGAGCGCGGCTTTGTCCTAGTCACCCCAGAGGGCTATCAAATGATTGACCTAAACGGAAAGTCTAATTTACCAGCCTCAATGCGCCAACGTCGCGAAACCCTGCAAGATGAGTTTATGCAAGGGATCGCCAAAGATATTCTTTATGATGATCAGAAGGAAAGGCTTTTGTTGGTTGGTAATGCCACCGTCAAGCGCCTACTCAATATGCAAATGCTCGATCAACTCCAAGGTTGGCAAATTGAATATGAAGATGTTAAAGAGAGTTATCAGATCAAACCACAAAAGTTGGACCTAAGTCGTCCCCCGCAATCAAGGGCAATCTTGGCTCCCAGAAAAAAAGTGCTTGTTCAATAAGATGACCTCGGCTTCTCCCTCCGTTCTTCAAGCGACATCGCTGCAAAAGCGGTATGGCTCTCGCACAGTTGTACGTGATGTCAGTATTGAGGTCGCAAGCGGTGAGGTCGTTGGCTTATTGGGACCTAATGGTGCTGGCAAAACAACCTCGTTTTACATGATTGTTGGCTTGGTCCCGCTCGATGGCGGGGATATTCGCTTAAATCAAAAGAAAATTAGCCATCTTCCGATTCACCAGCGTGCTCGAATGGGACTATCTTATTTACCCCAAGAGGCTTCTGTTTTTCGTAAATTGAATGTGGCGGAAAATATACAAGCCGTATTAGAGCTTCAAGAAACGAATGGCAAACCATTAAGCAAAAAGCAAATTCAGGCTCGTTTAGATGAGCTACTAGGCGAATTACAAATTAGTCACTTGCGCAATAATCCAGCCCTTTCCCTGTCAGGGGGGGAGCGGCGGCGAGTTGAAATTGCGAGGGCACTTGCCTCTTCACCTAAATTTATCCTGCTCGATGAGCCGTTTGCAGGTGTTGATCCGATTGCTGTAGGCGAAATCCAACGGATTGTGCGTTTTCTAAGGGACCGCCAAATTGGGGTTCTGATCACCGATCACAATGTGCGCGAGACTCTCGGCATTTGCGACCACGCTTACATTATTAGCGAGGGAAGCGTTCTCGCCGCTGGTAAGCCTGATGAAATTATTCAAAATGATGCGGTTCGAAGGGTTTATTTGGGAGAAAACTTCCGCATGTAGTGCACCAATTTGGTGAATTTTTGCGATTGGCGACCGTGAAGCCTTCCTAGAATGGATTCATGCGCTTTTCGATTAGTCCCCGACTAGGCCAACAAGCCAGCCTCAGCCCACAACTTCAACAAGCTGTGAGGCTCTTAATGCTCTCGAATCTCGAACTTGAGCAAGAGCTTGAAAAAGCCGCTCTCGATAATCCAATCATCGAATTTGAACCTGGCGCGGCTCATCACTCCACGCGTAGTGAGGGTGATGGACTTGAACAAATACCGAATCAAATCTCGCTTCAAACTGCCCTCGCTGAACAAATTCGGGTAATGAATATCAACCCGAGACTTAAAGCGGCAGTTCACTACTTGGCAGCATGTCTCGATGAGCGCGGCTTTCTAACTGAAAGCCTTGAAATCATCACCCTTGAAATCGCTGAACGTTTTCAGGAGCAGTACACCCTCGCTGAATTACAAATAGCATTAGGCCACTTACAGCAATTAGAGCCTATTGGTGTTGGCGCACGCGATCTGAGCGAATGTCTATGCATCCAACTTCAAGAAAAGCTAAAGCAGGCAACTATTACCCCTGAAGAAAGGGCCACTCTTTCGCTTGCCCTACAAATTTGTAAATCCCACTTAAGTAAGGTGGCAAATCGAGAGTATGCAAAGTTAAAGGTTCTTTTGGGTAAATCTGAAAGCAGTATTGAGGCGGCAATTCGGAAAATTAAAACGCTTAACCATCATCCGGCAGCCAATTATGACGATGGCATTGATCAGTTGGTGACCCCAGATATTGTCGTTTACAAAAAGCGCAACCTATGGCTTGCTAAACGTAATGAGGAAGCCGTTCCAAAAGTCTCATTAAATCAAGAATATATCAACATCATCTCTGAACACCGTGACCATGCCGATATTGGTGCAATGCGCCAAAAAATGACAGAAGCAAAATGGTTATTAAAAAATATTCAACAACGGGAAGAAACCATACTGCGCGTGGCTTCTGAGGTCGTTGCACGGCAACAATCCTTCTTTGAGTCTGGGGATATTGCACTCCGCCCATTGGTTTTACGAGAAATCGCTGATAACCTAGAGTTGCATGAATCTACTGTATCTCGTGTAACGAAGCAAAAGTACTTAAGTTGCCCCTTGGGTTTATTTGAACTAAAACATTTCTTTAGTCATTCCATTGCCTCAGAGCAAGGTGATCGAGTCTCCACAACCGCGGTTCATGAAATTATTCGTCGTATCGTGGCCAATGAGTCTCCTGGTAAACCAATCTCTGATCACTCGATTGCAATGATTTTAGAAAACCAAGGGTATGCGGTTGCTCGGCGCACAGTAGCGAAGTATCGGGACTCACTGCGCATCCCAGCCATGCATTTGCGTAGGCATTAATCATGGAGGTTTATAATGAATTTACGCATCAACAGCCGTCATCTCGAAGTTACTCCAGGCATTCGTGATCACTTAGAAAATCGTCTAGAACGAATTCGTAAGCATTTTGATCATGTGATTGATGCCTCTGCATTTCTCATGATTGATAAAGCAAAAGAAAAAGGATTAAGACAAACGGCTGAATTGACTCTTCATCTCAAGGGAAAGGAGTTATTTGCTCAGGCGCATCACGAAGATTTGTATCACGCAATGGATGCCGTCATCGATAAACTCGACCGACAAGTTATCAAGCATAAAGAGCGAATCCAAGATCACCATCACGATAAACATCAGCTGCAAAATTAAGTGTATTGACCCCTATAATCAGGGGTCATGAATGTTCTTAGTCGCCTATTTACTACTGACAGCATTAATTTGAATGCACAAGCGTCTAACAAGGCGCAGGCATTCGAAAATGCTGGTCAGTATTTTGCGACCAAACTTCAAATTCCGTCCGAGACTGTCTTAAGTTTCCTAAATGCCCGGGAAGCTCTGGGTTCAACTGGTCTTGGATTCGGTGTAGCCATACCTCATGGACGAATTAAAGGCTTACAAGAGCCATGTGCGGCTCTTTTTAAGCTCCAAACCCCAATTGAGTTTGGGGCCCCAGACGGCAAACCCGTTTCACTCCTCCTTTTTCTATTGGTTCCAGAAAAGGCAACCCAGGAACATCTTGAAATCCTAGCGGTCATTGCTCAGCTACTCACCAACCCCCAAACCCTTGACCAGTTGCAAAATGAGACTGATCCTGAGAAAGTTAGGGACTTGATTTGCCACTGGGAGGCTTTGCAATGAGCCAGCAACTTTTACTGGAAGACGTCACAGCCCAACAGATCTTCGATGAAAATATTGGGGATTTAAAGCTGTCTTGGATCAGCGGCCTCGAGGGCGCTGACCGAAAATTCAACGCTGATGCCGTCAAGTCTGCGGCCGCCTCCTCTGATTTGGTTGGGCATTTAAATATGATTCATCCAAGCCGAATTCAGATATTCGGGAATCAAGAGATTGACTATCACGCCAAACTACCAAGTGCTGAACGTCAAACCCAAATCTCCTCTCTGATCGCGAGTAAGCCGCCCTGCATTATTGTGGCCGACGGCTGCAAAGCAGATGAGGAATTACAACTCTATTGCCAACGTTCCTCCACTCCCCTCTTTGCGACCAATACTTCTGCTGCAGAGGTCATTGATCACCTGCGGTTTTACTTAACCAAGATTGGGGCGCCTTGCATTACGATGCACGGCGTTTTTATGGACATCTTAGGTCTTGGCGTCTTAATTACTGGTGAATCCGGCTTAGGCAAGAGCGAGCTCGGTCTCGAACTAATTTCTCGTGGTCATGGTTTAGTAGCCGATGATGCGGTTGACTTTACACGACTCGGGCCAGACTACATTGAAGGTCGCTGTCCTGAGATTTTGCGCGATCTTCTCGAAGTTCGTGGTTTAGGTTTACTGGATATTCGGACGATCTTTGGTGAAACCGCGGTTCGACGGAAGTTGAAACTCCGCTTAATTGTGCAGCTGGTTCGTCGCAATGATGGTGAGTTCGAACGCTTGCCGATTGAATCCCAGTTTGTCGAGGTTCTTGATATCCCAATTCGCACCGTGAAAATTCAGGTGGCTGCTGGACGAAACTTAGCAGTTCTCGTTGAGGCTGCTGTTCGTAACACCATTTTGCAACTAAGAGGCATTGATACTCTCAAAGATTTTATTGAGCGTCAACGCAATCAAATGAATCTCGATAGCGAACATAATAAATCCCAAGGCCGTCTCTTATAAGATGCGCATCCAACTCATTACTGGCATCTCTGGTTCAGGAAAATCAGTAGCATTACGTGCGTTTGAAGATGCTGGCTACGATTGCGTTGATAACTTACCAGTGTCTTTAATTGAGCAATTGGTAAAGACCATGGAGGGCGAACAACGTCAGCATATTGCAATTGCAGTTGATGCTAGACGAGGAGAATCGATCTCTCAATTACCTGCGCTTCTGGAAAAGCTACGCCACAAGCATCAGGTTGATGTGTTGTTTCTAAACGCGGACACCAATACCTTGGTCCAGCGCTTCTCAGAAACGCGCCGCCGTCATCCACTCTCCCACCCAACGCAATCGACCACCTTAATTGATGCGATTGAGAGGGAACGAGAATTGCTCGCTCCTTTAGCAAGCGAAGCTCAACAAATTGATACTGGGCACATTCCTGCCCACACACTACGGCACTGGATCGCCGATCAATTAAAAGAGCGGCCCATTGGGCTAGCGTTGATATTCGAGTCCTTCGCATTCAAAGGTGGCGTACCCAGTGAGGCAGATATTGTGTTTGATGTTCGCTGCCTCCCAAACCCACATTACGAAGCGCCCCTGCGAGATCAAACTGGCTTAGATCAAGCGGTGGCGGACTATTTGTGTCAGTTTCCTGAGGTCACACAAATGCTCACTGATATTGAGACACATATCGAAAAATGGTTGCCACACTATTTGAAAGATGGTCGCAGCTATCTCACGGTAGCGATTGGTTGCACAGGCGGTCAACACCGATCGGTTTATCTCGTACATCAATTGAATCAATTATTCTCTCAGGCAGCCATCAAAGACGTATATGTCTTAGAGCGTCATCGAGAACTCGATTCCAAGAAGACCCGGATTGGCTGAGGCAGGCCGTATTCTTTTAATCGTCTTGTGCAAATCCAATCGAGCGTAGCGCTTAAGTGCGACCATTTCCGTTTGAGATGAATGATCCATGGTTGCATTCGTAGCCGTCGATGACTAAATACATGCTCGATTACATGGCCTTTTTCAACTGAGGCAATCGACCCTAAATCGCTTTTTGATAAAAGCTTTGAAAGAACAGTTTGATTTAGTAAGCTCGTGACGTCACTTGGTTTTGAACGATTTATTTTCGGTTCGATCGGCTCCCATGGGGTTTCGATTAAGGAATAGAGTCCGCCCCAAATCGCTTTTGGAGCTCGCCTCTCAAGCAATATCTCATCCTGATAACGAATCAAAAAGATATTTGTTGTAAACGTTGGTGATTCTTTTTTCTTCTTTTTCGCTGGAATAAGGTCGACCTGACCAAGCTCATACGCTTTGCACTCACTCTTCATTGGGCACATCTGATCCTGACTTTGGCATTTAGCAGCCTTCGGGGTGCACCAGGTAGCCCCAAAATCCATTAGTGCTTGTGTGTAAATAGGCATTTGAGACTTTGACTTGGGAAGAAGCGCTGTTGCATGTTCCCACAGTAATTGCACTGTCTCATGGCTTTGTTGATCGCCTGTAACACCAAAAAATCGGCTGATGACCCGCTTCACGTTGGCATCTAGGATTGGGGCGCGCTCCTCGAATGCAAAGGCAGCAATTGCGCCTGCTGTCGATCGGCCAATGCCGGGCAGTTGCTCAAGTTCTTTTGCCGTTCTGGGGAACTGGCCCGCATACTTTGCCATGATCTCTTGGGAACAACGATGGAGATTACGTGCGCGCGAGTAATACCCCAATCCGCTCCACAGAGCCATAACCGCATCAAGATCTGCGCTGGCTAACGCTTTGACGGTTGGAAATTGACGCATAAATTGTGGATAGCGCTGCATCACAGTACTAACCTGGGTCTGCTGTAACATGATCTCCGATACCCAAACTGCATATGGATCTTGATGACCTTGCCAGGGCAGACCTTGACGACCATAATGCTTTGACCAACGAATTAAAGCCTGGGAAAAATGAAATCCCATAGCTATCGTTTCTGACAGTAAGGGCAATAATAGGTCGAGCGCTGACCCTGGGTGATTTGCCGAATCGGTGTTTTGCAGACTCGACAGGGTTCATTTGCGCGATCATAGACTTTGGTTTGCATCATGAAGTAACCTGGATCACCATGCGCATCCACAAAATCACGCAAACTGCTCCCGCCGGCTGCAATCGCTCTTTTTAAAATGGTTCGTACCGCCTCGGCCAATCGCTCACACTGAGCTTTGCTTAATTTGCCAGCGGGTAAGCCTGGATGAATGCCGGCCTCAAACAAGGATTCAGAACAATAGATGTTGCCAACACCAACCACCGCTTGCCCGGCTAATAAAAATGCCTTTACCGAAATCGTTCGCTTTCGGGAACACTGGTACAAACGTGTTGCGCCCAACTGCCCCGCAAACTCCTCGGCGAGAGGCTCTGGCCCTAATTTTTGAATTAAAGGATGTTTTAACACGTCGCCCTTGGTAAATGGATGCCACAAGACAGCGCCAAACTTTCGGGGGTCGTGAAGTCGCAAACTCAGATCATCAAAATGAATTGAGACTCGATCGTGTGGCTTTAGGGGGTCTTTATGGGGCAGAACGCGCAATACCCCAGTCATGCCTAAATGAATAATCAAGTAGCCATCGGTCATTTTGAGTAATAAATACTTTCCTCGGCGCTCGATCGTATTGAGTCGTTGCCCCTTCAGAATTTTTGGCAAGCCCCTGGGAACAGGCCAACGCAGTCGTCCATCAATCACATCGACATGCGTGATCTGGCGCCCTTCTAGATGGGGTTTAATCCCCAAACGCGTGACTTCAACCTCTGGTAGTTCTGGCATCGGTACATTGTAGATTCGGGGATTAGAATGTGCTGATGGGCTATCAATTGACTTCGATTTTGGCAAATTCTTATCTAAAGCGTGCATTGCTTTGGGCTATTTGCTGCTGCTCTTTTGGCCTCCTAGTGCCTGCCTCAGCTCAGACCAAAGGAGCTACCAGCGAGCAAGTCTTTGAAATACTTGCTTCTGAAATTGCCCTACAACGCGGTGAAGCTGGGTTGGCCTATCAAACCTATTTGAGTCTGGCACGACAAACCGGGGATCCTGCTTTAGCTCAACGTGCAATGGAAATCGCGATTGCCGCAAACGCAGCAGATCTCGCCTTAATCGCCGCACAAACTTGGGATGAGCTATCACCGCCTGGTCAAAGTAAGCCCAAGGAAGTGTTGGTCACCCTACTCATGCTCAATCAACGCTGGTCTGATGCTGTTACACCAGCCATCGCCCTTCTTAAGGAACAAAATATCAGAGAGCGCGAGCAGATTTTGCTCCAGTGGCAAAGCCTATTGGGTCGGGCTCAAGATGAGGGGGCGGCTTTAAACGCCTATTACAAAATTGTTGCGGCCCTCGTTCCACCTCCATCCAATCCTCAAATTTTGTATACCTATGCTTTAGCAGCCGAGAAATCCGGTCAGTTTGAGGTGATGGAGAAAACCTTAAGATCTCTGATTGAACGCAATCCAAATGATATTCAGGCACTCAATGCACTCGGCTACTCCTTAGCCGACCGAAATGTCAAGCTGAAGGAGGCGTATGAACTAATTCTGAAAGCGCACAACCTTGATCCTAGAGATCCGTTTATTTTGGATAGTTTAGGCTGGGTTAACTTTCGTTTAGGGAACAATGAGCTTGCCTTAAAGCAGCTGCAAGACGCATTTCGTATCAAGCCTGAGGCTGATATTGCTGCCCATTTAGGTGAAGTCCTCTGGACGCTTAATCGACCCATTGAGGCAGAGGATGCTTGGCGACAAGGTGAATTAATCGATGCCAACAATGCTACTCTGCGCGAGACCTTAAAGCGTCTAAAACCATCTTGGGCGATCTCGATGGATGTAGTTGCTAGTCAGTGGGATGGTCGTTTTGCCGTTAAAGCAAGTGATCGACCCACCAACAATAATCAAGGTGGATCGGGTAGCTTTACCCTCACCAAAAATGGCTTAAGTGACACTTTAGAAATTCGGGGGCCGATGGGAGGTGCAATTGCCAAGATCACAATTAACCCAGGTGAGGCTATCCTAGAACGCGATGGCAAAAAAGTAAGTGCGATTGACGCCGATACCTTAATTCAAAATACCTTGGGACTACCATTGCCTGCGCGTGGTTTATCCAATTGGCTAAATGGACAATTACGTGCTGGCAGCCCTGCTAAGCTCGAACGCGATAATCAAGGTCAAGTCAAACGGATCTTGCAAGACGGCTGGGATTTAGCCTATGTGTGGAGTGAGAGTAAGAAAATTGAGCGTCTTACCATGACTAGAAATACAAACACGGGCTCGATTGATGTACGCCTAATTTTTGATCAAGTGAATGAGTAATCGCCTCGAGCTCCTTGCTCCAGCCAAAATCAATTTGTTTCTTCATGTGACCGGTCGACGTCCAAACGGATATCACGAACTTCAATCCGTATTTCAATTGGTCGATTGGTGTGACCGCATTTCTTTAACTCGGCTCGAGCACAGCACAATTATTCGGCACGGCGGTAATCCAGAGATTTCCCCAGAGAATGATCTGGTTGTTCGGGCCGCTCAGTTATTGAAAAACCATACGAACTATCCATGCGGGATTGAAATTCATCTTGAGAAAAATATCCCTATAGGAGCAGGCTTAGGTGGCGGATCATCAGATGCAGCCACAGTATTAATTGGTTTGAACCATCTCTGGGGTCTTCATCTTCCCCCGGCCGAACTGAGTGAGCTAGGATTAAAGCTAGGTGCCGATGTGCCATTCTTTTTATTTGGTCAAAACGCATTTGTGCAAGGCATCGGCGAGCAACTGGAATCCATTGATCTACCCGATCAAGACTTCTTAATCATTTTTCCAGGAGAGTCAATTGCTACCGAGACTGTGTTTCAATCCGATCAATTGACCCGAAACCATGCTCCGATTACAATGGCAGACTTCCTTGCAAACACTGGTGAAGTTGGTCAGTTTACAAACGACCTCCAACCAGTTGCTTGTGAGCTCTGCCCTGAAGTAAATCGAGCATTAAATTGGTTGGCGCAAACGCTCCCAGATGCTACTCGTAAGATGTCTGGGTCGGGTAGTAGTGTGTTTGCCGTCCTTCCAGGATCGATCAATCGACGCGATCTGGAACAACGCTTGCTCAATCTTCCCTCAGGGTGGGTGGGTCGGCTTGTTCGGGGTCTAAAACAAAATCCCGCTTACAATTCGGTTTTATCAGTATGACGCAGTAGGGGAGTCGCCAAGTTGGTCAAGGCACCGGATTTTGATTCCGGCATGCGAGGGTTCGAGTCCTTCCTCCCCTGCCATTGTTATGATGGATAACCAAGACTAGCTAAGACCATGAACTCTGACGCGCTCACCATTTTTACTGGCAACGCCAATCCCACACTTGCACAGGCGGTTGCTAGCCAAATGCAGTTGCAGCTAGGAAAAGCCTTCGTTGGCCGCTTTTCTGATGGCGAAATCCAGGTTGAAATCCAAGAAAACGTGCGCGGCAAGAATGTCGTCGTAATCCAGTCGACCTGTGATCCGACCAACGATAACCTGATGGAACTCATGATCATGATTGATGCCCTCAAAAGGTCATCTTCCAACCGAATTACTGCGGTCATCCCCTACTTTGGTTATGCCCGTCAAGACCGCCGCCCCCGTTCTGCGCGGGTTGCGATTTCGGCCAGAATTGTGGCCAATATGCTGCAATCGGTTGCCGGCGTTGAACGCGTTCTGACGATGGATCTACATGCAGATCAAATCCAAGGATTTTTTGATATCCCGGTCGACAATATCTATGCCTCCCCCGTCCTCTTAGGGGACCTACGGGCAAAAAATCAGCCTGACCTGACCGTGGTCTCACCCGATATTGGCGGTGTAGTACGCGCCAGGGCTTTTGCCAAGCAATTAAGCTGTGATCTGGCCATTATTGATAAACGCAGACCAAAGCCCAATGTCTCAGAGGTGATGCATTTAATTGGTGAGGTAGAAAACCGCCACTGTGTCATCATGGATGACATTATTGATACGGGCGGCACTCTCTGTAAGGCAGCCGAGGTTCTTAAGGAACGGGGTGCCAAAAGCGTGACAGCCTATTGCACCCACCCGGTTCTATCTGGGGGTGCAGCTGCCCGCATTGCAGGATCTGAAATTGATGAGTTAGTGGTTACTGACACGATTCCATTGAAACAAGATACAAAATCAGTCAATAAAATCAGGCAGTTAAGTGTTGCACCACTGCTGGCAGAGACGATCTCGCGGATTACCAAAGGCGACTCAGTTATGTCACTTTTTGCTGAATAGCTTCCTAAGCAACTGATTTCTACCGAATTTTTACTCTTTCAAGCTATAATTTAAGGCTTTCCGTTTGGTCGCGGACGGAAATTAACCCTTAATTTGGAGTCATCATGAAAGTTGTTGCATTTGAACGAAGCGTACAGGGCACTGGTGCGAGCCGCCGCCTGCGCAATTCTGGGAAAACCCCCGGAATTATCTATGGCGGAAAGCAAGAATCTCCCTGCGCAATCGAGTTAGACCACAATGCTTTATTCCATGCTTTGCGAAAAGAAGCTTTCCATTCATCCATTTTGGATATCGAATTAAACGGTAAATCACAAAAGGCCTTATTGCGTGATTACCAGATGCATCCATTTAAACCATTGGTGTTGCACGTTGACTTCCAGCGTGTATCTGCCAGTGAAAAAATTCATATGCGCGTTCCTCTGCACTTTAAGGGTGCCGAAGAATCAGAAGCAGTGAAGTTTGGTGGAGCGGTTGTTAGCCACGTCGCCAATGAAATCGAAATCACTTGCTTGCCTGGTGACCTTCCTGAGTTCTTAGAGGTGGATCTGAGCAAAATCGTGGTTGGTCAATCGATTCATGCCAAAGACGTTGCGCTACCCAAAGGCGTTAGCCTAGTTCTTCATGTCGAGCAAGAAAACCCTGTGATCGCAAACGCTCGCGTTCCAGCGGTTAAAGCGGAACCCGAACCAGGCGCTGAGGCTGCACCAGCCGCTGAGGCTGCACCAGCCGCTGACAAAGAAGCGAAGAGCTGAATCGTTTCACTCTCATAGAAACCCGCTTGATGCGGGTTTTTTATTGCCCAATTGAAGTCGTTTATAGTTGGATCACTTAGCCTCAATCGACTGATAAAAATGATTCGTTTAATTGTTGGACTCGGAAATCCTGGATCAAAGCATGAGGCCGACCGTCACAATGCAGGGTTTTGGTTTGTCGATCGTCTTGCTGCTCAACATAAACAATTTCTTCAGCCAGAAAAACGATTTAATGGTCGAATCGCAAAAATCCAAATCAAAGGTCATGATATTTACTTATTGGAACCAGATACCTATATGAATCTCAGTGGGGAAGCCGTTGGCCCCCTGTGTCGCTTTCATAAGATCGAGGTAAGTGAAGTGCTGGTAGTCCATGACGAACTGGACCTCAAAGCCGGCACGGCGCGTCTAAAAAAAGGCGGGGGCAATGGCGGTCACAATGGCCTAAAAGATATCCAACAGCATTTATCAAGCCCCGAATTCTGGCGACTCCGTTTTGGAATTGGTCACCCACGCGACCTACCTGGCAATCTAGCAAAAATGGATGTGGCCGACTATGTACTAAAGAAACCGAGCTCGGATGAGCAAGAGAAATTAGATGCGGCCATCACAAAAGCAATTGGCATTTTGCCCCTGGTTCTTGAAGGCAATACACAAGATGCCATGCAAATCCTGCACAGCGCAAATTAAATCATTTAATTGGTCTGCTTGAGAGCACTCAAGACTTTATATTTTTCAAGTAACTGCTCTTGGGTTTCAGAATAAGCGGGATTGAGCGGGATACAATCGACCGGGCAGACCTGACGGCATTGAGGAGCGTCAAAATGCCCCACGCACTCGGTGCATTTATTGGGATCGATCTCATAGATCTCAATCCCCATATAAATCGCATCGTTTGGGCATTCTGGTTCACAGACATCACAATTGATGCACTCGTCTGTAATCATTAACGCCATATTGATATCCCTAAAAGAATGATCAGAATAGCTTAAGTGGATTTAATTTGGGCGTTCTTCTTTTGTAACCATTTTTCCACTGAGGGAAAAACAAACTTACTCACATCGCCGCCCATGAGCGCAATTTCTCGGACAAAGGTACCAGAAATAAATTGATATTGATCTGATGGGGTCAAAAATAAAGTCTCCACATCTGGCAGTAGGTACCGATTCATACCGGCCATCTGAAACTCATACTCAAAATCTGAAACGGCACGCAAACCCCGCACAATCACTCGAG
This sequence comes from Polynucleobacter sp. HIN11, assembly GCF_030297675.1. Taxonomy (NCBI): domain Bacteria; kingdom Pseudomonadati; phylum Pseudomonadota; class Betaproteobacteria; order Burkholderiales; family Burkholderiaceae; genus Polynucleobacter; species Polynucleobacter sp. HIN11. Next base: position 1,670,900 of record NZ_AP028142.1, read on the forward strand.
CAGAATGCTCTCGAGCAAAGTCTTTCAGTAATCCAGAAAATCCTGCGATTTCAACATTTGGGTAGTGACTCAACACCTCTTTGGCGATTTCAATCCGTTCATCAAGTGTAAAAATAGGACGCTTATTTTTACTATCAGCCACTCCGACAATCAGCTTGGTAAAAATACTTGAAGCACGCCGAACCAAATCTTCATGACCACGGGTAAATGGGTCAAAGGTTCCTGGATAGACAGCAATGGTCATAAAGACCCCCTTATTTATATGGATAAACAGGAGTTTAGCTCGAACTGCGGCGAAACAATACGGCTTTGACTTGGGCTGTTTCCATCGACTTAATAAGAGTCCAATTGGACAGTACCCTTTCCAATCGACTCAGATCAAAGGGATTGGGGCATTCAATATAGATTCCGCCCTGCCCTTGATCGTGACACACGCGACCGGCCTCTTGTGCTGCGCGAACGAGTAAGTCGGGTTGACTAAATGGAGGATCCAGAAAAATCAGCTGGGCCGACTGATCATCAGCACGCTGTAAATAAGAAATTCCATCCCCATGAAGGATTTTTACTTCCCCGCGAATTGGATAAGAATTGAGGAGCTGATGCTGGGTCAGAAGCTGGTGATAGATTCGTTTATCTTTCTCGATGAATATGACCTCATCGGCTGATCGGGAGGCGGCCTCAAAACCAAGTGCTCCAGAACCAGCAAACACATCAATTGCTTTTAAGCCACCGAGGTCTGAGCCTATCCAATTAAAAAGCGTTTCACGAACCCGATCAGAGCTAGGACGCAAATCCTGTTGATCCAAAACCTGAATCTGCCGGCTGCGCCACACACCACCAATAATCCGAATTCGGTGGCTTTGTGCCAATTAGGGTGTGCCTCCAACAAGAACACTGATCATTCTGCGCATATCCAGGTGTCGTTTAAACGCATTGCGCACATCATCTTTTTTGACCGCTGCAACTTGTTGTGTCCACACATCGAGAGTATTGAGTGGTAACTGATTCCAAGTAATTGCTGAGAGGTTATCAAGCAATTTGCGATTGCTATCGAGTCGTAATGGATAGCCATTGATTAAGTTTGCCTTAGCAGCAGCTAATTCTGCATCGCTTGGGCCATCTTCAATAAATCGTGCAATCGTCTCTTGTAATACATTGAGAGCTTGATCTGCTTGGTCATTACGGGTTTGTAAGCCCGCTTCAAAAGTTCCGGTATCGCGCCCCGGCTGAAAGTAACTAAATACGCTATACGCAAATCCACGCTTATCTCGAACCTCACCAACCAAGCGCGATACAAAGCCCCCGCCACCCAAAACATAGTTTCCGACAAGCAAAGGGAAGTAGTCAGGATTGTCACGAGTGATGGCGGTCATACCCATTGCAATATGAGTTTGCTGTGTTTGAAATGGAATTCGGATCAAACGCTTGGATTCTGGCTCTATTGGTGAGCGCTCTAAAGATGGCAATGCAGGAATCACTGGTCCCTTAGCGGGTAATGCTGTAATAATTTGTTCGGCGATTTGCTTTGCTCTGGCTGGATCGACATTGCCCACAATATTCACAATGACTCGGTCTTGGCGATAGAAATTCTGATGGAATCGCTTTAGGTCACCCTCCTTAATTGCTGCAATTGATTCAATATTAGGGGATCGTGCCAACGGATAGTTTCCGAATACCTCTTGACGAAACCGTTTTTGCAGAACGACTTCTGGCTTCGTATCGCCCTCCTGAATCGCGGCACTAACGCGCTGCTTCTCACGCATCAAAATCGATGCATCAAAAATAGGTTTCGATACACTAGCTACTAGAAGTTGCAGGAGTGGATCAAAAATATCGGGTTTACTCAGTGATCGAGCGCGCACGATGGCTCTCTCACCTGAAGCGGACGCACTAATGCTAGCTCCCAACTCAGCAATTGCATCTGCCTGTTGGGCTTCATTCAAAAAACCGCCCTGCCACTGAATGCCGCGGGTCAGCAGCGCAGCGGTCAAGGATGCCAGACCACTTTGATCTTTCGGGTCGTAGCGACTTCCTGCATCAATACTAATTTCAATATCGACCATTGGTATGGCGTTCGTTTGAATCAAATAGGCTTTTGTACCATTGCTTAAGGGAATCGCTTGGATTGGCAATACTGCCTGGGCATGAGCTGCGATAAACGTCGCAATTAAGACAATTAGCCCCTTAATAAGATGATGATTACGCTGCATTGTGTTCCCTTTTAATGACGCAAACTACCTGACATTCCACGCGGCTTCGCAAGCATTGAACGTGGCTGGGGATCTAAAGTCACAATGGTTAAACCATCGCTGACAAAATACGTATTAATTGCACGTTGGATTTGATCCGATTGAATCAACTGAATTCGCTCAATGATGCGATCTAAGTCACGCCAAGAGACATTCGCCATCTCTGAACTACCAATCTCCATGGCTTGAGCAAAAATTGAATCGCGTTTATATACTTGTGAAGCAAGCAATTGTGCTTTGATACGCTTTAACTCGGATTCAGTAACCCCCTGATTAGCAATGTCTCCTAAGGTCTTCATAATGCCTCTCTCAAGATCCTGCACTGTTTGACCTTTGGCGGCAGTTGCACCAATCACAAAAAGCTCTGGCCCACGGCTAATTAGTTCGTAACTTGCCCCGGTGCTATTAGCCAGTCTTTGATTACGAACTAACTCTCGATTTAACCTTGAGTTATCGTGCCCGCTCAAGACGGCAGATAAAACGAGTAAGGCATACGGATCCACCTCATCCATTTTTTTAGGATCTAGTTTGGGAACCTTCCACGCCATCATGATTTGCGGGCTCTCAGCAGGAGCCTTCAAAACAGCGCGCTTCTCGCCTTTTTGCTCAGGTTCGAGCTGAGGTTTGCGTTCAGGTAATTTTTTTGCTGATATAGGTCCGTAGTACTTTTCGACCAATGCTTTCACTGCCAATGGATTAACATCACCCGCCACCACAACCACGGCATTATTTGGTGCATACCAGTCGCGATACCACTGTCGCGCATCAGCAGGCTGCATATTTTGCAAGTCGTTCATCCAGCCGATAATGGGATGTCGGTACGGAGAGCTCATAAATGCCGTTGCCATCAGTAGCTCACGCATCAAACTCGATGGATTATCTTCCGTACGTAAGCGTCGCTCTTCCATCACCACCTGAAGCTCTCGCCCAAACTCCTCATCGGAAAATTGCAGATTTGCCATTCGATCGGCTTCAAGCCGCATCACTTCGGCAAGCTTTGATTTCTCAATCTGCTGAAAATATCCGGTGAAATCACGGGCTGTAAAGGCGTTCTCACGTCCGCCCACGGCCGCCACCATCCGCGAGAATTCACCTGATTTGACCGTTTTCGTTCCCTTAAACATCATGTGCTCAAGCACATGGGCAACGCCGGTTTTGCCATTGACCTCATCCATGGATCCAGCCCGATACCAGACCATATGAACAACGGTCGGTGCACGATGATCCTGGCGAACGATCAGGCGCAAGCCATTCTTGAGTTGATACTCATGCGTATCGGACTGAGTCGCAAAAGCATTCCCTGAGACAGGCAAGCAAATAGCAGCCAAGGCAATCAATGCCGACCTGATGGCTCTCAATATTGGGTTGCTAAACTGGAATTTCGCTATCATGAATAGTTTAGATGTATGAATTATCTAGTTAAGATCACTCTTTTGGATTGTATCGACAATGTTTGGTTTACGTAAAACACTTAGCTCACTCTTTACTCGTAACCGAGTGGATGAAGCCTGGTTCGATCATTTAGAAGAATTACTGATCAAAGCCGATGTTGGTGTTTCGACATCAACCGCTCTAATAGCTAGTCTACGCAAATCGGCCAAACAGCATTCCATTACAAATTCTGAGGATTTAAAGGCAGTTCTAGTTGATGAGCTCAGCCATCTTTTGAGTGACTTAGAGTCCCCAGAAAATCCTTTAAGCCCAAGTGCTACGCATCCTAAGCCAGAAGTTTGGCTAATTGTAGGGGTCAATGGTGCTGGCAAAACCACATCGATTGGAAAACTATGTCATCACTTCCAGGCTCAAGGAAAGTCGGTGCTCCTCGCTGCTGGGGATACATTTCGAGCGGCGGCGCGCAATCAACTCAAGGAATGGGGTGAGCGCAATCAAGTGCAAGTGCTCAGCCAAGAGAGTGGCGATGCTGGCGCGATTGCGCATGATGCAATCCAAGCCGCTTTGTCTCGGCAGGTTGACGTTGTACTAATTGATACGGCTGGCCGACTCGCTACTCAAGCGAATCTGATGGAGGAATTAAAGAAGGTCAAGCGAGTCATTTCCAAGTTGATCCCCGATGCCCCCCATCAAATTGTCTTGGTCCTTGATGGCAATACGGGTCAGAATGGAATTGCCCAAGTTTTGGCTTTTCGGAACGCAATTGGACTACACGGCCTTATCGTCACCAAATTGGATGGCACCGCTAAAGGCGGGGTAATTTGCGCACTTCGCAATGAGTTGCAAAGCTCCTCCCAAACCCAGGGCCCAAAAACCTATGTTTATGCACTTGGCAAGGGTGAGCAATTAGGTGATTTGGAGCTATTTTCTGCTAAGGCTTATGCCCAAGAGCTTGTAGAATAGCTATATAAATCAATATCTTGTAGATTATTAGACGCATTAGCACTCTATTGACAAGAGTGCTAAAATAATTCGATCTAAACTCAAATTAATCTATCAACGATGACTTTGAACACCCTCATGAATACTCGAAAAACGGGCTCGTCTAGTATTGCTCTTGCAATGCCTGCTCTACCAGCCCTTGGAGTCGGTACGATTGATGCCTATTTGGCACACATTAATCGCTTACCAATGTTAAGTGCTGCCCAGGAATACACCCTGGCGCAGGAATATCGCCGCTCCGACAATTTAGATGCTGCGCGACAACTGGTATTGTCTCACTTGCGACTGGTTGCGTCGGTCGCTCGTCAATACTTGGGTTACGGCATTCCGCATGCCGACCTCATTCAGGAAGGCAATATTGGTTTGATGAAAGCAGTCAAACGCTACGATCCCAACCAAGGGGTACGACTCGTTTCGTACGCCATTCATTGGATCAAAGCAGAAATCCATGAATACATTCTCAAGAACTGGCGCTTAGTCAAAGTAGCAACGACCAAAGCGCAACGCAAACTGTTTTTCAATTTACGTAGCAATAAACTTTCTGCAAATGCCTTGAGCAATGATGAAATTGAGTCATTAGCTAAAGCCCTTGATGTTCGCGGTGCCGATGTCAAAGAAATGGAAATGCGGCTTGCTGGGGGAGACGTCTCGATCGAGGGGGATGGCCAAGATGAGGAAAGCTTTGCGCCAATTCATTGGCTCAGTGATGAAAGCCAAGAACCAACTGCGGTTATTGAGCAAAACGAATCTTACTCTTTGCATGGTCCAAAACTCTTGCAAGCACTTCATACTCTAGATGAGCGCAGTCGTGCGATTGTTGAAAGCCGTTGGTTGGCAGTTAACGCAGAAGGCCAAGGCGGCAAGACTTTGCATGATCTTGCTAAGGAATTTGGGATCTCTGCTGAACGGGTACGTCAGATAGAGGTCGCTGCTTTTAAGAAGTTGCGTGCGCTCTTAAAAGATGAGAACCCAAGGCTTCACTAAGACTTATTGAAGTAGTAGTTTTAGGTCATGGGCAATCGGCTCGGCGCCTTGCCCATGCTTGATATAGAGGCGTAAATTACCGTTTGGATCAAATACGTAACTTCCAGCAGTATGGTCGATCGTGTAATTTTTAGGATTACTGCCCGGCACCTTGTTGTAATACACCTTGAAATCCTTGGCGACCTTGGCAAGCGCCTCGTCATTAGCCGGTCTCAGCCCAATAAAACGAGGATCAAAAGCGGGGGGGTATTGTGCCATTAGCTCTGCAGTATCTCGCTGCGGGTCAACTGTAATAAAAATAACTTGCACCCGATCAGATAATGGGCCTAAGGTTTTCATGACCTCTTGCATTTCAACTAATGTCGCAGGACAAACATCTGGGCAGTGGGTATAGCCAAAGAAAATTAATACAGCCTTACCTTTGAAATCAGCCATGGTTTTCACCTGACCATTAGGATCCAAAAGTTCAAAATTAGAACCAAATGATTTACTGCCAGTAATATCAACATTCTTGAAGCTAGGCTTTGAACAAGCGGCCAATAAAAACACGGCGCATAAAAGGACTAATTTTTTCATGGGCTATATGTAATGATCGATCAAAATAGCAGCAAATAGTAGAGCTAAATAAGTAATGGAGTACTTAAATGTCTTACGAGCCAACTGATCGCTGTAGTGTTGGTAAAGACGGATTGCATACATTACAAAAATACCGCTAAGAATCAGTGCACATACCAAATAGAATAAGCCACTCATTCCATAGACATAAGGAAGAATCGAGGCCGCCAATAAGATGAGCGTATAGAGCAAGATATTGAGTAAGGTAAATCGCTCACCGTGAGTGACCGGCAACATCGGCAAGCCCGCCTGTACATAATCTTCGCGTCGGTAGAGTGCCAATGCCCAAAAATGCGGTGGGGTCCACACAAAAATGATGAGCACCAATAACCAGGCTTCTGCCGATAATTGATTAGTAACAGCTACCCAACCCAATGCAGGTGGCATGGCACCAGAAAGCCCGCCAATCACAATGTTTTGGGGCGTTGCTGGCTTTAAGAACCAGGTATAAATAACGGCATACCCCACAAAGGTTGCAAAGGTAAGCCACATCGTGAGGGGATTGGTGTAAATCCACAGTACTGCCATCCCTGCGGCTCCCAAAATGCAAGAGAAAATAATAATTTGCCAAGGGGTAATCTCGCCCGTTGCTGAGGGGCGCCATGCGGTTCGACGCATTTTGGCATCAACCGCTTGCTCTATCAGACAGTTCACCGCAAATGCCGCGCCCGCTAACAACCAAATGCCGATCGATCCACCAAGTAATATCGACCAGGGAACCATCCCAGGGGTTGCCAAAAACATGCCAATAATCGCGCAAAATACTGCGAGCTGAGTCACTCTTGGCTTAGTTAATACCCAATATTGTCTCCAGCGAGGCATAGGAGGACGAACAAAATCAGTACTCATGCAATCCCTCGCTGGGGCGGCTTACCGGATAAAAAATAGTTATTACTCCACGCACTTAAACGCACCAAGCAAAATAAAATAGCTGCCGCACCACCGGTGTGCAACAACGCCGCTACTAATGGCCATTGAAAGACTACATTCGATATACCGGTGGCGATTTGTAATGCAAGCAATGCAATGATTGCCTTCCCCCAAAATTGAACCTTTGGCTCTGGATGTCGAATTACTTTTATAGCAACGAAAAGCAAAATAGCGGAGGCAAAAATAGCACCAACACGATGGGTCCAGTGGATTGTGACTAGCGCTGCCATCGGGATCATCTCACCCGATTTAGCCTCACCCAAATCGCGCCATAAGAAAAAAGCATTTTGCCAATCCATATTGGGATACCAAACACCCATACAAGTTGGAAAATCAGGACAAGCCAACACAGCATAGTTAGTACTAACCCACGCACCTAGAAAAATTTGAGCAAAGAGTGCAACAATAGCGATTAATACAAGGCTGCCAGATAAGCTTGAAATCGTCTTGGAATCACTTGAACAGAGGGCATCGTTACGTTGCGCGAACCAGACCATGCTGGCAAATAAGATCAATGCCAAGATGAGATGCATACTAACAATGATTGGTTGCAGCTTAAGGGTCACGGTCCAGGCTCCAAATGCGCCTTGTAAACAAACTAAGACCAGTAAAAACAAACTGCCTTTAATAGCTAAGGAGCGGCCTGCGCTTGGCTGCTTAAATGCCATGATGACTTGAATAATGATTAAAAACCCAACGCTCATCGCCAAGTAACGATGAATCATTTCAACCCATGCTTTAAAAACCGTTACCGGCCCTGTGGGCATTGCAGCTTCTGCCGCCCGAATTTCTTCGATGGCGCGAAAGGGATTGGATGTGCCATAGCAACCTGGCCAGTCTGGGCAACCTAAACCAGAATCACTTAAACGAGTAAATGCACCAAACAAAATGAGGTCAAAGGTTAGGAAGACGATGGTCCAATTGAGCTTTTGAAATAGCCCCATTCCTTTTTTAAAATAAAGGATTGCCAGCGGTAAGCCAGCAATCAAGAGAGCGATTCCGGCAAGCTCTAAAACCATTAGAGCCATTTCAGACATCATATCTTCTCACCCTTGCGATTTAACTTTAGAAGACGCTCAACGTCTTTACGAATCTTCACAAAGTCACTCGAGCTGGTTTTGTCGGGAAAGACCATCATCTTCTCACCACTTGGATCAATCAGAGCGATTCCTTGGCCTAGATTTTGAGTGTTCAGCCAAGCTTGCCAAGCAGCCTCATTTTTTGGATCAGGAGCGGGAATAATATAAAAACCAGCATTCTCTTGATCATAGGCCCTCTGAATATCATCCTCAACTGGGCCGCGATCATTCACAACCCAAACCAATTGCAGACGATTTTTATTCTTACCAAGAGCTAAGCGTACCTGACGCATCAGATATAAAACCTCAACACAAGCATCATTGCCTTTTTTGCACTCGCTTGCCGGTCTTGCCACCATCAGGGTCCACTTACCGTTAAATGGAATCTCAAACCAGCTGGGATTAATTGGCTGTGGCGGCACAATCAAAGTACCATAATTGGTCTTTCCGCCCTCAGGCTTATAAACGTAATAGGCCAAATACGATGCGATTACTGGCGATGCGCATGCGAGTAGCACCAGTATCATTTGAATCCGGCCGCGACGAGTTCTGGCATCTAATGCCTTCTTATCAAGCTGACTCGCTGGAATTAATAAATCTTGATCGCTCACTGCTATATAACCTTTATGAACTTGATTTACCTTGATTGCGATAGCGCATAAAACCAGTTGTGAACCAAAATGCTAGCGCGGCCGCACCTAAAGAAAACCATTGGAAAGCATAAGCATAATGGCGATCGACGCCTGTCGTTGCCACAGGCCAAATTCGGGACAATCCATCACCTTCATCTGGGTCATTTTGGCGAATAATGAAGGGTAATTGTGGATATGCCATTCGGCCCGCTTCATAGGTCAGGTCTAAATTTTGCTGAATCCGGGGTGAAGCTTGACTATTGGGTTGATTGCCAAGCTCTAACACCCTCCCTGGCCCAGCCAATGCAATACCCTCGATGACTACACTCTCCTTAGGCGTTGTAATGCTTGGCAATATCAATCGATCTTGATTATTTCTGGGGGCCCACCCTCGGTTAACCCAAACAAGGCGCTTTTCCTGACCATCAAGTAAAAATGGCATCAGCACATAAAACCCGGATTGGGTCTGCCCTGTTTGTGGCTTTAGACTGGGGCGATTATCAAGCCAAACGACCTCATTGGGCAAAAAACGACCACGCGCTCGCACCGGCCTAAACTCAGTTTCTGATAGAGTCCAATTTTTGGCATTGAGGTCAATCTGCTCTCGAGCCGCCATGGCGCTAATTTGATTAGCCAGAATTATTTTTTGATCCGCACGACCCAGTTGCCAACGGCCAGCCAAAATACCTATTGCAAGAACGACTAGCATCGCAATGGTTGCGACTCTTCGCTCTACAATAAGAACTCGAAATAAACTCAAGGGTTTGGCACCAATATGAAATGGCTAATTGTTTTAATTTTGTTGGTCATCATCGCTAGCTTAGGATCGGCGTTGTATTTCATGATGAAAGACAAAGGCAATAGCTCCAGGATGGTTCACTCGCTGATGCTCAGAATTGGTTTATCGATTGCACTATTCATTGGCATTTGGATTGCCCATTACTTTGGACTCATTGAGTCCACTGGCCTGAAAGTGCCTCAATAGGCTAGGCGGCAACCAACGCTGCCGCCTATTGGCCATTACATCCAGTAAATGACGATGTAAAGCCCTAGCCAGACGACGTCAACAAAGTGCCAATACCAAGCGGCACCTTCAAAACCAAAGTGATTCTCGGCGGTGAAATCACCACGAATCAAACGGCGCAGGATAATCGCCAACATCAAGCCACCCAAGAACACATGGAATCCATGAAAACCGGTCAGCATGAAGAAGGTTGATCCGTAAATTCCAGAAGTGAGCTTCAGGTTCAGGTCGTTATAAGCATGGATGTATTCGTAAGCTTGAAAACCCAAGAAAATAAGCCCAAGAAATACGGTCGCAAATAATCCATAAATGGCGTGCTGACGATTTCCCTCTCGTAAAGCATGATGTGCCCAGGTCACGGTAACCCCTGAGCTCAAGAGCAATAACGTATTAATCGTTGGAATTGGCCAAGGGCCAATAGTACTAAATTTTTGAACCAGATCAGCAGGACCAACGGTTGGCCATGCAGCTACAAAATCAGGCCATAAGAGTTTATTGTCCACATCACCAAGCCAGGGCACTGTAATACTGCGAGCGTAGAACAGGGCCGCAAAGAAAGCGGCAAAAAACATGATCTCGGAAAAGATGAACCAGCTCATCGACCAGCGATAGGACACATCGACGTTCACACCGTTCTTGCCGGTATTGGACTCCGAGATTGCATCACCAAACCAACCGTACAGCACAAACAGCACATAAATAACTGCTGCTAGGACCAGCGGTCCTCCCCATGAAAGGCCATTGACCCAAGCGGACATGCCGCCGCCAAAGCCAAGCAGTCCAATGCTAGCAAGGACGGGATATTTTGAGGGGCCCGGAACAAAATAATACGGTGTGGAGTTTGATGACATCGCGCTCTTTCTAACTAAAAATTAATTGGTTACCACTAAATTCACAATCAACAAAAGGATCGCCATAAATAGTACGGCGCCCAATACACCAGCAATGATGATGTGCACAAAACTCAAGCTTGCAACATCATTTTGCAATCCTGCTTTATTGCGAATCCCTAAAAACGCCCACAAAACGGCACGCATTGAACGAAAAAAACTAGGTTGCTTGTTCATAGTGACACTTTGCTCTTAGATTCTTTGACATTTGCAACAGGCTTAGGTACTCCGGTCTCAAAAAAGGTATACGACAGGGTGATTGTTTTAACGTCTTTTGGAAGATTGGGATCAACAATAAATACCACTGGCATTTGCCGAATCTGATGTGGGGTCAGGGCTTGCTCTTGAAAACAAAAGCATTCGATCTTCGTAAAAAACTCCGTTGCGGTCTTTGGAGCATAGCTGGGAATTGCCTGAGCAGCGACAGGTCGATCCAAAGTATTAACTACTTCATAAACGATCTCGTGCATCTCGCCTGGATGAACTTCAAGAAAGTTCTTAACCGGCTTAAAAGCAAATGGTCCACGACTATTGGAGTCAAACTCAATCGTGATCGTTCGACTGTAATCTACTTGGGTATTACCTGGCTTGCTAGCTCCATAAGCACGCACACCATAATTATTTTTACTAGTGACAACATTAATGCCAGTCACTTCACAAAGGGCTTTGTATAAAGGCACCAAGGCATAACCAAATCCAAACATCAATACAGCAAGCAAAAGAAGCTTCAGTAGGATTTGCTTATTAAGGGCGCCTAGATTATTTGCCATATATCTAACCTAAGATCCAATACTTCAATACGATGCCCAAGAAAAAAGTCAACGCAATCGATAGCAAGACCGCCGCTAGGCGGCGGTTGCTCATCAAAGGATTCGATCGCTCGGTCACGTCAAGTGCCATTAGCTAATTTTGGGCGGCTGCTCAAATGTATGGAATGGCGCGGGTGATGGAACGGTCCACTCCAAAGTATTGGCTGTCTCCCATGGATTATCCGGAGCTTTCTTGCCATGACCACGGTATGCAGGGAGCACGACAAACAGCAGGAAATAAACCTGCATTAAGCCAAAGCCAAGACCACCGATCGAAGCAATTAAATTGAAATCAGCAAACTGGGTTGGGTAATCTGCATAGCGACGTGGCATACCTGCTAAACCCAAGAAATGCATTGGGAAGAAGGTGAGGTTAAAGAAGAACATTGAGCCCCAGAAATGAACCTTGCCGCGGAACTCATCGGCCATACGACCAGTCCACTTTGGACACCAGTAATAAAAGCCTGCAAACATCGCAAAGAGCGAACCCGCCACTAGCACATAGTGGAAGTGGGCAACCACATAGTAGGTGTCTTGTAGACCAATATCAATTGGGGCCATCGCCAAAACCAGCCCAGTAAAACCACCGATCGTAAACACAAAAATAAATCCAATCGCCCATAGCATCGGGGTTTCAAAGGTCATTGACCCTTTCCACATGGTCGCAACCCAGTTAAAAATCTTTACCCCGGTTGGAACTGCAATTAGCATCGTGGCATACATAAAGAAGAGCTGACCAGTCACCGGCATACCAGTGGTAAACATGTGATGAGCCCAAACAATAAATGACAAGATTGCGATGGATGATGTGGCATAAACCATCGATGCGTAGCCAAACAAACGCTTTCTGGCAAATACAGGAACGACCTCACTGATAATGCCAAACGCGGGCAAGATCATGATGTAAACCTCTGGGTGACCGAAGAACCAGAAGATATGCTGATACATCACGGGATCGCCACCGCCAGCTGCAGAGAAGAAGCTGGTTCCAAAATGACGGTCAGTGAGAACCATAGTGATCGCGCCGGCTAGCACAGGCATCACAGCAATTAACAAATAGGCAGTAATCAACCAGGTCCAGCAGAACATTGGCATCTTCATGAGTGTCATGCCAGGTGCGCGCATATTCAAGATGGTCACAATGATGTTAATTGAACCCATAATGGACGAGGCGCCTAACAAATGAAGTGCAAAGATGGCCATATCCATCCCCGGCCCCATTTGCAGGGTGAGCGGTGCATACAAGGTCCAGCCGCCTGAGGGCGCACCACCTGGTGCTAAAAATGAACCGAACAATAACAATGCAGCAACTGGCAAAATCCAGAAACTGAAGTTGTTCATACGGGCGAATGCCATATCAGACGCGCCGATTTGCAAAGGAATCATCCAGTTTGCAAAACCCACGAAAGCCGGCATGATGGCACCGAACACCATCACCAAGCCGTGCATGGTGGTTAACTGATTAAAAAACTCGGGGCGCAAATATTGCAACCCAGGCTGAAACAGTTCCAAACGAATACCAAGCGCCATCACTCCGCCAGCCAGAAGGCTCACGAAGGCGAAGATCAAATACATCGTGCCGATGTCTTTGTGGTTGGTTGCAAACAACCAACGACGCCATCCATGGGGATGGTCGTGGGCATGATCGTGTGCGTGATCGTGGGTTGTGGATATGGTGCTCATGATTTGCTCCGGTTTAATTCAATTCGTTATATAAGTTCAATTATTTGCCAGCACGAACAGTAGCGAACTCCTGGGTTTGAACAACTTCACCCGTCTTATTGCTCCATGCATTTCGGTAATAGGTCATTACAGCTGCCAAATCTCCATCAGAAATAACGCCACCCCATTTAGGCATCGCACCTTTACCGTTAATCAAAATATTGAAATTGCCTGCTTTCGGACCCAAGGCAACCTTGCTGCCATCTAATGCAGGGAAAGCGCCGGCGCCCTTACCGTTGGCTTGATGGCAAGCAGCGCAATTGGCGGCATACACCTTAGCACCACGATCCATTTGCTCAGCCAAGGTGTAAACCTTGCTCGGATCATCCGCGTTAGCAGCCATTTCTTTTTTCTTTTCAGCAACCCATTTGGTGTAGTCCTCATCAGAAACGACTCTAACTACGATGGGCATAAATGCGTGCTGCGCGCCACAAAGCTCAGAACATTGTCCACGGAAGGTGCCAATTTTTTCAGCTCTGAACCAGGTGTCACGCACAAAGCCAGGAATTGCGTCTTGCTTTACGCCAAATGCAGGAACGGTCCATGCATGAATCACATCGTTCGCAGTTGTAATTAGACGAATTTTTTTATTCACAGGGACAACCATCTCATGATCGACTTCCATCAGATAGGTTGGACTCTTGGGCGCGAGATTGTTAATCGCTTCGCGTGAAGTCGACATGGTCGAAAGGAAGCTAATACCTTCTCCCTCGCCCTTAATGTAGTCATAACCCCACTTCCACTGATAACCAGTGGTTTTAATGGTGATGTCTGCATTGGTGGTGTCCTTCATCGCAACTACTGTTTTGGTGGCGGGAAGAGCCATACCAATCACAATTAGCAGAGGAATAACAGTCCAAATAATTTCAACCGAAGTACTCTCATGAAACGATGCGGGCTGGGCACCTTTGGATTTGCGATGCTTGTAAATCGAATAGAACATCACTGAGAAAACGCCAATAAAGATCACCAAACAAATGATCATCATCATCCAGTGCAACCAATGAATCTCTTCCATAATTTTGGTTGCAGGGGCGGGGAAATTGAGTTGATTTACTTTGGGGCCGCCTGGCATATCTTGCGCCGCAACAGTAAAACTCCAGATTCCAAAACCAAGGGCAAGCCAAATTTTTGTCAGCAATTTACGAATATTCATTTTTTTCTCAAATTTAAGAGCAGCGCACCTAATAAAGTCTGGTCGCTTGTCCAGCCACTAGTCACTAATTAGACACTGAATTATAGGATGATTTGCTTGACAGAAGTCATTTTGTGATTTCCTTTGGGGCAAACCCTATATGTAGATAATTAAATGTAAGTACTTACTTATAAATTAGCTATGGAACTATTTACGTTTAATTGCATCTACGCGAATATATGCTGATTTAGCATCCCCAGTACTGAGATTTTTTGCCAAAACCCAAGCATGTCCATAAACGATTTCCAGGGTCAGTTTTAGGGGGTCAGGAACCCTAAGTTGATGGAGTTGCGTACCCGCAGAAATGAGCCCCAGAGCTAGGCCATCCTTATAAAGAGCCTGCCCAGTTTCGTACTCCAAATGAAGATATTCCATATCCATCACCGGGTCCGAATAGCGGTTTTGAACCAAGGCATCCCCAATATCGTGCATATCGAGGGCGCCTGGCAAGGTTTGCATTTGACTACCATCCGGGTTGGCATCCCGGAGTTCCTTACCTGTATCAGGGCCCAAATAGGCAAATGAAATCAAACCGCCTTCTTTCAGATGCTGGTGACAACTCGCCATCCAAGCGCTCGGGTTATTGAGATTTTGCAAACATAAATTACTGAGGATCAAATCGTAGGATGCATTGTCTGGAATCCCCTGACCCAGTAATCGGCCTGAGTTCAACAAAGGGCGACTGAGTACCTGTTTAAGTTTGATCCCCAATGGAATCCTTCCCTGAATTTGAGGATCAAGAATGGTGTCAATTTGCGCACTAGGAAAACGCTTCGCAAATGCCCTGCGATTTAAGCCAGAAAAATCGGGTTCGAGCAAAATGTGTTTCGGCATCAGCTTGATGGGCGCTAACTTATCAAGCATTCGCTCTTGAATCTCAGTTCGAAGCCATGAAAGAGAAGTGGTCATCGAATCAGTATACTCAGCGCCCCGATGAGCTGGCTTCGTACTGCAACCCAATATTTAATTCCGACACTGTGCATGGTGTGCGAGCAAGCACAAGCTGAAATTGTATGCTTTCCATGTCGCGATCGCATTGCTCAAAACCGCTTGCAATTTGGTCCATCCTGTCAGATTTGTGCGCTACCAATCGGGCCGCATCAATCACTTTGTGCTGCGTGTGAACAGGTAAAACCGGCCTTTGATCACGTGACTTATCTCGACCTCTATCAGGAACCATTACGTCAAACGCTTCACCTTTTAAAGTACCAAAAGAGGCTAGCATGCGCTAGTGGCTTTGCCCTCTTGTGGAATATATTTCATCAACATGCTCTCAAAGCATGCGATGCGGATGTTTTAATTCCAGTGCCGCTAAATCCAACAAAATTAGCAGCGCGCGGCTTTAATCAAGCATGGGAAATCGCGAAACGGTTTGATCTTCCGAAATCCATCAGACGCATTCCAAACCTAGTGATTTGCCACCCAACCCACACTGCTCAAGCAAGTCTTAATCGTGCCGACCGCACTGCATCGATGCGAGACCGTTTTGAATTGAAAGTTGGTGCAGCTTCTATGATTCATGACCAACATATCGTGGTTATTGATGATGTCATGACCACCGGCTCAACGATCCACTCGTTAGCAACAACTCTCAAAAAGTCTGGGGCAAAGCGGGTGAGCGCATGGACCATGCTTCGCACGCCTCCTTGGGAGTCTTAAGTGCAATATGATGCTGCTATGTTTAATGTCGTTTTATTTGAACCTGAGATCCCACCGAATACTGGGAACATCATCCGCCTATGTGCCAATACGGGTGCGCAATTGCATCTCATCAAACCACTTGGTTTTCCTCTTGAACACGCCAAATTGAAGCGCGCGGGCCTGGATTACCATGAGTTTGCCAATCTCAAGCTGTATGAGAACTGGTCCGATTTTCTAACAAGCACAAAGGCCGATTTGCAGCGTGTCTTTGCTTTAACGACTAAGGGGCAGCGCTCACTTCTTCATACAGAATTTCACTCAAACGATTACTTTGTATTTGGATCAGAGACCAAAGGCATTAGCGATCAGGTACGCGCTAGCATTCCTCGCGAGAATCACCTTCGATTGGCAATGCTTGCTAATAGTCGCAGCTTAAATCTCTCAAACTCTGTAGCGGTCGTGGTTTATGAAGCATGGCGCCAACACCAATTCCAGGGTGGGACTTAAGTTTCCGATTTAGGCCCGCGGCCCATTAAGGTCCGAACTCCATCCTCGGGACTCAGTTGACCATTAAGTACGTGACTAACCGTTGTACAAATTGGCATCTCAACCTGATGTTGTTTAGCCAAATCACTCACGGCTTGCGCACACAAGACACCCTCAGCCACATGACCAAGCGCGGCTAATACCCGGTCCAATGGCTCCCCAGCGGCAAGCGATAAACCCACACGACGGTTACGCGATAAATCACCCGTTGCGGTCAAAATAAGATCGCCCAAGCCAGCGAGTCCCATACAGGTCTCGCTCTTACCGCCGACAGCTTTAACTAACCGCATCATTTCTGCAAGACCTCGGGTTAACAAGGCAGCGCGGGCATTCATACCCAAGCCCAAGCCATCGCCAATTCCGGCAGCAATTGCTAATACATTTTTAACGGCGCCACCAAGCTCAACCCCAATCAAATCATCGCTTGCATACACCCGAATATTTCCATGGTGAAACGCAGTTTGTACTTGCTGACAAAATTCAGATGCAGTGCTTGCAACCGTCAAAGCGCAAGGCAAACCCTCGCCAACTTCACGGGCAAAGCTAGGGCCTGACAAAACACCCACTGCATGCGCATGGGTGGCAAATCGTTCTTGTTCGCGGCCAACAACCTGATGGGGAAGTAGGGAGGTTTTGGGTTCCAACCCTTTGCAAAGCCACAAAATGTTGAAAGGCTGTTGTGCCGTTTTAAAAACATCAGCTACCGTAGCTGCTAACCCAGCCATTGGGGTCGCAATCACTAATAGGTCATCAGCCCCTAATCTGTTAACGGCTTTCTCAAAATCCGACTCAATCAATAATGATTTGGGTAACGCAATAGCTGGTAAATACTGTTTATTTTCTTGATCCCTGCGAAGGGCATCGGCGGCATTTGGGTTGCGCGCCCATAAGCAAACCGAATGGTGACTAGCAGCGGATATAGCAATGGCTGTACCCCATGCTCCTGCCCCTAGGACCGATATATTCATTAGTTGGGCAAAATAATTTTGCTCTCTGCCTCACCATTACCGGCTTGCGCTCCCTGAGCTGCCTGAGCCTGAGCCAAACGATGCTCATACATGCCATGAAAGTTGATATCGGCAAGATGAATAGGCTGAAAGCCGGCGCGACTAATAATGTCGGCAACGTTTGAGCGCAAATACGGAAAGATGATGCTTGGGCAAGTGATGCCAAGCATTGGGTCAATTTGCTCAATCGGGATATTCTTAAACTCGAAAATACCGGCTTGCTTAGCTTCGACCAAGAACATGACCTTGCCTTCAACGCGAGCGGTGACTGTGCTCAAGAGGGCAACCTCAAATAACTCGTCGCTTAGGCGATCAACCGCAATATCCAATTCCACCTGAATCTGTGGCTCACTCGCAACCAACAAAATACCGGGGGCATTGGGTTGCTCGAGTGATAAATCTTTTAGATAAACACGTTGGATGACAAACGAAGGCTCATTTGAACCTGTGGCTGAATTCGTTGCAGCATCACTCATACAAACTCTCTTTCCAATTAGAAATGGTTAGGCTAAAAGCGGATCAAGACCGCCTGCACGATCTAATGCTGCTAGATCATCGTAACCGCCAATATGACGATCACCGATATAAATTTGTGGAACAGTCCTGCGACCTGTGCGAGTCATCATTTCTTCTCGCTTGGCTGGATCGACATCAATTAATATTTTTTGTAAATTCTGAACACCCTTTTTTTGTAAAAGTTTCTCAGCCATCACGCAGTAAGGGCAAACGCGGGTGCTGTACATCAAAACGTCTGGCATCGCTTCCCCATTAGGATTTAATAAGCGGCAACCCGGAGGTTTGCCAAGCGTTGATACCGCCCTCTAAAACACCCACTTCGGTATACCCAAGATTGCGAAGCTCTTTAGCTGCTTTCTGAGAATGAGCCGGGCCCCGACCAATCACCACAACAGGATATTTTTGATCGATTTTCATGGTTTTCAAGCTAGCGCCTAAGCTCTCCAAGGCGATATTTTTGGCATTTGGCAAATGGCCTAATTTAAAATCTTCCTCGGTCCGCAAATCGATCACATTTGCCTTGCGACGGTTAATCCAAATGGTCGCATCGGTGGGGGTTAGACCCTTGCCACTAATTAGGGTTGATAATGTTGGCATGAATAAAGCCATGCCCGAAATGATCATTAAGGCGGCCAGTACGAGGTTGTCTGTTTGAGCTAAGAAGTCCATTGTCAGATTATAGAATGCATCTATGAAACAACTCATCCTAGTCCGCCACGGACAATCCGCCTGGAATCTTGAGAATCGGTTTACTGGATGGGCCGATATTGACCTAACGCCAACAGGCGTTGAGCAATCCCAACGGGCTGGCCAGCTTCTAAGGGATGCTGGTTATGACTTTGATATTGCCTATACCTCGGTTCTAAAGCGCGCCATCCGAACCTTATGGAACATCCAAGATGCCATGGATCTAATGTGGGTGCCTGTGGTCCATAGCTGGCGATTAAACGAACGGCACTACGGTGCACTGACCGGGCTCAATAAGGCAGAGACTGCAGCTAAATTTGGGGATGAGCAAGTCCATATCTGGAGGCGCTCCTATGCCATCGCCCCGCCTCCATTAAGCCCAGAGCAGCGCGCTGAGCTCGCCAGTGACCCCCGCTACACCAAGCTTAATCATGAGGATATTCCCCATGGGGAGTGCCTAAAAGACACCGTCAGTCGGGTTTTACCCCTCTGGAATGAGTCGATCGCTCCGGCTCTCAAACTTGGTAAACGGGTTATTCTGGTCGCCCATGGCAATAGCATCCGCGCCCTCATGAAGCACATTGATCAGGTATCAGATGAGGCGATCATGGAGGTCAATGTGCCTAACGGCAATCCCCTCATTTATGAACTGGACGATGAGCTTCGCCCAATACAACATTTCTATTTAGAGGCAAAATAGCTAAATGCGTCAGTTATTTAGAAATATTGTCCTAATTAGTATTGGCTTGATTGCCGGAATTGCGGCAACCATCCAGTTCTCGGCGACCGCGCAGCAAGGTGCCAGCACCTTGCCGCTCGATGAGTTACGCACACTCTCAAATGTTTTTGGGCAAATTAAGCGTGAGTATGTAGAACCCATTGACGACAAACAATTACTCACTGATGCAGTTAAAGGAATGGTCAGCAGTCTTGATCCGCACTCCGCTTACCTTGACAAAAAAGATTTTGCAGAAATGCAAGAGCAAACTGCTGGAAAGTTTGCAGGGCTTGGTATTGAAATTACCTCTGAAGACGGTTTAGTAAAAGTTCTTAATCCAATCGAAGGCTCTCCTGCTGCTAAAGCCGGTCTTCAAGCAGGCGATCTCATTACCCGCCTAGACGATAAACCAGTGCGTGGCATGTCACTCGATAAAGCGGTTCGTACCATGCGTGGTACCCCAGGAACCAAAATTACTTTAACGATTTTCAGAAAAAGTGAAGAGCGCACTTTTCCGGTTACCATCACCCGCGCTGAAATCAAAGTACAGTCGATTCGAGCAAAAATTGTGGATAACAATATTGCATGGGTTCGCATTACTAGCTTTCAAGAGCGCACCGTTCCAGACCTTGCTAAGAAATTAGCAGAGCTTGCCGCTAAAGATCCGAGCTTAAAAGGGTTGGTATTAGATCTGCGTAATAACGGTGGTGGACTACTGCAAGGCGCAGTCGGTGTTGCAGCCGCTTTCTTGCCTCCGGGCTCAGTGATTGTCTCAACCAAAGGCCAAGCGCCAGACTCGCGCCAAGTATTTAATGCAGTTCCCGCTATGTATAAATTAAGTGAATCGAATGATCCACTCGAT
Source organism: Polynucleobacter sp. HIN11 (assembly GCF_030297675.1). NCBI lineage: Bacteria > Pseudomonadati > Pseudomonadota > Betaproteobacteria > Burkholderiales > Burkholderiaceae > Polynucleobacter > Polynucleobacter sp. HIN11. The sequence continues at coordinate 1,691,400 of NZ_AP028142.1, forward strand.
GAGGTGCCGCCGCTTTTTAAGAAAATCCCAATGGTCGTGCTTGTCAATGCCTACTCCGCATCTGCCTCTGAAATCGTTGCGGGTGCACTGCAAGATTACAAACGTGCCACTATTCTGGGAAAGACCACCTTTGGTAAGGGATCCGTGCAGACTGTTCGGCCACTAAGTAGCGACTCGGCACTCAAAATTACTACCGCTTATTACTACACGCCCAATGGTCGCTCAATCCAAGCATTTGGGATTAAACCCGATATTCCGGTGGATCAGAATAAGGACGGTGACCCAGAAGATGTATTAATTACACGAGAGATTGATAGCGAAAAGCACTTGCGTAATAAACAATCCTCAGAAGAAGCATTGATCAAAGATCGCGAGAAACGGCGTCTGCAAGAATTGCAATTGATTGAAGAGCGCAATGCAAAGAAAACGCCAGAGGAGCGTGAGAAAGAAAAGAATCGTCGCCCACCTGAGTTTGGTAGCAATGATGACTTCATGCTGCAACAAGCCATTGCCTTTCTCAACGGTCAAACTGTCAAGCGCTCGGCTTCTAAACTCGAGTAATTGAGTTGCTCATGAATGACGAGCAACTCCTTCGCTATTCGCGTCATCTACTACTCGATGAAATTGATATTGCAGGCCAAGAGCGCCTATTAAGTTCCCACGTACTCGTAATTGGGGCTGGTGGTTTAGGCTCTGCGTGCGCGCCTTATCTAGCTGCCGCTGGCATTGGACGAATTACTCTAATCGACCATGATCATGTCGAGCTTACTAACCTTCAGCGTCAAATCATGCACCAAGACAATAGCATTGGCATGAGTAAGGTGGCCTCAGGCAAACGTTTTCTGAAAAGCTTAAATCCCAGCTGTCAGGTTGAAGCGCTTGAAAAAAGGCTTGATGAACCCTTACTCAAAGAGCTGCTTGGTGATGTTGATGTAGTGGTTGACTGTACTGATAACTTTTCGACCCGACACCTGATTAATCGGGTATGCGTTACCCATGGAAAAGTATTGGTCTCAGGCGCCGCATTACGCTTTGATGGTCAGGTGAGCGTATTTGATTTTAGCGATCCAAACTCACCATGCTATGCCTGCGTCTTCCCACCAGATCCTAATTATGTTGAAACCAACTGTGCCAGCATGGGGGTCTTTGCACCTCTAGTAGGCATTATTGGAACTATTCAGGCGGCGCAAACTCTGCAAGTCATTATTGGTTTTGGAGAGCCGTTAATCGGGCGCTTGCTGATCTGGAATGCCCGCACGACCCAGATCGATGAAATTAAACTCGCACGCCATCACGCTTGTCCAGTGTGCGGACCAGGCACGCACTAATGAATTGAATTCAAGCGATTAAATAGAATGCTTTGCTCAACTGGCTCGTAAGCCGCCAGTAACTCATCAATATGCATCTTCAACTTGCGGGTATCGGCCTGCATGATCTCGCGCTTAACCAGTAAGAGCTGACTAAAGTGCATTGAGAAATCGGTCAATCCCATCGCCAATAAGAGCTTTGTCAAGGCAGGATCACCCGCCATCTCGCCGCATACTGCAATCGGCACATTGGCTCGGTTTGCCTCACGAATAATTCCGGCAATTAAATTGAGTACTGCCGGATTTAATGGGTCGTATAGGTGAGCAACCGCATGATCGGCACGATCAATCGCCAAGGTGTACTGAATCAAATCATTGGTACCAATTGATAAATAATCAAAGTGTTTGACAAAGAGCGGCATCATCAAGGCGGCGGCTGGAATCTCAATCATTGCTCCTACCTGAATATCTGGATTAAACGCCTTGCCCCGCTCTTGTAATTGCTGTTTAGCCTTTTCAATGAGCCGCAAACTTTCATGAATCTCCTGTGCATGCGCCAACATTGGCAATAACAGTCGAACTTGGCCATGTGCAGACGCTCGTAATATGGCGCGCAATTGAGTTAAAAATATCTCGGGCTCAGACAACGACCAACGAATGGCGCGCAAACCCAGAGGAGATGTTCCAGTAGAACCAGTTTCAGCTCCCGCGACTGCTTTATCAGAGCCAATATCAATCGTACGAATATTCACTGGCAAACCAAACATTGCCTCCACCGCACGGGTGTATTCCTGATATTGCTTCTCTTCATCCGGAAGACCATGTTCTTGGTTCATAAACAAGAACTCAGACCGAAATAATCCAATGCCAACCGCACCTAATTCCAGAGCATGTTTTGCATCTTCTGGTAACTCAATATTGGCAAATAACTCGATCTCAACACCATCTTTGGTGCGGGTTGGGCTGTACTTAAGCTCTTGTAGCTTTTCAGACTCCAGGCGTTTTTCAGTCTGAAGACTTCGATACTGAGCCAGAAGCATCTCATCGGGAGCAACCACCACAATGCCGCGGTCCCCATCAATCACAATCCAATCGCCGTGCTCAATCATGTCGCTGGCATGGCGTATACCTACGACTGCTGGTATTTCTAAGCTACGCGCCACAATAGCAGTGTGAGAGGTCTTGCCACCTAAATCGGTTACAAATCCACCCAGCGCATTCTCTTTAAAGCGCAACATATCATGAGGTGCAATATCATGCGCCACCACAATCGTGTCATCCTCAAAGTGTCCTGTAATCAGTCCTTCACCACCAACCACAGTCTGACGGTTATGCGACTGCAATGCCTTTAAGACTCGCTCAGCGACCTGCCGAATATCATTGCCACGTTCCTTTAAATACGGATCGTCCATTTCAGCAAACTGCTCAAGCAAATCATTGAGCTCGGTGGTCAGGGCCCAAGCAGCATTTAGGCGTTTTTGCCGAATCAAGGCTAAGGGCTTCTCAGCTAAGGTTGGGTCCGAGAGGATTAATTGATGAACATCCAAAAATGCTGCCATCTCCTGTGGAGCATCTTTTGGTAAAGCGGCTTTAAGGGTATTGAGTTCTTGGCGCACGCAATCAAACGCTTCGAGTAATTTATTAGCTTCGGCTTCTTCGGTCCCAGGCTCAATCAGGTAGTGACTAACCTCAAGGGCGGCTCTTGAAATTAATACGGCCTTACCAATCGCAATACCTTTAGAGACGGCAATACCGTGAAGAGCAAAGGTCATTCCTACTCGCCCTCACCAAATCGGTCTTGAATCAGCTCACAAATTTTCTTTAGGGCTTCGTCTTCTTTCTCGCCAACGGTCTCGATCGTAACGGTACTACCCATGCCAGCAGCAAGCATCATTACGCCCATAATGCTTTTCGCATTAATGCGTCGGCCATTCTTGCTCATAAATACCTCGCACGGGTATTCACTAGCGAGTTGCGATAACTTTGCGGACGCGCGTGCATGCAGGCCAAGCTTATTAATGATTTCAATATCAAGTTTTGGCATCGCTCGTTCCTGCATTCTGATTCAACATAAGCTCGGCATCGGTCATTGAAGAGGGCGCTCCTAAACGAATAATGCCATTTTGACCACCCTGCATAGCTTTAAGAGCAACCGATTCAACTCCGGTACCTCGATAAGAAATCGCTCGCATGAGCATTGGCAAGTTCACACCAGCTAACACAATCACCTTGCATGAAAAGAGTCCAGATTTGGCAAGCCGAGTGGCAACATTCGCTGGGGTAGCACCCATAACGTCTGTTAAAACCAATATGCCATATTCACTTTGAACCTGAGTGGCGGCTTCATAGACGCGATCAAAACTAATCTTGGTGTCTTCATGCGGAGGAATATCAACCGCAGCCATACGAACCGGCACCTTGCCATAGGTATGCTCAACAAAACCAAGCATGGATCCGGCAATTGGGGTGTGGGCAACAATTAGGATTCCTGGCACCTTAAATGAGCTCCTTTTCAAGCAATGTAAGCCATTTTTGAGCAATATCCAAATTGGTTTGTTGAGTAATTTCCACAAAACAGGTGGGGCTTGTCACATTAATCTCGGTCAAGTAACCGCCGATCATGTCGAGGCCCACTAAGAACAAGCCACGCTTAGCCAGAATAGGGGCTAAATGATTGGCAATTTCCTCTTCGCGTGCGGTCAGAGCCATGGCTAAACCTTTGCCACCAACGGCTAAGTTCCCACGAATCTCTGAGCCCTGCGGTATACGCGCCAAAGCATAAGGCATGACCTCACCACCAATGAGCAAAACGCGCTTATCGCCCGAGGTAATTTCGGGCAAGTAACGTTGGGCCATTAGAGTACGTGCGCCGTTCTCACCAAGGGTTTCAACAATGCTTCCTAAATTAAGTCCATCGGGCCCCACCCGAAATACGCCCATGCCACCCATACCATCGAGTGGCTTAATAACAATGTCGTGATGCAGCCGATGAAAATCGCGGATCGCATGAATATCGCGCGTCACCAAACTCGGGGGGATAAATTGCGGGAACTCCGTGATCGAGAGTTTTTCAGAATGATTGCGAACTGCATCCGGTGAGTTAAATACCCGCGCTCCTTGTAAAACAGCTGCCGATAGGATCCAGGTGCTCGTCAAATACTCTACCGTGAATGGTGGATCTTGGCGCATTAAGACCGCTGAAAAGTACTCCAACGGATACTCCTCAAATGAACCCAGGGCATACCAATGCTCACCATCCAACAGTTCAATTGTTTGACAACGTGCTCTGGCCTTGCCTTGACCCCAAACCAAGTCATGGCTTTGGGTATACCAAATCGCATGCCCTGCAGCCTGTGCAGCACGCATCATGGCTAAAGTGCTATCTTTCTCGACCTTAAACGAATCGAGTGGATCAGCAATAAACAGAAATTTCATGGCCAGACTTAAGCGGCCTCGGCATCCGGATCGGTGCGCTCAAGCTCAAGCGATGCAGCCAGCAAAGCCAAACGCGCCACAACACCGTATAAGTAAAAGCGGTTTGGTGCTGCGCTACCTGGCTTAGCTTTCATATCGGGCATGGCGTTTTGCTCAAACGCGAGCGGCACAAAATGCATGCCAGGTGCATTCAAATTCTCATCGGGTCCACGGTCGGTATGAACCCGATAAAAACCCCCAATAACATAACGATCGATCATATAAACCACAGGTTCGGCCACGGCCTCATTAACCTTCTCAAAGGTATAAACACCTTCTTGAACAATCACGTCACTGACCGCAAGACCCTCTTTAACGATGCTCATCTTATTGCGATCACGGCGGTTTAAGTTCTTTAAATCATTGGGGTCGTGCGCAATCATCACGCCCATTCCATAGGTTCCAGCGTCGGGCTTAACAACCACATAGGGCTTATCTTTAATGCCGTACTCACGGTATTTCTTAGCGGTCTTTTTAAGAACTTGATCAACGGCTGCGAGTAATTGCTCTTCACCCTTTTGCTCATGAAAATCCATCCCAGTGCAACGAGCGTAATAGGGATTAATCATCCACGGATCAATATTGATTAATTTGGCAAATTTCTTGGCTAACTCTTCATACGCCTGAAAGTGATTGGACTTTCGACGAATCGGCCAGCCGGCATGCAGCCCTGGGAGCAAGTACTGTTCGTACACATTCTCGAGGATTGGCGGAATGCCCGCGGATAAATCATTGTTAAGCAAAATAGAGCAAGGATCAAAATCTTTGAGTCCCAAACGGGTCTTGCGTAAACCTAGGCGCGTTAGTGGCTCTAAAACTAATTTGCCACCCTCTGGCAACTCTATGGTGGTTGGTTTTTTAATATCGTCCGATAGGGTACCCAAACGAACATTTAATCCCGCTTGGCGCAGAATCGATGATAAGCAAGCAATATTCTGTAGATAGAAGGTATTACGAGTATGCCGCTCAGGGATCAACAATAAATTTTTGGCCTCTGGGCAGATTTTCTCAATCGCTGCCATCGCAGCCTGAACGGCCAAAGGCAACATTTCGGGAGATAGATTATTAAACCCACCCGGAAATAAATTGGTATCAACTGGAGAGAGCTTAAATCCAGAATTTCGCAGGTCGACCGAGCAATAAAACGGTGGAGTATGCTCCTGCCACTCCAAGCGAAACCAGCGCTCAATCGTTGGGGTTGCTTCGAGTACTTTCGACTCGAGCTCTAAGAGAGGGCCACTTAAGGCGGTAATAAGATGCGGGACCATATCCGCATTGTAAGTTTTTTGAAAGAAAGACGCGGAATCTTACGATTCCGCGCTTAAAAACTAGGCAACCAACCAGTGCCGCCTAGTGAGGGGTAAAAAACAACAAATCACTATTGCCATGCCACACTACCAACTACTATTTGATGTCTGGGTTTGCTGGAATCACTAAAAACCACCAAACCCATTACATCAGAATGCTTATTTTGAATAAGCGGTCTCACCGTGCGATACGAGATCGAGACCTTCACGCTCTTGATCTTCGTTTACACGTAAACCAATCACGATATCAACAATCTTGTACGCAATCACAGAAATAATTGCGCTCCAGATAATAGTGATACCGACACCTTCAGCCTGGATCAATACTTGACTAGCGATTGAGAAATCCGCATCGCCTGTTCCACCCAGACTTGGGGCCGTGAACACTCCGGTTAGGATCGCACCAATGATGCCACCTACACCGTGAACGCCGAACACGTCTAAGGAATCATCCGCACCGAGCATTTTCTTCAAACCACTCACACCCCAGAAACAAACGAATCCGCAAACAAGTCCAATCACAATTGCGCCCATTGGACCGACTGTGCCGCAAGCTGGAGTAATACCAACCAATCCTGCAATCGCACCAGATGCTGCACCTAACATCGAGGCCTTACCTCTAAACATAGTCTCAGCGATATTCCAAGCCAAGACTGCAGCAGCAGGCGCAAGCAAGGTGTTAATGAATGGCAAGGTTGCGGTTGCATTTGCTTCCAAGTTTGAGCCCGCATTAAATCCAAACCAGCCCACCCAGAGAAGTGATGCACCAACCATGGTCAGGGTCAGGCTATGCGGCGTCATTGCATCTTTACCGTAACCAATCCGCTTGCCAATCATGTAGGCACCAATTAAACCTGCAATCCCTGCATTGATATGAACTACGGTGCCGCCAGCAAAGTCGAGATCGCCCTTACCAAGCAGATAGCCTCCTGGGCCCCAAACCATGTGAGCGATTGGGAGGTAGGCGAAGGTGAACCAGATTGCGCAGAACAAAAGCACTGCTGCAAATTTCATTCTCTCAGCAAACGAGCCAACAATCAGACAGGCAGTAATGCCGGCAAAGGTTGCCTGAAAAGCAATAAAAATTAATTCAGGGATCTTAGAGGTGTCGGTAAAAGTATCCGATAAGGACTCAATCGTAACGCCCGATAAAAAGAGCTTACTAAAGTCACCAATAAATAGCCCTTCGCCACCAAATGCCAAGGAGTATCCATAGATCACCCACAAGATAGCAATCAATGAAAACACTGTCATGACCTGCATCAAGACCGAGAGCATGTTTTTACTGCGGACCAAGCCACCATAAAACAAGGCCAAGCCTGGAACAACCATCATGATGACCAAGATGGTACTTAACATCATCCAAGCAATATCTGCTTTTTCAACAGTCGCTTTTACCTCTGGAGCAGCGGCTGCAGCAGTAGCAGCGGCGGCAGCGATTGGCTCAGGAGCAGCCAAAGCAGCAGACGTTGCCACTACACCAGTGACGCCAATGGCTAGTGCCACTGCGCCACTCGTTAGGACTTTTTTTATCCAATTCAACATGTTTAACCCCTTATAGTGCTGAGGTACCGGTTTCACCGGTACGAATACGAACGACATGTTCGATTGAAGAGACAAAAATCTTGCCATCACCAATCTTGCCCGTGCGTGCTGATTTCTCAATCGCCTCTATGGCGCGATCAAGAATGCCGTCTTCTACCGCAGCTTCAATGCGAACCTTGGGTAAAAAATCAACTACATACTCAGCGCCGCGATACAACTCGGTGTGACCCTTTTGTCGACCAAAGCCTTTCACCTCTGAAACGGTGATGCCTGAAACCCCAACTTCTGAGAGAGCCTCACGCACCTCGTCAAGCTTGAAAGGCTTGATGATTGCGGTAATCATTTTCATGCATATCTCCTAGATAGTGAGGGGAATTAGAAGGTTTTGGTGAGGGCAACAACGGCGCTTCCACGACCAGCCCAGTTTGTTGGTGCATTTGTACCAGCGCCAGCAGTAAACCATTCTCTATTCGCATTTGTGCTTATATAGGAAGCTGAGAGTGACAAGCCGCCTCCAAAATCTTTAGTTACACCCAATTTCCAGTCTGTGTAACTTAAATTATTTAGAGTTTGAGGATATCCTGGGATAGTTGTATTTGGCTGTCCAGCAATATATTGGTAACCAATATGACCATTGGCTGTTAATCCCCATATTCCCGTGTCATAGTTTACAGTTAAGTCGGGATAAAATGATCCACTACTATTTGGAATTCCAAATAATGATGTAACAGCATAAGAAAATTTAACAAATCCACTTACGGGCCCAAATGTAAAGTTCTGGGCTGCGTACAGCTCGGTTGTATTTGGATTATTAATAAATGTAAAAGTTCCTTTGTTTGGGTAGTAATACTGAAGCACACCAAAATCAGAGGCAAATCCTGGGGCAATCAGCTCTTTTTTAAATCCGGCATAAAAATCCATTTCGACAGGTGCTGTAACTGTTGGCACTTGATTATTAATCCAGCTGATGGTTGAGTTCCAGTTTCCAATATAGAAGCCACTCTCATGGGCATAATCAAATCCTCCTTGAATAGCAGGTTGGCCATTGGTTTGACTAATTCCTCGATACTTGTAGTCGTTAGTAATTGTTACGTTTGCAGAGATTGGGCTCTTCTCTTCAGCTGGTGCAGATTGCGCCATGGCGCCACCTGCCAATGCTGAGATCGCTAAAGCGAGTGTGGTTTTCTTAAAAGTGTTCATAAATACTCCCTTCTGGTTGAATGAAAAAATGCACTACACATTTAGTCATGCAATAAGCGTGCCAGGTTATTAAATATTGTTTTAAATCAAGTATTTATTTAATTTTTTGGCTTTGGATTTGACTTAATTGGTGCTTATTTTGGTGAATATCTGGGGTTTTTGTGGGCTTTTGCACCAAATAAATGCATCATTTGGAGTCATTTTGTGCACCACCTTTGGGCATGCAAGGTCTTTGGCTTCGCCCTACAATTCTTTTATGCAAAAACCTAGTCAACTATTCGAGCAAATGCAGACCATTGCGGTCGATATGCAAAACAAGATCGGTGAGGTAATCCGTAACTCGCCCGCTAAAGACATTGAAAAAAATGTTCGGGCCATGATGACCCAGGGTTTTCAGCGCATGGATTTGGTTACACGCGAAGAGTTTGATATTCAGTCGAAGGTCTTGGCTAAGACCCGTGAGAAATTAGAGGTGCTTGAAGCAAAAGTAGCGGCCCTCGAAAACAAGTCGTAATGATTTAGATCTTTACGACCTCATCTTCAGCTTCGTCATCTCGAAAGAAGGTAGCTGGAAAATATTTGGGTGCAATCAAGAACCAAATAAAGCCAGCAATCTGCACCACTAGAAATACCGCTAGCGCCAAATCATAAGCGCTGCTTTTGTTCCAACCCAAAGCAATGCCCAAATCCAATAAATGACCGATACCCCATTGCACAATAAAGGCGCCAATAAAGAGTGTTAAGTTATAGGTGGTGCTGACTCTTCCCGAATAGTGCTTCGGAAAATACAAAACAATAATGCTCTGCGCCAACACAAACGAGGCGCAGGTAATAGCAAATAGATACCACCAGATCCATACCAAGGGCGTTTGCCAAAAATACGCACAGGCCTGCATGATCATCGATGCGCCAACCATCCAGGTCATGTAGCGCATCGTATCAACTCCGCGCTTGGCTAATTTTGGCAAGATCCAAGCATTAAAGAGATAGGCAAAGAGGAGTACGGTGTTAAATCCAAATACGATTTGTGCGGCAGTGCTTGGGCGATACTCCATCACCTCAATGAGCCATGGGCCAAACCATAAGGTTTGAATCGCGATAAATCCGCCATAACAAAATGTGCCTAGTGGCAGGATGCGCCAGAAAAATGGATTGGTCAAAATTGGCTGATAGCTTTGCCACGATAAATTCGCTTGTGCGCTGGGTATTTCGTGATTTGTGTGCTGATGTTGCTTATGTTGTTTTCGCACTGGCAAACCAAAGTACAGAATCAGGATTGCCAGAAATGACAAGCCAGCTAGGACTAAAAAGACCCCGCGCCAACCGATATAGGGTGTGACCAAATGTACAGGCCATGTGCTTGCTAGGGCACCGCTGGTACCAAACACCAACATGGCTGAAGCTAATTGTCCTTGTTGAGAGGGTGCGTACCAAGCCCTAAATCCTGAGAATGCAGCCATTAGACAGGCGGACACCCCCATTCCAATTAAGACCCGTGCAATCACTAATGTGTTGAAGTTCTCAGCCAAGGCAAAAATAATGGCGCCAATCACAGCGAGGGTCATCACCCAGACTTCAGTAATCCGTGGGCCAAAGCGATCAAGCGCCAAACCCAGGGGAATTTGGGTCATTCCAAAGCCAACAAAATAGGCTGAGGACAAGAGTCCTAAATCCGCATTGCTAATTTGAAGATCGCGCACAAGATCTGGAGCGATCACCACATTGATCGTACGAAATGCATACGACATAAAGTAGGCCATGGCAAAGCATAAGAAAATCCGCAATGCAAAGCCACCCTCTAAGGGTAGCCTTAGATGATCATTGGGTCTGCCATACCAATGGGAATAATGCGCCCGACTCATTTAGTGCTTAGTTTGGTCGAAACTCATCAAAAAATATAGCGATGTTTTCTTGACTGAGGAGAGACTCTAATTGAGTGAACTGCCCCGTCCGAATGACGCTGATTTGATAAAGGTTCACAGAATCATTGGCAGCCGGCCTAATTAACCACCGCACCCGCATCACCTTTTTGTTTTCAGGAAGACCTAAATAATAGTCTTGCGTGACTTGTTTAGCTTGACCCGCTGGGCCAATTCGGCTGGTAGCATCTTTGACCAGATTAAATTGGGTTGTGTTTGCCTGTCGTAGCAGGGTATTTTTTAACATCTGCTCAACCTGTGTAACCTGAGTCGCAATCGTGGCTGGGATTTGTGTGGTCATCACGGCAAATACATCCTCATCGACTTTGGCGAACTCGAGAGTTTGCTTTAGAGACGTTGTTTGATAGGTAATGTCGCGCTCAATTAGTTGGGGCTTACTCGGAAACATCACCGAATAGCCCTGCGCATCGTTTTTAATGGTACGCCAATCAAATTGAGGGCTACACGCTACGATGAGAGTACAAAGGGTAGCTAGCCCAAATATGCGTATTGCCCTATACAACGCCAGCCTCATGGGCTTGTTGATCAGCGTGATAACTTGAGCGCACCATCGCACCAACCGCTGCATGGCTAAAGCCCATCGCATACGCTTTTTGCTCAAACTCTTTAAAGGTATCTGGGTGCACATACCGCAATACTGGTAAGTGGTGATTTGAAGGGGCAAGGTACTGACCAATGGTGAGCATATCAATATCATGCGCGCGCATATCCTGCATGACCTCCAAGATCTCCTCATCGGTTTCGCCCAATCCAACCATCAAACCACTCTTAGTCGGTATCTGTGGAAAGCGTGCTTTGAAGTCTTTCAATAGCTTTAATGAATGTGCATAGTCTGATCCTGGTCTCGCTTGCTTATATAAGCGCGGTACGGTTTCCAGGTTATGGTTCATGACATCAGGCAAGCCTTGTGGATCACTAGCAAATATATCGAGAGCCTTCTCAAGTCGTCCCCGAAAATCAGGCACCAAAACCTCAACACGAGTTGACGGTGAAAGCTCTTTGGTTCGTCGGATGCAATCGACAAAATGCTGTGCGCCGCCATCACGCAGATCATCACGATCAACACTTGTAATCACCACATAGGAAAGTTTGAGTGCAGCTATTGTCTTCGCGAGATTAATCGGTTCTTGCGTATCCAAGGGGTCAGGTCTGCCATGCCCCACATCGCAGAACGGGCAGCGTCGCGTACATTTATCGCCCATGATCATAAAGGTGGCTGTGCCTTTACCAAAACACTCACCAATATTAGGACAGCTTGCCTCTTCACATACAGTGACCAACTGGTTCTCACGCAAAATCTGTTTAATCTCATTAAAGCGCGAACTACTCGATGCGGCTTTGACCCGAATCCAGTCCGGCTTTTTTAAGGTCTCGGCTAGAGGCACGATCTTAATTGGAATCCGCGCAGTCTTGTCTGCCGATTTTTGTTTTTGCAGGGGATCGTATTCTTTTTTTAGATCGCTCATCAAACAGGTTCCAGTTGCAACTGCTGTTGTAGGTGATTCAGTAAATTTCCTGCAACGGTATCGATATTCTCGCTGATTCCAAGCGACTTGAGATCAATCGTTTTTAAGCCCTCATAGCCACAAGGGTGGATTGCCTCAAAGGGTGATAAGTCCATATCAATATTCAGTGCCAAACCGTGGTAACTACATTGTTTGGTAATTTTAAGCCCCAGGGCTGCAATCTTGGCACCCCAAAGGGACGGTGATACCTGAGGCTGCTCACTAAGATAAATGCCAGGAGCACCGGACTTACGCTCAGTAATTACCTTGCAATCAATTAGGGTCTGGATAAGCGCTTCCTCAATGCGCGAAACCAGCTCTTTGACATAGAGCTTCTTACGCTTAAGATCAAGTAATAAATAAATCACGATTTGGCCTGGCCCGTGATAGGTAATCTCACCGCCACGATCAACTTCAATAAGAGGAATAGAATCAATCGGAGTATGTAAATTACTTGGCTCTCCAGCCAAGCCCAAGGTAAAGACCGGAGGATGTTGCAAGACCCACACTTCATCAATCGTCGTCGCAGAGCGCTCTTGTGTAAACCGTTGCATGGATTCAAAAGCTTCTTGGTATCCCACCATGCCCAAGAACCGAATTTGTACTGGGCTAGCCTGCATAGCAACTCACTAGAGTACGACGCTCACCAAGGGATGGGTGGATAGTGTTCGATAGATTTCATCGAGCTGCTCACGACTGGTTACATGCACTGTAATGGTTAGGCCCAGATAATTACCATCACGCGATGGCCGCTCTTCAATGCTTGTCTCCTGAAAATCCGGATCAAATTGCTTGGCAATATGAATCACGGCTGGCAAAAACTCGGGGGCTGCTTTACCCATTACCTTGATTGGAAAATCACATGGGTACTGAATCAGGGACTCTGCAGGAGTATTGGTGTTCATGATGATGTTCTCGGAAAGCCCAACCAGTTAGACAAAATAATATTGCGTATGCAGTGCAACTTGCGATGAAAAAAATGATCGGCTCCTGGTACCACATGCACAGTTAATTCTTGAGGACGAGTCCAATCAAATACCGCACTCAACGGAATGGTCTCATCATTTTCCCCATGAATCACAATCGTATCGGTGGGAACACGTTCGGCCAGCTCCCACTTGCCTGCTGCGCTACCCACCATGACAAAGCGCTCTACCGGTCGTCCAAGCTCAGCTAGTTTTTGAACTAAATGGGTGCCCACATAACTACCAAAGGAGAAACCGGCTAGCACCAATGGCAATTGATTGACTTCGGTAATCCAAAGCTGCTCATTAGCATTTGGCAGGCTTTGCGTCCAAGCTCCTGGCGTGCGCATCCAATCACTAATGCAAATCAGGTCGTCAAGCTCACCACGCCCCTCATCATGGACGCCTTCTGATAAACCAACCCCCCGAAAATTTGGTCTCACGCATACATAATCCAACTGATTAAACGTTCTTGCTAAGGTCTGCACCACCTTGTTATCCATGGTGCCACCGAGTAAGGGATGGGGGTGAGCAATCAAGGCCAATCCTCGCAACTCAGTATGGGGATTTTGTTTAAGGCTCTCTGGCAAATCAATCGAGAGCTGAATCTGGCCCACTGGGCCAGAAATCGTAATAGTTTGGGTCCGACTGTTCATGCCATGCCTAATCGCTCAATTAAATCATTAAACGTTCGACAGGCTTACCTTGCATCAAATGAGAGTCGATAATTTCTTCTACATCTTCGGTATCGATCATCGAGTACCACACACCCTGGGGATAAACCACCATAACGGGGCCGTTCGCACAATGATCTAAACAACCTGCTTTATTCACACGTACCTTGCCTGCACCGTTGAGTCCCAATTCTTTGACTCGTTTTTTAGTGAAATCAAACAAGGCTTGGGCATTGTGCCGAGCACAGCAATCATCGCCATTGCTCCGCTCGTTTAAACAAAAGAATAGGTGGTATTGATAGCTCATCCTAGAAATTATATCGATGGATGAGGCTTCTAGCCGAACTCACTGATTTGCGCGTCGGGCGTAATGAATCAGCCAAATGAATGCCACTGGCAGCCACAGCCAAGACAGCCATTGCATTAAATCGTTGAGATGGGCTAAACGGCTGTGATTCCATCGAGGCAAGCTAATGGTGAAGTAGGGGTTATCTGGGAAATAGTTCACCAAAATCATGAGAGCAACTAAAGCGCTGATACAGGCAATGAACCGAATGCTAGTTGAACAGCGCATAAAAATACTAGCCAGAAGACTACTGAGCACCATCCCCCAAATTGCACCCGCACTTAACCACACAAAGCCAAACTCTGACCCAAACTGTAGAGAGGTAAATAAGGATTTGATCGTGATCGTAATCACCAATAATCCTGCAAGGATTGGTAGTTTAGGAATATTGTTGCGAAGTGCTAAAGAAAAGAATAGGCAAACGCCAAACCAACTAAGGCCGGTTACTAAAGCCTCATAAATCGTGTGGTGCATTCCATCCAAACCCCAGCTTGCAACCGGATTGATACCTAGACCTAAAAAGCCCATGCCTAACCATGCACTTTGGGGATAAATTTGTGCGAACGGAAACAAAATGAATAGGGCAACACTTAACCAACGTGTACCAAACCAGTAATCAAAGCGCTTACGCAGTGCGGTTCCAGATAACCAATGTGGGCCTAAAGGTTGAGCTAATAGTGCACCAATTAAGGCACCCATTAAATTAGCGATCCAATCAATTTGTGTCGGTACTCGGGTGGGTAACCAACTTTGTGCACTCTCGATCGCACCCGATAGAAGGGCGCTGAATACTAAGGCAATGGCAATTGCTCGAAATCCTTGCCAGCGAGGATAAAGAGCGAACACCAAAATAAAGCCCAAGGGAATATATCCCAAGACATTGATCGTCACATCAAATAAGGTAATGTATTTAGGCAGGGGGCCCGACCACCACGCAAATGGATCCAAACCAAACTTCCAATCCACATTAAAAGGGTTTAAACATCCATAGCCAATGAGCAAGACATAAATGATGGCGATTGCCCGAGCCAGCGGCATTGCCTGCAAAGGCCAATGGATACGCTGAGGCACTCTTGGCGTATCAGTAGGTTCTTGAGTAAGGTCTTTTTTGGCTTTGCCTGACATAAGTACCCATTCTATCGAGACCTTTCTACAATAGACAAATGAACTGGAATTGCATTCTTGAGCGCGTTGCTCAAACTGAATCAACCAACGACGATCTCATGGCGCGATGGCGCTCTGGGGCGCTCATCGACCCCATCTCCCGTTTGGCCAAAAACCAAACCAAGGGTAAAGGGCGATCTGGGCGACATTGGTTTACAGAGCCAAATGCTTCTTTATCGTTTTCGCTCGCTTATCCCTTTGATCAAACACAACAATCGCTGCATGGGCTAAGTCTTGTTTGCGGACTCGCGGTGATCCAGGGGATCTCCAAGAGTCTTGGACTTGATGAAATGAGTCTGCGTCAGTACGGTCTTTCACTAAAGTGGCCCAATGACCTTTTGATCAAGGAACGCAAATTAGGTGGGATTCTAATTGAGGGTGGAAAACTGTCGGGCTCCAACCCAAATGAGCAAGTCTGGATGATTATCGGGATCGGCATGAACTTAAGCCATTCCAAATCCTTAGAGAGCGCTGCGCAACTGCCGATTAGCGCTCTCTCAGAACTCAATCACAAGCACATGCCAATAGAGGCTGATTTGGTTTGGCTCGCCATTCTCAACGCTCTGGGCGACTATCTTGAACTCTTTGCCAAAAAAGGATTTGCGCCTTTTCGTTCGCAATGGGATTTTTGGGATGCCTATCGCGATCAACCAGTGAGTATTTCGGAGTCAGGCGTAGTTAAGCAAACAGGCATTGCCCATGGCATTAATGAAGAGGGCGCACTTTTACTGCAAGTGCCTGGTAATAGCGAATTAAAGGCGATCTATGCCGGAGATGTCTCTTTAAGAAAGCATCTATGAGCTCATTCTTACTGATTGATATTGGTAACTCGCGCTTAAAGTGGGCAAGTGTGAATAGCAAACGCAATCCCGTCGAGCGCGATAAAAAATTATGGGATCACTCCGGTGCGATTGATACTAAGTTACTAGGCTCAAAAGAGCACCGTGATGAGCTGGCTCACTACATTCTCAATACCATCCCAACCCCAAGTGCGATTGGTCTTTGCAGTGTGGCTACAGAATCTGCAGTCCAACAGATCAATGAGCTACTTCAGCCCTGGCAACACTGTCCCCAGTTTCGTCTACTCGGAAACTCATCATATCCATCTCTGCGGACGCAATACCAAAACACCCACACCCTGGGTGCCGATCGCTGGGCTGCATTAATTGCTGCACGAGAGCTATCCAATGACAACACCTTAGTGATTAGTGCCGGTACCGCAACAACCATTGATTTTTTGGGTGGTAATGGAATGCACTATGGTGGTTGGATTCTGCCGGGGTTGGGACTAATGCGTGAAGGCCTATTGCAACATACCGCCGGTCTCAATGTAGCGAGTCTTGATCAAGCATCGAGTGGCATTGGATTAGATACTGCAAGCGCGATTGACGAAGGATCGCGGCTAGCCCATTTGGGAGCCATTACACAGGCAATCAATTTTGCTAAAGAGCGCCATCAAGCCGTTACCCGTATATGGATTGATGGTGGTCATGCGAATACCTTATTCGAAGGACTGATTCAAAATCAAATCCCCGCAGAAAAAATGCCGGGTTTGGTACTTCGAGGACTCTGGGCTTGGCTCAATACCCAAATCGCAAGGAACTAAGAACGAATCTTACCAAGTAGGTTTGTAGTAGAGCGCTCATGAATAAAGGGGATCGCGTATGCTTTTCCACCCCATGCGTGCACAAGCTTCGTCTCCTCTAAAGTCTTAATTGCATAGTCTCCGCCTTTGACATAAATGTCTGGACGGATCTTACGAATCAACTCGACAGGGGTCTGCTCTGAAAATAACACCACCAAATCAACGCTTTCTAGTGCCGCTAAGAGGGCCATTCGATCTTCTTGACCATTAATCGGGCGATCAGAACCTTTTCCCAACATTCGCACCGATGCATCTGAATTAACGCCCACGACCAAACTACCGCCAAGCTGGCGGGCTTGCGCTAAGTAACTGACATGTCCCCGGTGCAAAAGATCGAATACGCCGTTCGTAAAAACCATAGGACGAGCCAAGGACTTTAGCTTTTGCTCTAAATCCCCACTAGTGGTACATAGTTTTGCTTCAAAAGCAGGGGGCTTCAAGATTGGCTCTGTCATAAGCCAAATTCTAGATGATTCCAACCCAAAACCCTGTCTGATCCTGAATTAAAGGGGTAATTCTTCCCAAAATACAAAAGAGGGCGGAAGACGGTAGACTTCAAGGTTTCTAGATTAAAAGTGAGGATTCTTGATGAAATGGTTAATCATGATTTCCCTATTTGGTGCAACGACCATGCTAAGTCCAAATGATGCACACGCCAACCCATCGGCGAATAAGTGCAGCCCCGCTCTGTCACATACCTTTCCAAGGCTGCAGGATGAAATTCCTCAAAGTCTTTGCCAATACCAAGGTAAGGTCATCATGGTCGTGAATACGGCTAGTTTTTGTGGTTTTACCAGCCAATATGAGTCACTTGAGAAAATTTATGCCCGTTATAAAGATCGTGGCTTTGTAATTCTGGGCTTCCCATCAAATGATTTTGGGCAACAAGAGCCGGGATCGAATAAAGAAATTGCTGAGTTTTGTAAAAATACTTACGATGTAAAATTCCCGATGTTTGCTAAAAGCTCTGTTAGTGGCAAAGAAGCGAATCCCCTCTTCAAGATGTTGATTGCCAAAACGGGCACCACGCCGAAGTGGAATTTTTACAAATACCTGATTGATCGCGACGGTAATATTGTGGATTCCTTTAATAGCCTGACGAAACCCGATAGCAAATCGATTACTTCTGAAATTGAAAAACTATTAAAGTCTAAGGCCTCGTGAACGCTCCCTCTCATCCCCACCCCAAAAAAATTGCAATTGTTGGAGCTGGTATTTCTGGCCTAGGTTGCGCATATGCATTACAAAAAAATGCAGGGGTTCATGTCACGCTGTTTGAGGAGGCATCTCATATTGGTGGACACAGTAACACGGTTGATATCGAAGTTCAAAGTCGTAATGGTGCGATCAAGTGCGCTGTGGATACTGGGTTTTTAGTCTTTAACCGAAAAACCTATCCCCGCCTAACACGTTTATTCGAGGAGCTCCAGGTTCCAATTGCCTTATCGGAAATGACCTTTTCGGTTTCCATTGATCGCTCCCTCGAATGGTCGGGCGATAACGTGAGTACTTTATTTGGGCAACGAAAGAATCTACTCCGCCCAGCGTTTTGGAGAATGGTTGCTGATATCGTACGTTTTAATCGCTTAGCAACTGCGCTAGCAACAAAGCAAGTTAGCGCTGGGCACAGCACCGATCCAAATCAGTTGCAATCAATCGCATCATTTCTGGATGAACATGGCTTTAGTCAATCGTTTCGGGAGTGGTATTTTTTACCAATGATTGGTGCGATCTGGTCGTGCCCCACCCAACAAATGCTCGAATTTCCGATCGAAACGATGGTGCGGTTTTGTCATAACCATGGACTCTTACAGGTCAACAATCGTCCCCAATGGCTAACAGTGAAGGGCGGATCGAAAGAGTATGTGGCAAGACTAATCAACGCTATGCATCCAGAGCGATTCAAGTTAATTCGCGAGTCAGTCAAAAAAGTGAATGTGCCAGACGCACAAAGCCCAGATAAACGCATTGAATTGATTAGCTCTCAGGGAATTCATTATTTTGACGAAGTCATCATGGCTTGCCATAGTGATGAGAGCCTAAAACTACTCCATGGGATTGACGAGTTTGATCGCTCTCTTTTGGCGGCCATCCCCTATCAAGCAAATCGTGCAGTGTTGCACCGCGATGCCAGCCTTTTGCCGAAGACCAAGCGCTGCTGGGCGGCCTGGAACTATAAAACCACTTACGCCAAAAATCAGATCCAATCGGTCAGTGTGGACTATCTCATCAATAAGCTACAGCCCCTACCAGCCGCATTGGGTCAAGAACCCATTATTGTGAGCCTTAACTCTCTGGTTGAACCAAAACCTGAATTTGTTTTTAAAGAAATTGCCTATTCACATCCTATTTTTGATGCCAAAGCGATTTCGGCACAAAAGAACCTTTCATTAATTCAAGGCAAAGCGGGAATTTGGTTCTGTGGCGCGTGGACTGGATACGGTTTTCATGAGGACGGTCTTCGCTCGGGAGAATTAGTCGCAGCTGACCTTGTTGCCTCGCTCCATGCCCCGCTTAAGCGCCCGCCATTGCAATCGGCTAACTAAGATAAAGATTGGTATTGCGAGCGATGGCGCATCCACTGATTAATTTTGGTCAAGTCAAGCATAGCCGCTTAAGACCGGTAGTCAATCGCTTTAGTTATGGAGTCTTTACATTAAAGATCCCGATGCGAGAGCGCAATCGCAACCCCGAGCTTCTCAAACAATATGGCATGGGCGATAACCAATGGGCCTTTTACTCGTTTTACGATCGCGATCATGGTCACGGTACGGAAAATTCTCTGACCTGGGCAGAGTCTCTTTTTGAGCAAGAGGGTATTTCAATTCCTGATGGTGAAATTTGGCTACAAACATTTCCAAGAGTCTTAGGTTACGTTTTTAATCCTGTCAGCTTTTGGATCTACACGGACGCGCACCAAGCCGTACGAGCGATCTTAACTGAAGTGAATAACACTTTTGGTGAGCGACATTGTTACCTGCTTCACAAAAAAGATGGTGGTGAAATTTTTTCAGGTGAAACACTGATTAGTCATAAAATTTTCCATGTATCGCCATTTTGTGATGTTTCTGGTGAGTATCAGTTTCGGTTTCTTTTTTCCAAAGACAGCCAACGCAAAATGGATTCGGTATGTCGCATTGAGCTTTATACCGATCATCAGCCACTGATCTACACCAGCATTAGCGGTCAAGATTTTCCCCTATCACGCTCTGCTCTAAGCCGCGCGAAGTTGCGCTACCCAATGATGACCTTTGGCGTGATTGCGCGCATTCATTGGCAAGCTCTCAAACTTTGGTTAAAAGGGGTACCATTTCACTCAAAACCAACACCTCCCAGAATTGAAGTGAGTTCATGATTCGTCCCGGACAAACCCTACTTCATAAATTATCGGCATCGCGCACTGAAAAAATCCCGGCAGATGGAAAACTTAGTCTTGCTGCTCGGACCATTGAGCGCCTCTTAAAGCAGTTATCGATCGGTCATCTGGTGATGACTTTTCCAAATGGTGAACAGCGTGAATTTGGCAATCGCACCGACTCCTTACATGCTGAGATTCACTTCCATCGCTGGTCTGCATTCCAAGATATCTTGCGGCATGGTGATATTGGCTTTGCTGAAGGGTATATCCGCGGGGATTGGGACAGCCCCAATCTTGAGAAGTTACTCGATCTTGCCGTTAAGAACCGAAATGTTCTCGAGCGTGCTATCTACGGCAATTGGTTTGGGTCCCTAGTGTATCGATTTCGGCATTTTCTGAACCGAAACAATAAGGCGGGCAGCAAAAAGAATATTCATGCGCACTACGATCTAGGCAATGCCTTTTATCGCCTGTGGCTTGATCCCAGCATGACCTATTCGAGCGCTTGGTTTGGGGCTGACTCGAATGCCAGTTTGGAGCTTGCGCAACGGGCAAAATATCGCAATATCCTAAATTCTCTGGCACTTCAACCCAATAGCAAGATTCTGGAAATCGGTTGTGGGTGGGGTGGATTTATGGAAGAAGCAGCCCTTGCTGGTCACCGGGTTACAGGACTCACCCTCTCAACTGAACAGCAGTCATTTGCAATGGACCGCGTCAATCGACAATGGCCTAATCGTCATGAAGTACGACTTCAAGACTATCGGGATTGCAAGGATCAATTTGATGGAATCGCTTCTATTGAAATGTTTGAAGCGGTTGGCGAGCAATATTGGCCAATGTATTTTGAAACCCTTGCCCGCTGCCTGAAGCAAAATGGTAAAGCATGTATTCAAACAATTGTGATTGCTGAAAACCTGTTCGACCGCTATCGTAAAAGTACAGACTTTATTCAGCAATATATTTTCCCGGGTGGGATGTTACCATCCCGAGAAGCATTTAAACACTATGCACAACAAGCGGGGCTCCAGATCGAATGTGAATTCGCCTTTGGGCATGACTATGCCAAAACCCTTTGTATTTGGTATGAGCACTTTAATCAAAAACTGCCTGAAATCCGAGAGCTTGGGTTTGATGAACCCTTCATTCGGTTATGGAACTTTTATCTGATGTACTGTGCAGCCGGCTTCAAAGAGCAAAATATTGATGTCGTTCAATTCACGCTAAGCCACCAACCGAAATAGGTCAAGCAATGAAGCAACCAGCGATTACTAACTATCAGCAACAACGCGTATGGGTGATTGGGGCATCGAGTGGCATCGGTGAGGCTTGCGTTAAGGCTCTTTTTCAAAAAGGTGCTCGTGTTGCACTATCTAGTCGTCGCGTCGAACGCCTTGAGGCAATTGTGCAGAATCATGCCAAGGATGATTATCTAATTCTGCCTGTTGATGTCATGCGCGAGGCTGATATCCAAGGAGCCTATCAAAAGATAGAGAAAGAATGGGGCGGCATTGATTTACTGCTTTTTGTCTCCGGAATTTATATTCCGATGCGAGCCGATACTTTCAATATGGCCGATGCTGAGAAAACTGTCGATTCGAATCTCTTGGGTCCGATGCGTGCTGTTGGAGCTGTATTGCCGTCGATGCTTGCCCGCGGTAGCGGTCATATTGCCATTGTCGGCAGTGTTGCAGGCTATAGTGGTTTACCCAAGGCCTTGGCTTACGGGCCCACAAAGGCAGCCATGATTAACTTCTGCGAAACCTTGTTTTATGATCTGCAGCCCAATGGTGTCGGGGTTCATATGATTTCTCCGGGCTTTGTAGAAACAGAAGCAACCGCACAAAATGACTTTGAAATGCCGGCCCTCATCTCTGCTCAGACCGCTGCTAATGAGATCTTAGATGGAATTGCGCGCGGAGAATTTGATATTCACTTCCCTAAACGCTTTTCAGGCTTTTTAAAGTTCTTACGCATCTTGCCCTACCCAATCTACTTTTGGATATTGCGTAAGTTTGTGAAGATCTAAATCTATTTGTAGCCGTCTTTGCGGACTTTATTCACTAAGAAATCCATCACCTGAATGGACTTGGCGCGTGACCCAGCAATCGATGGCGATGTAATGTATTTCCCCTGAATCGCCACGGTTGGAACACCATCAATTCGGTAGGCATTCCCTAACTGATTAGCAGCACGCGCTTTTGAAAGAACAGCAAACGAGCGATAGGCTGCTAAGAATGCGTTACGATCAACGCCTTGAGCGGCGACCCAATCGGCAATTTCGTTTTCATTCAGGAGTCGCTTATTTTCACGATGCATGGCAAACATCACTTTGTCATTAAGCGCTTCACCTTTTCCTAAAGACTCGAGGGCATAAAACAATAAGCTGTGGGGCATGAGTTCATCACGAAAGGCAATGGGCACTTTCTTAAATACGACGTCTTTATTCTGACGCTTTAACCAAGCCTTTAGATCGGGCTCAAACTCAAAGCAATGCGGGCAACCATACCAAAAAAATTCAATCACCTCGACCTTACCTTTGACATCAATTGGCTGGGCAATTGGTAAAACGCGGTAATCAAAACCTTCTTCAACCTTAATCGGGGCTTGAGCAAGCGCAAATGATTGCAGGCCAAATAAGGTCAAGATCAGGACAAGGGATTTGAATAACGATTTCATGATCGATTTACACGAATAACGGTTGGTTTGATTCCAAGGATGGTTAATTTACTTCGCACAGTAGTGGTATCTTCGATACTGCCAAATGGGCCGATACGAACACGCCAAACTGAGTTTCCATCGACTGCACTTTCACTCAGTTGCGCCTGAATACCCTGCATCGCTAAATTTGCTTTTTGTGCATCGGCTTCAGTGCGCTGATTAAATACTCCGGTCTGAACATAAAACATCGTATCGGCTTTAGGCTCAGGCTTCGCTTCGGGGGTCTTACCCGCTGCAATATCTGCAATTGGATCGCGTGCGGGGTCGGCTCCGCCAATGCCAGGAACTTTAGTCTGTAGCGGCTTATTAAGGTCAAGTTGAGGTGCGGCAACCGCAGTCTCTTCCTCGGTCTCTTTGTCTGATTTTGGTGGGAGCGGCTTCATAAATGCGGGCGCGCTTGGGGCCCGAACTCCTGGCTTTTCTTGCGGCTGCGATTTCATTAAATACCAAGCCACAATCAGCGCTAAACCAACCCCAACAAAAACGCCAATCAAAACACCCATAATCATTCCGCCCGACTCAGATGAGCCCAGTAGTTGGGTAGCAGATCGCTTTTCTAGTGCGTCAGATGATTTAATGTCATTCATGACCTCTATCTTAACCTTTGCTCAAAAATGCGAGCAAGCCGCTCAAATTACATCTTTTGTGGGGCACTAACCCCTAATATTTTTAGGCCATTTTCCAAGACTTGGCGTGTGGCAGCTAGTAATGCCAAGCGCGCTAACTTCAACTGTTCGTCGTCCACCAAAACGCGGTCGGCGTTGTAGAAAGTATGAAAATCCCCGGCAAGATCGCGCAGATAGAAGGCAATAGCGTGTGGAGCCAAATCGTACGCAGCATTAGCTAATACCTCTGGATACTCCGATAATCTCCGTAGCAAGTGATCGGCCGCCTTACTATCTAACAGACTTAAATTCGCATGCTCTAGGGCGCTAGAGGACCCGCCCCATTGCTGAAGAATCGAACAAATCCGTGCATGGGCATACTGCACATAAAAGACGGGATTCTCATCATTTTGTTGCAAAGCTAGATTTACATCAAATACAAATTCGGTATCTGCTTTACGTGAGATCAAGAAAAAGCGGACCGCATCGCGCCCGCGTTGCAAGGCTAAATTGCGCTCATCATTGCTCATGTCTGGATGGGTACCACCAGACCATTCGACCAAATCTCGCAACGTGACATAGGAGCCAACACGCTTGGAGAGTTTGACCTCTTCGCCATCGCGAATGACCGTGACCATCTTATGCAACACATAATCGGGATAGGTGGTTGGAATTGGCCAATTACGTTTTTGTGCTACTCCCTGTATTCCAGAGCGAACTCGAGCAATCGTGCCATGATGATCACTGCCCTGAACATTAATCACCTTTTCAAAACCGCGGCTCCATTTATTGATGTGATAAGCCACATCTGGAACAAAATAGGTATAGCTACCATCGGACTTACGCATTACACGGTCTTTGTCGTCACCATCTAAGGTCGTCTTTAGCCACAAAGCGCCATCAGCCTCATAAGTTTTATCAACCGCCTGCAGATCGCTAATCACTTGCTCAACGCTTCCATCGGTATACAAAGAGGATTCCAAATAAAATTGGTCAAATTGCACACCGAAGGTTTTCAAGTCAATATCTTGCTCTTTGCGCAAATAGGCAACAGCATACTGACGAATCTGTTCTAAATCAGACAGATCATGGCCAGTACTTTGGTAAGACTCAGCAATCTCAGCAATATACTCACCGTTATAGGCCTCCTTGGGCCAATTGGGACTTTCGGGATTTAAACCCTGTAAACGTGCTTGCACCGATAGCGCGAGATTATGAATCTGAACTCCGGCATCGTTGTAATAAAACTCCCGATGCACATCAGTATCTTGGCTGTCTAAAAGATTGGCCAATGCATCACCGAGAGCTGCCTGACGCCCGTGTCCAACATGCAAAGGTCCGGTGGGATTGGCAGATACAAATTCAATCATGGCCCGCTTAGGCAAGCTCGGGTCTGCCTTACCCATACGATCTCGACGGCCAAAACGTGCGCCCTCACGCAATATAAGCCCTACCACCGCAGACTTGGCCGCAAGACTCAAACGAAAATTAATAAATCCAGGCCCAGCAATTTCAGCGCTTGCAATCAGTTGTCCGTATTCAGGAAATTGATTTAATTGGCTAAGAATGGCTTGTGCCAACTCTCGCGGATTGGTCTTCCATGCCTTCGAAATTTGCAAGGCAATATTGCAAGCAATATCACCATGGTCAGCCACCTTAGGCCGCTCCAGATGCGGAATCGGAAACTCACCGGCTGCGAGTCCACGCTCTTGCGCTAGGGCATTCAAAGCATTCGTGATGCATTGCGTAAGCTGAGTTTTTTGGCTAGACAACATAGAAATGAAAGTTTATCAGTGATGGTATGCTTGATGGATGATTCATCAATTTCAGACCAAAAATGCAGCTCCCGTCATCATGCTAGATGACCTAACGCATCGGATTTTTAATGCGATTGGACGCCCTTTTGAGAATCAGGGTATTTTTCTCCCAGAACAAATTCCGGGATATATCGAACGACTGCAGACCGCGATTGATGCTGAACAAGATAAGGCGCCTAGCTCAGACGGTGCAAACGATGACGAGGATCAGTCGTCTGAATCGGACCCTCTAGGACGAAGGGCTTACCCGTTTCTTGAACTGCTGCGTCAAGCGCTAAAAGACCAAGAGCCCATAGTCTGGGGCGTGTAAATCACTGATCCAAAGAACTGGCAAGCGATCGCTTAATTTGATCAAGCGATTGTCCGCTTCGCTTGGCTAAATCATCTGCCTGATCCATCCCGATCTTACCGACATTGAAGTATTGGGCATTCGGATGGGCCAGATAGAAACCGCTCACACTCGATGCAGGATTCATGGCCAATGATTCTGTGAGACTCATGCCAATTTCGTCTGCTTTTAAGGCAGCAAACATCGCTAGCTTGACATCATGCTGGGGGCAGGCTGGATAACCAGGAGCCGGACGAATCCCTTGATACTTTTCATCGATTAAATCATCTGGGCTTAGTTGCTCATTAGCTACATACCCCCAAAGATCGGTCCGGACCCGCCAATGCATGAGCTCCGCAAATGCCTCCGCTAAACGATCGGCCAGCGCTTTGAGCATGATGGCGCTGTAGTCATCATGGTTGGCCATAAATCGAGCGACTTTTTCGTCAACCCCATGACCTGTAGTCACCGCAAAGCAACCTGCGTAATCGCGCACACTACTGGCCTTACTGGCGACATAGTCTGCTAAACACCGATTGGGTCGCATCACACCATCAACGATGGGGCGCTCGGCTTGCTGTCTTAAGTTATGCCATACAAGGAATGGCTGTGAGCGCTCCTCATCGGCATAAAACAAAATATCGTCGCCGTCACTATTGGCAGGGAAAAGACCAATCACCGCATCCGCCTGAAGCCATTGGCCCTTAATCAGTTTCTCCAGCATAGCCTGCGCATCCTGGTAGACACGGCGGGCCTCAACCCCCACAACCTCATCGTCCAAAATAGCAGGGAATTTACCTGCGAGGTCCCAAGTCTGAAAAAATGGAGTCCAGTCGATAAACTTAGCAATCTCAGCTAATGAGTAATTTTTAAAGACCCGTCGGCCAATAAATTTTGGCTTGGCTGGCTGACTGCTCGTCCAATCAATCGATTCACGATTAGCACGGGCAGCCTCTAAACTAATTAAAGGGGTACTCTTTCGATTCGCGTGCTGCTGACGAATACGCTCATAATCGGTCAGCAAATCCTGCACAAATTTCTTTGCCCCCTCATCGGAGAGCAAACTCGATGCAACCGAAACAGAACGAGATGCGTCCGGTACGTAAACTACTGGACCTTCGTAGTGTGGTGCAATCTTAACGGCTGTATGGACACGCGAAGTTGTTGCACCGCCAATTAGTAATGGGATTTTTTTCTCCCGAAAATGCGCATCCCGTTGCATTTCTTGGGCAACATAGGTCATCTCTTCTAAGGAGGGGGTAATTAATCCAGATAAGCCAACGATATCGGCATTTTCTTCCTTCGCCTTCTTTAGAATTTGGTCGCAGGGAACCATCACCCCCATATTGACCACTTCAAAGTTATTGCATTGCAAGACTACCGTCACAATATTCTTTCCAATATCGTGCACATCACCTTTGACCGTTGCTATCACAATTTTGCCCTTGGCTTTACTCTCCCCGCCAGCCGCAACTAATTGCTTCTTTTCTTCCTCGATATACGGAATTAGATGGGCCACAGCCTGCTTCATCACGCGAGCACTCTTGACCACTTGAGGCAAGAACATCTTGCCAGCACCAAATAAATCGCCCACCACATTCATTCCATCCATGAGTGGACCCTCGATTACCTCAATAGGTCTTCCACCGGATCCCATAATCTCAGCGCGCAGCTCCTCGGTATCGTCCACAATGAAATTTGTGATGCCATGAACAAGTGCATGAGTTAAGCGCTCGCGCACAGGTGCCTCGCGCCACACCAAATTTTCTTCTT
The DNA here is from genome assembly GCF_030297675.1 of Polynucleobacter sp. HIN11. NCBI lineage: Bacteria > Pseudomonadati > Pseudomonadota > Betaproteobacteria > Burkholderiales > Burkholderiaceae > Polynucleobacter > Polynucleobacter sp. HIN11. The sequence goes on from NZ_AP028142.1 coordinate 1,719,074, forward strand.
GCTTGATGCCCCCACCCTTGTACTGATCCGCGATCGCTAGTAATCGCTCCGTCGGCGTTTGGCCGTCTTTCTCCACAAAGCGGTTGAGGACGACATCTTCAACACGCTCACGTAACTCAGGGTCTAGGTCAGCATATACACCAAGCTGCCCAGCATTCACAATTCCCATATCCATACCCGCTTGAATCGCGTGGTACAAAAAGACCGTATGAATAGCCTCGCGAACTCGGTCATTACCCCGGAAAGAGAAGCTCACATTCGATACACCACCACTGACTTTGGCGGCTGGTAAATGCTCTTTAATCCAACGGGTAGCTTCAATAAAATCGACCGCATAGTTATCGTGTTCTTCGATGCCCGTTGCAATGGCAAAAATATTGGGGTCAAAAATAATGTCTTCGGGCGGAAAGTCCAACTCATCAACCAAGATCTTGTATGAACGTTGGCAAATTTCTATTTTTCGTTGATAGGTATCGGCCTGGCCTTTTTCATCAAAAGCCATCACAACCGTTGCTGCTCCGTAGCGTTTAATTAATTTAGCCTGCTGCCTAAATTGCTCCTCGCCCTCTTTCAACGAAATTGAATTAACAATCGGCTTACCTTGAATACATTTCAACCCCGCCTCAATGACAGTCCACTTGGACGAATCAATCATGATGGGCACTCGAGCGATATCGGGTTCGGAAGCAATCAGGTTGAGAAAGCGCACCATGGCCGCTTCTGAATCCAACATGGCCTCGTCCATATTGATATCAATCATTTGGGCGCCATTTTCAACCTGCTGACGGGCAACTGCTAAAGCTTCATCAAATTGATTATTCAAAATCATGCGTGAGAAAGCTTTTGAGCCGGTCACATTGGTGCGCTCACCAATATTCACAAAGCCAATCTGGGGCGAGATATTACAGGGCTCGAGGCCAGATAAGCGCATTGGCTGCATTGTTACTTTACTCATGCCACTTCCTCAGTTCGATCACTATGAAAGGGCCTGGGCTTTCGTTTAGTCATCGCCTTTGCGATTTGACGGATGTGATCCGGGGTCGTTCCACAACAGCCACCAACTAGATTGACTAAGCCATCCCGAGCAAATTCATCAACAAGTCCTGAGGTCACTTCGGGAGTCTCATCAAAACCGGTATCGCTCATTGGATTTGGCAAGCCTGCATTGGGATAGCACGAGACCGCTGTATCGCAAACGCGTGCTAATTCAGCAATATAAGGTCGCATTAATGCTGCACCAAGAGCACAATTTAATCCGAACGTCAGAGGTTTAATATGGCGCAAACTGTTCCAAAATGCTTCAACGGTTTGCCCCGAAAGAATTCGACCCGATGCGTCGGTGACCGTTCCTGAAATCATCACCGGTAAGCGCTCACCGGATTCTTCAAAAAATTCATCAATTGCAAATAATGCGGCTTTGGCATTGAGGGTATCAAAGATGGTTTCCACCAATAGCAAGTCAACACCACCCTCAAAGAGTCCTTCGACTTGTTCGCGATAAGCAGCACGCAAACTATCAAAATTAACATTGCGAGCACCAGGATCGTTTACATCCGGCGAAATGCTCGCAGTCTTGGGAGTCGGTCCAATGGCACCAGCTACAAAACGAGGTTTATCGGGCGTTGAGTATTCATCACAGGCTTGACGTGCCAGCTTCGCTGCCTGCACATTCATCTCGCGCGCCAGCTCTGGCATTTTGTAATCCTCTTGGGCAATCGAAGTGGCACCAAAGGTATTGGTCTCAATCAAATCAGCGCCCGCCTCAAGGTATTGCCGATGAATATCTAAGATGGCTTCTGGTTGAGTAATCACCAGTAATTCATTATTACCTTTGAGATCAATCGGATGATTAGCAAAGCGCTGCGTGGTTTTTAAACCCCGATAATCCTCTTCCGTAAATTTTTTCTGCTGAATCATGGTCCCCATCGCCCCATCCAGAATTAAGATTCGTTCTCTTAATAAGGCAGGAAGAATAGCGCCCCGGGTATAGGGCGAACCAGACTTCGATTGACTTCCTTGGGATTGCATTGGCGCAGAACTCGTATTAATCTTCATTGACCCATCATTTTATCGATAATGGGATTATTTAGCCCGCGAGGAGAGAATATGTTTGGCGCAATACCTGACTTTAACCAAAGCCTAGAAATGTTCAAAACGATCTGGGGTCAGAATGCCACTGGGGCTCCTGGAGCCTCTTTTATGCCAGACATGAGTGCTGGCATGCCAGGCTTTAACGGTGCCATGCCAACTTTCGATATTGAGGAATTAGATAAGCGCATCAAAGATCTCAAAAGCGTTGAGTCTTGGCTGAGCATGAACCTCAATGTTCTAAAGTCAACCATTCAGACCCTTGAGGTGCAGCGTGCCACTCTCATGGCAATCAAATCATTTGGTGATGCAATGGCCAATCCTCCCAGCCCATCGGGTGCCAAAAAATCCTCAGAGTCTAAATCGAGAGAGCGCAAAAGCGCCAAATCCCGTCCGCGCTCAAAGAGCGCTGCAAGATCCTCTGGTGCCACAGATAGTTCAAGTGAGCAATAGCTTCGCCCATCGCAAAGCTAAGCTGATGGTTATCAAGCGGTCGCCGAAATAAGACTGGAACAATCTCATAAGCGGTTCGCGGCTCTTGACAGGCCATCACGGTCTCACTTAACCGAGCTCGGTGATGCTCATGCAACTGCTCAATCCGCTCATGTAAGCCCACAAACGGTTTACCATGCGATGGCAAAACGAGGGTTTTAGCAGGCAATGAGCGCCAATGATCAATCGATCGTAAATAAAGATCCAAGGGGTTTGCATCGGGATCGGCATCGTAGACACTGACATTGGTAGAGATACGGGGCAAGACCATATCACCCGAGATAAAGATCCCTAAGGATGCGCAATAGAGGGTGGCATGTTCAGGTGCATGCCCATAGCCCATCGATACTATCCAATCATGCCGGCCTATTCGAATATGGTCACCATCCATGATGCGGCGATACCGTTTGGGTACTTCAGGCACCAAGCGACTGTAATAGTCTGCACGGCTACGAATGCGCTCGAGATCTTCGGCATGCTGCAAGCCATGGCGCGCATAGTGATCAGCCGTTCCGCCATTGCCTGGCGTAGAACCAATCGCAGCACCACCCTCTTTACTACTTAACCATTGAGCCATTAGAAAGTCGCTCATGGAGATCCACAAGCCAACCTGCCAGCGCTCACATAAATAATGAGCAAGTCCAATATGATCAGGATGCATATGGGTTACCAATACTCGCAAAATTGGCAAACCTTGGAGATGATTGGCAAAGATGGATTCCCAGCACGACTTCGTAAGGTCGTTGGTAATTCCACAGTCAATAATGGTCCAACCCTCTTGGCCATCCAATTGATCCCGTAAGAGCCATAAATTAATGTGATCAAGGGCAAATGGCAGTGGCATCCGTATCCAATACACGCCAGGGGTAACTTCTAAGGTTGCTCCCTGCGCCACTAGGGTCTCTCCATATGGATAGACCAATTGCTTTATTACATGATGGTTGCCTGTAGGGCCTGGCTGGGTCATCTTTGAATCCTAATTAATTGCTAGATACACTCTTGGTATGAACAATCCGTTTCCAAAACTATTATCGTCGCAAGTCGCTTTTGATATGGCCCAAACCCTGCTGCAAGGATTTATGCGCCATTACAGCATTTTCAGAGATGCTGGCCGCTTAGCCAAGGCAGCATTTGAGAACCAAGATTGGCATGGCATTCGCCAGCTACTACGGGATCGGATCACCTTTTATGACCAACGGGTTCTTGAAACAGCCCGCCACCTTGAGGAAGAGTTTGACGCACCTGCCTTGTCCGATGAAATTTGGCAGCAGGTGAAATTACATTACATCGGACTTTTATCGAATCTACATCAGCCAGAGTTAGCAGAAACATTTTTTAACTCGGTCACCACACGGATTCTGGCAAGTAAGTATTTCAATAACAAATTTATCTTTGTGCGCCCCACCATATCCACTGAATATTTAGAAAACGATGAGGCCCCCTCAAAGCCGTCCTACCGGGCGTACTACCCAGGCGATATTGGGGGTCTTCAAGCTGTCTTAAAAAGTTTGGTTACTAGTTTTGATCTTAAAAACTCCTTTGAAAATTTGGATCGTGATCTTGAGCTAACAACCAAACTCATCAAGCAGTCCCTCTTGAACACAACGAGCTCAACGGATTTTCAGATTCATGCTCTAAGTACACTATTTTTTCGCAATAAGACCGCCTACATCATGGGGCGCATCATTAATGGAGAAAAGATTTCTCCATTGGCGCTGGCTCTGATGCATAACCCAAAAGGTGAATTGATTATTGATGGCATCTTGCTCTCGGAAGTTGACCTGCGTCTTATTTTTAGTTTCACGCATAGTTACTTCTTGGTCGATATGGAGGTCCCATCGGCTTATGTCACGTTTATGCGAAGCCTCTTACCGCATAAACCCCGGGCTGAGCTCTACAACATGGTTGGACTACAAAAACACGGCAAGAATCTGTTTTACCGTGACTTTCAGCATCACCTCATGCATTCCACCGATCAATTTCGGATTGCCCCCGGAATACGGGGTCTGGTGATGCTGGTGTTTGATCTACCGAGCTATCCCTATGTATTTAAGCTCATTAAAGATTATTTTCCGCCACCCAAAGAGACCTCGCGCGATCAAATTATGGCGAAATACCAATTGGTTAAGCAGCATGATCGGGTTGGACGAATGGCTGACTCTCTGGAATTCTCCAATGTTGCCTTTCCGTTAAATCGGTTTACCCCGGAATTACTAGCCGAGCTTGAGGAGCACTGTGCATCACTTTTGGAGTTCAGCGGTGGAAAAGGCCCTGATGCCGAATTAGTCATCAAACATCTTTATATCGAACGGCGCATGACCCCTCTTAATATCCGCCTTCAAGAGGGCTCGCCCGCTGAAATTGAAGACGGTGTGATTCAGTATGGCGAAGCGATAAAAAATCTCATCGCGGCCAATATTTTTCCAGGCGACTTGCTTTATAAAAACTTTGGGGTCACGCGCTATGGACGTGTCGCCTTTTACGACTACGATGAAATTGAATACTTAACCGATTGCGAAATCCGAGAAGTTCCTGCGCCTCGCAATGAAGATGATGAAATGGCGAGCGAGCCCTGGTATCGCATTGGCCCTAAAGATATTTTTCCAGAGACTTATAAAACGTTTTTGCTTGGTAATGATCAAATTCGTGATCTTCTACTTAAACACCATGCTGATCTATTCCAACCTGCAATGTGGCAATCGTATAAGAATCGTTTACTAGCAGGAGAAATTCCTGACTTTATTGAGTATGATCAGTCCTTACGGCTTAGAAATATTTTCCCGGACAATTACCGATGATTCGAAACATAGATGGCAGCATTGGCTCACCATGCGTCAACTGGTGTGAAATGAATCCTACCTCAAACTACTGTTATGGCTGCTTTCGAAGCATTGATGAAATCGCAAATTGGTCTGTCTTCAGCGAGGCAGAAAAAGAAGCGGTTTGGCAGTCGCTAACCTTACGCCAGGCGATTGCGAAGTCTAACGATTAACGTCCACAATCACGCGACCACGAACCTTGCCGTTCATCAAATCTTCAGCATATTGAATACTCTCACCCAAGGAAATTTCCTTAGCAATCGTCATTAATTGCTCAGGTTTACACAAGGATGCGAGCTGGGCCCAAGCCTCAATGCGTTTTTGCTTTGGCTGAGTAACGCTATTGATTCCATAGAGGGTAACGCCCCGCAAAATGAATGGGGCAACCGTAGCCGGAAAATCCATTCCCTGTGCTAGACCGCATGCGGCAACCGCACCATTAGCCTTAGTGGCAGCACATGCATTCGCTAAGGTATGACTTCCTACTGAATCAACCACCCCGGCCCAGCGCTCTTTTGCTAAAGGCTTGCCTGGCTGAGATAAGGAGGCACGATCAATCACCTCAGATGCGCCAAGTGATTTCAAATAATTTGCTTCTTCAGGACGGCCGCTACTAGCGACAACGGTATAGCCCAATTGATTCAAAAGACTAATTGCAAAACTACCTACTCCACCTGCTGCACCAGTTACCAAAATTTCACCATCGGCAGGCTTCAGACCATGTTGTTGAAGCGCCATAATGCACAGCATGGCGGTATACCCTGCTGTCCCAATCGCCAAGGATTGCTTAGGTGTAAAGGCTTTGGGTAAGGGAATCAGCCACTCAGACTTCACACTTGCCAACTGGGCCAAGCCGCCCCAGTGAGACTCCCCCACACCCCAACCGTTTAATACCACTAGATCACCAACCTTAAACTCGGGACTCTGACTTTCAATGACCTCTCCGGTTAAGTCAATTCCAGGGATCATCGGAAATTGCCGAACAATTGGACCCTTACCCGTAATTGCTAAGCCATCCTTGTAATTTAAGGTCGAGTAATGCACCTTAATCCGGACATCCCCTGCGGGTAAGGCGCTCTCATCAAGGTCACTTAATTGAGCACGATAACCTTGTTCGTCTTTATTAATTAAAATGGCTTTAAACATAGCAGATTCCAAAATAGATTAAATATTGAATGCGTGTACTTTATAAAACCGTTTATCCTACTGTGTCAGGATCGATTATGGGGCTTTTCATGAAACGTATTGTATTAATAGTTGTGACCCCTCTTGTTTTAAGCGCCTGCGCCTCGACCGAGCTAACGATGTCTTTAGGCAATATGCGCTTAATTAGCTCGAGCGCCGATCCTCAGCAAGTGATGGATTTTGCAAATAAAGTCTGTAAAGATGACTTTTATATGGGCGCCAGTTTTATTTCTAAAGCAGGCAAAGATTATCGGTTTAAATGTGTCAGGGCCGATGAAAATGAAGCTCTAGTTCCCATTCCCACCACCAAAATCAATCCGTCTAAATAAAGTTTTTTCATTGCAAACTCAATTCTCATCCCTCGAGTTAAGACAAGCGTTTTCTAGCTTTCCAACTGGTGTCACGGTCATCACGGGGCTTGGCTCAGATAAAAAACCGGTTGGCATTACGATAAGTTCATTCAATACCGTATCTCTATCGCCCCCCCTCATTTTATGGAGCATTGGAAAACAATCTGACATGAAAGATTGTTTTAGTGTTGGACAACGACAGCTGATTCATGTCCTAGAAGCCAATCAAAAGGATCTGGCTCTCATTTTTGCCAAGCAAATCAAGAAAAATATTCTTGAACTAAATCACAGTATCAATAGTAGTGGTTTATATCAACTCGCAGACTGCGCCGCCTATTACGAGTGCGAGACTGTTGCAGTACATGATGGTGGCGATCATCAAATTATTGTAGCTCGCGTTTTAGCGATTGAACACGATCCAGATTTACAACCATTGCTGTTTGCACATAGCCAATTTACACAACTCGCATTTGATCCAGAAGGGAGCCTCTGATGATGACGCTTTGGGGCAGAAAATCATCCATTAATGTTCAAAAAGTATTGTGGGTACTTGCTGAACTAGAGCTTGTTGAGGGACGCGACTTTGAACGGATCGATGCCGGTCTACACTTTGGAGTCAATAAAACGCCCGAGTTTTTAGCACTGAACCCCAACGGTTTAGTACCGACTTTACGAGATGGTGAGTTAATCCTTTGGGAATCAAATTCTATCTTGCGCTATCTAGCCCACAAGTACGCTGATCGCAAGCGCTTCTCAGTTGAACTTGCGCCGATGGCAGCCTCTGATAAATGGCTCGATTGGCAATTAACAACCCTGTGGCCAGCCCTTCGTATCCCGTTTTTAGGATTAACGCGCATTCCTGAGGCCGAGAGGGACTACGCGGCAATCCATAAGGCATTCCAAGAGTCCAATCAATTGCTGGGGATTCTCGATGGTGTTTTGAGCAAGCAAGCCTATTGCTCAGGCCCTAGCTTTCACTTAGGTGACATTGTTCTAACTCTATGCGTCAAGCGCTGGTTCATGCTGAGCGATCAATACCCAGACAAAACAGGTCCACGCGCAGAGTTAAACCATATTGCCCGTTGGTACGACCAAATTTGTAAATCAACTCAATTTACCAAAGCGGTTGAACAGTAATTAAACCTGCTTAAATTTCTTTTGTTGGTGATCGGCACCGATGTAGAGATACATCGCCGGCACTACAAATAAAGTAAATAGTGTACCGATAGCAAGGCCAGTAAAGATCACGATTCCCATTGATTGACGGCCGGCCGCCCCAGCGCCTGAGGCAATCACGAGTGGAATAACGCCCAATACCATCGCAGCGGTCGTCATCAAAATTGGGCGCAGACGCACACTGCTTGCCTCGATAATGGCTTCAAGCTTTGAACGTCCAGCTTCTTGAAGCTCATTGGCAAACTCCACCATCAGAATTCCGTGTTTACTAATTAATCCCATTAAGGTTACTAATCCCACCTGGGTATAGACGTTTAAGGTGGTAAATCCAAGGTTAATAAAGATTAATGCCCCAAATAATGCAAGCGGCACTGAAACCAGAATTACTAAAGGATCACGGAAGCTCTCAAACTGAGCGGCCAAAACCAAAAAGACGATTAATACAGCAAACATCATGGTCACCAAAAATCCACCCGACTCAGCCTTAAACTGACGCGATGGCCCTGCATAATCGATCGAGTAGCCCGATGGTGCAGCTTCTTTAATCGTTTGCTCCAGAAAATCTAAGACCTCTTCTTGGGAAACGAATGGCGTACTGACACCACTAATCGTCGCTGAATTTAACTGCTGAAAGCGATTAATCGATTGGGGTACAACGCGACTTTGTATCGTCGCAATGGTTCTCACCTGAATCATCGCTCCTGTCGGCGTTTTAATGTAATAGTCCAAAATCTGATCGGGGTTTAATCGATCCGCCTGCTTTACCTGTGGAATAACTCGATAGGAGCGGCCTGCGACTGAGAAGTAATTAACAAAGCCACCACCTAAGGCGGCAGATAAAGCATTACCAACATCTCGCTGGGTCATTCCCAAAGCAGCTACTTTCTCACGATCAATTTGCAATACATCTTGGGGCTTATCAATCTTTAGATCAGAATCGACGAAGAAAAACATACCACTTTGTCTGGCTTTATCAAGAACTGCTTGGGATACCTCGTTTAAATTGGAATAGGGCTCTGTCGTATTGATAACTACCTGAACAGGAAAACCCTGGGCACCTGGCAGTGCTGGAAACTGGAATGCAGCAATCCGTGTTCCTGCAATGCTATTCCATTTATTTTGAAGGTCTTCTTGGAATTTACTCGCACTGCGACTGCGCTCGCCCCAATCTTTCATAATCACGCCACCAAAACTTGAATTTGGGCTCGTGATCTGAAACATTTGCTTGTATTCGGGCTCTTTACTCGCAATCTGAAAAACTTGATCGGCATACCCCTGCATTTGATTCACAGTGGAATTAGGCGGCCCAACTGCTGAGACCAAAACGATACCCTGGTCTTCAGTGGGAGCAAGCTCAGAGCGAGCGGTTGCATAGAGATACACAACCCCGATTAGCAATAAAACGCCCATCACGATGATGACCTGCCAAGTTGATAGCAGGTCTCGCAATGTGTTTTGGTACGAATGTCGCACGCCCTCAAACACTCGATCGATCTTTTTCACAAAAGGAGACATCTCTTCCTCTTGTGAAAATAATCGTGAGCACATCATCGGTGATAGCGTTAATGCAACCACCCCGGAAACGGCGACTGCCCCCGCTAGCGTAAATGCAAACTCGGTAAATAGGGCTCCAGTTAACCCCCCCTGAAACCCAATCGGGATATAAACAGCGATCAATACGATTGTCATCGCCAGAATTGGATTCCCCAACTCTCGTGCTGCAATCAGGGATGCCTCGAGCGGTGACTTACCCTCTTTCATATGGCGATCAACGTTTTCGACCACGATAATGGCGTCGTCCACCACCAAGCCAATCGCTAACACTAAGGCCAACAATGTCAATAGGTTGATCGAATAACCAAGGACTTGCATCATGAAAAAGGTGCCAATCAATGACAATGGCATGGCAAGTACGGGTACTGCAACCGCACGGTAGCTACCCAAAAATAGGTAGATCACGACCGTCACAATAATCAAAGCTTCTAAGAGCGTTTGAACGACCTCTTCAATGGAAGTATTAATAAAGTCGGTTGAGTCATACACAATCTTGGCATTTAATCCAGTTGGCAATTGCTTCTGAATATCGGGGAACGTATCCCGAACCCGCTTAGCCACATCCAAAAGATTTGCATCGGGTGCGACCTTAATACCAATGAAGACCGACTGCTTGCCATTAAACGCGACATTATTGTTGTAGTCTTCAGAGCCCAAGGTGACTGTTGCAACTTGGTCCAAATACACAATATCCGCGCCATTGCGCTTAATAATCAATTTACGGAATTCATCTAAGGAATGGAGATCAGTATTGGCCACTAAATCCACCGAAACCATTTGCCCTTTAGTACTTCCTACGGGAGCCAAATAATTATTGGCTGCCAGTGCCGCATATACATCGTCTGGAGCAACGCCAAGGCCTGCCATTCGGTCACGATCAAGCCAAGCTCGCAGGGCAAATTTACGACCACCTAGGATCTCGGCATTTTGCACGCCGTTAATTGAATCCAATTTAGGCTTAACAACACGTAATAAATAATCGGTAATGCTGTTATTAGCAATGTCGTCGCTATAAAAGCCCATATACATTGCCGCGGTCGTTTGCCCCACCTGCACAGTCAAAATGGGTTGTTGTGCTTGGGGCGGCAATTGATTGCGTACCGAACTAATCTGTGTATTGATCTGAGTGAGCGCCTGATTAGCATCGTAATTGAGGCGCAGAGTAGCGGTGATAGTAGAGACGCCACTGATACTGATAGAGGATAAATAATCAATACCCTGAGCTTGAGCAATGGCTCCCTCCAGAGGCTGCGTAATAAATCCAGCAATCGTCTCTGGATCCGCACCAAAATAGGTCGTCGTGATCGTGACTACTGCATTTTGGGTTTGGGGATACTGATTAACAGGCAATGAACCAACTGCTTTGAGGCCCAATAGCAAAATCAGTAAGCTGACCACGATAGCAAGGACAGGGCGACGGATAAATAAATCCGTCCATTGATGGCGCTGAAAATCTTCGCTCATTGCTCTTGTGGTTTTGGATCCGGTGAATTAGCTGGTAAAACGCTGTTATTCACGATTAAAGGGGTACCGTTTTTCAATTTCAACTGTCCGCTGGTGACAACGGTCATACCAGGCTCTAAACCTTTAAGAATAGCAACCTGGTCGCCTCGGGTGGGTCCAGTGGTGACAAAGACCTGCTGCGCCTCAAGAACAGGAGCGCCTTTTTTATCTAGGCGATTGGTTTTCTTAGCGATAAATACGGTGCTGCCATACGGATTGTAGGTAACAGCGGTTTGGGGCAAGGTTAGCAACTCAACTTTATCGCCCAAATTAATGTTGACATTCGCAAACATACCAGGCAAGAGCTTCTTGTCTGGATTACTAATTTGAGCCTCAATCTGAATATTGCGAGTATTGAGCTCCACCTTGGGACTAACGGCCGTAATTTTTCCAATAAATGGCGTTTCTTTAAATGCATCGGTCTGCAACTCAATGGTTTGACCCACCTCGATAATACCGGCGGAGCTTTGTGGCAAGGTGAAATCCACAAAAATAGGATCAATGGTCTGCAAAGTTAATAGTTTGTCACCAGGATTGACGTACTGGCCAGGATTAATCGTGACGATGCCAACGCGACCGCTAAATGGAGCCTTGAGATTCTTTTTGGCAATTAAAGCAATTTGCTGTTCTACCTGCGCTTGCTTTGCCTTCATATCCGCAGTGCTGGTGTCATAGACATTCTTACTGATCGCCTGAATCGCTAATTGAGCCTTATCACGCTCATTAATCACCTTCGCTAAATCAGCCATCGCTTTTAAAGAGTTCAGTTGGGCGACATCCGCGGAGTCATTGAGCTTGATAAGCAATGAACCTTCTTTAACATCCACTCCGGACTTTACCGGAACTTTTACAACCAATCCGCCAACTTCAGTACTTAGATCAACGCCCCGGAATGCGCGCACATTACCGACACTGTTCATGCGGGGTTGCCATTCTTGTTTTTCAATAACAGTAGTGGTCACCGTCGCAGGAGGAATCCCCATGCCCGCCATAAACCGATTAAACATGAATGTTTTTAATTGGTTAAATCCGAAGATTAGACCTAACAAAATAAATACCCCAACCAGCATCACTATCATGCGACGCTTTAAGGGGGGCATTTGCATTAAAGCGGCGTATGCTTTGGTCTTTTCAAAACGCTCACGCGGGCGCAGACGAGCCCCAATCCAAGCAAATGGTGCCCAGATCAGCCTTAGGGTTTTCTCAGTGAGAAGCGAATTTTTTATCCATGCGATGAGTTGATGAACTAGATTCATGAATCGATCTCTTAATGACTTTGTTTAGGCGGATTAACTTGCTCACTGGCTTGGGCCTGAAAAGCGGGGCCACTGCGATTCCACCAGCCACCACCCAGTGCAGCAAATAATGCGGCAGTATTCGCAAACCGACTTGCTTGCACATCAATCAAGCGGAATTTAGTTTGCTGATACTGTCGCTGAGCAATTAATACTGCGAGATAACTACCAGTACCGAGTTTATATTGTTCCTCTAATAAATTGAGGTACTCCAAGGCATTGCGCTCTGCCTCTGAAGCAGCCCGCAGTGCAAGAGCGTCACTCTCAAGGGCTTGCAGCGCATTTGCTACTTCTTGAAATGCATTCAATACCGTTGCTTGATACTGAAATACTGCAGCCTCATAGGTTGCAATAGCGCCACGCCGTTGAGCTAGCAATGCACCCCCTTGAAATAAAGGCTGAAATACCCCGCCAGCCACAGACCAAATAGCAGCATTTGGTCCAAATAAGGCGCCAGTCGTCAAAGCCTGCGAGCCCATCGCGCCACTTAAGGTGATTTGAGGCAAGAGGTTAGCAGTTGCAACACCTACTAACGCATTCGTTGACTTGATATATGCCTCGGCGGCACGAATATCAGGACGTTGGCGAACCAGATCCGATGGGATTGAAAGTGGGATGCGCTCCGGTAGGTTCAGTTTAGCTAGATCAAACTTAGCCAACTGTGCATTACCAGGAAAATCGCCCACATAAACTGCCAATTGATTTCGGGTGAACGAAAGATTCTTATCAATATTCAATAAATCAATTTGTGAGCTGGCTGCAAGCGAAACCTGTGAAGTTAGATCAACGCGCGATGCTGTTCCTATTTCTAACTGCTTACTAATTAGATCAGCCAGATTTTTCTGGGACTCGTAGATCTCTAAATTGGATTGATATTGAGCACGAAGTGCAGCCTCGCGAATTGCCGTCGTGACAATATTGGCTGTCAAACTTAGGTAAGCACCTTCTAATTGAAATCCGGTGATTTCTGCTTGGGCCTGGGCGCTCTGCACGGCACGTCGCGCCCCTCCAAATACATCCAAGTTGTAATTTACGGAAACCGAGGTATTGTAAAGATTGAATATGTTTGGATTGCCTGAGCTGAGCCCAAAGGTCGACGGCGTAATTTGTTGGCGCGTTGCTGATGCTCCCAAACCAATACTTGGAAACAATAAAGATCCAAAGGCTGCGTTCGCATTCTCTTGAGCAGCTCGCAAAGTTGCATCAGCTGAGGCTAGGGTTGGATTCCGCTTTAAAGCTTGCTTGATGAGTGCATCTAATTCAGGGGAACGATACAGAGACCACCACTCCGCTGGAATATCAGCAGCAGGATCTAAGGACTGTTTTGTTCCACCAATACTTGGTGCAGTTGCCAACTCTGAGGAAACGGGTTTTTCTGTATAAGAAGCAACTTTTGGAGCATCGGGTTTTTTAAAGTCTGGACCCACAGCGCAGGCCGTTAAGCCAAGGCAAACCAAAAGACTAAAGCCATGCTTGAGTGGATTTAGCGAAATGGAATGACAAAGAGAATATTGAAAATCGAAAAGGCTCTTCACACCTATTATTTGACCACAACGAGCTTAGTTTTGGATGAATTACTCGACCGTAACGCTTTTAGCTAAATTACGTGGTTTATCAACATCTGTACCAAGGGCTACTGCGGTGTGATAAGCCAAGAGCTGGAGCGGAATAACGTGTAATAGCGGGGATAAATTACCGTAATGCTCTGGTAAGCGAATCACCTGAATACCATCTTCACTTCTAATTTCGGTACCCTGGTCAGCGAAGACATAAAGGCGACCTCCGCGAGCTTTGACCTCTTGCATATTCGATTTCAGTTTTTCGAGCAACAAGTCATTAGGCGCTACGGTAACAACCGGCATCGCCTCAGTCACTAAAGCAAGCGGTCCGTGCTTGAGCTCACCAGCTGGATAAGCTTCCGCATGGATATAAGAAATCTCTTTTAACTTTAGGGCGCCCTCAAGTGCGATCGGGAAATGCAAGCCGCGCCCTAAGAAAAGCGCATTTTGACAATTCGCGAATGCCTGGCTCCAGGCAATGATTTGTGGCTCTAATGCCAATACAGCATGAATGGCTTGTGGCAAATGGCGCAAATCATCGAATACTTTCTTCTCGGCCAGAAGTGATAAATGCCCTGAGCGTTTGGCAATCGCATTAGCCAACAGGTAAAGAGCAACTAATTGAGTAGTGAAGGCCTTGGTAGACGCTACTCCAACTTCAGTGCCGGCGTGTGTCAAAAAGTGCCATTTCGTTTCTCGCACCATCGCGCTCGACGCTACATTGCAAATTGATAAGCTTAGTGGGTGACCTAGCTCTTTGGCATGACGTAAGGCGGCTAAGGTGTCTGCTGTTTCTCCAGATTGGGAGACAACCACAATCAAGGTTCTTGGATTTGGAATCGATTGTCGATACCGGTATTCGCTAGCAATTTCAACCTGCGTCGGAATCTTTGCAATGTCTTCAAACCAATATTTAGCGACGCAGGCTGAGTAATAACTTGTTCCGCAGGCAAGGATCAATACCTGATCAAATTCCTGCCACTCTTGCGGACCCGCAGCAAATAAAGCCGGGCCAAGTTCAGCAATATTTGCAATCGTGTCGGAGACCGCACGGGCTTGCTCAAATATCTCCTTTTGCATGAAGTGCTGATAGGGCCCCAATTCAACTGCTTGCGCCTGAACGGGCATCGGTGTAATTTCACGCGTCATCGCCTGACCGGTTCGATCCCAAACCTCAAATCCATTAATAGTCATAGCAACCAGATCGCCCTCTTCTAAATAAGCCATGGTTTTGGCCTTACCGGCTAAAGCAAGCGCATCTGAAGATAAGTAGTGGCCATCTTCACCGATTGCAATAATGAGCGGTGAGCCGGCACGAGCGCCCACTAAGAGATGGGGCTCGGCTTGAGCAATGACGGCAATCGCATAAGCACCTTTTAATTGTTCGATCGCTTGCGCAACTGCGTTCTTTAGATCTGGCTTAGCAAGCTTAATAAATTCCTGATGAACTAAATGGGCAATGACCTCGGTATCAGTTTCCGATTCAAACACATAGCCAGATGCTTTTAGCTGATCGCGCAATACTTCATAATTTTCAATGATGCCGTTATGCACAACCGCTATTTGACCATTCGAAATATGTGGGTGCGCATTATGCGTATCGGGTCTGCCATGCGTCGCCCAACGCGTGTGCGCGATCCCAACCTGACCACAAAACTCCTGTGCTTGCTTTGCCAAATCAGCCACACGCGCAGTAGTTCTAGCTCGCTCGATCGGATGACCCGGTTGCTGACTATCAATCACGGCGAATCCGCAGGAATCATACCCACGATACTCTAAGCGTCGCAATCCCTCGATTAGGGTATCGACTACATTTGTTTTGGCAACTGCCCCAACGATTCCACACATAAAAAGGATTTACTTTCGAGCAATCTTTTTTGTTTTTGGCGACGCACTTTTCAATTTCGTGGGACGTTGCCATTCAATCGAAATTTGCTTTGCCCGCGATACAGTTAATTTTCCTGCAGGTGCATCCTTGGTGAGTGTAGTGCCTGCACCTAGCGTGGCGCCTTTGCCTACCTTTACAGGGGCAACCAACTGCGTATCCGAGCCAATAAATACATCGTCTTCAATCACTGTTTGGTGCTTATTAACTCCATCGTAATTGCAAGTAATCGTGCCTGCGCCAATGTTGACGCGTGATCCAACAATCGAATCACCCACATACGCTAAGTGATTGGCTTTGCTCTGTGATGCAATTTTGCTATTTTTAACTTCTACAAAATTGCCAATATGAACATCGCTTGCCAATTCAGCGCCCGGCCGAATCCGTGCATAGGGTCCTATTCGATTAGCAGGGCCAATCCTAGCGCCGTCAAGATGGCTAAATGCTTCGATCGTGGTGCCCTCTCCAATGTTCGTATCTTTTAAGACGCAATAGGGTCCGATGCGAACCTGATCAGCTAGGGTTACGATTCCTTCAAAAACACAACCGACATCAATCCATACATCCTTGCCACAGCGCAACTCACCGCGAACATCGATTCGATTAGGATCAAAAAGCGTGACACCATTCTCTAAAAGCGCTTGAGCGATCTGACGCTGCAACACGCGCTCTAACTCCGCTAATTGTATGCGGTCGTTTACCCCCAGAATCTCATAATCATCGATCGCTTGGGCAGATCGCACTGGCACACCCGCCTTAACCGCCATGGCGATGACATCCGTTAAGTAATATTCACCTTGCGCATTTTTAGCTTTAATCCCTTTAAGCCACTTGCCCAATTGCTTAGTGGGCAAAACCATGATGCCGGTATTAATTTCTGAAATCGAGCGAATGGTCGAATTAGCATCCCTTTCCTCAACAATGGCTTGCACATTGCCATCAAGGTCGCGCACAATACGACCATAACCAAATGGATTTTGCATGCGGTGAGTTAGTAAACCAACTGCTCCATCGCTTAAGCGGGCAAGCTTATTTAAGGTTTCTTTAGAACATAGGGGTACATCGCCATACAACACGAGTGTGGGCAACGCAGGATTTAATTTTGGCAAAGCTTGCAATAGTGCATGGCCCGTTCCTTTTTGCTCTTTTTGC
Source organism: Polynucleobacter sp. HIN11 (assembly GCF_030297675.1). Classification (NCBI taxonomy): domain Bacteria; kingdom Pseudomonadati; phylum Pseudomonadota; class Betaproteobacteria; order Burkholderiales; family Burkholderiaceae; genus Polynucleobacter; species Polynucleobacter sp. HIN11. The sequence goes on from NZ_AP028142.1 coordinate 1,736,132, forward strand.
AAAACGGTCTTGACCTTATTAAAGCGCTGATCAAAATCAGCTAAATGGCCTAAGAATGTTTGAACCTGTTGTGCACCATGCCCAATCACAACAAGCGGCTGGGCCTTGGGCACAAGCGCTAATGCGGTTTCAAGCACATGCTGTAGTAACGGTTTTCCCGCTAGAGGCTGCAATACCTTTGGCAAAGCGGATTTCATACGCTTGCCTTGCCCAGCAGCCAAGATGACGATATTCATGGGATTAATTATAGGGCTTAGAAGCAAGCTAGTGATGCAGATGGACGTACTTTAGTCTTTATGGATCCAGGTTAGCGATGACCAAGCGGGCTCTGTTGCGACACACACATCAATACCCTCATCGATTGCACGATCACCCTCATACGATTTAACGAAATGGGTCAAATCCGAGTGAATAGATAGATTCTGAAAATCAAAAGCGTCTTGGTCTAAAAGGTGAGATGGAACAATGTGATGTAAGGAGCGAAACAGGTTTTCAATCCGACCAGGAAACTCCTTCTCCCACTCCCGTAGTAATTTTTTCATGGCAGCCCTTTGCAAATTGGGCTGACTGCCACATAAATCACAAGGAATGATTGGAAACTGCATCGATTGTGCATAGCGCTCGATTAATTTTTCAGGAACATACGCTAAAGGCCGAATGACCAAATGACGTCCATCATCAGAGCGCAATTTAGGCGGCATTGCTTTTAACTTGCCTCCATAAAACATATTGAGTAGCAATGTTTCTAAGATGTCATCGCGGTGGTGACCTAATGCGATCTTAGTTGCCCCCAGCTCATCGGCAACTCGATACAAAATCCCACGACGTAAACGAGAACATAATCCGCAGGTTGTTTTCCCCTCAGGAATCACCCGCTTCACAATGCTATAGGTATCTTGCTCTTCAATATGAAAAGGGATATTGAGTTCGCGTAAATAATTAGGTAGCGTGTCACTGGGAAAGTTAGGTTGTTTTTGATCTAAGTTCACAGCAACCAGATCAAATGAAATCGGCGCCCGCTCACGTAACTTCAATAAAATATCAAGTAAGGTATAGCTATCCTTACCGCCAGACAGACACACCATCACCTTATCACCATCGGCAATCATGCCAAAATCACCGATCGCTTGACCAACCAGGCGACATAGTTTTTTATCTAGCTTATTCTCTTCAAATGCTTGCTTACGAGGGTCTACCATCGGCGGCTCCCATTAGTCAGATGCTTGCTTCATCTTAAAGACTTCAACACCAACCGCTTCACAATCCGGATAGACATCGGGCTTTGCAGTACTAACTCGTACCGCCATCACATTTGGATGCTCAAGAATTGCTGCCACGATCTCATCGCAGAGGGTTTCTTGTAAATGAATATGGCCGCGTTTAACGCGCTCTACGATGGTCTTTCGAATGAAATCATAATCAAGTACCTCTTCTAAAAGATCTTGCTTCGGGGTATTTAGTTCCAGGGGAACATAAATCTCGACATTGAAGATCACCCTCTGCTCAGCGCGCTTCTCAAAATCATGAACGCCAATATTGATATAAACCTCGTAGTCTTTCAAAAAGAGACGTCGACAATGAATCAGGCTTGGATGAGATAGTAATGAGTGCATAGAAGCTGTTATTTAATTTTGAACATCACATCCCGATCGGATGCAAGTAAATGTTGTCCGCCATCAACATATAGCGCAGTCCCCGTAATCGACTTAGCATTGGCTAAGAAAAATGCGGCGCTCGCAATATCCTGTGCGGTAGATGATTGCCCCAGCGGAGTAGCTTGGTGGGCTTTCTCAAACTCGGATTGATTTTGATCACCCGATGGCAAGGTAATCCCTGGGGCCAAACCAACAGAGCGCATATATGGGGCGAAATCGCGAGCCATCATTTCGGTAGCGGTTAATAAGGCACTTTTAGAAAGCGTATACGAAAAATAATCCGGATTTAAATTGATTAACTTTTGATCTAATAATTGAATGGTTGCGGGAACAAAGTCTTTGCTGATTGGCTGAGTCTTAAGATGATGAAACATTGCTTGAGCCATCAGAATTGGGGCTGCAAGATTAATTTGTGCATGGCGCTCAATTAAGTCCGCAGTCACCAAATGATCGTCCTGGCTGGGTCGATCGTATTCGAAAATTGCAGCACTATTAATTAGACAATCAATTCTTGAAAATTGATTGATGCTTTTTTCGATCAAAGATTCGACTTCTGCTTGATGCGACAAATTTGCCTGCAGCGCAATCGCCTTCACTCCCAATCCATGAATCTCAGCAACCACGGCTTTTGCCTCTTGAGTAGATTGGCCATAATGAACAATGACATTCCAGCCTTCGCGAGCAAAATACAGGGCGATTTCTCGACCAAGGCGCTTGGCTGCGCCGGTGACCAAAACTGTCCGATCTGCCATTGTTTTCATGTGCTGTAGAAAAAACTCACTTAGACTAGCGAGCTATGGATATTAACCTGACACGGGCGCAAGCGGAACATTTAGAGGCCATCCTAACCAAAATTTCCCAAGAAATTCAGGAAAAGGGTGGTTGGATCCCCTTTTCACGCTACATGGAGCTCGCCCTGTATCAGCCTAGCCTGGGTTACTACACCAGCGCCCTAGAAAAATTTGGACGCTCTGGTGATTTCATAACCGCTCCAGAAATCAGCCCATTTTTTGGCCAAACCATTGTTAATACGATTCTGCCCGTACTAGAAGGATTAAGAAAGCAGGGGCAACAGACCCGCATCATTGAAATCGGCGCGGGGACAGGGCAGCTTGCCAAGACGATCCTATTGGATCTGCACCGACGCGGCTTTAAGCTCGATGAATATCACATCATTGATGTGTCACCGAATTTAACTGAACGTCAACAAAAATTACTGCTAGACACATGTCGCAGTCATGGGATTGAAACGCATTGTCAGTGGCATTCAGAGGTATTGCCTTCTTTTCATGGCGTCGTTCTGGCCAATGAAGTACTCGATGCAATTCCCTGTGAACGTATTGTGTATCAAGACCATGCTTGGCACTATGCTGGGGTTGGGCTTGGAACAGAGCCTGATCAATTTCTTATATCTGTACCCGGAGAAAAACTAGAGGTCCAACCATTGATCAACTGCGCTAGCAATGGGTATATGACTGAAATCCACCCTCAGGCCGAGGCTTGGTTTGCAAAAGTGATTGATCGGCTCGATGAGGGTTTATTGCTGATAATTGACTACGGCTTTCACCAGCAGGAGTATTACCACCCCCAACGAAATACCGGCACACTCATGGCGCACTTCCATCATCAAGCGCTAAGCAATGTGCTAGCCTTACCCGGTATCTCGGATATCACCTGCCACATCAATTTCTCGAAGCTTTTGCATTCAATAGAGAACAAAGAAAATGTACAGTCATTTTTTTCTAGCCAAGCATCGTACTTGTTGGATGCTGGCATTACCGATTTAGTATTGCAGCAATCCGATCCAAGTGACCCTCAGCAGATGATCGCTATATCGAATGGAATACAGAAATTAATTTCAGAAGCTGAAATGGGAGAGCTCTTCAAAGTATTGGCTTTCGGTAAACACCTAAAAGCTCTTGATTTGGATCTCTATGCACTCCCCGGCTTTGGGGGCCGTAACCGAGTTTATTAAGACAGCGCTTCTTGAATGGTGAAGAGGCGCACCCTCTCAAGCTCCGTATGAATTGCTTTACCTAACTCATTGACATCTGAGCGTTGGCTTACAGACTTCGCAATTTGTCCGGCATCAATACCTATCAATTTGCTAACCAGCTTTTGCCAAACTGCTATATCAATCCCTAGCACCTCAAAAAGACTAAGTAGTTCCATGATACGGTGAGGCTTTCTCCATAAGTCAGCCCGATTAAAAAATGCCAGAATATCGATTGGAATTAATTTGGAGTGCACTGACTCAAAATCCGCCGCAATCTGGCAATATTCGGCAATCTCATTTGGCACCTTCGACCCACGAGCCCACTCCTGGATTTCGGCTGGAGGAATGGTTCTTAATAAACAGGCGATACGCTGATTTAGCTCGGGGCGCGCCGCGACAACTAAATGCATTGAATGCCAAATGCTCTTTTGAGCAGCTTCCTGATGCCACTGTTTCTCAAAGCTAGCTGGCAATACATCCGATAGGGCATTGCACTGATTAAGTGTTTCGATAAAGCGGAGTGGATCTGTTTCTTCCATGGCACGCGCTAGCTCTTGCCAGATGCGCTCCTTTGATAAGGTTTCTAACTCACGCGTGCGAACCATTCGCCCCATGAAAACGAGTGTCTCGGGCGCGATATGAAAATCTAGAAAACGTGCTGCAAATCGGGCAACGCGTAATACCCTTAAAGGGTCCTCTAAAAAGGCATTTGAGACATGTCGCAATATGCCCGCCCTCAGATCAACCTGACCGCCATAGGGATCAACGATCTCTCCGACCGGCTCACCGACATCATTGACTGCTTCGGCCATGGCATTGATGGTCAAGTCGCGCCGTTGCAGATCCTCCTCTAGGGTCACGCTTGGATCTGCATGAAAAGTAAAGCCCTGGTGACCCGGCGCTGTCTTGCGCTCCGTCCTAGCTAGTGCGTATTCTGCATTGGTGATGGGATGCAAAAATACTGGGAAATGACTCCCCACCGGCCGAAATCCTTTTTGCATCATTTCATCGGCAGTTCCGCCAACCACCACGTAATCGACATCATGAACCGCTCTTCCAAGCAAACGGTCCCGTACTGCCCCGCCGACTTGATAAATCTTCAAGTCAGCAAACTCTCAATACGCTGTTTGGCAATCCTAAACTCATCAACCAAAGCGTCTTTTCCACCCGCAGGCAATATATTGGGGATACTCATGGAGGCAATATTGTCACGGGACATTAAAGTGGGGCCTGGGCCAAACTCAAATGCCAATGCCTGAAGGTATCCAACCCAATTTGGCAATGAAACAATGAGACGATCCTTACCCGCTTTGCGAGCCGCAAATTCAACCAATTGTTTCATCGTGAACACTTCAGGACCGACCAAATCATAGGTCTGATGAATGGTATTAGGGTGAGTTAATGCCATGACAAATGCACTGGCAACATCGTTTACGCTTACCGGCTGAAACTTGGCATGTGAATATGCCAATGGAATCACTGGGAATACCTTCGCTAGATTAGCAAATGTATTAATGAACTGATCATGCTCTCCAAAAATGACCGATGGTCTAAAAATGGTCCAATCTAAACCGCTGGCTAGCACCCGATTTTCACCGTCGCCCTTACTGCGTTGATACATGGAAGGGCCATTCGAGTCGGCACCCAAAGCGCTCATGTGCAAATAGCGTCTGAGCTTTTTGGCTTTCATGGCCTCAATGATCATCTGAGGTAAATCCACATGAGCTCTTTTAAAACCAGGGCCATATGGTTTTGCTACTTGATCTTGCAAGATACCAACTAGGTTGATAACCGCTCCGTGTGGCTTTACGTGTCCGCACAATCGTTCAATAACCCCAGGCTGATTTACATCTGCTTCAACTAAGGTCACACTAGGTAATAGCCGTAGGTCTCGCATAGCGCTATAACGCCGCGATGGAATCAATACGGAGTAGCCTTTACTTTGCAGCTTCTGGCTAATTGCCTTGCCAACAAAGCCGCTCCCGCCAATTAATAAAATGTCATGTTTCATGGTAGTTCACTCAATACGGCAGTTTTAGGAGCAATCACTCCCAGGCGTTGTTTCATGGGAGTGGTTTGTCCATCCATTAAAAGTGAATAGTAGCTCGCATTGGCGAGTACATTCTTCACATAAGTACGTGTCTCATTAAAGGGAATCGATTCCACAAAAATTGCTCCTTCAGTGGATTGGTTTAATCTCTCTCGCCACGATTTTGGCCGTGATGGGCCGGCATTGTAGGCGGCAGACGCCAATACCCAAGAGTCATCAAGGTCTTTTAAAACCATATTTAAGTAATGGCTTCCCAAGGTCAAATTTGTTTGCGTTTCTTTGAGACGTTCATTGGTATAGGAATTCATACCGATTTTCTTAGCAACATACTTGGCGGTATTGGGCATCACCTGCATCAAACCCGAAGCGCCCACTGATGATGAGGCGTTGGTAATGAACCGAGACTCTTGACGGATCAAACCATAAGCCCAGGCTAAGTTCAAGTCGATGTTTTTAGCAATTGGACTGAGTTGATCTTTAAAGGGCATTGGATAACGCAGGGCAAAATCATGCTCGCCTTTGGTACGATCGGCCGTATTGACCGTACGATCATATAAATGGATGCGTTTGGCATATTCTGCAGCGGCTAATAACTGGCGATCGCTCATGCCACGTAACTCCCAGTTCCATTCACGATTTCCTTCAAAGCGAAGATTCATGGCGTAAAAACGCTCAGCCCGAGTAAACCCAGGGCGCTTACCCATCTCCTTAATTTCCCCGTCGCTAACTTTCACTTTGGGCGGAATCACAATAGGCTTACCCAACTCCTCGCGGGCTAACTGTCCATAAAAATTAAATTGGTCTTCCAGCAACTGAAACTGCACATTGGCTTTCTCGGGATCGCCCAACTCTTTTAATGATCTGCCGTACCAATAAGTCCAAGCTGGATCGCGTTCGCGAACGACCGTATTCATGGATTCAATCGACTCGCGCACCAGCTGCCAATCGTGAGCCCGTAAAGCCGTACGAACTTTCCATTCCTGAGTTTCTGCGGATAGTAAAGAATTAAAGCCTAATTGCTGTTGACGCCGATAGGCATCGTATGCGTTGCGATCTAAGCGCTTTGCTAAAAATTGCCCAATCACACCCCATGCCATCGCTTGATCTTCTTTGCTATAGCGCAAGCTAGTTTGCAAGAAGTCACGATACGTTTTAGTTGAGTCTGCTCTTGCGCTACGCACTATGCTAGCAATCGGATCCTCTCCGCCGATGCGTCGCCCTGCGGTTTCAAAATTCATTTCAGCAGCAGCGCGACCAAGCGCTCTTGCCTGAGAGTTGGATAGGCCATTTGCCTGGACTAATGCAGGCACCAACTCTTGGCAAGCAGACCCAAACTGGCGAGGATCAACCATGATTTTGAGTGTATCTTGACCAACACGCTTTGCGTCCTCTTGCTTTATCAGCCGTGAATGAAGCGCATAACACTTCACATTCGTATCGTCATCCAAAACAAACTTTGGATACTCTCGATCAAATTGGGTCCAATCTTTTCGCTTGCCAAGAACTAGTAGCCAATCGTTACGCATGCGATCACCAATCGCAGTCCCCTCATAGGTTTTTAGAAAAGCCCCAACCTCTTCGTCGACCGAGGAATCTGCCCGCGCCTCATTTCCCCTATCAAACATTTGGGGTTTGATTCGAAAATACCTCACATAATCCGTATCCGGATAGTTACTTAATTGCGCTGAGAGCTGTTGGGTTTTTGGTACATCATTACGCCGTGCAGCATCGCGTAGCTCAATAAATAATTTATCAGCTTCTGTGATCTCAAAAGGAGTTGGCTGACCTTGGGAAGATTTGTTGAGATTTGGCTTTTTAGCAAAGCCACTTTCCCAGCCTCCCAAGCAAAGTACTAGGATTGCAAAAAGAAGAAAATGCTTGATCGGAGGTTTTGGCATAAAAGCAAAATTTTGGGTCATTTTGTTATTTTCACCCGATAATGAGTGCTATGCATACCCCTATTCATCAAATTCGACAGGATCTTTTGAGGCGGCGCGCATCATTTGCTCAATCCCCCGAATTTGATCCTGCACATGCCCATTTTTTATCGTATTTCAGTCAATTTCTACTTCAAGAAGCAGGGGCATATCAATCCATTGCATTTTGCTGGCCTTATCGTGACGAACTTGATCTACGCGAGCCCCTGCGTGAATGGCGATCCTCAAACCCGAATCGATACCTCCTATTACCCAAAGTTAGACCCGATCGGCAATTAAGCTTTTATACCTGGTCGGACTCTGACCCCCTGATTCTCAATACCTATGGGATTGCGGAACCCGATCCGACTGCAAGCGGTGTGGAAAGTAAGACCCCCGACTGCATCCTGATTCCCTGTGTTGGGTGGCTCAATTATCAGAACCAATACTGGCGGCTTGGCTATGGAGGAGGTTATTTTGATCGTACCATTGCTTCTTTGAAGCAGGCGGGGCATCGATTCACAACGATTGGCATCGCATTTGACTGGCAGGCACTAGATCTTGATCGCTGGACCCCCGAGGTTCATGATCAGGCGCTTGATTTGGTGGTCACAAACTCTGGTATCTATCGAAGCTCGATTAAGTCTTAGATGCTTGGTCCAATTGTAGATTCTGAGCAATACGAATCACGGGCTCTGCTTGGTTTAGCGAGTAAAAATGTAGTCCAGGCACTCCAGCAACGATAAGTTGCTCGCACAATGCGCTCACCACATCCTCGCCAAAGGCTTTAATCGAAGCGCTGTCATCGCCGTATGCCAAAAGACGCAGACGAATCCAGCGCGGTATTTCTGCGCCGCATGCATCTGAAAAACGTAGCAATTGGGTACTACTGGTAATCGGCATAATGCCGGCAACCACAGGTACATCAACACCTAATTGATAAGCGTCATCTACAAACCGAAAATACGCATCGCTGTTAAAAAAGTATTGGGTAATTGCTGAGTTAGCGCCCGCCTTAATTTTTTGGGCAAAGTAGGCGACATCCTTGCTGGGCGACTGCGCCTGCGGATGGGTCTCGGGATAAGCGGCTACCTCAATATGAAACCAGTCACCGGTCTCTTGGCGAATAAATTCCACTAACTGATTGGCATGCTGCAGCTCACCGTATTGCCCCATACCAGAAGGTAAATCACCACGTAAGGCCACAATTCGTTTGATACCCAACACCTTGTATTGTGCAAGAAGTTTCCCAATTAATTCCTTAGAGCTACCCACACACGATAAATGAGGAGCTACCACCTCCCCCGCCCGATGAATTGCCTCAACGGTCTGCAAAGTTCCCGATTGAGTCGAACCACCCGCACCAAAAGTCACCGAATAAAAGGCGGGCTGCAGTGCCGCTGTGATTCGCTCTCGCGTTTGCAACAAGCGCGCCTCCCCCTCCGGGGTTTTGGGGGGGAAGAACTCGACGCTTAATTCCATAGCAGACCCTTTAGCCTTTTAGTAACGGTAGGTTTCAGGCTTGAATGGGCCTTCTTTCTTAACGCCAATATAGGCAGCTTGTTGATCCGAAAGCTCCGTTAACTGTGCGTTCAATTTCTTCAGTTGCAAACGAGCAACTTTTTCATCTAAATGCTTAGGCAAGGTATAGACCCCAACAGGATATTTGTTCGTCCCTGCCGCACCCCAGAGCTCGATCTGTGCAATCACTTGATTGGCAAACGAAGAGCTCATGACATACGAAGGGTGTCCAGTACCGCAGCCTAAGTTCACTAAACGGCCCTTGGCCAAAATAATCAGGCGCTTTTCTGGAAGACCGTTGGCCGCTGGGAAGATCACGTGGTCAACCTGTGGCTTAATTTCTTCCCATTGGTATTTTTCAATACTAGCAATATCAATTTCGTTATCAAAGTGGCCGATATTGCACACAATCGCCTGGTCTTTCATCTTCTTCATATGATCGTGCGTAATAACGTGATAGTTACCAGTGGCAGTCACAAAAATATCGGCTTTGTCGGCGGCATACTCCATCGTGACTACGCGATATCCTTCCATCGCGGCCTGAAGCGCACAGATTGGATCAACCTCTGTAACCCATACTTGAGCTGAGAGGGCTCGCAATGCTTGTGCAGAGCCTTTACCCACATCACCATAACCAGCCACAACGGCAATCTTGCCGGCAATCATCACGTCAGTTGCGCGCTTAATTGCATCGACTAAGGATTCGCGGCAGCCGTACAAATTATCAAATTTGCTCTTAGTAACTGAGTCATTGACGTTAATGGCTGGGAAATGCAATTCGCCTTTGGCGTGCATTTGATAAAGACGATGCACACCCGTTGTGGTTTCTTCGGTAACGCCGTTAATCTTCGCTAACCGAGTTGAGTACCATGTTGGATCGATCGCCAATTTACTCTTAATCGCCGCAAAGAGAATACGTTCCTCTTCGCTCGTTGGATGGTTCAGAACGGCTTGGTCTTTTTCAGCCTTACTGCCTAGGTGTAGCAACAGGGTTGCGTCACCACCGTCATCCAAGATCATATTGCTGTATCCACCATCGGCCCACTCAAAGATCTTATGAGTGAAATCCCAATACTGCTCGAGGGTCTCACCTTTAATCGCAAATACTGGGGTGCCATTCGCAGCGATCGCGGCAGCAGCATGGTCTTGTGTTGAAAAAATATTGCATGATGCCCAGCGCACTTCGGCACCCAAGGCCTCAAGCGTTTCAATCAGAACCGCAGTTTGAATGGTCATGTGTAGCGATCCGGTGATGCGCGCGCCGCGCAATGGCTGCTTGGCGGCAAACTCTTCACGAATCGCCATCAAACCAGGCATCTCGGTTTCAGCAATTTTGATTTCTTTACGGCCAAAGTCGGCTAAGCCAATATCGGCAATTGCAAAATCGCCATTTAACTTTAAATCAGCAACGGTATTCATGAATAGCTCCAGCTAAAGAACGCCAGCGGAGCCAATAGTGACTCGCTAACCGCCAGCATTCGGGTTAGCGAGCGCAGTTGCAATGAAGTTACTAAGTAACTCCCCTTCAAGCCTGGGGGGCGACGATGCGCCCCTTGCAACGCTCCTTGAAGGAATTGCCTAAATTGTAATCAATTTTGGACTAGAGGCCTGCGGCAGCCTTCAAAGCAGCCGCCTTGTCCTTGCGCTCCCATGTGAATTCCGGCTCCTCGCGGCCAAAATGGCCATATGCAGCGGTCTTTTTATAAATAGGCCGCAAGAGATCAAGCATTTTCACAATACCCTTCGGACGCAGATCAAAATGCTCAGATACAAGTTTTGCAATCTGCTCATCTGCAATCTTGCCAGTACCAAAGGTGCTAACCATGACCGATGTAGGACGTGCCACACCAATCGCATACGAGATCTGAATGAGGCATTTACTGGCCAGACCTGCAGCGACCACATTCTTGGCTACATAGCGGCCAGCATAGGCAGCCGATCGATCAACCTTGGACGGATCTTTCCCAGAAAATGCACCGCCACCGTGAGGAGCTGCGCCACCATAGGTATCCACAATAATTTTGCGTCCGGTGAGGCCGCAATCGCCTTGGGGGCCGCCAATCACAAAACGGCCGGTTGGGTTTACTAAATATTTAATATCGCCCTTGATTAAATGCTTAGGTAAAACGGGTTTGATAATTTCTTCAATCACCGCTTCCCGCAATTTCTCCAGGGGAATATCCGCAGCATGCTGTGTCGATAGCACTACCGTATCAATCGAGTCAGGCTTTCCATCGACATAGCGCAAGGTCACTTGGGATTTTGCATCGGGGCGTAGCCAATTTAGACGCCCATCGCGACGCAATTGAGATTGGCGCTCGACTAGACGGTGCGACAAATAAATTGGAAGGGGCATTAACTCAGGGGTCTCATCGCAGGCATAACCAAACATTAATCCCTGATCGCCTGCACCTTGATCTAAGCCATCATCGTGCGCTTTATCAACACCTTGCGCAATGTCTGGGCTTTGTTTGTCATAAGCTACTAAAACTGCACAGCCTTTGTAATCGATGCCGTATTCAGTGTTGTCATAGCCAATCTCGCGCAGGGTATTGCGTGCGACTTGAATGTAATCAACATTGGCATTGGTGGTGATTTCACCAGCAAGAACCACTAAGCCAGTATTGCAAAGTGTCTCAGCAGCAACGCGTGCCTTTGGATCTTGTGCCAAGATGGCATCTAAGATCGAATCTGAGATTTGGTCTGCAACTTTATCGGGATGTCCCTCAGAAACCGATTCTGAGGTAAAGAAATAATCATTAGCCATTCTATTCTCCATTTAATTAAGCACTGACAACACCACGTGCCGGGGAATACAACGGCGACGCTTTAGCAGATTTTTTTAATTCGCCCCGCAAGTTGTCTTTAACTCGGCGAATAACCAAATTCTATCGCATCTATGGACTGGCCGCCAAATCGCATAGTGAATTGAATATCATTAGCAAATGTCACAGTGGGCTTTGAATTTCATTCTAAAAGGTATCGCCAGTCTCCCCTTGAGTTTGGCTCAGATTCTGGGTGGCTTGGGCGGAATGATGGCCTATGCCTTTTCCTCTCATTTTCGTGGCTTATTTCAAGAAAACTATCGCTATGCGATGCAACTTCATGGCAAGACAACTCATCCATGGAAAGCGGCTGCAGCCTCTGGCATGCTTTTTATCGATAGCCTTTGGATCTGGCATAACCCCCAAAAAGCACTTTCACGCGCTCATATTCAAGACTGGAGCCCAGTCGATCAAGCAGTTCAGGAGGGCAAGGGCTTGGTGATGCTCACACCCCATCTTGGCGGCTTTGAAATCATTCCCCGCATATTGGCAAATCATTTCCCGGCCACCATCTTGTATCGGCCGGCCCGTCAAGAATGGTTAAATCATCTGATCGAAGAGCAGCGCGCCTATCCCAATATGCACTTTGTACCCACCAATCTGCAAGGAGTGCGAAAAATGGTCAAAGCCCTTCAAGAGGGCGAGGCGATTGGCATTCTTCCAGATCAGGTGCCCAGTGGCGGCGATGGGGTGTGGGTAAAGTTTTTTAATCGCTATGCTTACACGACCCCACTGCCCGCTCGGTTAGCGAATCGCAATCAAACCCCTGTCATCTTGTTTTCAGCCATTCGCAAATCGCTTGGCCAAGGCTGGATCATTAAAACGCAACGCCTAAAGGCATTTTCAGAAGATCCCTATCAGGCGGCCACTCAAATGAACGAGGCGATTGAAGTAGTTATTCTTGAGGCTCCAGAGCAATTTATTTGGTCGTACAACCGTTATAAACACCCCGAGGGCGCCGAGCTTCCGCCCCAAGACTAATCACTCGATGAGCTGGCTACATACCCTCCTCAATTACATTGGCCTGAGCATTCTTAAGCTTTTTGCTTTCCTGCCCTACGCATGGACCGTTCAAATTGGGTACAGCCTCGGATCACTATTTGGGCGACTGCCTCACCAACGTAAATATGTTGTTCTTCGTAATTTAGAACTGTGTTTTCCAAATCTCGCCACCGATCAACTACAAACCTTAGCTAATGAGCACTGGCGCCTATTGGGTCGTGCAGTGATTGAGCGCAGCCGTGTTTGGCTTGGCAGTGCAGAACAAATTTTCTCGATGGTCGACATTGAGACCGAAATTCCTTTGGGAGATAACAAACCTCGGATTTTGGTGATCCCCCACTTTGTCGGCTTTGAATGTGGATTCATGGCGCTCTCCGCCCTTGGGGAAAAAAATGGCTGGCAGCGTGGTGCTGGCTTTTATCAAAATATGAAGAACCCATTTTTCAATCAAAAAATTATTGAATGGCGTAATCGCTTCGGTGCGAAGTCTATTAATCGACAAAATAGACTTTTTGACTTAATTCGAGAAATTCGTAAAGGTAATTTTGTCGTCATTGCCCCCGATATTGATCTTGGTCCTAAAGACTCGGTTTTTGTACCCTTTTTTGGCATACCAACCAATACAATCACTGCAATATCGCGTCTAGCAAAAGCATGTGATGCGGAAGTATGTTTGATGATCACAACACTGAATGCGGATAAGAGTAAATACATTTGCAAAATCCATAAAGCGCTACCCGATTTTCCAAGCGATGACCCGGTATCTGACACTGCTCGGTTAAATCAATACTTTGAAGAAGAAATTCGTAAACGGCCTGCTGAATACTATTGGGTTCATAAGCGCTTCAAATATCGCCCTCCAGGGGAGATAAGCTTGTATGATTAGTTACATACACTGAACGCATGTTATGAGTCGATTACGTTTTACCAAAATGCATGGCGCCGGCAATGACTTTATTGTGATTGACGCGACTCGCCAAGACATTCGATCGATTACCCCAAGCATTTGGCGCAAGCTAGCACATCGCCAACTTGGTATCGGGGCCGATCAAATCTTGCTCGTGGAGCAAAGTAACCTGCCGGATGTTGATTTTAAATACCGCATCTTGAATGCAGACGGCGGTGAAGTGGAGCAATGCGGCAATGGTTCGAGATGCTTTGTTCGCTTTGTTCATGAAGAAGGCCTCAGCACTAAAGACCAAATCCGGGTTGAGGTGCGCAATGGTCTTCTAACGCTTAAACGCTTAACGAACGGATATGTAGAAGTTGATATGGGCAGCCCCGTCTTTGCCCCTCACGATATTCCATTTGATCCCTCGGGCCTTACAAGCAAACAAGAATTACACGAAACTCTTTATGCGCTTCCACTTAGCCGCAATAGCGGTGCACATGCCGATTGGATTGCTGCTGTATCAATGGGTAACCCTCATGCCGTTCAAGTGGTCGAAGATATTGATAGCGCACCAGTATTAACGGATGGTGCTCTCATTGAGTCACACCCTGCTTTTCCAAATCGAGTCAACGCTGGCTTCATGCAGGTGATTGATCGCCATTCAATTCGATTACGAGTTTATGAACGTGGGGTAGGCGAGACCCTATCGTGCGGCACCGGAGCGTGTGCTGCAGCAGTATCGAGCATTCGACGCGGACTGCTAGATTCCCCCGTGAAGGTAAGCACCCGTGGCGGGGAGCTCGAAATTTTGTGGGATGGCTTTCAGAATCCCCATGCCCCTGTTTTGATGCGCGGACCCACTCAAACCGTGTATCAGGGCGAAATTGATTTAAATACGCTTTAAATTCCGTATCGAGCGCGGTAATTTTGAACTGCGGGTAGATGTGTTTGTAATTGCTGATCATTTGATTGCTGTAAATAACGCATTAAGCTATCCAAATTAGCGATTGCAATTACTGGTAAACCAAATTCTTGCCCGACACTTTGTACCGCAGAATATTGGCCAATGTTGACTGCGTCTCCTGATTTTTCCATGCGATCGAGCGCAATTAATACCGCGCAGGGCTTGGCACCGGCCCGTTCAATTAAATCAACCGACTCACGCACCGAGGTGCCCGCTGAAATCACATCATCAATAATGACAACCCGACCACAAACTGGAGCACCAATCAGGGTTCCGCCTTCACCGTGATCTTTGGCCTCTTTGCGGTTATAGGCAAACGGGGTATTACAACCGGCATGCGCTAGTGCGATTGCCGTACTCGCCGCCAAAGTAATGCCCTTGTATGCGGGCCCAAAGAGCATATCAAAATCAATTTTGGATTCCAGTAGTGCTTGGGCATAAAACTCACCTAGCCTTCCCAGATGTGCACCATCATTAAAGAGTCCGGCATTAAAAAAATAGGGGGACAGTCGCCCAGCCTTCGTTTTAAACTCGCCAAAGGACAATACTTTTGCCTCAAGCGCGAATTGAATAAAGTCCGATTGAATTTGTTCTGAATTTACACTCATAGGCCTGTATGTTACGCATCATTTCTGCCAATATCAATGGTATTCGCTCAGCAGCCAAAAAAGGCTTTATGGAGTGGATGCAGGATCAGCGTGCTGATTTTATCTGTGTCCAAGAACTCAAGGCTCAAGAAGCTGACCTAGAAAGCACAATCCTCTCACCCGATGGACTAAATACCTATTTCCATTACGCCGAGAAAAAAGGGTATAGTGGCTCCGGGATCTTCACCCCTCATCCCATCGATGACTTACAAATTGGTTTTGGTAACCCTGAATTTGATGCCGAAGGGCGCTATGTCGAGATCTCGATAGGCTCCCTGTCAGTGGTCTCGGTCTACATGCCTTCTGGCTCAAGTTCTCCTGAACGACAAGAGGCTAAATTTCGTTTTCTAGATGCGTTTTTACCCCACCTCATCAAACTTCGAAACAAAGGGCGGCAAATTGTTTTGTGCGGGGATGTCAACATTGCGCATCAAGAGATTGATCTTAAAAACTGGAAAGGTAATTTAAAAAATTCTGGGTTCTTACCGGAAGAGCGCGCTTGGCTAACCAGACTGTTTACCGAAGAAGGCTATATGGACGTCTATCGACATCTCGAGCCTCATGCGAGTGACACTTGTTATACCTGGTGGAGTCAGCGCGGCCAAGCGTATACCAATAATGTTGGATGGCGCATTGATTATCAAATCGCCACACCAGAGTTTGGCAAATCCGCTAAGAAGGCGAGTGTTTATAAAAAACAGCGCTTCTCAGACCATGCGCCGCTTACGATTGAATATGACTGGAAACTTTAGCCTGCATCCGAATCGCGATTCCAATCAAGATGAGTACTGGGATACCAATCAATGCGGTTGAAATAAAAAAGCTCTCATAGCCAAAGCGATCGACATACACCCCAGAAAATCCTGCCAGCCATTTTGGCAGCAACAGCATCATCGAACTAAATAATGCGTATTGCGTTGCTGAATATTGCACATTGGTTAATGAAGAAAGGTAGGCGATAAACGCAGCTGACGCAATGCCGGAGCTCAGATTATCGGCTGAGATCACCCAAACTAAACCGGTCAGATCATGGCCTCGCGTACTGAGCCATGCAAAAAGAAAATTGCTGGCCGCCGAGAGAATGGCTCCTAAAAACAGAATGCGCATCACTCCAAAACGCAGCGCCAGAACCCCACCAATAAATGCGCCCAATAGGGTCATGATGACCCCAAATACTTTAGTGACTGCCGCCACCTCATCCTTGGTATAGCCCATATCCACATAAAACGGGTTCGCCATAATCCCCATCACAACATCACTGATGCGGTAGACCGCAATCAGTGCCAGAATCAAAAGAGCATGCCAGCGGTAGCGGCCAATAAAATCTGCAAATGGCTGAATCAGGGTTTGGTGCAACCACTCGCCTGTGGTACGCGCTTTGGGTAGCTGAACCATTTGGGGCTCAGGGCTTAGTAAAGTGGTGATCACACCAACGCCCATCGACAATGCCATTACCAAATACGCAAATTGCCAAGCGTTGGCAAAGTAGAGGCTGGTGCTTTCTTCAGCACGGGCCGCCAGCCACAATGCTCCAGCTCCTGCCCAAATCATGGCTAAGCGATAGCCCGTTTGATAACTCGCTGCTAAAGCAGCCTGGTACTCTGGCTTGGCCGACTCGATCCGAAAGGCATCCAGTGCAATATCTTGTGTGGCTGAAGCAAAGGCAACCAACAATGCAAACCAAATAATGATCTGTAAATCTTGTTTAGGATCGTTCATGGCCATACCGACTAGACCAATCATGATGAGCGCTTGAGCGAATAGCAACCAACTGCGCCGACGCCCTAAGTATTTTGTAACCCCAGGAATTGGTACCCGGTCCACTAAGGGAGCCCAGAGCCATTTACCAGCATAGAACAGACCCACCCACGATAAATAGCCAATGGTGCTGCGATCAATGCCAAGCTCCCTTAAACGAAAACTTAAGGTGCCCAATACTAAGAGAAGTGGAAGACCGGCCGAGAATCCTAAAAAGAAAATACGAATACTAGGCCACTCAAAATAGACCCGTAAATCACTGAACCACGAGCGAATGCTATTTGGCTCCACGCACGCGGTAGATTGCTAAGCTACCAAATAAATTAGGTAACCAGTGGACTGTCTTGCCATGATGCAAAACAACCCGCCCCAAAATCTCAATTCCTAATTTGTGTGCCAAGGCTTCAAAATCAGCAATGGTCAGAACTCGTACATTGGGGGTATTGAACCACTCATAGGGCAAGGATTTCGAAACAGGCATGCGACCAAGCGCGACTGCATAGCGGTGTGACCAGTGTCCAAAGTTTGGGAAAGATACAACGCATTGCTTTCCAACCCGCACCACCTCACGCAAGATTCGCTCGGTTTGATGGATCGTCTGTAGAGTTTGAGACAGCACAACAGTATCAAAGCTTTGATCCTTGAAAAGCGCTAAACCACCTTCTAAATCCTGCTGGATTACGTTTAAGCCCTTTTCCACACACGCCAATACCGCGCTATCTTTAATTTCAACACCATAAGTAATCGCTTGACGCTTTGTACGAATGAACTCGAGGAACGATCCATCACCACAACCCAAGTCTAGTAAAGAGCTGTTCGTTTCAACCCAATTAGCGATCGCATCAAAATCAGATCTTAATTGCATTGCGCCCCCGCCATCGTCGCAAAATAGGCTCGCACTAGGCGATGGTAGCGCTCATCATTAAGTAAGAATGCATCATGTCCATGCGGTGCATCAATTTCAGCATAGCTCACATCTGCTTTGTTGTTGAGTAGAGCTTGCACGATTTCGCGACTACGATCAGGTGAAAACCGCCAGTCCGTTGAAAAACTGATGACTAAAAATTTAGCTTGAGCATGCGCTAGGGCTTGACTCAAGTCCCCCTGATGACGTTTTGCTGGATCAAAATAGTCTAGCGCACGCGTAATTAGCAAATACGTATTGGCATCAAAATATCCCGAGAACTTATCGCCCTGATGCCGCAAATAACTCTCAACGGCAAACTCCACATCAAAACTAAAACGATATTCGTCTGGCGCGCCAGCTAAGCGCTGCAAATCACGCCCAAACTTTTCAGCCATATCATCGTCTGATAGATAAGTAATATGTCCCACCATCCGCGCTAAGCGCAAGCCTCGCTTGGGAACGACGCCATGCTTGTAATAATCGCCGCCATAAAAATCAGGGTCTGACAAAATTGCATTGCGCGCAACCTCATTAAATGCGATATTTTGTGCACTAAGCTTTGGCGTCGAGGCAATAACCACACAATGGGCAACACGCTCTGGATATTGGATCGCCCATGACATGGCCTGCATACCACCTAAACTGCCCCCCATAACCGCCGCAAACTTCTCAATCCCCATCTGATCGGCTAAACGTGCTTGTGCGTTAACCCAATCCTCAACGGTGAGCACTGGAAAGCGAGCCCCATAGGGTTCATTGGTTTGTGGGTTAATGCTCATCGGGCCCGTTGAGCCAAAACATGAGCCTAGATTATTTACCCCAATCACAAAAAAGTGATTGGTATCGACTGGCTTGCCAGGTCCAACCATGTTGTCCCACCAACCCAACTCATTGGCACTGTCTGGATCAATGCCTGCAACGTGATGCGATGCATTGAGCGCATGGCAAATTAGAACCGCATTGCTTGCATTTACATTCAGCCGTCCATAAGTCTCAACGACTAAATCGTATTGACCAATGCTAGCCCCGCTTTGCAACCTCAGCGGTGCATCAAAATGATAGGTTTTCTTTGAAAGATACAACTCACTCATGCAGTCAGCAGAATTCGTAGGCTTGGCTCAATTCCTTCGCTGGGTAACTTCTTAAAACCACTTCGAGCAAAGCGATGCCAGCGACCAACCACATAACTCATCAGAAGCGCAGACTGCAAGCCAGCCGTATCGGTAACAGCTCCATCCTGATGTTGACTCTGTGCAATCCGCAATGATTGCTTTAAGGATGTTTCGACGCGATCCAAAACTTGATTGATACGCTCTTGTAGCCGCTCGTCTTCCTGCAGCAATGCGTCGCCCAATAAAACGCGCACCATACCAGGATTTTTCTCAGCAAAAACCAAGAGCATTTGCACCATCCCCTTCACTTGTGCAATGCCCAATTCCTCTTTTTGATTGATCTGATTAATCAGTCCAAAAATGGTTTGCTCGATAAATGCTATTAATCCCTCAAACATTTGCGCCTTACTAGCAAAATGTCGATAGAGAGCAGCCTCTGAAACACCAATCTTGGCAGCCAAAGCGGCTGTGGTGACGCGATCCCCACTTGGGTTTTGCAACATCTCGGCCAAAATTTGCAGAATTTGTAAACGACGCTCGCCCGGGCGTGGGCGCTTACGCGTCTTGGTATCGCCCCCGCTAACCTCAGAAGCTGATTCTTGATGAAGGGGGCTACCGCTACTGTTCATGATTTATTTTTTATCTAGAACGTATCATGGTACCAAAAGCTTGTTCGGTCAGAATTTCTAAGAGTAGAGAGTGCTCAATACGCCCATCAATAATATGAACCGAGTTGACGCCGCTCTTGGCGGCATCTAACGCAGATGAAATTTTGGGTAGCATGCCCCCTGAAATCGTACCGTCTGCAAAGAGCGCATCGATCTCGCGCGCACTTAAATCGGTCAAGAGCTTACCTGATTTATCCATGACGCCCGGTATGTTGGTCATCATCACCAATTTCTCAGCTTTGAGGATTTCGGCCATTTTGCCCGCAACTAGGTCCGCGTTGATGTTGTAGGCCTGACCCTCTTCACTAAAGCCAATCGGTGAAATTACGGGAATAAAGGCGTCATCTTGTAAGGCTTTCACCACGGCCGGATTAATCGATTCGATTTCACCGACAAAGCCGAGATCGATTGGGGCACCAGAGGGGGTTTGCTCATTAGGCACCATCATTTTCTTGGCATGAATCAAACCGCCATCTTTGCCAGTTAGACCAACCGCTTGACCGCCAAAATGATTAATTAACATCACGATGTCCTGCTGCACTTCGCCGCCCAACACCCACTCAACCACTTCCATGGTCTCCTCATCCGTAACCCGCATTCCCTGAATAAAGGTGCCGGTCTTACCAATTTTCTTGAGGGCCTCATCAATTTGAGGGCCGCCACCATGAACGACAACAGGGTTCATACCAACTAGTTTTAGCAAAATCACATCGCGCGCAAAACTCTCTTTGAGACGCTCTTCAACCATGGCGTTGCCGCCGTACTTAATCACAATGGTTTTGCCATGGTATTGCCGAATATAAGGCAAGGCCTCGGCCAGAATCTCGGCCTTCAATAATGGGGGGATGTCAGCGAGTGTTGGTACTGCTTTAGTCATGATGAATAGAAATCCTATTCACCAAATAACTTTTGGCGCAGCTCACGACGCTCTTGAGCCTCGAGTGAGAGATTAGCGGTTGGACGGGCAATTAGGCGCGATAAGCCAATCGCCTCACCGGTTTCTTCGCACCATCCATAGTCACCCGACTCAATCCTTGCCAACGCTTGCTCAACTTTCTTTAAGAGCTTACGCTCACGATCCCGGGTTCGAAGCTCTAACGCGTGCTCCTCTTCAATCGTCGCCCGATCAGCAGGATCGGGGACCAGTATGTTTTCACGTAAGTGCTCGGTCGTTTCACTCGCATGCTTCAAGATATCTTCTTTGAGCGTCTGCAATTTAGTACGAAAGAACTCCAGCTGAGCAGCATTCATGTAGTCCTTTTCAGACATCTTTAGTAATTCAGCCTCAGTTAGGGGGGCGCCCTTAGCGGACGATCCAGAAGCTTTCTTGCTGGACTCAGCAGACTTCGCTTTGGTACTCGCTTCTTTTGTCGTCATCGTTTTTCCTTCGTTCCAAATAATCAACACCTTAAACCCTAGAGCAAAATCGCCAATCAGGGTTACTACTAAAAGTGGCCTAATTGCACTTTCAAGGGTGCATTATTACGCTTTCTATAAAAGTTTCAATGGCTTTTTAATTACGACCGTGGCGGCGCATTGTACAGTAATCCAATTAATTCAATTAGTTAGCCAAGCAGCCTTCTAATCCGGCCAGCAAAGTATCTTTTGGTAGATCAATCCCAATAAATACCATCCGAGTTTGTTTGGGCTCCGCCCCCCATGGGCCAGCCAAATCACTACCCATCATTTCATGAACGCCCTGAAGAACCACTTTGCGGGCCGAGCCCTTCACATACAAGACGCCTTTGTAGCGCAACATCTTCTCCCCAAACACAGACAAGACCCCTCCTAAGAAGTCCTCTAACTTGCGGTGATCAAAGGGTTTGTCGCTCTTAAAAACAAATGATTGAATCCGATCGGTATGACCATGGTGATTGTGATGATTGTGGCCATGGTCATGGTGATGCTCATGATCATGGTGGTGATCATGACCGCACTCGCTATGGTCGTGATCATCCTCTTCCAAAAAATGGGGGTCAATATCAAGCTTCGCGTTTAAATTAAATCCCCGCAAATCCAAGACGGAATCGAGCGGCACAACACCCTTTGTAATTGTTTGGATAGGTGCTCTCGGGTTCATATGCATCAACCGATTTTTTAGAGCCGCAATTTCTTCTGGGCCTGCAAGGTCTGTTTTAGTAATAAAGATGCGATCGGCAAAGCCAACTTGGCGCTGCACTTCCTCGTGCTCGTTGAGTTGTTTCTGTCCGTGCTTAGCATCGACCAGCGTAACAACGGCATCTAACACGTAATGATTCGCAATGTCATCATCAATAAAAAACGTTTGCGCAACCGGACCAGGATTTGCCACACCAGTCGTTTCAATGACAACCTGGTCAAACTGAATTTTTTTACTCTTGCGCTGCTCCCACAACTGATTTAAGGCCTCAACCAAATCGCCACGGATCGAACAACAGACACAGCCATTGCTCATTTGCACGATTTGCTCTTGCGTATCTTGAACCAGAATATCGTTATCGATATTCTCTTCACCAAACTCGTTTTCGATCACCGCAATTTTTTTGCCATGCTCACCAGTCAAAATGTGTTTTAACAAAGTGGTCTTACCGCTACCTAAAAATCCCGTGAGAATCGTTACTGGTATTAATGCCATCGTGATGTCATTTCTAAAAAGAATGGATAAAGAGCTATCTTACCGATTATTGGGTACGCTGGAGCAGCAATCCCTTGAGATACTCCCCTTCCGGAAAACTAGCCAGAACTGGGTGATCCACTCCCGCTGCCAAACGCCGCAGGATCCGATAATTTGTTTCTTGATCTTGCATATGTGCCAAGGCCTCATTAACGGATGAAGCGATCATTTGCTCAAAATGCTCGAGGCTAACAGCGCCCGAGCAGGAAAATGTGAATAGCAAGCCGCCCGGATTGAGTAATTGCAAGGCAGCGCGATTAATTTCTTTATAAGCCTTTAGGGCACGCTCAAGATGCTGAGCCGATGGGGCAAACTTTGGGGGGTCCAAGACGATTAAATCAAATTTTTCCTGGGCGCCCCGCAATTCTCGAAGGGTAGCAAAGGCATCGGCATCATGCCAGGTGGCCAATTCCGAAGAATAACCATTCATTATCATTTGACGCTGTGCCAAAGCCAGTGCATCGCCGGAGGAATCAACTGACATGACACTCTTTGCCCCTCCTTGCAAAGCAGCCAAAGAGAAGCCGCCGGTGTAACAAAACATATTGAGCACCCGGCGATTGCTTGCATGCTCAGAGACCATCTTACGGTTATCGCGCTGGTCAATATAAAAACCCGTCTTATGCCCTCCGAGTACATCGATGCCATACTGAACTCCATGCTCATTGACCAAAACGAGCTCGCCATCATGCTCCCCAACCAAAATACCGCTCTGCTCTGGCAATCCCTCTCGGGCTCGCACTGTAGCATCCGATCGCTCGACCATCAAAGAGCACTGGGTTTGCTCTTGTAAGGCGCTGATGATGGCATCTCGCCAATATTCCACACCTGCACTTAGAAATTGACAAACAATTACGCGGTCATATTGGTCAACAATCAGACCAGGCAATCCATCGGCCTCGCCAGCAATTAATCGAATTGCATTTGTGCCCTTTATCCATTGCTGCCGATGCTGTATTGCGGTACTAATTTTGCGCTTGAAGAAGGCATGATCGATGGCTTCGGTTTCATTCCATGACCAAACGCGCACACGGATCTTCGAGAGCGGACTGTAGGCTCCCTTAGCAATCCAACGACCATCTTGACTAAGGATCTGAACTGTTGCGCCCGCTTTTGGCTTTCCATCAACCCGCTTGATTGCAGTGCCATAGACCCAAGGGTGCCTGCGCACAATGGGCCGCTCTTTCCCGGCCTCAAGGATGATGTTGTAGTTCACGCTTTATTACTCTTCACTTTGGCGCGGGGGTGAGCATTGTCATAGGCTTTTGCTAGATGCTGAAAATCCAGCGCAGTATAAATTTGCGTACTGGCAATACTCGCGTGACCCAGCATTTCTTGTACGGCTCGCAAGTCATGGGACGATTGCAGAACATGGCTGGCAAAGCTGTGGCGCATCATATGTGGGTGCACATGAGTCGGCAAACCGGCACGAATAGCCATTGATCGCAAACGGGCCTGAACGGTTCGTGGCGCAAGCCGCTTACCCACAATAGATACAAATAAAGCTTGCTGATCCTGCAACGTTAATAAAGCGCGTTGCGATTTCCAACGCTGTAGCGCTGCCATGGCAGGCTTTCCAACTGGAATGGTTCTGCGCTTATTGCCCTTACCAAGAACCGAAACCTCACTTGCAGTCCAATCAATCCAACCCAAAGAATCTCGACTGGGCTCACTATCTAAGCCTAGGAGCTCTGAGAGGCGCAAGCCTGATGAGTACAAAAGTTCGATCAAAGCATGATCACGACTCAGTTCCCAATTGTCGTTTTCAGCCGCCTCCTTGGCAGCAAACTCAATGAGGGCTAGTGCTTGTTCTACCGATAATGCCTTTGGCAGTAACTTACTGCGTTTGGGAGCCTTGATATCAGCGACCGGATTTGATCCTAGTTCGAGCTGACCTTTACATTCCAACAGGAGCCAGTCATAAAAACCGCGCCATGCTGATAAAACCCGAGCAATCGATCGCGCAGACAATCCCTTCGCATGAAGTATTGCAGTCCAACGACGAATGAGCGCATGATTTATTTCATCGATCGCACACTTCTCGGCTTGCGCACTCTCGCAGAGAATTTTTAAATCGGCGCGATACGCTTTAATCGTATGAACTGATAATTGCCGCACAACATGCAAGTTATTTAGGTAAGCCTCGATCTTTGCCGAGAGAGTGTCCACAATCGTTTACTTATCTTGAGCTTAACCGGCAACCCGCCGCAACGCTGCTGCAGCCAAACCAGCAATTTGTCTTAAATAAAACACGCCCATATCCTCTGTAAAACGTTCACCGTCTTTACTAAGAAGGGCTAAGCCAGCAAAGCGATTTTGCTCCAATGGTATTGCTAATATCGCAACGCTCTGCCAATCATCATCGGCCTGTAAATGGGCTAGCTTTTCTTTAAATACATCTGGGCATTTCGCGAAGGACTGGCAAATGGGGCGTTCTAGCAATGCCTCAAACGCAGAATCGATTGGCAATACTTTACAAACCTCGACCTCAAAGACAGAGGAAAGGCCACTCTCAATTGCGCTACTTACTTGCTGGCTATCTTGCGCTTCAATCAGCTTTTGTAACCAAGCAACCATTGCTACTTGGGTCTTATCATTGCGACTGCCAAAACGCAGCATTTCGTTTAAGCGGGAGTTGAGTTCTTGATTTTGTGAACGTAACAAATGCATTTGCCGCTCTTGCAAGGAGATGGCTCGATCGCTGTTGGGATCTTTTAGGCGAACCTCTTGCAACACTTCAGCATGACGCTCAAAAAAACCTGGGCAAGCTTTTAGCCATTGGGCCACTAAGGCTTCTTGTTCATCCTGACTAAGCTCTGGAGCACTCATCACATTTCCTATCCATTTTGTAATTTCTTACGCAATAACTCATTGAGTTGCTGAGGGTTTGCTTTACCTTGTGAGGCTTTCATCACCTGCCCAATTAAAGCGTTAAAGGCTTTCTCTTTGCCAGACTTAAACTCCTCAACGGATTTTAGATTGGCCTGCAATACCCCATCAATAAGCGCCTCAAGGGCGCCAATATCGGTAATTTGCTTTAATCCCCGTTGCTCAATGATTTCATCAATTGAGATGGCCGGTTTATTGGCAAGCGCATCTTCCCAAATGAAGATGAATATCTCTTTTGCAATCTTGTTGGAAATCGTTCCGTCTAAAGAACGATTAAGTAGCGCCTCGATCTGAGCAATATCAATTGGTAATTCATGAGCAGATAAATTCGAGCGATTTAACGCCGAGGCCAAATCACCTGCAATGAAGTTCGCAATGGTCTTTGCATGTTTTGCGCCTAAACGGCGGACCAGCTCCATAAATAAATCGGCTGTGGCTCGATCCTGGCTGAGGATCTGACTATCATAAGGGCTTAGTCCATATTCAGATTGCCATTGCGCGCGTAGCGTGGCTGGTAATGCTGGCATACCAGCACGAATTTCTTCAATCCAATCCGAATGAATGACGAGCGGTAATAAATCAGGGTCTGGGAAATACCGATAATCTTGTGCATCTTCTTTACTGCGCATGCTGCGCGTTTCCTGAAGATCAGGGTCATATAAACGTGTCTCCTGAATGACCGTACCGCCATCTTCAATCAATTCAATTTGGCGACGCACTTCATACTGAATGGCTTCCTCTAAGAATCGGAAGGAATTTAAATTCTTTATCTCGCAACGTGTCCCGAATTCACTCTGTCCCATGGGCCGCACCGATACATTGGCATCGCATCGAAACGAGCCTTCTTGCATATTGCCATCGCATACCCCTAACCACACCACTAATGCATGAAGGGCTTTGGCATAAGCAACCGCCTCAGCAGCACTGCGCATTACGGGCTCAGTCACAATTTCTAAAAGAGGAGTGCCGGCTCTATTTAAATCAATCCCGCTAGCTGGTTCGCCATGAGGGCCAACAAAGTTCTCGTGAACGGATTTACCAGCATCTTCCTCTAAGTGGGCTCGCGTTAACTCAACCACCTTTGTCTGGCCATCGACAACGATTTCAATTTGTCCACCGACGACTACTGGTATCTCATATTGACTGATTTGATAGCCTTTAGGCAGATCAGGATAAAAATAATTTTTACGGGCAAAAATACTGCGCGGAGAAATCTGGGCACCAATCGCCAAGCCAAAGCGAATCGCGTGCTCAACTGCTTGACGATTAAGAACGGGTAATACTCCCGGTAACGCTAAATCAACTGCACATGCTTGCGTATTTGGCTGAGCCCCAAATTGCGTACTCGCCCCACTAAATATCTTGGAATGGGTTAACAGTTGCGTATGCGTTTCAAGTCCGATGACAATTTCCCACTTCATCATGCAATCCCTTCGGGTTTGCGCAAATGCCAATCGCTTGCTTGCTGATACTGGTGCGCAACTTGCAATAGTCGAGCCTCAGAGAAATAATTTCCAATCAATTGCATACCAATTGGCAATCCAGCGCTTGAGAATCCGCAGGGCGCACTCATCGCTGGCAAACCCGCCAAATTCGCTGACAAAGTGTATATATCCTCAAGGTACATCTGTAAGGGATCTTTCGTCTTTTCACCCAGACCCCAAGCAACATCTGGAGCTACTGGCCCCAAAATCACATCACACTGAGTAAAGGCCTGTGCAAAATCTGCTGCGATGATGCGACGAATCTTCTGGGCTTGCAGATAGTAAGCGTCGTAATAACCGTGCGATAAGACATAACTACCAATTAAGATCCGTCGCTTCACTTCCGCACCAAAACCCTCACTACGGGAACGTTGATACATCTCTAATAAATCAGAGTACTCGCTCGCGCGATGACCATAACGCACCCCGTCGTAACGACTCAAGTTACTCGACGCTTCAGCGGGAGCTAAAACGTAATACACCGGGATTGATAGCTTAGTTTTTGGCAAACTCACTTCGCAAACAGCAGCGCCCAAAGACTGAAGCACCTCTTTAGCAGCTAGAACCGCTTGCGCTACATCGTGCGAAAGGCCTTCGGCAAAGAATTCTTTTGGCAAACCAATTCTTAGACCAGTTAAGGGTTTTTTAGAATCTTCGCCCGACCAAGCTTGATTGAGAAAACGCCCATAGTCTTCGCCGCTATCAGCAAGGGATGTTGAATCGCGCGGATCGTGCGTCGACATCGCGCTTAGTAATAGGGCGCAATCCTCGGCAGTTTTTCCAATTGGGCCCGCCTGATCCAATGAGGAGGCGTAAGCAATCATGCCGTATCGTGAAACACGTCCATAGGTTGGCTTGATGCCGGTCAGGCCACAAAAAGCAGCGGGCTGGCGGATCGATCCACCGGTATCGGTTCCCGTCGCAATCGGCGCCAAACCTGCGGCAACTGCGACCGCTGAGCCGCCTGAAGAACCACCAGCAACCCGCTGTGTATTCCAAGGATTAAGTGCCGGCCCAAATGCTGAGTTCTCATTGGAGGAACCCATTGCAAATTCATCCATATTGGTTTTGCCTAGGCACACCATTCCTGCAGCCTTTGGATTATCTGCGTCTGGCAAGCCCAAACTTGCCACCACGGCTGCATCAAAAGGGCTTTTATAGCCTGCCAACATTTTTGAGGCGGCTGTGGTGGCCCATTCTTTGGTAACAAAGACATCTTTATGGGCAATCGGGATTCCGGTTAAGGGGCCAGTAACCCCTTGTGATATCAACTGATCAGCACGTCTGGCCTGCGCTCGCGTCTGATCTGGCAAAACATCAAGGTAGGCATTTAGATGCTGATATTTTGTCATCCGCCCCAGAAAAAATTCACATAACTCTAGGCTGGATATTTCCTTACTAATCAATGACTTAGATAAGCTTTTTAGGGTTTGGTGCTGCCAATTCATTCGATCACCCTCGGGACCAAAAAGTAACCCTCGGCTTGGGCGGGTGCGTTCGCCATATTCTGTTCCCGCGTATTTGCCTCGGTGCATGCGTCGGCCCTCAAAGGCTGAGCCAAATCTTCTATAAACAAAATGGGGTGGGGCAAAGGCTCAATCTGCTCAGTATTGACCGCTTGCATTTGTTCGACGAGAGCAAAAACGGCCTCTAATTGTGGCAGCACTACCTCGGCTTCTGAGGCGCTTAACTCCAGGCGCGAGAGCTTCGCTATACGGTGAACTTCATTTATATCCATGGGGTGCTAGAGTATCATTTCATCTTTGAGCTAATTAATATTTCTATTTTCCCACTTACATTATGTTTGGTCTCTTTCGTAGCTATTTTTCCAATGACCTAGCCATTGATCTAGGTACCGCAAACACCTT
Organism: Polynucleobacter sp. HIN11; assembly: GCF_030297675.1. NCBI lineage: Bacteria > Pseudomonadati > Pseudomonadota > Betaproteobacteria > Burkholderiales > Burkholderiaceae > Polynucleobacter > Polynucleobacter sp. HIN11. The sequence goes on from NZ_AP028142.1 coordinate 1,764,939, forward strand.
AATTTACATGCGTGATAAGGGCATTGTGCTTGATGAGCCCTCGGTGGTTGCGATCCGCCAAGAGGGTGGCCCAAATGCCAAAAAAACCATTTTGGCGGTGGGTCGTGAAGCAAAAAGCATGTTGGGTCGAGTGCCTGGAAACATCGAAGCAATTCGCCCTATGAAAGATGGTGTGATTGCAGATTTCACTATTACCGAACAAATGCTCAAGCAATTTATCAAAATGGTTCACGAGAGCAAGCTATTAAAACCCAGCCCTCGAATCATTATTTGTGTGCCCTGCGGTTCAACACAGGTTGAGCGTCGTGCGATTCGTGAGTCAGCTTTAGGTGCAGGAGCTTCTCAAGTATTTCTGATTGAAGAGCCAATGGCAGCTGCCATTGGTGCAGGGCTGCCAGTTTCTGAAGCTGCAGGATCCATGGTGGTTGACATCGGTGGCGGAACCACCGAAGTGGGTGTGATGTCCTTAGGTGGCGTCGTTTACAAAGGTTCGGTTCGGGTTGGTGGAGATAAGTTCGATGAAGCAATTACGAATTACATCCGACGCAACTATGGGATGCTGATTGGCGAACAAACGGCTGAAGCAGTTAAAAAAGCAATCGGTTCAGCCTTCCCGGGTGCAGAAGTTAAAGAGCTAGAAATCAAAGGTCGCAATATCTCAGAAGGTATTCCCCGTAGCTTTACTGTGACCAGCAATGAGATCCTAGAAGCATTAACTGATCCACTCAATCAAATTGTGACAGCGGTAAAAGCAGCTCTTGAGCAAACTCCGCCTGAGCTAGCTGCCGATATTGCTGAACGCGGCATTATGCTCACTGGCGGTGGTGCCTTGCTACGTGACCTCGATCGCCTTTTGATGGAAGAAACAGGCTTGCCAATCCATGTCGCAGAAGATCCTTTGACCTGTGTTGCTCGTGGTTGCGGCATTGCATTAGAGCGCATGGATAAATTAGGTGGAGTGTTCTCACAAGAATAGGCGGCTAAGCGCCGGAGCGGGCTGTGCAATATAGCGCCCCACCACTTTTCAAGCAAGGCATTCCAGCGCTTGCCAAATTAATTGCGTGCCTTGTAATTAGCCTGGCACTGATGATTATTGATTTTCAGATCAAATCGCTGGACTTTATTCGCAATCAAGTCAGCGTTGTTCTACGTCCATTGGAGCAGCTAATGCTCCTGCCTGGCTCGATGATTTCAGGAGGTAGTGACTATTTAACAAGTCGCAGCACGCTTGAAAAAGAAAATGAGGCTCTCAAGTTACGACAAGCAGAACTCTCCCTGCTAGCCAATCAATCCGCACTTCTGGCGATTGAAAATCAAAATCTTCGCAGCCTCTTAGATTTACAAAAAAAGGTGGCGTTCAAAACTGTCCCTGTGGAAATTTTATTTAATCCACCCAACCCCGTCTCACAACGCGTCGTGATCAATCGGGGTGAAAACCAAGGCCTTCGATTAGGCTCACCCATTGCCAATGACATGGGCATTCTCGGTCAAGTGGTTCGTCTGTATGACAATTCGGCCGAAGTATCTTTATTGGAAGATCGTGATTTTGCAGTCCCCGTTCTTGTCGCTCGCAATGGGCTTCGCGCTGCGGTGGTTGGAAGCGGACGTGGTCAATTATTGCAACTCCGTTACTTACCCGTAGCCAGCGATCTGGAAGTGGGCGACATTCTTTTAACGTCAGGGGTTGATGGGGTATATCCCCCAGGGTTTGCGGTGGCAGTAATTACCAAGATCGAGCGCAACCTTGATCAAAACTCAGCAAATGTCTTCTGTAGTCCGATTGCTGAGGTCAATCGTCACCTCCAAGCACTTGCCTTAATCTACGATCCGCAGTTAGACGCCAAGCCAGCGTCTAACAGTAATGCACCGTCATCGACCGGTCGACGACAAACGCGACCAAAGGGCCAGTTATGATTGATTATCAGAGCGGCTACATTCTTCGTCCAGTCAAGCCACCCTTCATTTACTTTAGCTTAGTCATCGCGCTGTTGCTGAATTTTTTACCGTGGGGCAATCATGCGTGGGTTCCAGACTGGCTCATTATTTGCATTGTATTTTGGAATATTCATCAGCATCGCTTTGTTGGCGTGATTACCGCATTTGTATTTGGATTGGTGATGGATATTCATAGCGGGGCCTTGCTCGGGGTTCATGCCTTTAGTTACTCTCTGGTGGCATACATTGCAATTGCCTGGCATCACCGCATTACTGCTTTGCCTGTGACCACTCAAATCCTGAATGTATTTCCTATCTTTGCTTTAGTGTCTGTTTTTCCAGTCCTTGTGCTTTGGGCTCTAAATGAGCAAATCTATTGGTGGGGGCTTACAAGCCTTATCCAAGCGGCCATTGAGGCCTTGCTTTGGCCTCTCGCCAGCTATCTTTTGCTCTTGCCGCAACGACGACCGATTGATGTCGACCCACATCGACCTCTATAAGCTGCATGTCCTCAATTAAAAAACCCGATCTCTATTCGTTTCAGGAGCGAGCGCGGATCGCAATCATCTTCGTAGGCGTCTGTTTTGGCTTACTCGTCGTCCGCTTATTTTGGTTACAAATTGTTAGTCACCAGCAATATTCAACGCTTGCTGAGAGTAATCGGATTGCGATTGTCCCAGTTCCCGCTAATCGTGGCTTACTGATTGATCGCAATGGCATTGTGATTGGACGTAATTATTCAGCGCTAACGCTAGAGGTGGACGCCTCTCAAATTAAAGGAAATGTTGATGATTTAATTAATCAACTATCTGAGATTATTCAGATTAGCCCAAGAGATCGTCGCAACTTTAAGCGCGCCTTGGAAGATTCTCGAAACATGGGTACTTTTCCATTACGCTCCATGTTGACTGAAGCTGAGATGGCTCGATTTCTAGCAAATCGCTATCGCTTTCCGGGTGTCGATGTCAGTGCACGTAATTTTCGTGAATACCCATACAACGAATTAGCCTCCCATCTGATTGGATACATTGGGCGAGTCTCACAAAAAGATAAGGAGCGGATGCAAAATGAGCTTGAGGCTACGAAAGGCAGTCAAGACCCTTATGCGCTTCAAGGCGCGTTCTTGCCTGGCATTCAATATGTTGGGAAGATTGGCATTGAACAAACGTATGAAAGGGTCTTACGCGGCGTTCCAGGCTACGACGAGGTTGAAATCACCGCTGGTGGGAAGCCTGTGCGCACTCTATCAAGTAGGCCATCCATCCCTGGCAAAAACGTCATTCTGTCGATTGACATTAAATTGCAAGCCTTGGTTGAACAGCTTTACGGTAACTATCGTGGGGCATTTGTCGCCATTGAACCTGAAACGGGCGATATTCTCGCCTTCGTTTCAAAACCGAATTTCAATCCCAATGATTTTGTCGAAGGCATTGATCCTGTGACTTGGAAGGAATTGAATGAATCCAAGGAAAAGCCGCTCTATAACCGACCTTTGAAAGGAATTTATCCTCCCGCATCAACCTATAAGCCCTTTATGGCACTCGCGGCCCTTGAGCTCAATAAGCGCAAGCCTGAAGATGCGATTGCCGATCCAGGGTTTTTTACATTTGGCAATAATACCTTTCGTGATATTAAGGTGGGTGGTCATGGGATGGTGAATATGGAGAAATCTCTAGTGGAGTCTTGCGATACCTACTACTACCTGTTAGCGCGCGACATGGGCGTCAACATGATGCATGATTTTATGAAGCCATTTGGCTTTGGTCAGCTTACAGGAATTGACCTGGAAGGAGAAGCAAAAGGCGTATTACCGTCGACGGAATGGAAAAAAACTGCTTTTAAGAAGCCTGAACAACAAAAGTGGTTCGAAGGCGAAACCATCTCACTCGGAATTGGGCAGGGATATAACGCGTTTACGATTTTGCAATTAGCGCACGGACTCGCCAATATGCTCAACTACGGTGTCGTGATGAAGCCTCACATTGCAAAGGCGATTGAAGATCCATTTACACGCCAAAAAGAACTCACAACACCCAAAGAAAGTTATCGCATTACCCTCAAACCCGAAAATGTTGAAATCATCAAAAAGGCAATGGCGGAAACCAATAAAACGGGTACATCAGCAGCATCATTCCGTGGCGCGGCCTACACCTCCGGTGGCAAAACGGGAACGGCCCAAGTCTTCAGTTTGAACTCAAAAAAGTATAACCATGCCTCAACCCCTGAGTTTCTGCGCGACCATGCTTTATTCGTGGCATACGCGCCTAACGACAAACCCAAAATTGCCATTGCAATGATCGTTGAAAATGCGGGCTTTGGCTCTACGCAAGCCGCGCCGATTGCTCGTAAAGCACTTGATTACTACATCGATGGTAAATGGCCTAAGGAGATTCCGGAATGGAAAAGAGTGCCTTAGTCCGACTCAAATTATTACTCTCGCAAGCCTTTAGTGGTTTTGATCCTCGTCTGGGCCTCATTTTCTTAGCCCTTGCCCTAATTAGTTTCTTTGTCTTTTTATCGGCAGGCCAGGGAACGCCCGTAGCGCTTATCGATCAGGTCCGCAACCTGCTAATTGCCTTTGTGATTATGTGGCTGGTTTCACAGATTCCGCCCAAATGGCTAGAGATAGCTGCGATTTGGGTATACGGCATTGGCATTGCTCTGCTAATTGCTGTTGCTCTTTTTGGATTGGTTAAAAAGGGGGCAAGGCGCTGGATTAATGTTGGTATTGTGATTCAGCCATCCGAGATCATGAAGATCGCGGTACCGCTGATGCTCGCCTGGTATTTCCAGAAACGCGAGGGCATTCGTTCGGGGTTTGATTATTTAGTGGCAGCGCTATTGTTGGCCTTACCAGTATTTTTGATTGCCCGTCAACCTGATTTAGGAACCTCTTTGTTGGTGCTTGCCTCTGGCCTTTATGTGATTATTTTGGCGGGCCTTCCTTGGCGTTGGATCATTCCTGTGGTGGCGATTGGCACAATTGCGATTCTTTTACTAGTTGTATTTAGTGGCAGCATTTGTGCTCCTGACGTCAATTGGCCATTGATTCGGGAGTATCAAAAAAATAGGGTTTGTACATTGCTAGACCCATCAAGCGATCCCCTTGGAAAGGGCTTTCATACCATTCAGGCCGTCATTGCGGTTGGTGCTGGTGGGTTTTTTGGCAAAGGCTGGCGCGAAGGAACTCAATCTCATTTGGAGTTTATTCCTGAAAAACATACTGACTTTGTGTTTGCCGTTTTTGCTGAAGAGTTTGGATTTCTTGGCAATGTTCTTTTGATCCTACTCTTTTTTGCACTGATTAAGCGTGGCTTGGCGATCTCAGTCAATGCACCTACTTTGTTTACGCGCCTCTTGGGAGGCGCTATCAGCATGATCTTTTTCACCTATGCCTTTGTCAATATCGGCATGGTCACTGGACTCCTACCCGTAGTAGGCGTCCCCCTCCCGCTCCTTAGCTATGGCGGCACAGCCCTTGTCACGCTTGGGTTTGGGGCTGGTATCTTGATGAGCATTCATCGCCATCGACGACTCGTACAAAGCTAAGTAGTAACAAAAAACGGCAATAAAAAACCCAGCCGAAGCTGGGTTGATAAGAGATTGCTCTCGATTACTTTTTACGCTTATTCACAGCGTCTTTAAATGCCTTGCCAGCAGAAAACTTCACAGTCTTGGAAGCGGCAATTTTGAGAGGCTCACCAGTTTTTGGATTGCGGCCCATGCGAGCAGCACGTTTGCCAGAAGCAAATGTTCCAAAACCAATTAATTGCACCGAGTCACCTTTGGTTACTGCTTTGATGATGTGCTCAATAGCAGAATTCAATGCGTACTCTGCTTTTGCTTTAGAAATCTCGGCATCGTCAGCAATTGCTGCGATTAAGTCTGCTTTATTCAAGTGAAGCTCCTTGTTGATTGTTCATTGTGTCGCGCACATGCGCTGACGCAATTGTAAACACAAAATGTTATAAAAATAAATAATCTTTTGAAAAAAATTGGCCGCGGAGCCTTTTAGGATATGACTAATCCAAAACGACCAAGTCAACGACAAAATACTGGGTTTCTGCAAAACAATTCGTCGGTAAACCAACGTGCTGCTCATACTGCAATGCAACTTTACGCCCCATATTGGCGTTAATCTTATTGGCAACGGCATCATCACGCACCGAAAAGAAGAACTTTTCAGACATGGTTCCTGGCATCGAGACCATCGCTAACTCGCCTTCCCAGGTCTTACAGAGCCAGCCCCGTTTAGAGAACTTTTGCACATAGCCGGCTCGTTCGCCCTCCGCATAGCTCCAATGAAGCATTAAATAGGTATAGCCGGCAGTTAAAACGCCGCCAATCAGAATTAAAATAAGGAGTGATCGAAAGAAACGTGCCATATAAGTTACTGAATTAAAAAGCTATCTTACTGGATTAAATTGACCAAAGAGGATGAGTTCATGATGCGCCCCATTACAGCTTCGTATTTATTTAGCGTCAGCACCTTGCTTATATTTCCAGGTGTCTCATTGGCCAACACGGGTGAGTCGACTTATCAGCAAGTTTGCGCCAGCTGTCATACTCCCGGAGTGGCGGGGGCTCCGAGGCTGGGCGACAAAGCAAAATGGGCAAAGCTAATTAAAGAAGGTCAGGTTCAGATTACGGCCCATGGCTACGTTGGGGTTCGTGGCATGCCCGCCAAGGGGGGGAAGCCGGATTTGAGCGCCAGTGATTTTGCGGCATCGGTTGTCTATATGGCCAATCAGGCGGGTGCAAACTGGAATAATCCAGATGATGCCATGTTGAAAAAAATCGATGCGGAAATCCAACGTCGACAGGCACAGCTTCGTAAATAGGAATCGGCATGGAGATTCGGCATAGTATTTTTCTGGTCTTTTTGGGGTCGGCACTATTTATTTATTTTCGGGGTAAGGTACGCTTTGGTCTATTGCGCTCCCTCACTGATTATGTGGTGTTATTGGCGCCCATCAACACATTGATTTATTTGTTTTCAAAAGTAGGACGTAGCGCCTACCTACCCGTTAATCAATTCCCAGAATTACAGCCCCTAAAAGATCGCTGGCAAATCATCCGGGATGAAGCCTTGGCGCTTCAAGATAGCGGGCAAATTCGTCAAGCAACTGGCTATAACGATATTGGCTTTAATTCGTTTTTTCGTACTGGCTGGAAGCGTTTTTATTTATATTGGTACGGCAAAGATCTCCCGTCGGCCGAAGAGTCCTGCCCCCAAACAGTAGCGCTCCTTAAATCGATCCCAAGCATCAAAGCGGCTATGTTTGCTTCATTGCCGCCTGGAGCAAAATTGGTTCGCCATCGGGACCCCTATGCCGGATCATTGCGCTACCACTTAGGGCTTGTAACCCCAAACAGCCCAAAGTGTTTTATTGATGTCGATGGTGAACCCTATTATTGGAAAGATGGCGAAGCGGTTGTATTTGACGAAACCTACATCCACTTTGCGGCCAACAATACTGAACATCAACGGATTGTCTTGTTTTGCGATATTGAAAGGCCATTGCATACCAAAATCATGCGAAGCTTTAATCGCTGGTTTGGTTTACAAGTGATGAGTGCGGCAGCCTCACAAAATGTTGAGGGCGAGTCACTCGGTTTTGTGAATGTTCTCTTTACCTATTTTTATCGGCTGCGGATGCAGGCCAAAAAGCTGAAGGCCTCACACCGAGGGATCTATTACATTGCTAAGTGGGTGTTAATTATTGGCCTTATTTGGTTGATTTTTTGGTAATGGAAAAAATTCGGGTTTCTAAACTACTATCCGAACGTGGTTTGTGTTCAAGGCGGGAAGCAGATGCTTATATTGAACAGGGACTGGTAACCGTTGACGGAGAGGTTGTTCAAGAATTAGGTACGCGAGCCTTTCGGCATCAAACGATTGAGTTACGCTCTGGCGCTAAACGCCAACAAGAGCAACGCCTCACGATTTTGCTTAATAAGCCAGTAGGCTATATTTCGCACTTAGATGATGAAGGGCAATATAAGCCAGCAGCGTCCCTCATCGTCCCTGAAAATCAATATGCGAACGCACCTCAACGAACCGAGCGCACCATCTTTAAAAGTCTCGCCCCTGCTGGACGGCTTGATATTGATTCCTCAGGTTTATTAGTACTTACCCAAGATGGGCGGATTGCCAAGCTATTAATCGGCGAGGATAGCCCGATTGAAAAAGAGTATCTGGTTCGTGTCAGCGGCAAATTGTCGGATACGGGTTTGCGCTCTTTGCAGCATGGGCTATCGCTTGATGGTAAGGCACTAAAACCAGCCAAAGTAAGTTGGCAAAATGAAGATCAACTTCGTTTTGTATTACGGGAAGGTCGTAAACGACAAATTCGTCGCATGTGTGAGCTCGTTGGGCTCACTGTTGTTGGTCTAAAACGAATCCGCATTGGCCAAATAAGTCTCGGATCACTGCCAAGCGGGCAGTGGCGCATCTTAGGCAAAGAAGAGCGCTTTTAGACCACCAGGGGGAAAAGTGTCAATTGCATTGCTCGCTCACGCACTGGAAGCAATGCTGCGTATTCAGGGCTGCCGGCCCAGCGCTTTGCATCCTCTAGACTTGAAAAACTAAGCTCAACAAACGTATCAAAAGCTGCGGCGTTTAACTCGTTCCAAAACGGTTTCTCGCAAACTCCTCTGCGTAAAATCTTGCCGCCATACAGCTCGACCGTTGCACTAACCTGGGCTCGATAATCATCAAAGTCTTTAGGGCTCTGTGTTTTAAATATTCCGATGACATGAACGCTCATGACTGTCCTTAACTAATTAACTGTGCATGATATCGATCATGCAGCTCTTGGGGACCAGAGATACTAGTATGAAGGTCTTTAAGTAAGCCGTCATGCAATCGATAAATACATCCATGAATTGAAATAGTCTGTCCTTTTGCCCAAGCATCTTGCACAATATTAGTTTGTCCAATATTGATTACTTGCTCTAATACATTAAGCTCACAAAGACGATCTAACCGAGCATTCTCCTCCTCAATGGCACAAAGCTCATGATGATGCTTATCGTGCACATCTTTAATGTGTCGAATCCAGTTATCGGCGATTCCAATGCGGGTGTTATTCATGGCAGCAGCAATTCCTGAACAACCGTAATGGCCAACCACAATAATATGCTTAACTTTTAGGCGATCAATTGCGAATTGAATGACCGACAGCGCATTGAAATCGGTATGAACGACAATGTTCGCGATGTTGCGATGAACAAATACCTCACCAGGCTTAAGTCCGACGATTTGATTGGCGGGAACCCGCGAATCCGAGCATCCAATCCATAAATACTCAGGATTTTGCTGATCAACCAATCGTGAAAAATAATCTGGATCTGCTTTTGTCACCGATTCGATCCACTGGCGATTTTGCTCAAACAATCGCTCAAGATCGGGCTTTGAATTGTGATTACCCATTTTTATACCTTTGGTGGCAATGAAGTCTAATATACAAGATCTTGTTATTCCCTCATATATATGTCAATGAAGTTATGAGAATTTGTAGAACTTTATTCTGTGTATTTTCTTTTTTGTTTACTCAGTGCAGCTTTGCTCAAGATGAAGATACTGCGGGAGAACCAGATAATCTCTTAAGACTAAAAACTGATTCGTTTAATTACAGCAAGGATTCGATTTTAGAGTTATGGGTTTATCAAAATGGATATGGTGATGGCAATCTGAGCGATATTTATCGACTTCGATTCTATCAACCACTATCGATTAATCAATGGAAGGGCATGATGCGGATTGACACTGCCTACAACTCCACTTGGGGGCCAGCAGCCCCGGGTCAAAGTAGTGGTCAATTTAGTGCAGGTAATACGATGCTCACCATCTGGGGTATGCCACCTGATTTTTTCCCCAAATGGAATCTAAACCTAGGCGGTCGAATTATTTTTCCGTTTGGTAATAATGGCCAGTGGGCGGTTGGCCCACAAGTGAGCGCATCATTTGTGCCGCAATCGCCTAGTCAATCTCTACTATCTGATTTTTCTCCGCTTGTTCGCTACATGTATGGATTTGATAGCAAAAATAATTCATTTGCAGTTAATCCATCGCAACCACCGTTATTGCGATCGCTGCAACTTTTTCCAACCGTAGGCCTGCAATTAACTCCAAGAACTCAAATCCGCTTTTGGGATGAAAACGGGATTCTGTATAACACCGCAGGTGGTGGTTGGTTTGTACCACTTGATGCGATGGTGACACACTCCATCAGCAAACATCTTTTATTTGCCGTTGGGGCCAGTAAGCAAGTAGTTCAAACCTTTAAGTCCTATGATTGGTCCATCTATGGAAAGGTTTCCTTGCGATTTTGAGCAATTTCTCTCTATTTAATGGATAACAAAAAACCACCCGAAGGTGGTTTTTGTTTGAAAAAAGAGTGCTTAAGCCGCGGCTTTATTACCAGCCCCTAAAAATTCAACAATTTTCTTGGCAGTTTCAATATAGCGCTCATTCATTTTGCGGTATTGAGCTAATTCAGCCATTAATGGGTTCTCAACCTGCTCAAAAGACGCATCCTCATAACCAGGGTGATACGGCGCTTCATCAACCAGCTTGCTATTCATAGATCCTCCAAAAGTAAAAAAATAATTAGATGGAATCAATGTAGCATAGGAAATTACAAAATAAATCTATATAAATCAAAAGCTTATGTTATTAGCATTACTTACGGATGGGTTTTTTGTAAGGCCTGTTTCATTTTTCAGCACACCATTTCGTATTACGAAATATTCAGCGATTTATTGGCGCCCTTCTCAATTGCCGCCATCCCCTCAGCCACCGAATATAGAGCGCGGTAGTCAAATGCAATTTTTGCCTTATTCATGGAGACGGAAAATGGATAGCCCATAGTACGCACTGCTTCACGTACAAGTGGTGGGTCTCCTTTGAGTGGCAAATAATTCCATCCATTTTCTGTAAATCGTGCCAAAGGCCAAGCAAGCGATAGTGGGATCGATAGGGTTGGTACTGCATAGCCGCTGGCCTCAAGTCGTGCACTCAGAAATTCGCGCAGGGTCATTTGCTCCTCATCCCGAATAAAAAATGCTCCGCTAGGAACATTTGCTATAAGAACTTGCAAGACTGCTTGGCATAAATTGCCGATATAACAGGTGGAATAGGGATAGCGACCGTGACCAAACCAACCAAACTGTCCACGATCTGCCGCGGGTCCGATTTGGCGATCGATGATGTCTCCATTACCCCAAACCAAGGCGGGTCGCAATGCGATTGCGGTAAAACGCTCTGATGCGCTCGATAGCACCAATTGTTCAGCTTGTGCTTTTGAGTGAGCATAATGCAATGAATCTTGATGGCAAATGGGAACGTCTTCTGTAGCATTTTCGATCGGCACCGAGTCATTGAGCGCCACATTTGCACAGCTCATGTAAATAAATTTACCAACGCCCACTTGAGTCGCAGCCTCAAGCAGTCGTTGCGTCAACTGAATATTCAGCCTCTGATAGAGCGATTTGGGGCCCCATAGCCCAACATGGGCCGCGCAATGAATCACGCAATCGTGACCACGAACTAAGGATTGCAAATCATTCGTCGACAGAAAATCAATTTGGGTCGTATTGACCCCACGCCGATTTAAAGATTTCGCATCCGCCTCAGATCTGGCGGTGGCACTGATCGAGTAACCCTCCTCTAATAGGCGACTTACTAAATGCCGCCCAATAAATCCCATGGCGCCAGTGATCAATATTTTCATCTTTGCTATGCTAGCGTAATTCACATACATGGATGATTAATTACTCTTGAGTATTTACTGGATCTCACTACTTCTCGCTGGCGCTTGTGAAATAGGCTGGCCCTTAGGTTTGAAACTCGCCGATCTTCCCAATATGAAAATTTGGGGCATTGGTATTGCTGTAATCAGCATGGCCCTTAGTGGGGTGCTGCTTTGGTACTCACTAAAGGAGATTCCGATTGGAACCGCCTATGCAGTTTGGACATCGATTGGAGCTGTGGGTACGTTTACTCTCGGAGTTTTAGTTTTTGGTGATCCTAATATTCCGATTCGCTGGATTGGTGTTGCGCTAATTTTGCTTGGGGTGATCCTGCTAAAAATGGGCTGATGCTTAATGCTTTCTAGCTCACAAACTCAATTTGCAACGCTTTCATGAGCTCACCAACTGTAAGAGTTCGGGCTTTATAAAAAGCGCTGCCAGCCCATAGACTCTGATGCTCTGCATTATGTGAGCGGGCTGCTGCTTGGCGTAATTGGCCAGTGAGTGTATTTTGGATTGGGAACGGTAATGTCGACTTAGCATCCATGTGGCGAGTAAACGTATTCTCAACCCCCCGAGCCCAGCGCCCCGAGAAGCCTTTTGTAAAAATACTTGGTCGCGGATTCTCGTCTAAGAGAAGGGCCTTATATTCAGAAGAGGCTCCCGATTCAGGGCAACACAAAAATGCGGACCCCATTTGCACAGCACTTGCTCCAAGATCCAAGGCCTTTCGAATATCACGGCCATTCATCATGCCGCCGGCTGCAACCACCGGGATAGTGCAGCGCTTGACCAATTGATGCAAAAGATCAAATGTTGATAAACGCTCATCAGGACTATCGATCTCAAATGTTCCGCGATGGCCGCCCGCCTCAATGCCTTGAGCAACAATAAAGCTGGCACCCGCTTGCTCAATCTTTAGCGCCTCCTCAAGACTGGTTGCTGTAATTCCGATGGCGATACTAAGCGCCATGGCCCGCTGCATAAGCCATTCAGGCGGGATACCAAAATGAAAACTAAGAACCGCTGGCTGCAACTGCCAAACGGGCTCTAATTGCGTTTCAAGATCGGGGAAAAAGGGTGGTTTTGGAACAACGAAATCAATATCAGGAGTCAATTCTTGAAGAAGCTCAATTACCTGCCCTATCGTTTTTGAATCAGGTAATTCGGCACTTGGAAATATGAAAAAGTTGGCATTAATCGGGCCTTGCGTTAATGACTGTGCAAGCTTTAGGTCGTGGCCAATTGTTTCGGGAGAACTATAAGCAAAACCGAAGCTTCCTAAACCGCCCGCATTAGAAACCTCCGAAACCAAGGCTGGGGTGGTAATGCCCCCAGCCATTGGCGCCTGAATCACAGGGATAGAAAGATTGGCGAATGAAAACATACTCTATCAATCCACCATGAATACAGCCAGCTAAAGTCGCTTGCCAACAACGACTAATTTGGGGTCTCCATTGAGAGTGCCCCGCATTTGAGATCCATTCACTTGTCCATTAAACGAATATTTTTTTTCATTGCTCTCAAAATCAAACCGAATCCCATCCCCCCGAATTCGGCCATCCTCAAATGCAATAGAGCGCTTACCTTGTGAGGTAATGCTGCCATCAAAGAACTGCTTTTTCTGGATAAACCGAATTGCGGTTTTATCTAAGCCAGGCAAACCCGCAAACTCCCATGTGCCATCAATATTTGCGGGCACGATCCATAAATAAATGGTTTCATTTAATGTGCCAATCGTGGTCTCGCTCGATCTGACCGACACCTCTTGATCAGGAATCCAAGATTCCATCCGAAATGTATTGGAAACCACTCGAGTCCCAGGTTTCATCTTCAAAATCGTTGGCATCAGTCTTAAATTTAGGCTTTCACCCAAAAATAAAGTTAGAACTGTTGCTGATGAAAAGTCTTCTACAAAAATATCGCCCTGTTTAAAGGTCACCAAGTTTTGTACATTCTCACGAATCGCATTGCGCTTTGATAGCGCAACCAAATCGGGGTTGTATTCAATTCCAACGGCACGAACACTATAGCGCTTGGCTGCTTGTATTGGAATGACGCCATCACCCGAGCCAAGGTCATAGACTATATCACCAGGCTTTACTTGCGCTAGTACGAGCATCTGCGTTGCTGTATCAACCCTCGTGGGTACCCACATAATGTCTTTTCCGTGGGCGGCCATTCTCAATTGAAATTGGTCATCTCCATAGTTATGTAACGCGCAACCGGTTAACAGTGAAATGGTGGATATGATGATGGCTAAAAGGCGCATAAATGTCCCAAAGGTTATTTTTGAGCATTGTATGGGGAAGCCATCTACCCGGAGACAATAACCCTCTAGTTTTTAGGTTGAGCCAGTCAATAGTGTTTATTTAAAACAGAGCGCCTAAATCATCAATTGATAGAGGGTCCAACATAAATTCAAGACCACTAGGGCAATTAATGTATTGAATGTAAATTTCATGCCGAGCACACGCAAACTGAAATCTGGAGGCGGAGTATTGATACCTTTAGCGTGAATTAAACGTCCAATAATCAGAAAAATTCCTGGCGCAAGAACTAACCACCACGGTGCTCCGTTTAACTCCAAACAGGCAATCATAATAATTCCGAAAGGGACATATTCGGCAAAATTGCCCTGTGCACGAATTGCCCTCTCCAAGTCCTCGTAGCCTCCACTACCCAAGCCAACCTTATTCTTTCTGCGCAAACTAATCACATTGAAAGATAGCTTAATAAAAATAATGGTCAGAGTAGCAGCAATGATGGAGGTTACTAGTAGCATGTTGAGATCCTAGATAAGCTAAAGACGTTAACGTAACCCCAAAAGATCTAGAAGAGTGGCATATGGTTAATATTTTGATAAGTCGGTATTAAAAATCCTATGACTTCTCTGAACTAATTAGAACTAGATTCAGGGCTTTGGTTAATCGCTCTTATATTGCGATAAGTTCGCATCATATCCATCATTACGGCCGTGCTCCAAGCAAAACAAAAAAGGCTGCTCATAGAGAGAACCACAGCAAGAATGCGATATCGGCTTGGTAAATTTGAAACGGCCCCCTCTGCCCCAATAGTCGTGTAAATACTACCAATCACAAAAATTGCGTGATCAATACTGGTTGCTACTCCATGCTTTAGTCCCAATATAGAAAGTATTCCAATTTCACTTAAATGAATTAAGGCAAGGGCGGATAGGCCCATGAAGAAAAAAATTTCCATTCTGAAGTATTGATTTTTGGCAATCAGTGTTTTAGCGTGCCGGTGATATATAGATTGAGCACCCCACAAACATAGTCCGTGATACACGATTAATATGAAAAAGACTACGATAAATCCGATCAACAAACCAAAAGAAGATAAATCATCAATTGAAATTTCTCTCATTACGAGCTCTCCAATAAGTAATTCTTGTCGCTTATTACACCATTAAATAATGATGAAGCTCTTGTTTGCTGTGTAAAAAGAAAAACCACCCGAAGGTGGTTTTGATGCATTTTGGTGGCCCGGGGCGGAATCGAACCACCGACACAAGGATTTTCAGTCCTCTGCTCTACCGACTGAGCTACCAGGCCACGAAAGAGTGCTCATTATACGCAAACTGCTGTAGAGCTTGATAAATGTGTTAACTGTGTTGACTCTTGAGCGCGCTGTGGATCCTGTTGGGGTGGGAGTTCGCCATCCTGCTGACGGTGTTCTACATGGAACAACGGGCAGAGATATCTGAATCCTCTACTCTATGACGCGGCATTTGTTCGAACCATGGATAAACTCCGCTGACCTGCAGCAATTTTCTGTCGAGCACGCTCTGCTTTGACTGCCTGCTGTGCTCGTTTAGCCTGAGCTTGTAGTGCTTTGATGCGCTGTTGCTCGGGTGTGGGTGGCTTTGCGGCTGTGATTTCTCGAATGATCATGGCTATAACTGGGTAGGTATACCCAGCACGTTGTGAACACCAAATTGGGTTTGTAGGATCTTGATTGCAAAGTTCACGTTCTCAGCAAACACGATGGTGGTCACTATCAATCCACTGGCACGAACGGTTGCACGAAATTGCTTCATACAAATATTTAGTTATACGAATTACCAGCGTCCCAAATCTAGACGCTTATGTAAATCAGTCACAAAGGTTCCTGCCAATGTGGCCCACCTTTGTGATGGGTTGCTTCGCCTCATCGGGCATTTTCAAAACTCGCCCCATGTGGGGCTGAAAAAGCCCGAACGCCCGGACACCAAAGCCTGCACTGAGCTCAGTGCTGGTGTCTATGGCTTGAGCTGCGCCGGGTCGTCGGGACTGGGCTGTCCCGACTGCCGGGGCGCCTGCAGCGCCCCTCGCAATCAACGTCTAAATCCGCTACGCAAACTTGCACTGGCAGTTTCAATTTGAGCATCTAACTCACCTGCTTCCACTGCAGCTTTGATGGCGGTCAATGCTTTGACCAACTCCTCTCCACTTGCCACTTCCACACTGGGCTTGCCTTTGGCTAATTCAATGGTCCAGCTGCCGTATTTGACGGCCACACAGACTTTGCCAGTCTCGCTCTGAAACCACCAGGGCTTGATGCGCTTGGGCACTTCCACTTGCTTGCGCAGCCCTGTTTCACTGTCTTTGATTGAGCGGTATTTCATGACCACGAACGGTTTGCCATCGAGCTGGCTTTGTGCCAAATTAATCTGCTCCCACAGCTTGGTGGCCAGCTTGTTTCTACGAATCACAATGGCAGGTATGTTACGTGGCTTTTTTACTGCGACCAACTTTAAGTTACTTAATGTGCTCATCTTCTTTCTCCTATTGGGTTAATGGGCACATGTAGTTTGTTTTCGATCGCGCGATTTGGTCGACCTCTTTTTGGATTAATCCACAAAACCCCTCATTTTTTCCACGAAAAGTAGGGGTTTTCTTTGTGCGGACTAAATACTTTTGCGAGTTGCTTGGTTACAAAGTTTGGTCGCAAGAAATAAAGTAGTTGCGTAAGTGAGTTACTAAGGAGTTACTGGAGTGGCAAATGAGTAACTCTGACTAGCGACAGCACGTGCAACATCTCTTTTGAGATCTGCAACACAACTCCTTGCAACGATCTTTTGATCTCGACTCCTTTTGTAACCAGCACAACCAGCTTCAAGCAACCGCACGAGAACTCAATCAATTTGAATAAGGAGAACGATATGAGAGAAATAGCGATTCGAGGATTTATTAACGAGAAGTTCAACACCACATTTGGTAAAGGTTTGTTTCGCAGGGCTGTTTATAACGGCTCTGTGGAACTGCATGATCCCAATCAAAAATACTTAGTAGACTACTTTTCCTATCGCGAGTGGGAAACACAAGCAAAGACAGATGAACAAATCCGGGTCATCAATGATTTGATCAACTCCGGCATTGCTCAAGAGAAGGACATGCTGTTCTCATGGTTGGTTCATTATGACCCATTGACCAAATCTAAAGAACGGGCTGAAGGCTACAGCGTGTATTCACCCAATACTCGCGAGCTGTTTATCAAGATCGACGATCCTATCCATCAAACCCAAGATGAATGGACTCTGAATGTGCATCACTGCAAAGTAACTGGCGCAAATAAACCTGTGTTCATAGCTGCAAACGTTGATTTAATGTAATGCGCTAACGCTAGCTATACGAAACCCCCTCAAAAACCGCCTATGCGCAATGATCTTTGGGCATCACAGCACCTAGTAGCTAGAAGGCATGCAAATAGCTTACAAGCGGATTTTGAGGGTTTATTTGCAATCTGTTGTCTAAATCCCACGATCAGTTAATGATTGGCGGGGTTTTTGACTAAATATCTATGCTGAACTAGCACCACATAAAAGTGCAGTTTTCTTTAAGTCATTGATTCTTGGAAGGTCTTTTTGAGTCAAATTTCGGTCGACCTTTTTTGCAAAAGAAAACAAACTAAAGCGTGTTTTTTATTTAAACAAGGAACAATTAAATGGCTCAAGCAAAAACCCTAACTACTGCAGAACTGGATGAAGTATTACGCTACGTTTCGACCAAAAAATATGCGCAGCGGGACCGCGCACTAATACTCACTAGCTTTTGGTCAGGCATGCGGGTGGGTGAGATTGCCGCACTCACTATGGGCGATGTCCTCAATGACGATGGCACCATCAAAAGCGAGATTCGCCTAAGTGCCGCGCAAACCAAAGGCCGCCATCCAAGAACAGTTTTTATTCCAGAAAAACTAAAGACAGAATTGCAATCCTATATAGCAACACGCTATGCACGCTTGCCACAACTGCCATTTTTTCATAGTGCTAATCGTGTAGGCTTTTCGGCCAATGGGTTATGCCAGTGGTACTTTTGGACTTATCGCGCTGCTGGCATCTCAGGAGCCAGCAGTCACTCAGGAAGAAGGTCGTTTTTGACCACATTGGCCAATAAAGGTATTGGGGTTCGTATATTGGCCAGCCTAGCAGGCCATAAATCCATTGCAGTAACCATGAAATATTTGGATGCGAACGATGAGATGAAGAGAAATGCGGTTGAGCTAATCTAATGGCAGGCTTGACTCTTTTTGTCTTCTTGCAATCTCTTGCTCAACCAACCGTTCGAAACGTTTGCGAGCACGTCTTTTCTTTTGTAATTGCTTCATCATGACATTTGTGTAGTCATGATGTTGAATGGTCTTATCCTCTGTTGATCGATCCCACATATACTGCACTTCCTCAATAAAGCGCTCACGTAGTAGCGTTGATAAATGATCAAAATCAAAATGCATATAAAAAAGAGGTTTTTGTTTGGATGGAAATTTTCCACGTGCTGCATTTTCAGCAACAATCAAGGCTTCAGCAATATTTTTGCTCACTAACATTCCTAAATATGCCCTGGCTTTTTCGTTGCTAGCTGTTAGTTTGGAATCTTCTTTAATTCCGCGCTTCCATTTGGTTTGCAAATTTGCAGATAATGCAATCCGCCAATTTTCCAGCCCTGGGTTTCCATCCAAATAGGCGCTTGCCTTTTCTTCAATCAATTGCAACTTTTCGAAAAGTGAAAAGGGTTGAATTTTATTAACCTCTAAAAATGCTTTGGCCCTTTTAGATTTCTTTTGCCGTTTCTGCGCCTCACTTATTTTTAAATCTACTTGCTCCATCAATGCTTGTTTAGGTTTAGTGATATCTAAAGTAAGACTTAGTGTGGTCAGGTCTGCATCGGAATAGAATAGATTGCAGCCTGTCTGCTCCCACCACACTTCAAATGGTGTGGTGAAAATATCCCCAAATTGATCATATGTTTTTAGAACAGCCTTGATATCTTTGGGCAATGTTTTGTCATTTAAGCTCAGTTCACCCTTTCTAATTAGGTGTGCCTTCCAATAACTTGGGCTAACAATTAGGTATTGGAAATAAAGGTTATGTTCAACAGTAGGTAGTTGATTGAGGTTTTTCCAACGATCCCCGAAATTAAAGCCTAATTTAGCCATTTCTTGATAGTTTTAGCTTATACAAAATAAGTTCGTACTCATTTTGTATATTTTACAGATCCATCAAGAATTCCCATAATCCCTCTGGTCAATTGAGCACTTTAGGCATTTCGCCACAACCGCTTGATTGATTTTTAAAAGGAGTATTGGTATGTCTAATACCTTTGAGAAGCACTTTACGATCGAGGGTGAGGAAACGCATCCGAGCATCAAGATCGATCCACAAAAAGCCAAGGTAACACTGGATTCGGGGGGCTCTAAGGCTTCACCAACCAAGTCTCAGCAAAACCCAGGCATTCAAGTAACGCCACCTCCAGCGATCACTTATAAAAATGAGATCACCTTCGTGGACTCATTGGCACATGATCAGCAAATCAAGCCCAAAAAGCTAGAAGAGTATGTTCTGGCCTTTAAGCAAGGTGCTGAGAAAACAGCGCGATCGACGCTGGAGATGTGCCGGGTGGTGTATGAGGCAAACCAAACCTTGGGTGATTTGGAGTTTCGCGACTTTTGTCGTTCCATTGGATTTAAGGATTACAGCAGCACGATCCGTAAATTCATAGCCATTGGCAAAGTCTATCCGCGTTTTATCGACTATGCCAATCAGTTACCAGCCAGCTGGACTAACATTTATTTGATAACTCAAATTCCGGCTACGGAGTTTGAGAACATCATCAAGGGACGAGTCCGGCTGTCTGAATTAACCGGCTCGCGTCTGCAAAAAATGTTAGAACGCACCAAGGATATCTCTGATATTCGAGGTGTTATGCGCTATGACAAAAAGAACTCGGGCTATGTGTATGCCAAGTTGCTTTTTACCAAGGTGCCTGATGATACCGATTGGCGTGCTGCGGAAAAGGCCATCAATGAGCTATGCGCTCGATTGCCCATCAAGTTCTTAGTTGACGAGAATGTCCGCAATGTTTTGTCCCAACGCAAAAACAAACGGTACGAGCAAACCAAGAAGCATTACAAGGATATTGAAATGCGTCCTGACCTATGGGATCTTGGTGCCGAAGCAAATGCTGCCTATAAGACCGCTGAGCGTGTCAAAGAAGCAGATGCTAAGACAACTGTAACAGTATAAGAAGCTGCCGTCGCTGCAGAGACGGTAGTTTTTTAATCAAACAACTTTATATGAGAGAACATCATGAAAAATAAACTATCCAATGTAATCTGGGTTGACTTTAAATCAGGTCGAAAAATTGATTTAAGCAATCTGGAGCGCCCACAAAAGCCTCATCAAGTAATTCTAAGCATATGCAAGAGTGAGCATATTTCGCGAAAGAAAGTGGGGTATCAATGATTATCTACACCATTGAATACACAATTGAGGTTTTGGGTAGCGTTGAAATAAAGGCTACTTCAAAAAACGAGGCTTACGAGAAATACAATCAAATCTCATGGCAGGAGCTGATTGATATTGGGAGCAAAAGTGAGCAATACGATATTTATGAGACCTCAGTTGAAGATTAGGCAAAATTTAAGCCAACTTCTCCGCATTCATCATTGGGGTCAACTTCGAGTAATGCCGCTCAATCATGCCCACGCTAGTGCCCATTTGCCTGGCCAATGTGTGTATATCCACACCCTTGGCCAAGGCCAGTGTGGCATAGGTGTGGCGCAGACTATATAGAGTTCGGTTCTGTCCGCTGCCATCTGTGCGCATGTGGCTGCGAACCATTAAGTTACGAAAGATATTTTCCATGTTGCTTATTTGCTCACCCGTAGGTAGTCGAAATATCAAGGCGTCTAACTTGGCCTCAATCACAGCCGCCAATCCTGAATAGGGCAGCTTGTGCCAACGAATGATCTGTTCAAACACCCGGATCACGGCATTTTTTGCAATCAGATATCTGGGACCCGTCTTACCCGACACCCAAATCCGCAAATACCGGCGGTTACCGATCCAGTGCCACTGCAAGTGTCGCCATCTAAGTGGTAATGCTTCTGTTCCATGCCGAACACCCGTGTTGACCAGAAACTCAATGTAGTAGGTGCACAGGGTTCGCATGTGGGCGGTTCGCATGGTGTATGAACTCCGTTGCCAGGTCTGGGTATAGCTCAATAACTCAGTGATTTCCTGTTCGGTAAACGCGGGTCTTGCTTGGCTGGCTCGTCCTTTGGCATCTAACATGGGCACTGGTTGATTAATGCCAACAAGGCCATGGTCTCTAGCTAGATTGATTACTCGGGCATAGGCACTGGCGTGATTACGCTTGGTGCTGGCCATGGGGATCTTGCCCATCTCGCTGGCGCGCCAAGATTCAAAATCACTGATCAACTCGGTTGTAATTTGCCCCACTTCATATTTTCCAAAGAAGGGAATCAAATACTTGTTAATAGCAAAGGTGTAGTCTCGATAAGTGCGTTTACCCACTTGGTTATTCATTGCCTGAGCCATACGGTCAATCTCATCTGCGGCCACTTGCCTGAAGGTTTTGGTGACTGGAGACAATCCTGCACTAACTTTGATCTTGATGGTTTCATATATAACCACAGCTTGGGTCTGGGCTAATACCAAATCATCTGTATTAGTTGACGCTGAGTGCCATTGCCCATTGGGTAACTTGAAGCGACATTGCCATTTACTGCTATGAGATCGTTTGAAGAGGGTTAGTTCACCGCCAAGCAATGCGACGGCTTTGGGCAACTCTTGGGTGGCAGAGTGAGCGAAGAAATACTGTAAGTTTTGCAAATTCAGCGTCCATTTACGCGACGCTTGCTAGCTTAGCTTCAGATCGGGGTTTGGGCGACCGATTTATTTTGTCGGGAAAACCGACATTCTAAATATTCCAAAATCAAAGCATTGTCAGAATAGCCGCCATACCGAGGGAGCCAAGAGTAAAAGAAAATATTACGGATCGACATGAAGTACCTTTAAGAGCTTCAGGAATCAACTCTTCCTTGATAACAAACATCATTGCACCCGCTGAAATTGCGAGAGCCCATGGAAGCAGCAGCGCACTATCGCCTACTGCGAATATGCCTATAGCTGCGCCCAACGGCTCAAGTAATCCTGTAGCTACAGCCAACGCAAACGCCATGCTACGGCTTGCACCAATCGACCAAAGGGCCGTCGCCACGATAAGCCCTTCAGGAATATTCTGCATACCAATTGATAATGCAATACCCCAACCTAAGGCATCACCACCCCCATAACCAGCGCCAACGGCAAAACCTTCAGGCAGATTATGGACGGCAATAGCAATCACCATCAATCGTATTGAATCCGCAGACAATACAACACAAGTATTTGGGGCAGCATGCATGTGTGGCAACATCCGATCAAGCGCGGCCATTGCTGCATAACCGATAACAACGGCCAGCAGAATATCAAACGCCACAGGAATATTGCTCATTTGGATGGCTGGCATAAGCAACGATAAAAGCGCAGCTGCAAACATGGCTCCCGCAGACAGCGCCAAAAATCCAAATATTCCTTGAGTGATCGTACTGCGCTTCAGTGCGAAGATACCCAAAGCGCCTAGGCCTGTTACCCCCCCAGCAAATAATGAAGCCTGTAAAGCTTGGGTTTCAGTTGGGTGTAATTGCAACCATGCAGTCCATAGCCCCAAACCGATGCTGTATAAGATTAAGGCAAGCCCAATGAGGTTGATTGGCAACCCCCACAACAAGCGGATTGGCATTGCACTCATGCGGTGTTTCATGCGAAGAATAACTTGGGTCATCACTTTTCTCCGTCAGATGATCTACCTCGTTGAGGAAGGATCTAAGCCCTCCGCCAACCAATAGCATTTGGTTTAATCTACGATTGCATTTTTGATTGACCCGATTAATCAGTCAAATGAATAGTTTTGATAGAGGTGATCGAAAAATTCGATATAAATTCAGTTGAAACCTTGAATTCGTAAGACAACTAGGCTTTTAATATTTTGACCAAGGCATTAAATTCCTCAATACGAGCGGTTGTCTGACGGGCAACTAAAGCAATTTTTCGTTTCGGGGCGGGGCTAATCAGCGGACGTGCTGTAAGTTTGGTTTGTTTTAAAAAACCAGCTTTAATCGCCATTTCGGGCAATAGTGCCAAGCCCAATCCTGACTCAACCATTTGTACTAAGGTTAGCAAGCTCGTAGCTTCTAATGCATCGGGCGGTAATTCGTTACGCTTGCAGGCTTTTAAGGTGTGCTCCCGCAAACAATGCCCTTCCTCCAAAAATAAGATTTGATCCGACATTTTGTTCGTTAGTTGGATATCCTTATTCTTTAAAACTGGGTCATCGGCTTTTCCAATGAGCCAGAATTCATCATCAAAGACCTCTTTCACCAAATAACCACTGGTGGGATACGGTAGTGCGATTAAAGCGAAATCTAATTCATGTCGACTAAGTTTGTCGATTAAATTAACAGTCAGGTCCTCTCGGGGGATAACCTTTAAGTCAGGGTAGCTAGAGCGCATCTTTGGCAATAACCACGGCAGAACAAATGGTGCGATGGTTGGAATAACGCCTAATTTCACCATCCCCCGCATGGCGCCTGACGAAGCCTCAACAAAGTCCACCAAATCATCTGCCTGCCCGATGAGTGCCTCAGCTCTTTGAGCCACCCCCAGTCCAATGGCAGTCAGCGATACAGAATGCTTATCGCGCTCGACCAACTGAACACCTAGCGTGTCTTCAAGCTCTTTGAGTCCAGCACTTAAGGTTGATTGACCAACAAAGCAAAGCTCCGCGGCTTTCGTGAAATTAAGCGTCTGCCCCAAAGCAACTAGGTAGCGCAACTGTTTTAGGGTTGGGGTCATCGTCATTTGGTAATCGATAAATTAGATTGAAATCATCATTTTAATTAGTTGGACTGATACTGGCAAGACGCCCAAAATCCCCTTGTTGATGAACAAATCGCACCGAGGATCAAATGAGTTGGATTTTGAAAATTAAATCGCAGTTCAGTTTAAGTAAGCAAGACTTGATCTATTTCCTAGCGACCTATATGGCTGGCTCAGTCCATATCGGGCGTTAATTCTGGAAATTGATTTGGGCATTTGTTATTCAACATTAATTGACATCACAATTTTATAAAAGGAGCAGGCAATGAAAACTCAGGGTGTATGTCCTGTAGCGCACGGCAGTAACACACAAGCAAGTGGTCCGATGGTTTGGTGGCCCAAGTCCCTCAACCTCGATATTCTGCATCAACACGATAGCAAGACTAACCCAATGGGCTCATCTTTTAGCTACCGTCAGGCATTAAAAACGCTTGATGTAAATGCTCTAAAAAAAGATTTGAAAGCGCTCATGACCGATAGTCAGCCATGGTGGCCAGCCGATTGGGGTCATTATGGTGGCCTGATGATCCGTATGGCATGGCATGCAGCGGGCACGTATCGAATTGCAGACGGTCGCGGTGGCTCCGGCACTGGCAATCTTCGCTTTGCACCTTTGAATTCTTGGCCAGATAACACCAACCTTGATAAAGCACGGCGCCTCTTGTGGCCCATCAAAAAGAAATACGGTAACGCCGTTAGCTGGGCCGACCTCATGATTTTGGCTGGCAATATGGCCTACGAGTCCATGGGTCTTAAAACCTTTGGCTTTTCATTTGGTCGGGAAGACATTTGGCATCCACAAAAGGATATTTACTGGGGCTCTGAAAAAGAATGGTTACAAAAAAGCGGTGGCGAAGGTAGCCGCTATTCGGGCGTGCGTGATTTAGCAAACCCATTAGCTGCCGTGATGATGGGTCTGATATATGTCAATCCAGAAGGCGTCGACGGTAACCCCGATCCATTAAAAACAGCGCACGATATTCGTGTCACCTTTGGTCGGATGGCCATGAACGATGAAGAAACAGTAGCGTTGACGGCTGGTGGACACACTGTTGGTAAAGCACATGGAAATGGCAATCCTGCTAATTTAGGACCCGCTCCTGAAGGTGCTCCGATTGAAGAACAAGGATTTGGTTGGATGAATCACAAAACCCGTGGCATTGGTCGCGATACCGTCACAAGCGGTATTGAAGGCGCATGGACCACACATCCCACAAAATGGGATAACGGTTACTTCCATTTGCTCTTGAACTACGAATGGGCGCTCAAGAAAAGCCCTGCCGGTGCATGGCAATATGAACCCATCAACATTAAAGAAGAAGATAAGCCGGTGGATGTCGAAGATCCATCGATTCGTCGCAATCCCATCATGACCGATGCCGATATGGCCATGAAGGAAGACCCCGAGTATCGGAAGATTTCTGAGCGGTTTTATAAAGATCCAGCCTACTTCTCGGAAACCTTCGCTCGCGCTTGGTTTAAGCTAACCCATCGAGATATGGGTCCCAAGGCGCGTTATTTTGGTCCAGACGTTCCGAAAGAGGAGCTCATTTGGCAAGATCCAATTCCAGTGGGTCGTAAAGACTACAACGTGAGTTTGATCAAAGCCAAAATTAAGTCTGCGGGCTTATCCAATACTGAAATGATTACCACTGCATGGGATAGTGCTCGTACCTACAGAGGATCAGATAAACGTGGTGGCGCCAATGGTGCACGCATTCGTTTAGCACCGCAAAAGGACTGGATCGGTAATGAACCCCAACGCTTGGCTAAAGTTCTAGCCGCATATGAACAGATCGCCAAAGAGACCGGTGTGAGCGTTGCCGACATTATTGTGCTGGGCGCCAATATTGCTATTGAACAAGCTGCCAAAGCAGCCGGACATGATGTGGAAGTACCTTTCAAGCCGGGTCGCGGGGATGCTACACAGGCTATGACCGATATTGAATCCTTTGAGGTTCTTGAACCAGTAGCTGATGGCTATCGGAACTGGCTCAAAGAGGACTACGTTGTAACACCCGAAGAGCTCCTATTGGACCGCACCCAGCTGATGGGTTTAACTGCCAATGAAATGACAGTCCTAATTGGTGGCATGCGTGTATTGGGTACCAATCATGGCGGTAGTAAACATGGTGTGTTTACCGATCGAGTGGGAGCCTTAACCAATGACTTCTTTGTAAACCTAACGGATATGAACTATGCATGGCAACCGACAGGCAAAAATAGCTATGACATTGTTGAACGTGCCACAGGCAAAAAGCGTTGGACCGCAACACGCGTTGACCTTGTATTTGGATCAAACTCGGTATTGCGAGCCTACGCAGAGGTCTATGCCCAAGATGATAATCAGACGAAGTTTGTCAATGACTTCATCGCAGCATGGGTGAAAGTGATGAATGCAGATCGGTTTGATTAATCACTAGCTATACTTTTGATGACGGGGGTAAAGCCCCGTCATCAATCGTAATAATTTTTTGGTAATTGAAATTATTTGGAACTTAAAGAAATTAAAACTGCTCCAATTATCTTGAAATACAACTCTATACACTAGAAATCATGAAACCAACCATTCCTCAAAAAGCACCTTACCCGATAACTGTTGAGGCTGGAAAAACTTATTACTGGTGCTCCTGTGGCAAAAGCAAAAATCAACCCTTTTGCGATGGCAGTCACCAAGGTACTAAATTTACACCCAAGCAATTGGTAGCCACAGAATCAAAGACCATTTACTTCTGTGGGTGTAAGCAATCAAAAAATGGCGTGTTCTGTGATGGTAGCCATAATGCCTTATAAAGCAAACCGAAGGCAGCCTCATGCTCTGCTAACCCATTAGGCCGCTACCCACGGCTTGAAGGGCTGGCTAATCTGCGGCACAGAATGCTCAACAATGACATACAGCGCCCTGATTTAGCTGTTCTTCGAGGCAATAATGAGGATGGGTTGCAGGAAGTTCAATAAATTTATCAAGCGTCCAGTAATCGGACGCCCAAAATTTTGTTCCACTTGGAACAGAGGATTAAACATCCTCTATCTACCCAGGCTTGATTGATACAGGCTTGTAGGGATTGCTCTATATTAATTAAAGTTGGAGAATCAAAGAAATTGTTGAATATAAGAATGGACAAAATACCTTGTCTTCAAAAGAACTTGCAGAACTTGAAAATGCCCTCAACAGGTTAAGTTATTTTTACAACGAACTTGAAGTCTTTCTTCCAAAAATATACTTTAATGAAGATGCCCCTTACAGAACATTTAGAGTAAACAATGATGAGCACACCGATTCACTAGTTTGCTATTTAAAAGGAATGAAGGCTGTCTCAACTTTGAATGCAAGCCTAGTCTTGCTTAAGTCAGGATATACCCAAGAAGTTGGTGCACTTTGCAGAATGCTTGATGAAGCGTGTAACGAAATATTATTTTTAATCAAGCCCGAAGGTGAAAATGCATTAAGCAGTAGTCAAGAGCAATTCTTAGACAGCTTTTATCAGGAAGAATTTAGTGAATCTAAAAATATTCTTGAAGCACATAACCCACGACATACTGTGTCTTCTCAAAAAATTCACGCATCAATTGCAAGAACTATGTCTATATCAATAAATCCTTCTGATGCACAAGCAATGTCAAGCATAGTTCAAAAAACACTATCTGGCTATGTTCATGGAGCATATCCGCAAATTATGGAGATGTATGGTGGCAATCCACCACACTTTCATATGCATGGAATGCTAGGAACTCCGAGAATGGTTGAGTGGACGGCTCAAGTCGTCTCATACACCGATAAACTGATAATGCTTTCTATTTTGATCTCTAGAAAACTGGGTGCCCTAGGAGTGGAAAAACTTATGCAAGAATTTAGGTTTGAATTTGAGTCTAAATTTTCTACGCGATCAGATCTATCGCCTAAAGAGTTGCTTGAGGCGGCTAAAAAATCACAATAGCATTTTGAAGCTGAGTAATTAGCTTTTTTGTTCCATTCAGAACAAAATGACTGGCCAACGCAATGCTGTCGATGCCATTTGGGCGATATTCGAAACCGCAGTGATCCAAGAAATTTGGTGCCGATTGGGCAGTGAGTCTTGCTGTGCTTAGACTCAATGTGCAGAACTGTTTTAGTCCTCTATCCTACGTTTTCAGTCCTCTGCTCTACCGACTGAGCTACCAGGCCACGGAAGAGTGCTCATTATACGCAAACTGGGTAAGGAGGCTTAAACCAATCGGATTCGTGCCCACGTATTTGTTTGTCTTTTAAGAGGACACTACAAACCAATGGTGTATGTGGCTAGAACTGTAGTGGTGGATACGGCTTGGAATGGCTCTTGGCGATAGATACCAGTCACACCAATACGCTGATTCTTGAGAATGTCGTAATAACCACCAACAGTCGCAGTGGGTCTTGTTTTGACCGGATTAGGATTGAAGTTCACTGGGGTTAAGCCAGTGACACCAGTAGCGGAGTAAGAACCATTTGAAGTATTGGTATCGGTCTCTACACCGGCACTCGCAAAGAGAGTGGTCTTTGGAATGCCACGGTATCTTGCTTCTGCTCCTGCCAAGGCAGTGGTGGCATTGGTGTTCAGGGCTGAGTAAGTAAGGGGTGCTGTTACAGCGGAACTGGTTGCTTCGGTATAACCACCCATATTGTTCTGTGTGTAGCGCACTCCAGCGTATGGGGATACAACCACATCAGGCATCACAGCAAAGCCATATTTTGCGACCACTTGGGCACCCTGACTAATGAGTTGGGAGCCACCGCTACCGGCTTCACTTAAGCCTACGATTTGTCGGGTGATCGTGGTGTCTTTTTGTCCATAGGCCGCTGAGACTTTGACTTCGGCACCCACGCCATCTGAGCGCTGGCTCCATACCCCAAAGAGTCCCATCATGGGGGTGCTGTTACCTAACTGAACCGTACCTGGACCACTCACGGATAAGTTCTGATCTACCCAAGCGCCGATCCGACTGTTGTTCTTGTTTAGGCGATATGAGGCAATCAGTAAACCACTAGTGTTGTTAATGCCTTGGGCTTGAACGGTAGTATTGCGACCGCCCGCACTCACGCAAATACCACGCTTATCAAAAAGGGAGCAATCATAGGTAAAGCCATTGACCATCACCGAGTTTTGTAGGGTGAAGGTTCCCTGGAGAACAGAGGCGGTGTTAACGAGAGATTGTTGGGTTCCCATGAGGGAGGCGCCCGTGAATACCAGATCAATTGCACTACCATTTTCAACTAATGACCAGGTCATATTGTCATAGGTTCCAGATCTGGTCCCACTAGGTAGAGCTGTTCCGCTTAGAACGCTGGAATAGGTTCGTGAAGTAATAAATGGGGTACCATAGATACCGAAGTTGGTGATGGTGCCAACAGGGCTAGTAACTGCCAATTGCCCATAATAGCTAGAGCTATTAATGATGATGTTGTAGTTGGTGGGCAACATCCCCGAGTAAGTCAAGGCTGGACTCGAAGCGCCGCCCTGTAAATTATTTAGAGTGATGATTCCGACACTTCCACTAGAAATCGAAGAAACAGATATTCCACCACTGATGGAACCAGTATTCGTAAGCATTTCAATCCCGCTTTGCGGTGTACCGTAATATTGAACAGTATCAATAACGATTCCTCCAGTAACAGAACCTGTATTGATAAATGATTGAATGCCAGTACCCGAGCGAGAGCCTGTAACCCCTACAAAACTAATCTGGACCCCTCCGTAAATCGATCCACTATTCCTAAGCGTGCCAATACCTGCTGATGATCCAGACATCACCCCAAGGATTTGAATACCATTAGTAATTTGACCTGTGTTGTTAACGGTTTCAATGGCAACTCCTTCGCCAACCAAATACTGGAGATAAATGCTGCTCATACTGCCAGAGTTGTTGAGCGTTCCAATACTTGGTAGCGCGCCAGGCGTTGGCGCAGGCATCCATAAAACCACATCACCGCTAATCGTTCCTGAGTTGTTGAGGGTGTTAATTCTCCCAGAGCCTTTAGTAACAGCGTCGCAATCTGTCGCAAGGTCGGCGCAAGTAATAAAAATCCTTCTTGCGATCGTGCCGGTGTTCGTAAGTGTGTTGATCAGTCCCTGGTTGTAAATCTCATATCCATCATCGCCAGCAGAGATCGTGCCAGAGTTATTTAACGTACCAATAGTTCCGATGTTATAAATTCCACTTCCGTTGTCCCCAGCAGAGATTGAGCCTGAGTTAGTGAGCGTGGTGATAGTAGCGCTATTATTAATTCCGACTCCACCAGCCCCAGTAGAAATTGTGCCCGAGTTATTCAGCGTAGTTATCAAACCATCGTTAGAGTTATCTATTGCATAGGGAAGGGTGGGGTTTGAACGACCAGCTGAAATTGTTCCAGTATTACTCAACAAAGAAATCACACCGCCTGCATTACCAATAGCAATCGCACCGTTACCCACTGAGATTGTTCCGCTATTAACAAAGTTGGCAATAGTGGTTGTACGAGGCTGATATTCAAGATAGATGCCAACAGCACTTCCCCCAAACGAACCCCCTGAAGCAATGGAGCCTGAATTTGTTATGGAGTTTATGGTACTTCCTGACTGAATATAGATACTTGATTGATTATTGCTTGACGAAATGGTTCCATTAATATTTAGGGATGTTGTTGAGCTATTAGTCGAGTTCAAAATTGCTTGGTTACCAGAGACCGTCGCTCCGGAATTAATTGTTACTACTCCGGCAGAATCTAAAACCAATTGCTCACAATCTACACTTATAGTAGCGTTTTCTCCGCCGGTAACCGAGGTGCACGGAGCAGAATGTGCCGCATTTGAAAAAAGACAAAAGAATGAAATACCAATTTGAAAAGATACAAAAAATAACTTTTCAGATAATGCTGAAAATTTAGATGGTGCCATATACCCTTTTAATAAAAATGCTTCTAATACGTCGCAAACAGATAAGAAAATGATTTGGGCTTAAGAATAATTTATCCCGATGGTTAATGGTATATTTTTTCTTAACTTTTTTTTGATAACGATTCGCCAATAAATCTATTAGGTAAAAGCTTTAGGAGTTTCATTAACAGCTCCTTTTCGATACACGATTTACAAAAATCTAAGCAAAAATGTCTGGCTTTCCCTGCGCAACTAGCGCCCTAGATCTGGGGATTGGGTAACCCAAAAGCTGGTGGGTAGGCGTGGAAATCGTCTATCTTTTACTATGGCCGCTAATTTAGCCGTATAAGTATATGTCCTTTAAAAAACATTTTGTAGCACACCCGATTTTTACTATGCCTAGATCTTTGAAATTGCGGTGGGATTTCCGTGAAAACGGATCAGCAGTCCTCTGCTCTACCAACTGCGCCACCTGGCCAAGAATTAGAGGCTCTTGGGCAAGCTACTCTTGCTTTTTGGTGACATCAATACCAAGTGCTTTTAGCTTGCGATAGAGATGGGTTCGCTCAAGGCCAGTGAACTCTGAGATACGGGTCATGCTACCCCCCGTGACCACCATTTGGTATTCAAAATAGGCCTTCTCAAAGAGATCGCGCGACTCACGAAGTGGCAGGGAGTAGTAGCTTTTTGCAATTCCGCTAATGTATTCATCCTGATTCGTAGTTTTAGGTAAATCAATTGATTTGGGCTGGGCTTGAGGTTCTAGTTCGTCTGGTTTTTTCAGGGGAGCGCGCTCAAGAGCCTTGCTGACTGTCTTTAAAAGCTTCTGGAGCGCGATGGGCTTTTCCAGAAAATTAAGGGCGCCAATACGTGTTGCTTCAACAGCCGTATCAATAGTTGCATGACCAGACATCATGACCACTGGCATCGTTAGCAAATTATCTCGAGCCCACTCTTTTAATAAAGTGATGCCGTCAGTGTCTGGCATCCAAATATCGAGGAGTACCAAATCGGGCTCCATTTGCTCTCGCACTGCTCTTGCCTGATTGGCACTCTCAGCAGGATATACCGTATGACCCTCTTCGGTCAATATCTCGTGTAATAACTCACGGATGCCCATCTCATCATCAACTACCAAAATGCTCGCCATCGTTAGGTCGCCTCTTTAGCAAGCTTTACAAACAAAATAGATACTTGGGCGCCCAATACATCGTCTCCTTGTTTGCGATTACGGATCTCAATTTTTGCACCATGATCATCAATAATTTTTTTCACGACCGCCAATCCCAATCCAGTTCCCTTAGCCTTAGTTGTTATATAGGGCTCAAATGCTCTTGCTAATATCTTAGCCTGAAAACCAGGCCCACTATCAGTAATCGTCATGCGCACTGCAGATCTATTTTGATCGGCATCTTGAATTTGCACAAGCTCCGTTGTGATCTCGATAAGTTGTTGAGGACGATTGGTTTCTAAACTAGCATCTTGAGCGTTTTGTAAGAGATTATGAATTACTTGCCGTAATTGCGTTGGGTCGCCCATGACCCGCGGGCACCTGGAATCCAAACGAACCTCGATGTTGCTGCCCTCATACAAACCCATCACCTCTTGAATCAAACCATTTAAATCAAGGCTTCCCAAGGTTGGGCTAGGGGTCTTAGCAAAATCCCTGAACTCATTAACCATCTGCTTCATGGCTTGTACTTGACCAATAATAGTATTAGTGCTGCGCTCGATCATCTCGTCTTGGTCGGGGCTTAATTTGCCAACGAGCTTTTGCTGCAGGCGCTCTGCCGATAACTGAATTGGCGTGAGTGGGTTCTTAATCTCATGCGCCAAGCGCCTGGCGACTTCACTCCATGCGATCGAACGCTGTGCCGCAATCACGTCACTAATATCATCAAACACAATCATCTTTAGGCTGGGGGAAAGTTGGGTTCCACGTACAAATAGGGTTGAGCCAAGATCGTTCTCGTACTCATTAACAGGGTGTACCTGAATTTGCTTTTGCCAAACTAACTCGGCTTTGTTAGCTTCCCCTGTTTTGGCAGAGGTAATTAAATTTTGGGTAGCAAAGCCCTCACGGACTGCGCCATCAAACTCAGCCAGCTCAGCAACCGAGTTAAGGGGCTTACCAGTAATGGGCAACAGGTCTTGCCCCAAAATCTTAGCCGCCCCGGGATTGCTAGATGCCAAATTAAAGTTGTTATCAAAGATACAAACGCCGGCTGTTAAGTTGCCCAGTACGGTCTCCAAAAACGACTTTGATTCCTGGAGCGAATCGCGCGCATCCGAGAGCTGCTTGGTCATGGCATTAAATTGACGGGTCAGCATGCCCAGCTCATCACCAGTATCAAGTTCAGGCTTGGGGCTTAGATCGCCCTGTGCGACCGCCTGGGTTCCACGTAAAAGCATTAACAGCGGTTGCGCCAACTGACGACCTAAGAGAAGTGCCAAAGTCACTGCAACAAATAGAGCAAAAAATAGTGTGAGAGTGAGCGTGCCGATATACATCTTGCGTAGCCCAATACGCCCCAGTGCTTTCTCTTGGTATTCGCTATAGGCAGACTCAACCGCATAAATATTTTTGGCTAATGGCTCCGGAATGAATCGAACCAGCTGCAAGAAGTACTTATCGTCGACGTATCGTGAGGCACCGGTCTTGGTTGGAACCGCTTTTTGGCGAACAATGGGGACGATTGCGCGCACGCGGTATCCAGGCTGCCCCTTGGTAAGCTCAATTTCATCGAGGAAGGTGATGCCGTTTTTCTGAAAGGCCTCAGCTACGACCTCGGCACTGGGCGCCGGGAAAAATTGTTTCGGTCTGGATTCAGTGCTGAGAATCAAGGTGCGCTGCATATTAAATAAGCTCACCTCCTGTATCCCAAACTGATTGCGTATCTTGGCAATCATGCTTCCCACCTGTTCGGAGCTCGTGCCCGGCGGGACCTGAACTACCTGCTCCGCAATAAACTTTCCCTCCGCCAGAATTTCTTCTTGGGCAATGCGCAAGGTCACGCGTCCTAATTCCAAGCCGGAGTTCAGAGCAGACTCCACCTTGACGTCAAACCAGGTCTCAATACTTTTTGAAACGAATTGCCACGATACGCTATACAAAATAAGGCCTGGCACTACCCCAACCAAAGCAAAAATCATGGCGAGCTTCGCAATTAAACGCGTACCAAATCGACCCTTGCGCCAACGAATGCTAATAACCACCACCAAAATAATGATGGTGAGTAAGAGCAAGATACCCACCACAATATTGGCGGCATACAACCAAATGAAATATTGATCAAAGAACTCAGTATTGGATGTAGCGGTTGATAAGAGAAGCAGCAAAATCAAGGCAATCAGACCGCTTAATAAAGTAACCAGCGGCAAGGCTCTGCGCTTAATAAAGTCTTTATTGCTGAGGGTAAATACAGGGCTCATTATTTACGCCCCGATACAGAGGTCATCGATGCGTTAAACGGAAAGCGCAACCACTCTCCGCTTAAAGACCAGTCTCGACTATTGAGCGCGTCCACCTGAAAAGGTTTTGGTAGCTTTCCAAGATCTAAGGTCATTCGTAGCGCAGCCTCGTATTGCTTATCGGCATCAATCGCTGCAGCCTCAATCACGCTCCAGCCACCAATCGTGCCAGCGATGCGCAATGCCTCCACTAATGAGCTCGCATTTAATGCCAACCCTCCAGCATTGATGCGGTATTGATTAATCAGTGGTTGATGCGATAGGCGAACTTGACGCTGAACATTGACCGCTTTTTCATCAAACCAATACCAACGACTGCGGGTTAATTCAAACTGAACCAGGAAATGAAGTGTTACCCCTTTTTTTAGGGCATTTTCTAGGCCGGGTGGTAATTCAATTCCAAAATTGGCGTTTAATAACCAAGCGCTTTCAACCTTTTCCAACTCTGCCTGCTTCACCTTGATGACTTGTGCTTGGGCAGGGCCAGTCACGCACACCGCGATCAGGCAAGCCAGTCCCCACAAAGAATGTCGTAAGAAGGTGGTCATGGTTGATGCTTTTTTAATAAGCCATAAAAAAATCCATCGTGATACTCGCTTGGCAGTAACTGGCCTGGTGCTTCTAATCGTAAAGCATTTGGGTGGTCTTTCACAAACCGGGCGATCTGCTCTTCACCCTCTTCAGGAAAAATAGAGCAGGTTAGATAAAGCAAGGTGCCGCCATTCTTTAGCATTGCCCAGGCATTCTCAAGAATGACTCGTTGAGTCTTGACCAAGCGCGCAAGGTCCTCAGATCTGCGTAAAAAAACAATGTCAGGATGACGGCGCACAATTCCAGATGCAGAACAAGGAACGTCCAAAAGAATCTTGTCAAATAAATTGCCGTCCCACCAATCCTGTTGACCGGCATCGCCTGTCATTACGCGCACTTGATCATTAAGAAGCCGAAGTCGAGTAAGCGTATGCACTATTTTCTTTGCACGGTCTGCATCGATCTCCAGCGCAATCAATTCTGCGGGTTTAGCGTCAATTGTCTCTAAAAGATGTGCGGTCTTTCCTCCGGGAGCAGCACATGCATCTAGCAGCCGCTCGCCTTTCTGTGGGCTAAGTAGAACTGGAGCAAGCTGAGCCCCGGCATCCTGAACGGATACAGCCCCCTTCATAAACTCGGGCAACTGGGAAACCGGTAGCGGGACATCAATGATCACCGCGCTCTCCAACGGGACACCAGCGAGCTCAGCAATGGTTTGATAGGCAATGCCCGAACCCTCTAACTTCAAACCATAATCAGCACGCGTATTGACCATTTGATTGACCCGCAAGGTGAGCGGGGGTAGCGATTGTTGATGGCTACAAATGCTCTCCCACTGTTCTGGGTATGCTTTCCGAATCCGCCCTAACCACCAATCTGGGTAAGGAAGTCCAAACTGAATGTTCGGAGCGCCATTGTTTTGCACTGCAGTGGCGACTTTGCGCAATACAGCATTGATTAGCCCTTGGGCATGCCTTGTCTTAGGCGACATCCCGCCCGCCTTCACTGCCTCATTCACAATCGTTGGAACCGCGTATTGGTTTTGAGCGCGCCCTTGATTCATGATCAGCATTGCTGCAACCGTTAGGAGGACATCAAGTTCCTTGCTTGGCTTTTTACTCACATACTTTGAAGTGAGCGCTTGGGAGCGATTCCAATTGCGCAAGGTTGCATAGGCTAGGCTTTGGATTGCAGGTCGCTCTGTTTCATTCAATTTATCGAGCAGCGTACTTAATGAACGCCCCTCGTGCACAACTTGCATCACGATTTTTTTAGTCTCCAGCATTAGCTGGGCGAGAGGGGCGCTGCGTTTAGCGACCCCATCATGATTGGAGATCTTAGACAGGATGGCTTCCCGTTCGCGCCATCTTCATCAGGATCGCTGTGCTGACTAAATTAAACATGACTTTATTTCCATTATTTTCAAACAGGCCAACCTGAAATCCGCTCAAGACTTCTTAGGAAAAACATTGCGTCTTCTCTTTGGGCCTTCCAAAAAACCACTGCCGACCTGTGATCTTTTTACCCCCAGCATTTTGTACCTCAAGAAGCTCAATCGCGCGATCTCCGCATTGGACCAGAACCCCTTGCTCACCCTCTCCCAAAATCGTGCCGGGTCTTGTATCAACTGCGTCTTTTGAGGTCTTCGGAATACGAGTAAGCCAGACTTTTACAAGCTCACCCTCAAGCTCTGTGCTTGCGCCAGGCGCTGGATTGAGCGCGCGCACCTTGCGATCAATCAGCTCGGCTGCGCTCGACCAATCCAGTTTTGCCTCACTCTTCAGAATCTTATGCGCATAGGTCACCCTATTTGGGTCCTGAGGATGCAATATTAAGTCGGTAGTATCAGCAATTAATTTCAAGGCCTTAACAATTAACTCACCCCCCAGTTGGGCCAAACGGTCGTGGAGAGTTTGAGTAGTATCGTCATTTGTGATCAACAATGCTTCGTCGATTAAGACAGGGCCAGTATCTAAACCTGGCTCCATTTCCATAATAGCTACTCCGGTCTTGGTATCACCCGCCTCTATCGCTCGCTGAATGGGGGCCGCCCCGCGCCAACGTGGCAGTAGCGAAGCATGAATATTAAAACAGCCCCTGCGACCCGAACGCTTTGCCATATCCAAGAATGCTGCAGGCAAAATGAGGCCGTAGGCAACCACAACGATTACCTCGAAATCCATCCGGTCTATTGCGGCTAGTGTCTGCTTGGCCTCCTCTGACAGCTTTTCATCCTTATTCTGCAAATGCAGGCTTTGTGGTTGCAGCACCGGAATATGGTTGGCCTTCGCAAGACGTTTGACCGGGCTCTCTTGTAATTGCAAACCGCGTCCCGCAGGACGATCGGGCTGAGTTAGAACAGCCACCACTTCGTGACCCGCTGAAAGTATCGCGGCCAATGCGGTAGCGGCAAAGTCTGGGGTGCCGGCAAAAATAATTTTCATGATGTCTCGCTTAGCGAAGACCAACCATTTCTTTTGCCCGCTTTTTGAGTTTTGCTGAAATCCGACTCTGTTTTAAGGGTGACAAATACTCAACAAATACTTTGCCCTGCAAGTGATCCATTTCGTGTTGCAGACAAACTGCCAATAAACCATCGGCCTCAAGCTCAAATGCCTTACCATCTTGGTTTAAAGCCTTCACTCGAATTCGCTCAGGGCGCTCTACCTCATCAAAAAATTCAGGGACGGATAAACATCCTTCGCGCCATGATTTCTTTTCAGGGCTTGCCCACACCACCTCTGGATTAATAAATACCATTAACCGATCCCGCTCCTCAGAGGTATCGATCACAATAATGCGCTCATGAATATCGACCTGAGTGGCCGCAAGCCCAATCCCTGGTGCTTCATACATGGTTTGTGCCATGTTCGCGACAATCGTTTGGATTCGCTCATCTACGGCAGCTACCGGCTTGGCAACCTTATGCAAGCGTGGGTCAGGGTAATGAAGGATGGGTAAGACAGCCATATTTCAATTATCTTACAAACAAATCCGTTTGGCCCTCTAGTGAAGCCTTTTTACTATCGCAACAATGAGGGATGCACAAGCAACTCCAAACAAACGCCGATTTTCAAATTCAATCGATTACACAAGGCTCTTCGCTTTATCCAAAACGCTTATTGGATCTGAGCGACCCACCAAAAAGGCTTTTTTATATTGGGGACATTGGGTTACTGACACAGCCGATGTTGGCGGTGGTGGGGGCGCGTAAAGCCTCACCCTCTGGACTCTTATTAGCGCAGCGCTTTTCCAGTGCACTGGGTCTTGCCGGATATCACATCATTTCTGGGATGGCTTACGGGATTGATGGCGCCGCACACCGAGGCATCTTGGACATCGGGGCAAGCTGTAAAACCATTGCGGTTTGCGGGAGCGGGCTCGATCGAACCTATCCACCCGAACATCGCGAATTGGCCAGGCGTATTGCCACCAATGGCCTACTACTCTCAGAATATCCTCCGGGAACCGGCCCAAAAGGCTTTCATTTTCCAAGGCGTAATCGACTCATCGCCGCTCTATCTTTAGGTGTTGTGGTGATTGAGGCGGCCCAGAAATCTGGATCCCTAATTACAGCTTATCAGGCAAGCTCCCTCGGAAGAGAGGTTTTCGTTTTGCCTGGACCGATTACATCACCCCTTTTTGAAGGGTCTCACCAACTGATTCAGGAGGGGGCGAAATTAATTAGGAGTGTTCAGGATGTGCTTGAAGAATTGCCTAATGTCCGCCCCCATTGAGAGTAAATCGATTTAACTTATTGAATTTAAACAGTTTTATCCTATCTTGTGCTTATGGATGCCGGGATTTGTTTGACTTTTTACAAAGACCTAGGCTAATAATAAAAAAGGGGTGAAGACGAGCTCTTTTAAAAAACCGTTTAAATTAGTCTTCCTTTTGGCCCTAATAGGGGTGCAAAAAACTTATCTTGATTAGGCATAGTGTGGCAACCAGTACAAAGTCGAGCAGCAAAAAAAATTTAGTCGCTGAGCACCCAAAAGCGCTCATCATCGCTGAAAAACCATCGGTAGCAAACGACATTGCTAAGGCCCTGGGCGGCTTTACCAAGCATGACGAGTATTTTGAGAGTGATGCCTTTTTGATCTCTTCAGCTGTAGGCCATCTCCTTGAAATTGCCGCCCCTGACGA
The DNA here is from genome assembly GCF_030297675.1 of Polynucleobacter sp. HIN11. Taxonomy (NCBI): domain Bacteria; kingdom Pseudomonadati; phylum Pseudomonadota; class Betaproteobacteria; order Burkholderiales; family Burkholderiaceae; genus Polynucleobacter; species Polynucleobacter sp. HIN11. The sequence goes on from NZ_AP028142.1 coordinate 1,803,870, forward strand.
ATATGAAGTCAAACGGGGCAAGTGGTCCTTTGCTAATTTGCCGGTGATTCCCCCGCATTTTGATCTGAGGCCGATTGCAAAAACGGAATCCCGCCTTAAGGTCTTACAAAAGCTCATTAAACGCAAAGATGTAAATCGGATTATTAATGCCTGCGATGCGGGCCGTGAAGGCGAGCTAATTTTTCGCTTGATTATCCAACACGCCAAAGCTCCGCAAAAAATTGAGCGCCTATGGCTTCAGTCGATGACACCCACTGCGATTCGGGAGGGCTTTAGTAAGTTGCGCTCGGACGATGAGTTAATTCCCCTTGCGGATGCGGCTCGTTGCAGATCCGAGGCAGACTGGTTGGTGGGGATTAATGGCACCCGAGCCATGACCGCATTTAATAGTAAGAGTGGTGGATTTTTTCTAACAACGGTTGGGCGCGTTCAAACACCAACCCTATCGATTGTTGTCCAGCGCGAAGAACAAATTCGGAAGTTTGTATCCAAAGACTACTGGGAGGTCCGCGCTGAGTTCATTGCCGCGGCCGGGGTTTATGAGGGTCGCTGGATCAATCCTGATTTTAAAAAGGATCCCGCAGATCCTGACGCGCGAGAAAATCGCCTCTGGAGCGAAGCTGCCGCTAAGAGCATTGTGGCCGCCTGCCGAGGAAAAAAGGGAAGCGTCTCTGAAGAATCAAAGCCCGCAACGCAACTGGCGCCCCAACTTTTTGACCTCACGAGTTTGCAGCGTGAAGCGAACGCGCGCTTTGGTTTCTCTGCTAAAAATACCCTGGGGCTTGCACAAGCCTTGTATGAGCGCCATAAGGTCCTAACCTATCCCAGAACAGATGCGCGTGCGCTCCCTGAAGACTATTTGGATACCGTTCAAAAAACTATTGAGCAGCTGGGAGGGCACACTCAAGAATACCGTCCTTTTGCGACCGCAATCCTCAAAGGCGATGGTAAAAAATCATGGGTCAAACCTAATAAGCGGATTTTTGATAACAGCAAAATATCGGATCACTTTGCCATCATCCCCACGCTCGAAGCGCCTAAAAGTCTAAGCGAGCCTGAACAAAAGCTGTATGACCTAGTGGTTCGTCGATTCTTGGCAGTGTTTTATCCTGCCGCCGAGTATCGAGTCACCACTCGCATCACCGAAGTGTCTGGCCATCAATTTAAAACTGAGGGCCGCGTCCTAGTTGAGCCGGGCTGGTTGGCTGTTTATGGAAAATCGTCTCAGGCAGATGATGAACTAGTGCCCGTCCAAAAAAATGAGTCTGTTCAAAACGAAACCGTTGAACTGGTCCCTTTAAAAACCAAGCCGCCAGCGCGCTACAGTGAAGCAACTTTATTGTCGGCCATGGAAAGCGCAGGGAAATGGGTCGATGATGACGAAATGCGTGAAGCAATGGCCGAAAAAGGTCTTGGGACGCCCGCGACGCGCGCTGCGATCATTGAAGGTTTGTTGGCAGAAAAGTACATCGTTCGTGAAGCCCGCGAGTTAATACCAACTGCAAAAGCATTTCAATTGATGACCCTTTTGCGGGGCCTAGACGTTGCTGAGCTCACCCAACCCGACCTTACAGGAACCTGGGAACATAAGTTAGCGCTGATTGAAGAAGGCAAGCTTGATCGCAACACCTTCATGCAAGAAATTGCACAGATGACACAAAAAATTGTCAAGCGTGCAAAAGAATTTAATAGCGACACCATTCCGGGCGACTATGCCACTCTAAAAACCCCCTGCCCGCATTGCGGCAAGGCCGTGAAAGAAAACTATCGACGCTTTGCCTGCGAATCCTGCGGTTTTACGATTAGTAAAACCCCGGGCGGTCGAGCATTTGAGTACGAAGAAGTTGAATCTTTGCTTAAAGAAAAAACCGTCGGACCGTTACAAGGCTTTCGTAGCAAAATGGGTAGGCCCTTTGCGGCAATTATTCGTCTTACAGAAATACCACTTGATGATGCGGATTATCCCAACGCAGGCTTCAAGCTCGAGTTTGATTTTGGCAACTCAGGAGGAGAGGATGAGGAAGCCGTTGACTTCACCGGCAAAGAAGCGCTTGGAGTCTGTCCAAAATGTTCTGGTGCGGTATACGAGGATGGCATGCGCTATGTTTGCGAACACAATACGGGTCCTGCTAAAACCTGTGACTTTAAAACTGGCAAAGTCGTCTTACAACAAGAAGTGGGCCCTGATCAAATTAAGAAGCTCTTAAAAGAAGGTAAAACTGATCTCTTAACTAACTTTAAATCCAATCGAACCGGGCGTGGCTTTAAGGCTTACCTGGCCTTAGATCCCAAGGGGAAAATTGGTTTTGAGTTTGAGGCTAAAGCGCCTGCCAAAAAACGCGCGGGCGATAAGAGTGAAAGTGATTCAGAGTCCAAACCAAAACGTGCAAGTCGCTCCAAAGCAAAATCCGACGAATGAGTAAGCGCCGGAATAAGGGCCGATGCAAGCGTTGACCAAAGTAATCCGCGCGAGCCAAGGGCGCTAGCAACATATAGGTTTGGTAAACCCGATACAGCACCTATGATCGGGAGTCGATCTTTGCTTACGCAACGCACGCCAACAAATTGATCAGTCACGGTTAGCTTGGTAGGATCAATTATGTGTGGTCTCAATAATCCCAGTGCCAGCCGACGATTGTGTTCATCGCTCGCAGCGCTTGGTTGTGTGCAATTCTGATTCTCATCATAAGTCGAGCCAACTAACCAACGATATGATTGGGTCTCTCGATTCCAAACCGGAGGAGTGCAATAGCCATCACCGGATAAGTTTATTTTGGGGATGTACTCTAACAAATCGGACTGTCGGTCAATTCTAAAAATGCTAAGCTGGCCCCGCACGGGCTTCAGATAAAGCTTTTGACCAAATGGGGTCAAAAGATCTTGGGCACCAAAGGCATTTGCAAGGACAACTGTTTGTGCTGTCGCTATACAGCTGCCATTTTTATCCAAAGCGCACCAGAGGTCGCCTTTCCGCTCAAGGGATTCAATGGTCTTAGACCAAATAGTCTGTAATCCCTTGCAATACAGAATTCGTTCTTTACATAACTTCGCTAGATTGATAGAGCCGGCGCCAGGAAACCAAACGCCTGCACGCCCAATCCCAAAACGCTTTTGAGCATTCTCAGCCGAAATGTATTCCCCAATGTCAGCCGTAATGCCCAATTGAGTTAATTTGTTTTGCAATGCCTCTTCATCGAAAGGGGCCTCGATCTTAGCAAGGGCAAAAACACCGCGCTGGCCCCATGCGCCAGCACAGTCAAGCTCGACCATCCGATAGGCAGCCAAGGCTAAACGATGTAATCTGCTAGCTGTGCGGCCAAGAGCTGGATGCGTGATTGCGCCATCATGAGCCGATGTCGCTTGACCAGGTCCAGATGCACCATCGACAATGCACACTGAGATGCCAAGGCGGTGATATTGATTAGCAATCGAGGCGCCAGCAATGCCGGCACCGATCACTAAAACATCAACCGGCTTGGAAAGCAAGTTGCTTATGCTTGAAAGCGACTGGCAATCTTGGTTTTAATTTCGAGTAGTTCTTTTGGTAAGCGCTTAGCCAATTTATCAAAAAGCTCTTGATGCAACTCGAGTTCGACTTTCCAATCATCAGCACGAACTGCAATAGATTGATTAAATTGCTCGGGCGACAAAGCTAAGCCATTCCAATTGAAATCTACATGACTTGGCGATAGGCCAAGTGGTGTTTCAGTTGCGCCCGCTTTGTTTTCGGTTCGGCCCAAGATCCACGCCAAGACGCGCATATTCTCACCAAAGCCTGGCCAAATAAACTTGCCATTTTCATCTTTGCGAAACCAATTCACTAAATAAATTTTTGGCAAGGTGGCGCCTTCTGCCTCAAGCTTCTTGCCCATATTGAGCCAATGCTGAAAATAATCGCTCATGTTGTAGCCCGCAAATGCAATCATCGCAAACGGATCGCGCCGCACGACACCAACCTTACCGGTAATCGCAGCCGTGGTCTCTGAGCCCATTGTTGCGGCCATATAAACGCCCTCGGTCCAGTTTCGAGCCTCGCTAACCAAGGGAACTGTATTTGAGCGGCGACCCCCAAAAATAAACGCGTCTAATGGAACCCCTTCCGGGTTATCCCAATTTGGATCAACCGCGGGGTTGTTGGTCGCTGCAGTCGTAAAGCGTGCATTAGGATGCGCGGCTAAGCGACCGGCTTTGCCATCTTCAGGCGTCCAGTCCTTACCCTGCCAATCAATTAAGTGACTTGGTGGGGTCTCCGTTAAGCCCTCCCACCAAACATCGCCGTCATCCGTGAGCGCCACATTGGTAAAAATGACATCTTCATTTAATGAGTCAAGGCAATTGGCATTGGTCTCGCGATTGGTGCCAGGGGCCACACCAAAATAGCCCGACTCAGGATTAATTGCGTAAAGACGTACCTGGCCAGTTTTTGGATCTTTGCGAGGCTTAATCCAAGCAATGTCATCGCCAACCGTGGTTACCTTCCATCCTTCAAAACCCTTGGGAGGGATCATCATTGAGAAGTTGGTTTTGCCGCAGGCTGACGGAAAGGCTGCTGCCACGTGGTATTTTTTTCCTTCAGGAGAGGTGACTCCTAAAATCAGCATGTGCTCTGCCAACCATCCTTGTTCGCGCCCCATGGTTGAGGCGATACGCAAAGCAAAACATTTTTTTCCTAAAAGGGCGTTGCCACCATAGCCCGAACCAAACGACCAAATCTCTCGCGTTTCGGGGTAGTGAACAATATATTTAGTTGGGTTATTAGGCCAAACCACGTCTTTTTCACCAGGAGCCAATGGCTTACCGACTGAATGAACGCAGTGAACAAACTCGCCATCGGCCCCCAATAACTCAAGAACCGATTTGCCCATGCGCGTCATGATGCGCATATTAATTGCGACGTATGGGCTATCGGATAGCTCAACGCCAATATGTGCGATTGGGGATCCGAGAGGTCCCATTGAAAAAGGAACGACATACATCGTGCGACCCCGCATGCAACCCTCAAATAACGGGGTTAGAGTTGCGCGCATCTCGTTGGGATCTACCCAATGATTGGTTGGCCCCGCATCCTCTTGATGGGTTGAACAAATAAAAGTTCGATCCTCAACGCGCGCCACATCCATTGGATCCGAAATCGCTAAATACGAATTCTTGCGTTTTTGCGGATTTAGCTTCTTGAGGCTACCAGCCTTAACCAACAGCTCACACAACGCATCGTATTCGGACCGAGATCCATCGCACCAATGGATCTGATCGGGCTGGGTTAGGGAAGCAACTTCTTCAACCCATTGAATCAATTTTGTGTTCTTTACATATGGTGGAACATTCAAATTTACTGTGGCGGGATTGGCTGGTTTATTCATGGGACCCTCAAACGTAACCGTTTAATTTTTAAGAAGATTATTTAATGCCTGCGCAAAATTTATAACAATTTTAACATTTGTGTAACGTTAAATTGACTGATTATTTGCCAATGCAAAACTCACTGAAGATCTTGCCCAATAGGTCGTCAGGCAGCAGTTTTCCAGTAATTTCGCCGAGACAATTTTGAGCGCAATGCAACTCCTCAGCAAATAATTCCAGGGCACGATTACCGCCAAATCCATGCATCATGGCTTTTTGTAAATGATCCTTTGCAAGCCCGATGGCGCGAAGATGGCGGGAGCGCGCAGTGTAAATTCCGCCGCCTGCGTTTCCTTCCCACCCTGCAAAACGTAAGATTGTTTCTTGAAGCCGACTAATGCCCTCACCCGTTTTTGCTGATATAAAAATTTGTTTTACACCTAGCCCGATTTTTGTGTGACCTTCTTTTTGGCCCTCTAGCAAATCCAGCTTATTCATCACATCCAGAATATGAGCGCCTGGATGTACACGTTCCCTGACCGCCTTCTCAATGTCTACAAAATTTGCTTCGGGCGCCTGTGTAACGTCGTGTATTAATAAAACGATATCGGCTCTAGCAATTTCATCCCAAGTTTGGGCTACGCCGATTTGCTCTACAACATCATTAGACTCGCGAATACCAGCGGTATCAATCACATGCACAGGTATGCCATCAATTGAAATGTTTTCAATGATTCGATCGCGTGTCGTGCCCGCAATTGGTGTGACGATTGCTCGCTCCTCCCCTACCAATGCATTTAATAAAGAGCTCTTTCCGACATTTGGAGAGCCAACGAGTGCTAGACGAATACCATCGCGCAAAATTTTTCCTTGGCGCGAAGTTTGAATAATTTGTTCTAGATCGTTCATAATTTTTTCAAGGCGTTGCTGTGCGTTGGCGGCCTCAATAAACTCAATTTCTTCTTCAGGAAAATCAAGGGTTGACTCGACCAAGATTCGTAACTGTGTAATTTGATCAATCAATTCATTAATCTGATCAGAAAAGCGCCCTTGCAAAGAAAGGTTTGCTCCTCGTATGGCAGCATCAGTTTGAGCATTAATAAGATCAGCGATCGCCTCGGCCTGCACTAAATCAATCTTGCCATTTAAATACGCCCTCAATGAAAACTCGCCCGGCCCAGCGAGCACGATCCCTTCGGGGGCTCCAAGCTCCATGACGCGATTGAGAACCAATTGGGTGACGCGCGCCCCACCGTGGCAGTGAAGCTCAAGCACATCCTCGCCGGTGAATGATGCGGGCGCTTTAAAGTACAACAATAAAACTTGATCTATTTGCTCTTGGTGTGCATCTTTTAAAACTAAGTAATGCGCAAAGCGGGGCTTGGGTTCAGAGCCGAGAAATATTTTGGCAAGCCCAATAAGATCGGGACCAGAAACGCGAACAATCCCAACGCCGCCAGCGCCCCGGGGGGTTGCTATCGCAGCAATGGGATTTTTATGCATTCAACCCCGATCCTTAGCAACCTAATTGGCAGGTCGCTTAATAAACATTTGATTAATTTGCCACTGCTGGGCAATTGACAAAATATTGTTAACCACCCAGTACAACACCAATCCTGCTGGGAAGAAAAAGAACATGACCGAAAAGATGATCGGCATCCACAGCATGATTTTTGCTTGAAGTGGATCGGGTGGCGTCGGATTTAGGCGCGTTTGCACAAACATCGATACGGCCATAATGATTGGCAAAATGAAATAGGGGTCGGGTACCGACAAATCCTTAATCCAAAGAATCCATGGTGCATTTCGCATTTCAACTGATGAAAGCAAAACCCAATAGAGAGCAATAAAAACAGGAATCTGCACAACCACCGGCAAGCATCCGCCTAAAGGATTAATTTTTTCTTGTTTATACAAGTCCATCATCGCGCGATTTAACTTCTGGGGATCGCCCTTAAATTGCTCGCGGAGATTCATTAATCTTGGTTGCACCTCTTTCATGCGCGCCATCGATTTATAACTAGCCGCGGAAAGTGGGAAGAAAATTAATTTAATGATGAAAGTCAAAATAACAATTGACCAACCCCAGTTAGCTACGTAGGAGTGGATTTGCTCTAAAAGCCAAAAAATGGGTTTGGCAATGACCGTGAGATAGCCGTAATCTTTAATTAAGTCAAAACCGGGGGCAATTTTTTCTAAAAGCGTTTCTTCCTGGGGGCCGATAAACAAGCGTGTGCTTTCCACATGGCTGGATCCCGCTGCAATTGCGGCAATCGGAATTTGTAAGCCAATTCGAAACAGGTTTTGCTCAACTTTTCCAACGTATACGTCTCTTGCTGACTTATCGCTTGGTATCCAGGCGCTTGCAAAATAATGTTGCACCATGGCAATCCAGCCTGGCTCTCCGGCAGGTATTTGCTTTGGAATATCCGCCTTATTTTTTTCGATATCAGAAAAATTAATCTTGATAAATTTATCTTTGTTGGTATATAGCGCCGGGCCAGTGAAGGTGCTATAGAACTCACTGTCACTCACAGCCGAACTATCCCGTACGATTTCGTTGTAGAGAACCAGGCCACTTGGATTGGCCTGGTTGAGCTGAGTAATGCGATGTTCGACCTCAATAACATAACTTCCATCGACCAGATAATAGGTTTTTTCAAGACGAACTCCGCCACGCTCATTCACAAACGTTACAAACGATTTGTTATCAACGCGTCCGCTTTTGCTCACTACAAAGGAAACTGTGTGATTGGGTAATTCGTTGCTGCCCGCCGAGATGAGGCCCGATCGAACAAAGTATTGGTTTTGTGGAGTAATTTGCAATAAAGCGACCGGTTTTTTGTCGGGCATTAGTTGTTTCAACAGTTTTGCGCTGACGACGCTTGCGCCAGTTGCATTAATTTCGAGCTCTAGGACATCATTTTTAATGGTGTGTTTTTCACCGGCGGCTAAATTAGCCGCATTAAACACTGGGGATTGCTGAGGAGCGGGTAGGCTCTCTGTCTTGGGAAGGTCAGCTGATTTTTGTGCCTGCCCTGGAGCAACAGCTGGGGGCTGAGTTGCGTTTGCGGCAGCGGGCAGGCTTTCGGGTGCCCTGGATGGGCTTGGTGTTTGGCTCGAAGGCGTTAGTGGTGTTGGGCCAAAGAGCGCTTGGCGACCATCGTAAATAAGCCAATTGTTATAGAGCATTAAGCCCGAAATCGTTAATACCGCCCAAAGTAGTGTGCGCTTAATGTCCATAGTTATTGATTCGTTTCAATTAAGTTTTGTTTCTTCTGCTCATGATCAACTGGATCGTAACCACCAGCCGACCAGGGGTTGCATCGCAAAATACGCCAACTGATTTTACCGATGCTTTTTAACGTAGAGTGTTTCTTTAGGCATTCGCATGCATAGTCCGAGCAACTTGGCACGAAACGGCACTGCCCACCCACAAAAGGTGAAAATGTCAATTGATATGCCCTTACTAAATAGCCCAGCAATCGGTTCATGAAACCAAACCTTGTAGTTGGCTCTTAAGCGCTTGGTATTCTCGGTTACGAAGTCTTCCGCGCGTTGATCCGCCTACGGGTTTTTTTAATCGAATGACAAGCTCTACGAAATTACCATGGGTCTTGTTGCGAGTCATTTCTCGCGCGACTCTTTTAAGACGATTGCGATCTACCGCCCGTTTGGCAAATTTTTTTGCAATTGCAAGACCAAGGTCGGGGATGCCATCCTTTTTTGATTCCGCATATATGGCCCAGGCTCCACTGCTTACTGGACTAGTTCGCAAAAGCGCCTGGATGCGTGCTGACTTCAATTCATTACACTGCTAGTCTTTTGCGACCCTTAGAGCGACGCGCATTGAGTACGGCTCTGCCGCCTTTAGTTTTCATGCGCACCCGAAACCCGTGAGTTCTTTTACGGCGCGTTACAGATGGTTGATATGTTCTTTTCATGATTTGTCCTAAGAAAACTCTCTATTTTCTCTATTTGCAAGGATAGCGTCAACTTTATATCCGGGTTTTGCCTAATTATTTTCACTAAACACCCTAGGCGTTTGATTTAAAT